>NZ_JBIAVQ010000026.1:0-85774 GCF_042894505.1 Streptomyces sp. NPDC001536
GACGGGCAGCAGGCCGAGGACCGTCTCCACGAGGTCGGCATCACGGTCAACCGCAACGCCGTCCCCAACGACCCGCGCCCCCCGATGGTGACCTCGGGCCTGCGGATCGGCACCCCGGCCCTGGCCACCCGCGGCTTCACCGCCGAGGACTTCACCGAGGTCGCCGACGTCATCGCCTCCGCGCTGAAGCCGTCGTACGACGTCGAGGACCTGAAGGCCCGGGTCAAGGCACTGGCCGACAAGCACCCGCTCTACCCCGGCCTGTAACCGGCAACCTCCCGCAGCGGCGCCCCCTTCGAACCATGGAGTACAGCGTGGCAATCAGCGTCTTCGACCTGTTCTCCATAGGCATCGGCCCGTCCAGCTCGCACACCGTCGGGCCGATGCGCGCCGCCGCGATGTTCGCCGCCCGGCTGAAGACGGACGGTCTGCTCGCCCCGACCGTCGCGGTACGGGCGGAGCTGTTCGGCTCTCTCGGTGCCACCGGTCACGGTCACGGCACCCCCAAAGCGGTGCTGCTGGGTCTGGAGGGCAACCAACCGCACACGGTCGACGCCGTCCAGGCCGAACTCGACGTCGAGCGGATCCGCGGCGGTGGGCGCATCCGTCTGCTCGGAGCCGAGATCGGCCCGGCCCACGAGATCGACTTCGACGCCTCGACCCAGCTGGTCCTGCACCGTCGTCGCTCGCTGCCGTACCACGCCAACGGCATGACCCTGTTCGCGTACGACGCCGCCGGAGTCCCGCTGCTGGAGAAGACGTACTACTCGGTGGGCGGCGGCTTCGTGGTCGACGAGGACGCGGTCGGGGCGGACCGGATCAAGGCCGACGACACCGCGCAGGCCCACCCGTTCCGCACGGGTGACGAACTGCTGCGGCTGACCAAGGAGACGGGGCTGTCGATCTCCGCGCTGATGCTGGAGAACGAGAAGGCCTGGCGCACCGAGGAGGAGATCCGCGCGGGTCTGCTGGAGATCTGGCGGGTGATGCAGGCGTGCGTCTCGCGCGGGCTGTCCAGCGAAGGCATCCTCCCCGGCGGCCTGAAGGTGCGTCGCCGGGCCGCCGCGGCTGCGCGTCAACTGCGCAGCGAGGGCGACCCGTTGGCGCGCGCGATGGAGTGGGTGACGCTCTACGCGATGGCGGTGAACGAGGAGAACGCGGCGGGCGGACGGGTCGTCACCGCGCCGACGAACGGGGCGGCGGGCATCATCCCCGCCGTTCTGCACTACTACCTCAACTTCGTGCCGGGCTCAGACGAGGACGGCATCGTCCGCTTCATGCTCGCCGCCGGGGCGATCGGCATGCTCTTCAAGGAGAACGCCTCCATCTCCGGCGCCGAGGTCGGCTGCCAGGGCGAGGTCGGCTCCGCCTGCTCGATGGCCGCCGGCGGTCTCGCCGAGGTGCTGGGCGGCTCCCCGGAACAGGTCGAGAACGCCGCCGAGATCGGCATGGAGCACAATCTCGGCCTGACCTGCGACCCCGTCGGCGGCCTCGTCCAGATCCCCTGCATCGAACGCAACGGCATGGCCGCGGTCAAGGCCGTGACCGCCGCGCGGATGGCCCTGCGCGGTGACGGCCGCCACCACGTCTCCCTCGACAAGGTCATCAAGACCATGAAGGAGACCGGCGCCGACATGAAGATCAAGTACAAGGAGACCGCCCGCGGTGGTCTCGCCGTCAACGTCATCGAGTGCTGAGACCGGGCCACGGGGCGGTTCGCCTCTCGGCTCCGGGCCGCGTCACAGCCGTAGGACGATGAGCGCGGTGTCGTCCGTGTTGCCGGTGTGGGGGAGCAGATCGGTCAGGAGGGCGTCGGCCAGGGCCTCGGGGGCGGCGTGCTGGTGGTGGGCGAGGGAGTCGGCGAGGCGGGCGAGCCCGGTGTCGATGTCGTCGGTGCGGCGTTCGACGAGACCGTCGGTGTAGAGGACCAGGGTGGCGCCCTCGGTGAAGGGGGTCTGGGCCTGGGGGCGCGGGGCGAAGCGGGGGCGGGCGGCGAGGGGCGGGTCGGTGGCCTGGTCGAGGAAGGTCACGGTGCCATCGGGGTGGAGCAGCGCGGGCGGCGGGTGGCCGGCGCAGCTGTAGGTGATGGTGTGGTCGTCCCAGTCGATGAAGGTCGTCGCCGCGGTGGTCGACTCGGCGCCGTCGACGGAGCGGGCGTACATGTCGAGGGCCTCCAGCGCCTGTGCCGGGCCGTCGGCGACGCGGGTGGCCGCGCTCAGGGCGCTGCGCAGTTGTCCCATGGCACAGGCGGCCGCCAGACCGTGGCCGACGACGTCGCCCACCGCCACCGCGAGGCTCTCGCCGGGCAGCTCGACCAGGTCGTACCAGTCGCCGCACACGTTCAGGGCGCCGATGGCGGGCTGGTAGCGGACGGCCGCCTTGTGGTGTTCGAGGGGTCTGGGGTCGGGCAGCATCGCCGCCTGGAGGGCCAGGGCGACCTCGCGCTCGCGGTCGTGCGCCTGGCGCAGACGTTCGTTGACCTGCTGGAGTTCCCGCGCCCGGGTGTACAGCTCGGCCTCCAGCACCCGGGAGCGCCGGTCGCCGCCCGGCCCGCCGAAGGCGCGGATGAGCTCGGTGACCTCCTCCACCCGGTGCACGATCAGCGCGACCTGTCCGTCGGGGCCGTGGACGGGGGCGTTGACCGGGCTCCAGTAGTGCTCCTCCCAGCGACCGGGGTGCGCCGGGTCCTCGATGTCGTAGCGGAGCAGGGCCATGGTGTCGCGCTCGCCGGTGGCGGCGGTGCGCAGCATCGACTCCCGGGTCTCGCGCATACCGGCCGCGGCCGCGTCGTTCGGGTTCTCGGGGAAGACGTCGAAGATGTAGCGGCCCAGCAGCTGCTCACGGGTGCGTCCGGCCAGCCGCAGGAAGTCCTCGTTGGCGTCCGCGTACACCAGGTCGGGGGTGAGCAGCGCCACCATGCCGGGCAGAGCCCTGAACACCGCCGCATAGTCGATCTGCGGTTCCTCCGCCATTTGCTGCCTGCCTGCCTCGGCGCCGAGCGTCACTGTGCCGTTCCACGATAGGAGCGAACGGGCCAGGGGGCTCGGGGAATGCCCTAGCCGGACCGCATCGGCGATCAGATCGAGGTGCCGTCGCCCGGCGAAGGCACGGTGTGCGGGCGAAGGACCATCAGGGAGTCCTCCGGGGCCGCGACCATGGCGAAGGGGAAGCGGTCGAGCTCCAGGCAGAGCGCGACGTCATCAGGATGGACACCCTTGCGCACACCCTCCGTGAGCTCGGCCGCCGCGCGTGACGCGGCGGCGCGGCGGAGGAAGTCGGCGGCATCCGTCCCGGCCTCGGTGGCCCTCCGCGCGATGTACTGGGCGCACGCCAGATCCTCGTCGGCCTGGCCACCCTCGCCGGTGACCACGAACGTGACGCTGTCACTCTTTCGTGTCCGCAGGAGTCGAGCCGTTGACTCCGCCACCACGAAACTGGCGCACAGCACCAGCGACGCGTCCTTGACCGCGAGGGCGCCGACCGTCCCCGCCGTGGTCTTCTGCACGACGGTCCGCCCATTGAGGTCCATGGACCGCAGCATGCCCGGCGAGTTGACGGTGTCGAATCCGGCCGCGGGCGGGCCGTCCTTGAGCGCCACCCAGTCCGGGTGGCGAGCCTTGAGGGCCAGGGCCTCGTCCAGCGACTCGGCCAGAACGATCTTCTCCGCCCCTCGGCCGAAGGCCCAGGCGGCCACCGTGAAGGCCCGCATGACGTCGACCACGACCGCCACGGACGGTGTCTCGACCAGCTCGGTGATGCCAAGAAAGTGGGCGTCCATTCGGATCATGATCGAGCACGCCCGACGCCTGACACCCGGAGAGTGACCCACATCACACAGCTCAGATCCAGCTGTCGAGCCACATCCTGGCGTGCCAGTCCGCGTACGGGATCGTCTGCCCGGTGTAGGCGGGGAAGAAGTAGATGAAGTTCCAGGCGATGAGCAGGACCAGCACCCCTGCGGCCACCGCCCCCGTCACGCGCCGCTCCCGGGTCGCTCCCGGCGGACCCAGCAGGGCTCCCAGCGTCATCGCGACGGCCAGGCACACGTACGGCGCGAAGACGACCGCGTAGAAGGAGAAGATCGTGCGGTCCTGGTACAGGAACCAGGGCAGATAACCGGCACCCACGGCGCACAGGACGGCGCCGGAGCGCCAGTCGCGCCGCAGCGCCCACCGGTACAGCAGATACGCCAGGGCGCAGCACGCCGACCACCACAGGAGGGGTGTTCCCAGGGCGAGGATGGTCTGGGAGCAGTCGGTGGCCGTGTGGCAGCCTTCCGTCCCGGGTTTCGGCGACTCGTACTGGAAGAGCACCGGGCGGCCGAGGACCAGCCAACTCCAGGGGTTCGACTCGTACTTGTGGGGCGTGTGCAGCCCCACGTTGAACTGGTACACCCCGTACTCGTAGTGCCACAGACTGCGCAGCGGGGCCGGTATCCACGACCATGTGCCGCCGCGGCCGTCCGCCCAGTGGCGTCCGTAGCCGTTGTCGGACAGGAACCAGCCGGTCCATGTCATCAGATACGTCACGACGGCGACCGGAACGAGGGACAGCACCGACCAGCCGAGGTCCTTGCACAGCACCGCGCGGTAGGGGCGGCGTGCCCCCGCCACCCGTCGGGCGCCGACGTCCCACAGCAGGGTCAGGATCACGAAGAAGGCGAGGTAGTACAGGCCGTTCCATTTGGTCGAGGCCGCCAGTCCCAGGAAGACCCCGGCCGCGAGCCGCCAGGGACGCACTCCCGTTCCGGCACGCTCACCGGTGGGCCCGTCCGGGCGCACACGGCCGTCCTCCTGAACGGGCAGGGCCGCCGCGAGCCGGGCCCGGGCCTGGTCCCGGTCGATGAGCAGGCAGCCGAACGCCGCCAGCACGAAGAACATGACGACCAGGTCGAGCAGAGCGGTGCGGCTCATGACGTAGTGCAGACCGTCCACCGCCAGCAGCGCCCCGGCCAGACAGCCCAGCGCGGTGGAACGGAACAGCCGCCGCCCGATGCGGCACAGCATCAGCGCCGACAGCGTGCCGAGGACCGCCGTCATGAAGCGCCAGCCGAACGGGGTGAGACCGAACATCCACTCGCCGAGGGCGATCACCCACTTGCCCGCCGGCGGGTGCGCGACGAAGGAACCGGGGTCGGAGAGCGAGATCACCTGGGGATGGGCCAGGATCTGCGGGTCGGCGATCTTACGGTCCGGCCAGGTGCCCTCGTAGCCGAGGCGGAGCAGGGACCAGGCGTCCTTGGCGTAGTACGTCTCGTCGAACACGACAGCCCGAGGGCTGCCCAGGCGCCAGAAGCGAGGCAGCCCGGCAAGGAGCGCCACCAGCAGGGGCCCGCCCCATCCCGACCAGCGGGCCAGGCGGCCCGCCGCGGCGGAAGACAGCCCGAGTCCGCGCCACAGCCGTGACCCGGGTTCGGGAAACGGCACGACCAGGCGGTCGCGCACGGACAGCTGCGGCCGTCCGGCGTATCCGAAGCCGCGCAGCCGCTGCTCCCAGGAGGCCGGCCGGTGACCGGCCTGATCGATTCGGGGCACGTCGACAGACGTGGGCGCGTTCTCGTGGAACACCTGGTGAGCCTTCTGTTCGGGGAAAGCGGGACGAGCGGGGGCGGCCGGTCGTGGTCACACAGGCTCGGCCCTCAGCGAGCGGGACCGCTCGAACCTGCCCCCACCTGGGCAGTGGAGGCGGGGAGGACCGTCGAGGGCGTCGGCACCGACTCGGCGGAGGTGACCGGGCGTGGCTGCCTCGTGGTGGGGCCGCCCTGGGCGAACGAGCTCGCCAGGAACAGCAGTCCGATGCCGAGTCCGGCGATGGTCAGCACGGACGCGGTGGCCATCCAGGCGGCCCGGGCCCGTTGCCGGGCGCGGACACCGGCTCGCAGCCGGGATCGATGCCGGTCCTCGTAGGGCCTGTCCTTGTGGCTGTCACGCATCATGCGTGTCAGCTCCTGCTCGAAGCGATCCACTCGTCCTCCTTCACTCGACCGGCTCGACTGCCTCGGCCAGAAGCTGCCGCAGGCGGGCGACCCCGCGCGCCGTGAGGGAACGGGCGGTACCCACCGGACACCCCAGTACCTCCGCGACATCCCGCTCAGGCAGGTCCTGGTAGTAGCGCAGCACCACCGCGGCCCGCTGACGTGCCGGCAGCAACGCCAACATGGCCTCCAGCCGGGTCCGTTCGTCCACGGCGGCGGTCTCGTCTCCCGCCCCGGGCGGGTCGGGCAGCTGGTCGACGGGGTGCTCGCCCCACCATCGACGCCGTGCCGAGCGAGCGGCGGCACGCGCCAGGACCTTGCGCACATAGGCCTCGGGCGCCTGGTCGGCCACCTTCGGCCACGCGAACCACAGCTTGACCAGGGCTTCCTGGAGCAGGTCCTCGGCCCGGTGCCGGTCTCCGCCGG
This sequence comes from Streptomyces sp. NPDC001536, assembly GCF_042894505.1. Classification (NCBI taxonomy): domain Bacteria; kingdom Bacillati; phylum Actinomycetota; class Actinomycetes; order Kitasatosporales; family Streptomycetaceae; genus Streptomyces; species Streptomyces sp. NPDC001536. Next base: position 6,401 of record NZ_JBIAVQ010000026.1, read on the forward strand.
TGAGCAGCCGCGCCAGGTGCAGCAGCGCCGACCACCGGGCAGCCACGAACCGGTCGAACTCGATGGCCCGCGGCTGCCCCGTCAACGTCGCCCCCTGCCCCTGCCGATCACGCCGGCTCCCGCCCCTGTCACCTTTAACAAGGCACTGGCCCCCGCCCCGCTATGCACCTCCGCAGTGTGGCGTGGGTCACGTGCACCCTGTGGCCCGGCGGGGCGGCCCGGTGGTCATGCGGCAGCCGGTGGCTGCCACGTCGCCTCGACCAGAGCCCGCTCGGTGCCGGACAGGTAGACGGCCGCGGCGAGCCACACCCGTGCGTATCCGCCCGGATCGGCCTGCCGGGTCCGGCCGAACACATCGCGGCCCCGGCGATCGGCCTCCGCGGCGAGCGCGTCCGCCAGATCCGCGGCGGCCCGGAAGCCGCTGCGCCGGAGCGCCGCGGTTCCTGACGCCCGGTCGCCGTCCCGCGCGGGCTCGGCCGCGGCCCGCCGGCCCCCGGACACGGCGACCTCGACCAGCCGGCGCAGCCGCCACAGGGGCGCTTCGACCACCGGATCCGGTGGGAACGCGGACAGGGTCTGCACCGACAGCAGTTCGTCGGCCGGCGGGAAGTGCGCGCCTTCGAGACGGTCGTAGCCCAGATCGGCGTGCCCCATCCACTCGGCGGGCAGCCGCAGGGTCGCCGTGCCGTCCGGCAGCGGGCCGACCGCCAGCGGCCGAAGCGTCGCTGCGCGCGCCGGGTCGAGACGCCCTACGACGCGCAACCGCAACCCGGGCCGGGCGGCCAGCTTGCGGAAGTTGGCCGTATGGGCCAGGTCGGGGTGGCCGTTGGACGGCACCAGCCGGATCAGCAGACCCTCCCCGTCCGCGCCCTCCGCCGGCAACTCCCGGGCGAACAAGTGGTCTTCGGCCGCTCCCACGACGACCACGTCACAGCCGATCAGTTCGTCGGCACTCTGTCCGGCCTGTTCAGGATCGGTCGTCCCGGCGCCGGTGAACCGTGCCGCCGCTGCCTGGGCCAGCGGGCGGGAGAACAGCCGGGCGAGCGGACCCGAGGTCCAGGACAGGCCCGTGACCGGGGTGGCCCGCACCCCCTTCCCGGCGCCGAGGCGGCCGTCCGGCGAGAGCGTCGCCCCGGAGATCAGCAGTCCGCCCCGGGAGAGCTGCGCGTGGTCGAGGGTGCCGGAGCCGAGCGCCACGGTGGCCGTGGCGGCACCCCGCGCCCGAGCCGGGCCACCGGGCTTGACGTCGGCCACGGAGAACCAGCGCCCCTCCTCGGACAGGACATGTGTGACGACTCCGCCGTAGCCGGTGGCGGAGATGACCGGTTCCCGGCACACCCCGTGGACACGCAGGCTGCCTCCCGGCCGGTAGCCGCGCCGGGCGGTGCCGACCAGGGCCGGGTCGGGGTCGGACGCGGCCAGCAGGCCGCTGGTGAGGAGCAGTTCGCGCAGGGCGGCAACCAAGTCGGCGAGCCGGTGGCCGTCGTGGCGGGCGCGGGCCGCGCGCAGCGCGCGCACCACTCGCAGGGCGGCCGCCTCGGGCCGGTGCAGCCCGGCGAGCCGGGCCGTGTGCGCGGCCCGCAGCAACTCGGCCTGCGGTACGGCGCCCGCACCGGGCACCCCGGCGGCCAGCACCGCGGCGGCGGCGTCCCACAGGCCCGTCGCCGCTGACACCTGGGCATCGGCCGGCCCCGCCGGCGGCACATCCGCCCCACGCGTGCCCGGCGTCTCGGCCGTCTCGACGCCGGCCTCTTCGGGCGAGGGAGCCGGCGTCTCGGCAGCCGTGTCCGCGTCGGCGACCGGAGCGGCGCCGAGCACGGCCGCGCGATGCAGACACCGGGGCGCGAGCAGACAGCTGCACTGCGCCTGACCGTCCTCCACGACCGCACCGGACGGCCCGGGCGTCAGGGTGACCTCGGCGTCCTCACCGCACCGAACGCGCCGCACGGTGCCCTCGGCGCTCACGGGCAGCGTCGCGTAGGTCTCGATCGCGGCGTCCAGCTTCTTGCGCAGCCGCGACGTCAGGTGCTCCACGGCGGCGGCGACCACCTCGGGTGCCACGGGGGGCAGTTCGGTGTTCATCGGGTCTCTCCGCGGAGCCGGTCGCCCACCCAGCGGGCGAGGGCGAGGGGACTGAGGGCGGCGACCGGCATCCCGGCCGCGACGAGCTGCCGCGCCACGGGGACCGAGTAGCGCGGGGTGCCGGTGTCGTCCAGGGCGGCACACCCCATCAGATGGACACCGGAGCTCGCGAGGTTCCGTACCTCGCCGAGGAGCCCGCCGAGCGGATATCCCTCCTCGAAGTCGCTGACCACCACCACGAGGGTCCGGCTGGGGACGGTCACCAGGGAACGGGCCTGGGCGAGACCCGCCGCGATGTGCGTGCCGCCGCCGACCCGCACCTCCAGGAGCAGCGACAGCGGGTCGTCGACACGCTCCGTCAGGTCGATCACCTCCGTGGAGAAGGCGAGGAAGTGCGTGCTCAGCGTGGGGACTCCGCCCAGCACGGCCGCGGTCAGCGCCGACCAGACGACGGACGCCTCCATCGACCCGGACACGTCGACGACCAGGATCAGCCGCCAGTCCGCCTCCCTGCGCGAGCGGGTGCTGAACACCGGCCGCTCCGGGACGACCAGGGTGCGGCCGTCGTCCGTCCTGCGGGTGTGGGCGAGATTGGCCCGCAAGGTACGCGGCAGGTCGATCCGGCCTCCCGGCCGATGGGTCGGACGTGGTGTGGCCAGCCCGGTCAGCGCCGGACGCAGTCTGGTGGCCAGCTCCTTGGCCAGTTCGTCGACCAGACGGCGCACCAGCGGCCGCAGCCGGGCCAGTTGCTGCTCCGGCATGCCTCCGGCCAGGGACAGTACGGACGTCAGCAGGTCGACGGATGGGCGGACCGCCTTCGGGTCGAGCTCGGCCAGGACATCGCTGCGGCCCTGGTCGGCTGCCTGGGCCAGGACTTCCTCGCGGACGTCGGCGCCGAACAGCGCGTCGAGCTCCTCGGCCCACTCGCGGGCGGTCGGGAAGGAAGCCTCCTGACCACCGCCGGAACCGCCCTCCCGGCCGAGGTCCGCGGAGCCCTCGCCCCGGCCGGCGCCGTACAGCTCGTCGAGCGCGTGCGCGTAACGGCGGGCGCCCTGCGGCAACTTGTCGCTCTCCCGGCCCAGCAGCAGGCGCCAGCGGTCGGTCGGCGTGAGGTGGAGGGCATCGGACTTCCGTACCTCAGGCCGGGACGCGGGCACGGCGGGGTTCTGATTGGTGTCCGCGGCCTTCGGTGGCGCGGTGTGCTCGTCAGCCGGAGCCAGGGCCGTCCCCAGGGGCGGGCGGAGCGCGTCGACCGCCGCCCGGCCCGCCGCGTCGGCCGCCGTCCACAGCGCGAGCAGCTGCGGCGAGGCCCCGAGCGACAGATCGAGCCGGTCGCCGAGGCGCTCGGTCACCGTGTCCAGGAGTCGGCCGCGGCCGGCCGGGCTGAGCGTGTCGAAGCCGCCGCGCAGGGCGGGCAGCCTTGCGAGGAACCCCTGGTCGGTGAGGGCGTCGATGCGGTCGAGCAGCGGGTCCAGCGCGGTCGGCGCCGACTGGAGCAGGGGAGCGGCGCCGCTGAGCAGGCCGGTGAGGCGACGGCTCATCGCGTGCCGTTCGTCGGGGCCGGTCGCGGTGTCGATCCAGCCCGCGGCACGGGTGCCGAGGGTGTCGGCGTCGTCGAGGTCGAGCATGACCCGGGCGGCGAGCGCGGCGCCCTGGACGAGCGGGGAACCGGTGCGCGCGAGGTCCTCCAGCGCGCCGTCCATCCGCAGCCCGAGGCGGTGTTCGCCCGCTCGGGAGGCCAGCGCCACGACAGCGTCCGCGTCCTGCGGGTCGTCGCTGCCCGCCAGTCCCGGCAGGGACCGTACCGCCGACTCCAGGAGTTCGGCGGCGAGTTCGGCCGCCGACTGTCGGCTCTCGGGTGTGGTGCCGGGCAGATGGCCGCGCCGCAGAGCCTCCAACAGGTCGAGGGCGCCGAGGAGTTCGGGGAGAGTGGCGCAGGCGGGGAGTACTTCGGCGGCGTCGGCCAGCCGCTCGGCGACCAGATCCGGCAGGTCACAGCGGGCGGCGCCGCTCAGTGCCGCGAGGACGAGGGCGCTGGTGGGGCCGCCGTCCGCGGACTCCCTGCGGAAGGTCTCCCGCAGGGTGCCCTCGGCGGCCAGGGCCGCCGTGACGCCCCGGACGCCGGCCAGATCCAGCCGGACGGGCACGGCCGGGGTCCACGACAGGCGCCACCGCGTGGTGAGCGCGGCCGCGTCCCCCGTACCCGTCACCTGGACCGGCTCGCCGTACCCCACTCCGCACACGGCCAGCCGCTGGAGCAGGATCTCGCGGCGGCCGTCGAGCGCCGAGCGCAGCGGGTCGAGCCGCAGTTCGCGCCCGGCGGGATCGTCGGGTCCCGGCAGCCGCAGCGCGGCGAGCTCCGCCTCGACGGACGGGCCGAGCCCGGAGCGGGGCGTACCCGGGGCGATACGGCCGCGGTCGGTGCCGACCAGGACGACCTCCAACGCCCGTGCCAGGGCCCGGCCGCGGCCGAGCGGCTCGCCCTGGCCCATCACGCTCGTCAGCGCCTCCAGCACCTCGCCGCGGCCGGGAGCCCACAGACCGCGCAGCCGGGCCAGATCGCACGCCACGCGCAGCGTCTCGCGGGCCTCGCCGGTGCCGGCGACATGTCCGGCCGCGCGCAGCTCCCGGCAGACGTCGGTGATCGCCCGTGCGGCGGCCTCGTGCAGCCGCTCGGGATCGCCGCCGGCCGTGAACACGGCCTGCTGCCAGCGCGGGTCGCGGATACCGGCCGGATAGCCGGAACGGGAGTCCAGCAGGTCGAAGGCGTACGGCACGAGCGAGGTGACGACCGCCGGCCGCTCCTCGGCGGACACCGGTTCCGCGGCGGGCGCCTGCGCCCCTGCGGCCAACGCCGGTGCGTGGAAGGCTCCGACGACCGCCGCGACGCGGCGTCCGCCGGCCGCGGCGCGGGCGATCGCCTCACGCATGTGCGCCTCGCGTGCCAGATCCACCGCGGGGACCCCGCCCGTCGACTCGGCGTCGCGGCGCAGCGCCCATCCGACCCCGAGGGCGGCCCGGCGGACGGCCTCGGGGGCGCAGCCCGGGGCGAGGACCTCGACACTGCGGTCCCACATGTCGTCGCCGTCGCGACCTGTGCCGGCCGCGGTGAGCGCGGCCGCGAACGCCGTGGGCGCCTCGGCCGCCGACAGGCGTGTGTCCCCGGCTTCGGCGGTCCAGCGCGGGTCGGACATCGGCAGGTCGCAGCAGACGACCTCGGCGCCACGCTCGCGTGCCCAGCGGATCGCGGCGAGCTCGGGCGAGAAGTCGGCGAAGGGGTAGAAGCCGAGCCGGCCGCCCTCACCGGCCCCGGCCAGGGCGACCGGGGCGAGAGTGCCCGGCGCGCCGAGATGGGTCAGCCACGGCTGGAAGTCGGTGGGCAGCTCCACGCACACGACCTCGGCGCCGGAGGCGTCCAGCAGGGCGGGTACGGCGGCGGCGAGCGCCGGGCTGTGGTGCCGTACGCCCAGCAGATACGGCACCACGGAGTCGGCGAGGGCGGCGAGGGCCGCCCTCGGTTCCTGAACGAGGGTCACCGAAGGTTCTCCCGCAGGTCCCACAGCCGGCGCCAGGTGGCCGAACCGTCCTCGGCGCGCCGGCGCACCGGGCCGTCCCAGTAGCCGAGCAGCCGCGCGTGGTCGGCCGGGTCGTCCTTGCGGACCACGCCCAGCAGATGGCCGGGAACCAGGTCCAGCGAGTCGCCGCCGGGGAGGTAGGCGGCCGCGACCCCCAGGGAGACGGCGACCTGCACCGCCTCGGCGGTGGACATCACCGTCCCCGGGCGCTCCACGTCCCAGCCCTCGGCCGAGCGTCCGGCCCGCAGGTCGCGAAAGACGGTGAGCAGGACGTCCAGGACCGCGTCGTCGACGCCGAAGGCCGCGCCCGCCCGCTCGACGGCCGCCGTCGCCTGCCGCTTGACGAGGGCGGTCTCGGCCTCGACGTCGGCGATCGGATGCACGGTCTCGAAGTTGAAGCGGCGCTTGAGAGCGGCGGACATCTCCGACACCCCGCGGTCGCGGAGGTTGGCGGTGGCGATGACCGTGAAGCCCGGCGCGGCGGCGACCTGCGCGTCGTCGGTGCCCGACAGCTCGGGCACGCTCATCCGCCGGTCGGACAGGATCGACACCAGGGCGTCCTGCACCTCGGGCAGACAGCGGGTGATCTCCTCGATACGGGCCACGCTCCCGGCGCGCATCGCGGCGAGGACCGGCGAGTCCACCAGGGCCTGCGGGGTGGGGCCCTGGGCGAGGAGGAGGGCGTAGTTCCAGCCGTAGCGCAGGGCGTCCTCGGTGGTGCCCGCGGTGCCCTGCACGGTGAGCGCGCTGGTGCCGCAGACGGCCGCCGACAGCAGCTCGGACAGCATCGACTTGGCGGTGCCCGGTTCGCCGACGAGCAGCAGTCCGCGCTCTCCGGCGAGGGTGACCACGCACCGCTCCACCAGGGCGCGTTCGCCGACGAACTTGGGGGCGATGACCAGTTCGTCCGGCAGCGCCTCGGGTGCCTCGGGCAGCTTGAGCGCCTCGCCGCCGCTGCCGCAGACGAAGGTGATCACGGCGCGGGGTGTCAGCAGCCAGCCGGGCGGCCGGGGACCGTCGTCGTGGGCGGCGAGAAAGGCGAGTTCGGTGGCGAAGCGCTCTTCGGCGGGCAGGGTCTGCCGGGCCGGGAGGGCCGACACCGTATCGGTCAGGGGCATGGATGTCCTTGCTCGGTGGATCGGTCTGTGTCGGGATGTGGGGGAGTCAGAGGTGGGGGGCCGGGGCGCCGCGGCTGAGCGACGCCCCGGGCTGCGTCACGTCAGCGGCGGCGTCCCCGCCGCACCTTCAGCTCCTCGAACCGGGGAGCGTCGCCGTCCAGCACGCGCTGCCACGCCCTGCGGTACAGGTCCGCGGCCGGCTCGAACGGCACGATCACACCGAACGGCGTGTGCTCGTCGGTCACATCGGCGAACAGCGGCAGCTTCCAGCGCTCCAGCGGAACGCGCGGCGACGACTGCGGGACCCAGCCGCCCGGCAGGAAGAGTGACCGTCCTGCGCGTGTCCGGCTGGCCTCGACCACCAGGTCGGTGGCGGCCAGTTCGGCGCGCGCCGCCTTGAGGCGGGCCGGCTTCCAGCCCGTCCACCGGGCCGTCATACGGTCGGTCGGGTCGGGCATGGCGAGCAGCATCAGATAGAGCGTGGCGGCGTCCTCGCCGAGGCCGTACTCCTTGGCCGCCTCGGTCACCAACTCGGGTACCGAACGGCTCGGGTCCTGCGGCCACCAGGTGCCGTCCTTGCCCCGGTCGCCCGCGAGCGGCTCCCCGGGGTCCGCGAGGAGGGCCGCGAACCGCTGGTCGCGGACCAGACGCAGGGCCACTTCGATGGTGTAGGGCCGCTGGTTGTCGACGCGCACCGCGGGCAGGTACGGGTCCTGGCCCGCCTCGTCGAGAAGCGCGACCCGCAGGCCCGGAGCGGGCTGGTCGTCGTGGGTGGCCAGGACGACGGCGCCGTACCGTTCGAAGCCGGGGCCGGTCTCGGTGGGGGCGCCGGCGGTCTTCCGGAAGTCGGGGAGGCTGATGTACCGCCCCAGGTCGAGCATCAGCCCGGGGTGCGCGAGGCGTTCCCGCACGGCGGTGAGCGCCGGTGGCAGCGCGGCCCGCACCGCATCGCCGGCGGGCAGCCGGTGGGCCAGCCAGGCCGTGAGACCGACCGCGCCGACCAGCGTCTCCGCCGTGAACCCGTCCGTGTCGTCCCCGACGGGCCGGACCCGGTCGCCGGTGACCGCCCACTCCAGATCCCGGCTGAGCCGGGGAGAGCCTGCCGGGTCCAGCAGTTCGGGCAGCGCCTGCCGGACCGCCCAGGACGCGTGCCGGAACGTGCGGCCCGCATCGCCGAGCAGGTCCTCGGGCACGGCCACCCGCTTGCCGACCCTGGCGTTCCACACCGCGGCGGCCGCGGCCACGTCCGGGCCCTCGGTCCACAGCCGGGCGGGTTCGGCCGGCGTGAGCGCGCCCACGACCGCGGCACGCACCAGGCTGTCGACGGCGCTCAGCTCGTCCTTGGCGACCGCCGCCGGAGCGACCTTCACCCCGATGAGCGTGCGCGCCTCCGTGCTCAGGAAGCTCCGCTCGTAGCCGTCGATCCCCGGCAGACCGGCCACGACCAGCCGGGCCATCGTCTCGGTCACCCCGGTGAGACGGGCGAACTCCTCGGCGGCCTCCGGGAACCAGGGGGCCGGTCCGCGCTCGGCCAGCTCGGCGAGGAACCTGCCGAACCGTCCCGTGTCCGAGTCCTCGCCGAGCGGCTCCGATGCCAGCACCTTGTAGGGCTGCGGTGCCTCGAACCGCCCGGCCGGGTCATGGAAGTAGCCGGTGAACGTACCGCCGTCGTCGTCGAGCAGGCGGCGTCCGGTGATCGCGATGAACGCGCCGTCGGCCAGCGGGAGCAACCCGTTCCACGATCCCTCGCGCCATTGGCCCGCCGGAGTGCGCAGCGGGGCCGGCGGCACGTGCAGGCTCACCTTGCGCCAGTGGGCGGACGCGGCCGGGCCCAGCCCGAGACGGTCGAACTCGGCGAGCAGCGTGCACAGCACCTCGCGGTGCTCCTCGGTGGTGGTGCCGGAGGCCGCCCGGTAGGCCAGCGCGGCCGCGCGATCGAGCAGCGACTCCAGGTCCGGCTGTCCGACGGGCAACGGGTGACCGTCGAGGTGGAGTCGGATGTCCGGCCGGTCGGGCAGGGCCGTCTCGGCGAGCCCGGCGGCCCGGGCGAGGACACGCAGGGAGCGGAAGACGGTGTCGGCCTCGTCGTCGCCGTTCCACCAGTAACCCCTGTGCGTGCCGAGTCCGTTCGCCGCCGCCAGGAGCAGGCTGTCCGCCGGTCCGGCGGGTCCCTCGTCCTCCAGGTCGCCTTCGAGGGCACGGGTGAGCCGGGCGGCCGCCGCGTCGAGGACGGCCTGCTGGGCGGCGGCGTAGCGGGCGACGCCGGCGATGCCCGTCACGAGAGCTTCATGGGTGACCGGAAGGAGGGCGCGGATCGCGTCGGACAGCGCCTCCTTGTCGTCGCTCGCCGCGGCGGCCAGCAGCGCCGCGGCCGTGTCCCGGTCGATGGTCCGCAGCGCCGTGGACCCCTCCACGTCACGCGGTGTCAGGCACTCCCAGTACTGCACGGGAGGCAGCAGCAGGGTGCCCTCGCCGAAGGCGCCCGGGGTGCGGTCGGTCTTGGCCCAGGCCGTGACCGTGCCGTCCGCGTCGACCAGTTCGAGCTGCCAGTTGTTGCGGACGACGGCACTGGCCTGTTCGGCGCCCGGGAAGACGACGAGCGCGGTCGGTTTGCCGGCCTGCGCGGGCAGGGTGACGGTGTGTCCGGCGAGGTTCTCGGCGCGCCGTGAGCCGTCGGGCAGTTCCACCACGCGCAGACCGACGAGGCCGTCGACGGGAGCGCAGGTCGCGGTGGCTCCGGTGGTGGGGGAGGGGCGCAGCCGGCCGCCCGCGAAGCTGCTGCCCTCGGGGGCGTCGCGCAGGGCGTCGGCCAGGAAGGCGGGGCGGCTCATGCGGCCGCGAACGTCGGTGGCCGGGTCGTACTCGTACCAGCCGTGGGTCTCGCGGTCCTCGGAGTCGGCGTGCCACACCCAGTAGGAGGAGCCGTCGAAGAGCAGCGGACGCTCCTCGGGCAGGGTGGTGTCCCCGGCGTGCAGGACGCCGCGTCCGGTGGTGCGGCCGCCGTCCGGCAGCGGCAGGGTGATCGGGAAGTCGGCCCGGTACCAGTCCATCTCGGTGCCCCGGGTGCCGTGCGGTCCCGTGAGGGACTCGACCCGGTCGGCACGGGAGTGCCAGTAGCCGCGCAGGCCGTCCTTGCGGGAGTTCCAGTAGACGAGCAGTTCGCCGTCCACATGGTGGAAACCCGGGTCGCCCGACACGTCGTTCGCGGGCAGGCGGAGGTCATGGGTGAGCAGGGTGCCGTCGGCGCCGATCACCCGCGCCTGGGCGTTTCCGGCCACGACGAGGTGGGGCCAGGCGTCGGCGACGACGATGTCCTCGACCCGGTCCTTGGGAACGAGGGCGGCGGTCGCCTCCTCCCAGGCCGGCCAGCCCAGTTCGTCGAAGAGCCCGGCACGCAGGGTGCGCGCCAGCACCGGCGCGAGATCGGTGCCGACCGCGGCGCGGACGTCGTCCTCGGCCAGCGCCAGCGCCTCGGCGGGGAGCCACCCGAGCCGCGTCAGCGCGTTCGGCAGTCCGGGCAGACCGACCACGGTGAAGCGTCGCACGACCGAGCTCACCCACTCCGCCAGCCAGGGGCGGCCGCCCGGCGAGGCCGACAGCAGACGGATGGCCCGCAGCCCCTGGTCGGTGTTGTGGAACTGGTCGGCGCCCCGCAGGAAGCCCTCCCGGAACCGGGAGTCGGCACCCAACAGCACCAGGTCCCGCTGTCCCTCGCCCACGGCCCACGCCGTCAGCGGCAGCGACTCGTCCTTGGTCGGGGCGGCCACCGGCACGTCCAGGGACAGCAGCAGATCGATCAGGTCGATGTCGTGCAGTACCTTCAACGCGCCGCCGGACGCGGCGAGTTCGGCACGCAGTCGGCCCGCCGCCCGCTCCACCAGCGGGTACAGCTCCGGCATCCGGGTGGAGGCGCGCCAGGACCGGGCCCGCTCCCGGAACGTCAGGAAACGCTCCAGCCAGCCCGCCGTGCCGCCACCGGGGCGCTCCTCCTCGGGTACGGAGTCGTCCCACAACCCCGCGGTCGCGCCGGACGCCTCCAGAACCTCCAGCCATAGCGCGGGCATCGCGCTGTCGGCGACGGCGGGGAGCATGTCCAGCAGAGTGCCGCGCACCCGCCGGTCCCGCTCGGCCAGCGCCACCAGGGCGGCACGGTGGCCCTTCCACCAGCCGGCCGCGGCACGCAGCGTCGCCGGCAGGCCGAGCAGCTCGGCCAGATAGTCCTGCTCGGCGCGGTCGGCGTCCTGGCCCGCGGCGCGGGCGAGCTTGCGCAGGTCGTTGGCCGTCTGCGCGGACGGCGGCAGACCGCCCGCGGTGCGCCGCAGGCACAGCCGCGTGAAGCGCCGCAGGGCCTCCTCGGCCGGCACCCGGGCGGCCAGCTCCTTGCCGTACGCGGACAGCACCTTGACCGGGAGGGCGCCGGCCAGCGCGAACTCCAGGAACACCGCGTCCAGACGCTCCTCCTCCACCGTCAGTCCGTGCTCCGCCTCGGCCTTGCGGGCGCGGGTGAACAACTGGGCGGCGTAGGTGGCGTTCTCCTCGGCCAGGAACACCCGTCCGGCCTGCTCGTAGAACGTCGGCAGGAAGTGCGGCACCGAGGCGGCCAGCCGCTGACCGAGTTCCAGATAGGCGTCCAGGGCCGCCTTCGGACGGGACTTCGCCTGCCGGGCAGCCCGCTCCAGGTCCGGTACGACCCCCAGCGCGTGATGGCCGTCCTCGGGGTGGTGCACCAGCACCCATTCGGGAAAGCCCAACGACTGCCGCAGCCCCAGCCCCACGACAGCCGGCTCACCGTCCGGCTCCATACCCAGGAACCCGGCGGCGAGGTCCTCGGCCGCCCCGAGTTCACCGGCGACCAGCCGCACCACCACCCGGTCGTCGAGGCCCGGGTGTCGGTAGGCGCGCGCCGTCAGCGGCACCGCGCGCTCGCCACCCCCCTCGGTGCCGGGCGGCAGCACCGCACCCGCCGTCAGCAGTTCCTCGTACGACACCCGCGTCCCCCCGCTCATGCGTTCTTGCCTTCCTCGATCACACGCCCGGCATAGAGCGCCGCGGCCATCCGCATCCCCTCCGACCAGGCCACCGGGCCCACCTCCCGCAGCGGCAGGGCACGCCCGTCCTGGTCCTGCCAGGTGAGGCCGCCGGTCTCCACCGTGTCCTCCCAGTACGGCTCACCGATCCACACGCAGGCCTCCACGGTGCGCCCGCCGTCGCGGACCCGAGCCGTGGAGTAGCCCCCGGAGACGCGGTAGCCCAGCGAGCTCGCCCGCGCGGCCAGCGCGAAGCGGGAACGGAAGGAGCCGCCGGTGAACTCCCGTATCTCGGTGGCCTTGGGGTCGAGGTCGTCGGGCCGCTGCCAGGTCGCCCGGTGGATCTGCTCGACCCGCTGGACGATGGCCAGCTCCGCCGCGAACTCCCGGATGTCGTCGAGGTCCGGCAGCAGCACCGGGTGCGGCAGGGTCACCGTGCGCGGGGACAGCCGTACCGTCTCGCCGTCCAGGTTCACCACCCGCAGCTCGCCGTCCTCGGTGGCACCCCGCACGAATCCGACCTCGTCCGGGTCGTCGCCCACCACGGCCATGTCCCGCAGCGCGGACTGCCAGGCCTCGTCCGGCCACACCCGGGCCAGCAGACCGGTGGGCACGGGCAGCGACGACACCATCCACGAGTCGACCTGGGCGACGCATGCCGTGGCGTGCCGATCCAGCCATTCGGCGAAGCGGCGCAGCCGGTCCACCTCCGGGTGGTCCCGCAGCGCACGCGGCAGTGATTTCAACTGCCGCCCCGCCGACCGGCCCGAGGTGGCACGCGCCGCCACCCGCCCTTCCACCAGGGCGACTTCATACCCGTCACCCGCCGAGAGCCAACCCACGAGTCCCCGCCTTCCGCAACAAGACAGCAAGAAGAAAGCACAGTTCAGCCGGGGACTTCCCGGCGCCAGTGCGACGATGTGAGGAACGTTAGCGGCGATCACTGACAATCGGTCCCGTGGGCCGGTATCAGGGCCGCGGCACGCGCGCGGGGAAGGGGTGGCGGTCGCGTGCGCCAGGCGTCTGCGCGGTCGGCGCTGAGCTGCGGAGTCGCGGACCGGAGCGTGCGGTTTCAGCCAGGTCGCGCGTCCGCGGAGGTGCGTCTGAAGTGCTGTGCGTGCGGGGTGGGGGGGGGGGGGGGGGGGGGGGGGGGGGGGGCGGCCCCCCCCCCCCCCCCCCCACCGAGGGGTGGCGTCACATGTAACGGCGCCTGGTGCGGCGCAGGAGGACGAACCCGGAGATCAGCAGGACCGCTCCGGCAGCGGCCGGCCACAACTGGCCGCCGGTCTCAGCGAGGCTGCCGCCCTGCGGTGCGGGCTGGGCAGCGGCCGGGGGCTGCGCCACGATGCCGGTCGAGCCGCTCTCGGACGCGCTCGGCGTGCTGTCGTTGCGGGGGTACGAGGTGGCCTCGGGGGACTGCACGTCGGGCTTCTGGGTGGCCGAGGGCGAGGTGTACGTCTTCGGCTCGTCGTCCGCGGGTGCGGTGCTCGCGTCGTCGCTCGGTACGTCGGCGGTCGGCGTCGGCTCCTGCTGCGGCTCGTCGTCGGATCCGCCGGGGTTCTCGGAGCCGTTGTCGGAACCAGGCCCCGGTTCCTGGCTCGACCCGTTGTCCGAGCCATTGTCAGACCCGTTGTCGGAGCCGTCGTCTGAACCGTTGCCGTTGCCGTTGCCGTCGTCGTCGCCGGGCTCCTCGTCCGCGCCGTCTCCGCACTGGCGACCGTCGTTGATGCAGCCGACCATCTCGTTCATCAGGCCCTCGTCGAAGACGTTGATGAAGTCACCGTGGTCGGTGACGGGCTTGTGCAGCTGCTCGGGGAAGGCGTCCACGGCGAAGAGCGGAGAAGTGCGGCCGCCGTCCTGGAGGCTCGGCGCGTCGACGTCGTAGACGATGCGCTGGACCAGCTGCGGGATGGCCTGGAAGCCGGCCGGGCAGGCACCGTCGGCCTGCGCGAACGCCACGTGCGTGCGGTGGTTGGCGCTGTCGATGTTGCGACCGTCCCAGCAGCTCTGGAACTTGAAGGTGCGGACCACGTCACTGCCCTGGGGACAGACCGGGTACTTGTCCTTCAACTGGCGGTCCTCGAAGCCGGTGCAGCTCCACGACGCGTTGGCGTTGGCGGTGCCGTTGACGAACGCCTTGGCGTCACCGGTGATGATGCGCAGCAGCCGCGGCATCGCCGTGACCTTGCTGTTCGGGCTGCCGACAAAGGTGAGGGTGACGTCCTTGGGTGTGACGATCTCACCCGCGTTGCCCTCGATGCCGCCGCCGGGCGCGCCCGCGTCCTGCTCCTGGGTGCCGTTCTGCAGACGCAGGACGGGCCAGTAGTAGGAGGACTTGTCGCCCTGGTCGACACAACTGGTGCCGCCGTTGGCCAGCTCGTTGTCGTCGGCGAAGGCGTTGTTGGCCTGGTTGCCGATGTAGTCGTGGAAGTGGTGGGCACCGTTGGACACGCCGGGGGCCACGATCACGTTGTCCGAGTTGAACAGGCCGTTCGCGTTCACGCCGCAGCTGGTGGCGAAGGTGCCGCGGGAGGCGTCGGCTCCGGGGTTCGGGGCCTGTGCGGCGGGCGGTGCGGTGGTGATGTCGGCGAAGTCGGCGGCGACGGGGCCGTTGCCGGACTGTCCGCCGTTGCCCTGCTGCTGGCCGCCCTGATCCTGGCCGCCTTCTTGACCCTGATCGCCCTGGCCGTCCTGCCCGTCGGCCTGGTCGTCGGACTGGCGCAGTGTGCACGCCGCCAGCTGGTCGAGGCCCTCAGGGCGCTCACCGGCGCGTTCGAGCGCGGCGGCGATGCGCTCGATCGTCGCGGTTCGGTTCTCCGCCAGCGGATTCATGATCCCGTTCGCCGCGGCCTCTTCACCTTGCACCGCCGGGTCCTGCAACTTCTGGTACGCCTCGGCTATCTGCTGATCCAGCAGGGCGAGCTCTTTGTCGACCTCCTCCCTGGCGTCGTCCGGCACGTTCGTCAAGCTGTCGCCCACGTCGGGGCAGTCGATCGTGCCCGCCTGCCAACCGCCGTCGGTCGTCTGGCTCGTGTCGGGGCCGCCCTCGGTCGCGGAGGCGTACACATTCGCCGCGACCAGGCCACCACCGCCCAACATGAGCGCCACGGCTGCAAAGGTCGCACGTCGTGCACCTGTTGGGCGTCTGCGATTACTGCGTCCCACGGAAGTACTCCTGCGCCTGTCGTCCGTCCCGGGCATGGAAATCCCCCCGGCCCCATACGGATGGGGACTCACGTCCGTTCAACCGCATCGGAAATTCACAGCACCCTCATAGACGGCGGGGGTGTCGTGGGACGCCGCCGGGTGCCGGAGTCGGCTGGTCAGTCCCAGTCAGAGGGCGGTTGATCGACGCGGCCGCCCTTGTGGGGCGTGCGGATGTAGTCCTCGGCGCCATCGGGCAGGCCGGCCACGCACGCGGACGAGCAGGCGTTGACCAGGAGAGGCAGCACGTCCGTGGCCACCCGGAGCGAGATCCACACCTGATGGAGGCCGCTCTGCCCGACCGGCCGTTCGCAGACACTGCACTGGTGCACGGAGGTGGCTCCCCAGCGCTGGGGATCGAGGTGAGCCGTATCGAGCTCGGTGACGGAGTCCTGGGAGGACTCCAGGTGGGGGAAGGGCGGCCGCAGCTTGTAGTTGCCGAACAGCGCGCGCGTGCTGACCGTACTGCTGACGAGCTTGCGGCACCGGGTGATCTCGTACGGGAACCAGTGGAGCCGGTAGGAGGTGTACGGCGTGAACTCCTCCAGGCTGCTCATGGCCCCGATCTCGGGCGGGATCCGCACCAGATTGCTGCCGTAGAGCATGAGGTGCTTGACCGCGGTGAGCTTGGCGATGCTCGGCGGCAGGGTGACGACCTGTCGTCGCTCCTCGGAGCTGAGCTCGACCAGAGGGCGGAACTCCTCACGCCCGTCGGCGGCGGCCTCGTCGACCAGCTCCAGCAGGCGCTGCCAGCCTGGGGCTGAGGTGTCCTGCCGTTCGGAGTGGAACCCGACCCCGGCGCCCGGGCGTGGCCTGGAGCCGGCGAAGCACGAGCAGACGTCGGTGGCGGGCTCCGGCTCCGGCTCCGGCCCGCCCCGGCTCGGCGCCGAGGCGTCGCCCCAGCGGTTCACATAGAGCTTCGGCTCTCCCTCGTCCGTCATGGCGCCAAGATACGAGGAACGCCACAGGCCCCCCAATGATTATCGGCCCGGTACGGTCACCCGGTGCCCTGTTGCGGTCGCTCGGCCGACTCACGTCGGCGGGGTCTCGCCCGGCTCAATGCCGCCACCGGGGGGCGGTTCCCAGCTTGACCGCCGTGGGCGATTGTCGGGTCAGGCATGCAGGGTGGGCCGGTAGATGAGCTCTTGGATACGGCCGTCGAGGGTGCGGTGCTCGATCAGTTCGAGGTCGAAGTCGGGCGCGCCCCGGAAGATCGGGTCCAGTCCGGTCTGGCCGGTGATCACGGGGAAGAGGGTGACCTGGACGCGGTCGACCAGCCCTGCGGCCATCAGCGCCCGGTTCATCGACAGGCTGCCGTGCGAGCGCAACGGCACCTCGGACTCCTCCTTGAGCCGGGCGACGACGTCCACGGCGTCGCCGTTCGCGACGCTCGCCTCCGGCCAGGCGAGGGGGCCTTCGAGCGTGGTCGACACCACGGTGGACGGCAGGCTCCTCATCCGGGTGACCCATGGGTCACGCACGTCGGACCCCTCGGTGCTCGTGGCCAGCATCTGCGCGAACGCGCGATAGGTGTTCGCCCCGAAGACCATCCGCTGCTCCTCGCTGTACAGGGCGAGGCGGCGGTCGAGGAGCTCGGGACCCTGCTTGCCCCAGTAGCCGGTCCAGTCGCCGCCGGCGGCGCCGTAGCCGTCGAGGCTGGAAAAGACGTCGAAGGTGTACGTAGCGGTCACGATGCTCTCCTTGAGTGCAGAGTGCGACTGATCGTGTGTCGGGGATGGAGACCGGCGACCACGGCGAGACTCATCGCTCCTGGACGGTCCCAGTCTCCCTGCCCTGCGCTCCGCCTTCGGACTGATCGGGGCCAAACGGGCGCCCCTCACCCATATCCGCGCTCCGAAGCAGCCCGCCCTGACGAAGTCAGCCCTGCCCCGCACGCGGCAGAACCTGGACCGTGTCGCCGACCGCTCGCTCACCGGTCGCGTCCGACGGCACGTTGACCAGAGCCCCGCCGACGGCCATCGCGCTGGAGCCGCCACCGTCGAGGTTGAGGGCGTGAACGGCGCCCAGGGACCGCATGAACCGCGCGGCCTCGCCGAGCGTGAAACCTTCGCTGACGCCGGGCTGGCGGCCGTCGACGGTCGCCAGCAGCAGTCTGCCGTGCCGGTCGATGCCGGCCAGGGTGCGGGGCTGGCGGACGTTGGACCAGGCGAAGCCGAAGGAGAGGTCGAGCGGGTCCAGGGTGCCCTCGGTGGCGGCGTCGATGTGGATGCGGCCGTTCTGGACGAGGGTGGGTGCCGCGCTGACGATGTCGTCGTGGCGACCGAGGTGCAGCCGCCGTCCCGCGGCGTCCCGCACGGTCTCGCGCAGGTGCAGCCGCCCGCCCACCTCGGCGTGCTCGGTCAGCCAGGTGGCCGCTGCCCCGGTGCCCTGGAGGACGGAGCCCCCGGCGGGCACGGAGCCGCCCCGGTCGCCACGGGAGACGACGACGTCGTGCTCGTCCAGCACCACCTGGACACCGGAGCCTGTCGGCAGTGGTGCTCCGAACGAAGCCGTGAACTTCACCAGATCGTCCGCCAGGGCACATGTGACGTCCTGACGGGGCAGTTCGGTGGGGACGGCACCGGGACGACCGCAGTTGCGCACCTTGCCCGGCACCCGGTTGATGCCCTCCACCGCGTGGACGGCGGATCCGGCGCGCACGGTCACGCTGCTGGACAGATCCGCCACACGCGCGTGCCGTCCCCCGTCCTCGAGGACCAGCGCGGCGCGAGAGCCGACCGCCATCGACTGCAACTCGCCGTCCACCACCGACAGGCCGGCGATCGTGCCCTGTACGCCATCCGCGTCGGACGTGACGAAGAATCCACCGTTGACGCCCACCAGGGACCCCAGGCGAGCGGCCACCACCGAGGTCTTCTCCCGGTCGGCCGCGTTACCGCCGTCGCTGACCTCGACCGTGCCCCGCAGCCGGCCCGGATCGATGACGGCCACGTGGACGCGCTCCGCGTCGGCACGCTGCCGCCCGTCGTAGCCGGTCCACTCGACGGACGTACGGAAACCCGCCCCCGACACGGCCGAGTTGAGCGTACGGGCCTCGGCCTGGCTGCCGTACTGTCCGACCCTGACCTGCCACCCCATCGTGCCGCGCGGTGTGTCCGTGTACGCGTCCCAGGTCACCCGCTCCAAGCGCGGCGCGAACCCGGCCGCCCGCAGCTTCTCGGCGGTGGCGTCGGCCCAGGACCGGTCACCGAGCGGCGCCCATGTGGCCGCCCCGGTCAGGCGGTTGACCGCGGGTGCCTGAACCGTGACCGTCCAGACACCGGCGGCCTCCGGGTCGCTCAACACCCCGGTACGGACCTCGACCCCGGGAGCCACGTACTGCGTGGTCCAGGAGATCCCACCGCCGCCGACCGAACCGTCCCGCTCGCTCGCGGCCGCCGAGGGAGCGAACGCGATCAGGGCGAGTGCGGTCCCCGCAGCGAAGCCGCGTGCGGTCCTGCGCTGTCCACGGTGTGCTGTGCGTCCGGGTGTCTCGGCAATCACAGACATACCTCTCCTGTCCTCTGGCCTGTGCGGTGGGCGACGGCACATGAGCACCGCACCCGTCATCACAGTTCCGCGCGAAGACCGTTGCGTGAAGACACGGGCATGGGCAGGGAAAGCCTCGCTGATATCCGGGGGGCCGAGAGTGACCGGCGTTTCCGTGTCGTTTTAAACAATTCAGAACCGCGGAATCCGCCGGAATGAAGTCATTGATGGAGCTTTCCAACCGACATGGTGGGGTTCACCGTTGTTGCTCTCTGGTGATCGTCCTTTCCGCGGTGTAGCGTCACTTCCAGCTGTCGTGGTTCGCAGTACCTGCCCGCGCTTAGGCGCGGGCGCTTTGCTGTGCAGTGCCGGACCAGGGCGAGCACCTTCAGGACCGCGCGGTGCGGTTCTGACGTCTACTGAGAGGTACCAGCATGGCCAGCGGAACCGTCAAGTGGTTCAACGCGGAGAAGGGCTTCGGCTTCATCGCCCAGGACGGCGGCGGACCGGACGTCTTCGCCCACTACTCCAACATCAACGCCTCCGGCTTCCGTGAGCTCCAGGAAGGCCAGGCGGTGACCTTCGACATCACCCAGGGCCAGAAGGGCCCGCAGGCGGAGAACATCACCCCCGCCTAGTTCTGAAGGCAGACGTTTCGGGCCCGCGAGCTTGGCTCGCGGGCCCGAAACGTCTGTGGCCGCGAGGGACCGGGCTCAGCGCACCGGGAAGCCGCAGGAGTAGCCCTGTGACTTGAGCCAGGGCAGGACCCGGCGCAGGGCCTCGACGGTCTGGGAACGGTCGCCGCCCGCGTCATGGAAGAGGAGCGTCGGTCCGTTGGACAGCTCCTGCTGGACCGTGGCGACGATGGCGTCGGCGCCCGGTCGCTCGAAGTCCTTGGTGTCCACGTTCCAGCCCAGCGGACGCATGCCCCGGGAGGCGGCGAGCTGGCGGCTGTAGGGCGTGAACGCGCCGCCGGGGGCCCGGTAGTACATCGGCCGGACGCCTCCGGACGCCTCGGTGATCATGCGTTCGGCGTCGAGGATCTGCTGCGACTGGTACGCCTGTGCCTTGGAGTCCATGGTGGTGTCGTGCGCCACCGAGTGGTCGCACAGCCGGTGCCCGGCCGCGACCACCTGCTTCACGAGGTCCGGATGGGCCTGCGCCTGCGTTCCGACCATGCAGAACGTGGCCTTGACCCCGTTCTCCCGCAGCACGTCGAGCATCTGAGGGGTCCATACGGGGTCGGGGCCGTCGTCGATGGTGATGTTGACACCGCGCGCGCCCTTGTCCGAGGCGTGCGCGATGGTCACCGACACGGGCTTGACACCAGCACCCGGCGTGGCGGAACTCTCCGCCCGCGGGGCCGAGCCGTCCACGGCACCGGCCTGCGCGGACCACGCCGAGGCACCGGCGGCCAGCACCGTCACACCGAGAGCAGCTCCGACGACCTTGCCGTACCAGCCCCGCCCGCCGCCGTGCTGTGCCATGTCCGCCCCACTTTCCAACTGTTCCACGCCGATCCCGCGCCGCCTCGCGACACCAGGCAGGACGATGGACGGCGGCCCCGGGATCCGCCTGTTACCGATCAAGGACAATTCCGGGGGAGTTCACGGACAACTCAGTTCGCGGCACCTCTGACGGCATGGATCAGCGAGCCGCCCAGGGGCAGACCATGGCGCGCCGTCACCTCGAAGCCCGCTTCCGCCAGCAGCCGTTCGTAGTGTTCCTCGGTCCGCTCCCGCCCGCCCACGTTGCACAACATATGGACGTCCCAGGCCACCGCAGGTGACGGCACCCCGTCGCCATCGGGCAACAGCCGCTCCACGACGAGCAGTTCGGTTCCCGCCCGCATCGCCTGAGCGCACCGCCGGAGAATGGTCAGGCACCGCTCGTCGTCCCAGTCGTGCAGCACCCGGGACAGCAGGTAGACATCGCCTCCCTCCGGCACCGCCTCCGTGAAGTCCCCGACGACGAAGGAACACCGCGGGTCGAGCCCTGCGGCGGCCAGTTCCTTCCGTGCCGCCTCCAGCGCCTCGGGCCGTTCCAGGAGTACGCCCTCCAGATGCCCGTGTGTCCGCAGCACGCGCGTGAGCAGGGCGCCGTTTCCGCCGCCGACGTCGACGACGCGCCGCGCACCGGAGAAGTCCACCAAGGCCGGAACCGGCGTGAACATCTCCGCGCTCGCGGCCATCGCCCGGTTGAACAGCGTGCCGAGTTCGGGCCGTTCGGCGAAGTAGGTGAAGTGGTGCTGCCCGTAGCGGTGGGCGAAGGCCTCGCGTCCGGTGCGTACGGAGTACGTCAGCCCGGCGAAGGAGTCGTAGAACGGGCCGCCGTAGAGCTGGGCCAGCGGCCGCAGGGAGAACTCGGTGTCGGTGCGCAGAGGTTGACCGAGGGCGGTCAGGTGATACGTATCTGCGGCGGACGTCAGCAGGCCCAGCGCGGCGAGGTAGCGCAGCAGTCTGCGCAGCGCGTCCGGATCGGTGCCGGTGAGGTCCGCGAGGGCGTCGGCGTCGAGCCCCGGCCGGTCGGCGAGGTGGTCGGCGATCCCCAGCTCCGCCATGGCGGCGACGGCCTGGGTGGCCCAGGCGCCGGTCATGACGCCGAGCAACGAGACCGAGGGGTCCGGCAGCGGCTCGTGGCGGCCGGGCAGCCGCAGTTCGAAGCGGCGGTGCTGCCTGGTACGGAAGTACAGGACGGTCACGTTCTCATGGCCGTTGTACCCACCACCGTCCGGCACCGCGCCGCCCCGCTCCTGGAGCAGCGTCCGCAGCCCGGCCGGTACCACCGCCCCCGGTGCTGTGACCGCGAACGCGTGGTGCACCTCGTGCTCGGCGGCGCGCTCGTCGGCGGCGACGGCCTGCCGCGGCGAGTGCGGCGGTACGGGCAGCGCGAAGATCTCCACGCTGCGCCCGTCCACGGGAACGTGCACGATCCCGACCGGCGTGTCGCCGACGAGCGCGCCGTAGCGGCGGACCAGCCGCTCGCGGACCACCACGCTCGGTGTGACCGGGCCCGGCTCGAACCCGTTGCGGCGCAGGTCGTCACCGAGCCCGTCGAGGGAAGCGGGGAAGACGAGTACGGCGGTGTGGTCGAACACGAGGTGGCGGCAGATGTCGGCCCGCTCCTCGGCCGTGAGGCCGGGCAGGAGTTCGGCGAGGACCTGCTCGGTGTCGTAGTCGCGGACATGGGCGGCCGCGCGCCCGATGCGCTCCAGGTCGGAAGCGGACAGGCAGGCCTGAGCGACAGGGAGGTTCATGAAGGGGTTTCCGATGATCGTGCGGACGGAACCGGGACAGAGGTGCCCCGGGGATCAGATGCCGGTGTAGTTCTCGGCGAAGAAGTCCTGATGTGCGCGGGAGGTGCGCAGGCTGTCCAGCCGGGCGTACTGGAGCGCCCGCCCGTAGCGGGCCTCGGCCCCCTCGTCGGCCGGGCCGTGCAGGAGCGTGCTCATCCAGTGCGAGAACTCGTGCGCCCGCCAGACACGCGGCAGACAGTCCGCGGCATACCGGGCGAGGCCGTTCTCGTCCCTTCGCGCCAACGCCGCGTGCAGCGCCTGGGCGAGCAACTCGGCCTGGAGGACGGCGAGGTTGGCGCCCTTGGCCGCCGAGGGGCTGATGAGCCCGGCGGCGTCGCCGGCCAGCCACAGCCGCCCGGCGCCGGGGGTCTCCAGCACGTCGGACCGCAGGTCGACGACAGCCTTCTCCAGGACGGCGCCCTCGTGCAGGGGACCGAACTCCGCTGTCCGCATCCGCGTCGCGAGCTCGGCCCAGATCCGTTCCTCGCTCCAGTCCGCGGAATCGGTTCCGCGCGGGCACTGGAGGTAGTACCGGGTGACGGACTCCGTACGGGCCATGTGCCCCGCGAACCCCCGCTCGTGCAGGGCGTATCCCACGGCCGCCAGGCTGGGCGGGGCCTGGACCAGCACCGCCAGCCAGGAGACTCCGTGATCCCACCGGTCCGTCCGCACACCCCGGGCGGCCAGCGCTCGGCGCCCGACACCCCGGTGCCCGTCGCAGCCGGCGACATACCGACCCGTCAGCTCCGCGCCGCCGCGCACCCGCACCCGGCCCTGCGAGATCTCCTCGGCCTCGACCTCGAACCGCAGGTCACCACCGCGCCGTAGAAACTCGGCCACCAGGTCCCGCACCAGCTCCTGCTGCGGATAGACGGTGTGCGTCTCGCCCTGCCCCAACTTCCCGTAGTCCAGGGTGAACTCCCCACGGTCGCTGCGGAACAGACACGTCCCGTGCGTCCGCCCCCGGGCCAGCACCCCGGCACCCAGCCCGTTCTCCACCAGCACCCGCACGGAGTTCGCCGCGAGAAACCCCGCCCTGGCCCGACCCTCCACGGCCGGCCGGCTGCGCCGTTCCAGGATGACGCAGTCGACCCCCCGGTCCAGCAGCAGATTGCCCAGAACCAGCCCCGCCGGGCCGGCCCCGAGAATCACCACACCGACCTGCGTTCCCCTGTGGAACCGTTTCCCCATGCCCGCCTCTGAAGTGGAGCGTTCGACAAGGGGTTTCATATCACCCGGATCTCGGGCGCAGGTACTCGAAAGTGATCAATTGCTCTGTAAGGGTGAGCGGGCGTCGAGGGTCAGGTGCCAGGTAGGTGCCGTCACTCGTTGGAGAGGGTTCGCAGCGGACATTCAGGCGGCTTGCTCGCGGGCGAGGCTTTCGGTGGACTCGGCTGAGCCGGACACCGGGAACTGATCGACTCCCGCCCGCGTCCTGGCGGTTGTGGCACAAGGGGGGAGCAGCATGGGTGAGGAGCCGACCTGGGCGGAGCTCCTACTGACCTTCGCTCTGA
The DNA here is from genome assembly GCF_042894505.1 of Streptomyces sp. NPDC001536. Taxonomy (NCBI): domain Bacteria; kingdom Bacillati; phylum Actinomycetota; class Actinomycetes; order Kitasatosporales; family Streptomycetaceae; genus Streptomyces; species Streptomyces sp. NPDC001536. The sequence continues at coordinate 29,705 of NZ_JBIAVQ010000026.1, forward strand.
TCGCGGCCGTCCCCATGGTCATCGGAGGGGCGTTGATCCTGTCCCTCGTCGGGCTGACGGTGTGGGCGACAGCGCCGCTGCGGCGACGCAGGCGGGCACGGGCCGCCGACCGCTAGGCAGTTGCGTGTCGGCCCGCGCCCGCGCCGCTCCACACTTCCGTACGACGCCCAGCTCGCGAGCGACCCCGCCGGCGTCAGCGGCCCCTGCGTACCCGGGCCGCCGCGCGGGCTTCCGCGGCCTTGCGGGCCTCGGCGGCTTTGCGGGACTCCTTCGCGGGGCGGCCCGTACGGTCGCCGAGGCCGCGGAAGGGGAGGTTGCCGGTGGTGGACTTCGTCCCCGTCGGCGGGCGCTTCGCACCGGTGATGGCGGTCAGCTGCGCCTCGCCGGAGCGTACTTGTGTGACCGTCGGCCGGATTCCGGCGTCGGACATCATCCGGTTCACATCGCGTCGTTGGCTGGGCGTGACCAGGGTGACCACGGTCCCGGACTCCCCGGCGCGTGCCGTTCGCCCGCCGCGGTGCAGGTAGTCCTTGGCGTCGGCCGGCGGATCGACGTTGACGACGAGGTCGAGCGTGTCGATGTGAATGCCTCGCGCGGCGACATTGGTGGCCACCAGCACGGTGATCGCGCCGTCCTTGAACTGGCCGAGGGTGTGGGTGCGCTGAGGTTGCGACTTTCCGCTGTGCAGGGCTCCGGCCCGTACGCCGCTGGCGCGGAGGTGACGGGTGAACTGGTCCACGGCGGCCTTGGTGTCCAGGAACATCAGGACCCTGCCGTCCCGCGCGGCGATCTCGGTCGCGGTCGCGTACTTGTCGGCGGGGTGGATGGTGAGCACGTGGTGTTCCATCGTGGTGACCGAGCCCGCCGCCGGGTCGACGGATGCGAGCACCGGGTCGTGGAGGTAGTCACGGACCAACTGGTCGACGTTGCGGTCGAGCGTGGCGGAGAACAGCAGCCGCTGCCCGTCGGGATGCACCTGGTCCAGGATTTCCGTGACCTGCGGCAGGAATCCCAGGTCGCACATCTGGTCCGCCTCGTCCAGCACCGTGATCCGCACCTGATTCAGGTGGCAGTCCCGGCGCGACACCAGGTCGGCGAGTCGCCCCGGCGTCGCGATGACCACTTCGGCTCCGGTCCGCAACGCGGCCTGCTGCCGGTTGATCGACAGCCCGCCGACCACCGTCGTCAGTCGCACCTTCAGGGTCTGCGCGTACGGCGTCAGCGCGTCGCTCACCTGCTGCGCGAGCTCCCGGGTCGGCACCAGGACCAGGGCGAGCGGGCGCTTGGACTCCGCTCGCAGGCCCGCGGTCCGGACGAGGAGCGCCAGCCCGAAGGCCAGCGTCTTGCCGGAGCCGGTCCGGGCCCGGCCGAGGACATCGCGGCCGGCCAGCGCGTTGGGCAGGGTGGCCGCCTGGATCGGGAAGGGTTCCGTCACCCCGAGGCCGGTCATCGCCTTCCTCAGCTCCGACGGCAGCTCGAGCGCGTCGAAGGACGCGGCCGGGGGCAGGCCGGGCGCCACCGTCTCCGGCGCCGAAAGGTCGCCCTGCGGCGCTGTCGCCCGCTGCGGTGTACCGGCGCGGGAGCGTCCAGAGGCCGACGGCTTCGCGGTCATGAGGGGAACCTTCCTGAAGTGGCGCCCCGGAACGATCCGGGGCCCGTACCCCTTGGCACGGGCCCCGGCGATGTCGAAGCGTGCCCCCATTTTACCAGCGGACGCTCAGCGGCCCGCTGGTCCTGGCGCCCGCCCTCATGGGAGGCCCCACTCCCCGAGCTGGGAACACATGTTCGAGACCGTGTTGGCGGCATTGATCGAGTCGAGGTCGAAACACGCGGTCTGGACCTGCTCAGCGCTCGCCCGAGTGCGCTCGCACGGGACGTGGCATCGGCTGGCGCCAGTCACCCAGCGTCGTGAGGAGAAACCGGCGGGCGAGAGGGCGTATCTCGTCCCACGCCGGATCTGTGGCCAGCGCCTGGGCCCAGAGGCCGGTGCGGGAGACGGTGTCGATCTCGCCGAGGCGACGGCCGACGGCCCGAAGATCGCGCAGATCCTTGGGCCGGAAGACCCCGCGCTCCACAAGTCCTTCGGAGACGCGGCAGAGGAGCTCCACCTCCTCGACGACGGACTCCGTCTCCAGCTCGCGCTCGCCCAGCCAGGCAAGCTGATCCTGGGTGTCGGCGGCGAGCAGAGTCATCAACCGCAGCGTCCAGGTGCGGAGGTGCGCGTCACCGAGATCATTCATATGTGCAGGATCGCACCCGGCTTCCGCCGCTCCTGCCCTCGCAGGCCGCATGACCTGGCGCGTCACTGATCATCGAGGGATGCCTGCCGGGCGAGGAACTCCTCGAACGCCGCCTTCTGCTTCGGATCCATGAAGCCCTGACGGACGTTACGTGCCTTCTCCTGGAGCCAGTGCGCCTCGGTGGGGTCCAGGAGCTCGGCGACGACAACGCCCTTACGGGCGACCGCCGTGCGCCCTCCTGCTCGCCGACGAAAGAGAGTGAACGCTCCGAACCTCGCCGGATGGGCCAGTTCCGGCTCCTCCGCCACAGCCTGGCCGCCCTCCCCGGCGCCACTCTTCGAGTAGGTGGTGGGTGCCCAATGCTCCCAGAGCGCCAGCGTGGCCGCGGGCACCAGCACCGCACGTTCCCCTTCTTCGCGCCCTTCCCACAGGAACGTGACAGTGACGGGCTCGTCGACCGCCTCGGCCAACCCGAGCACCCGCTCCATCTCGTCGCCGTCCGGGTAACCCACCACCACATCGATCTCAATCCCCATGGACCGGAGGCTACGTGCCACCTCTGACAACCCGGACCCGGCGCATACCCGTACGCACTCAGCACGACGAACCCGTCGTCGGCACCAGAACCACCTGCCACCGCGAGTGCGACCGCACCTGGTACGGGCCCGGCCCCGTCGCAGGTCCCCTTGCCGCTCACCAGGCGCGCCCCGGACGTGAGTTCCTCGGTGAGCGCCTCGACGGCGAAGAGTCCGCGCCGCGATGGCTGAAGAGGATCTGCCCGGGTCCGCCCTCGTAGCGGAAGACGTCGCCGTGATCCGGAGGACTCCATGCGCACGCGGATGTGCAGGGCGCCGTCAGCCGGGACGGGCGTCGCCACCCGCTCCTCGCTCCGCTCGATCAACGCCCGCCGACCTGCCGCAGGGGCGGCGGCGCGGCTGGAGATGGAGGCCGGCCGCGGCGCCAGGTGTCGGTCAGTCGAGGAAGTCGGCGATGAGCGTGGCGAATTCGTCCGGGGTGGCCAGACGGATGCCGAGGTCTTCGGCTTTGGCTCGCTTGGAGCCGGCGCCGTCTCCGGCGACGACCAGAGTGGTCTTCTTGGAGACGCTGGAGGAGGAGCGGCCTCCGGCACGTTCGATGAGTTCGTTCATCTCGTTGCGGGAGAGCTTCTCCAGCGCGCCGGTCATGGAACCGGTGACCACGACGGCCATCCCTGCCAGCGGCAACTCCGCTCCTGGAACGTCTCCGTCGGAGTCCGCGGTGTCCGTGCTGTCGCCGTCTGCCGGGGCCGGCGGGGTGGCGCCCGGTTCGGTCATGTTCACCCCGGCCGCGGCGAGTTTGTCGATGAGCGGGGAGAGTTCGGAGAGTTCGGCGACGATGGAGGGTGCCTTCTCGGTACCGATGCCGTCGACCCGCTGCATCGCCTCGGCGTCGGCGGCCCGGATGTTGTCCATGGTGGCGAAGTAGCGGGCGATACGGCGGGACATGGACCGGCCGGTGCCGCGTACCCCGAGCGCGCACAGCACCCGCGACAGCGGCTGATTCTTGGCTGCGGCCAGCGCGGCGAGGAGGTTGTCGGTGCTGGTGTCGCCCATCCGTTCCAGGGCGAGGAGTTGGTCGCGGGTGAGGGTGAACAGGTCGGCGAGGTCGGCGACCAGGCCGGCGTCGACGAGCTGGACGACTCGGGTGTGGCCGAGGCCTTCGATGTCGAGCTGGTCGCGGCCTGCGGCGTAGGACAGGGAGGCGACCAGATGGCAGTTGCGGCCGTTCTCGCAGCGCCAGCGCTGTTCGCTGGTGTCGATGGCGGAGCCGCAGCGCGGGCAGACCTCGGGGAAGACGATCGGTTGTTCGTCGCCGGTGCGCAGGTGGGCGACGGGGGCTTCGATGCGGGGGATGACGTCGCCGGCTCGGTGGACCATGACGTGGTCGCCCAGGCGCAGGTCGCGGCGGGTGATGTCGGCTGGGTTGTGCAGGGTGGCGTAGGTGATGGTGGAGCCGTCGATCTCCACCGGTTCCAGGGCGGCGCGGGGCGCGATGATGCCGGTGCGGCCCACGTTCCACTCGACTTCGAGGAGCCGGGTGACCTTCTCGACGGCGGGGAGCTTGTAGGCGATCGCCCAGCGCGGGGCGCGTGTCCCTGATCCGGCGGTCTGCTGGTCGACGGCGAGGTCGGCCTTGATGACGACCCCGTCGATCCCGAAGGGCAGCTCGGCGCGCAGGGCCGCGATCTCCTGGACCCGCGTCAGGACCTGCTCGACGGTGTCGGCGGTGCTGCCGGGCACGGCGGTCGTCGCGGGGGTGTTCACGCCCAGCCCGGCGGCCTGCGCCATCAGTTCGCTGTGCGCGCTGTCGCCGAGCTGCTCCGCCAGCGCCGGTCGGGTGTCGGGCAGGGGGAGCAGGCCGTAGCCGAAGAAGGTCATCGGCACGGTGTAGGCACGCTCCTTGGCGCGCAGAGTGCCCGCCGCGGCGTTGCGCGGATTGGCGAACGGCTGCCCGCCGTGTGCGGTACGCACCTCGTTGGCGTGCTCGAACTGGGCCGTGGTCATCAGCACCTCACCGCGCACTTCCACGGTGACCCGCTCGGACAGCTCCTCCGGGAGCCCCTCGATGGTGCCGATCGCGTGCGAGACGTCCTCGCCGGCGGTCCCGTCGCCGCGGGTGATCAGCTGTCTCAGACGGCCGTGGGTGTAGCGGGCGGCGATCGCCAGGCCGTCGAGCTTCGGCTCGACACTGAAGCGGGTGACGTCGTGGCCGATACGCCGGGCCAGCGAGGCGGTCCAGGTGGTGAACTCCTCCGGCGAGAACACGTTGTCCAGACTGAGCATCGCCACCGTGTGCGGAACATCCCCTTCCACGGCCCCGCCGGCGACCTTCCCCGACGGAGAGCCGGGCAGCACCTCATCGGGATGCTCGGCCTCCCACGCCGCGATGCCACGCACCAGCCGGTCGTAGGCGTCGTCGTCCAGGTGTGAGGTGCCGCCCTCGTAGTAGGCGGCCGCGGCCTTCACCGCATCCTCGACCGCCTGTGCGTAGGCGGCGGCATCCACGATCTGTGCAGCTGGTGTCGTCATGGTCGTCATCCTGCCTGCCACCACTGACAATGCCCTCGTGGCCGCCCGTGTCCGGGGTGCCCGCAAGTCCGGCAGCCGCGCATCCGGAGGGGGGCGACGCTGTCGATGACGGGACTTGCCGGATCGATAACCGGTGTCGGTGCCGACTGACCTGCTGCGAGACTTCCCGCCATGACCTCACCCGAGCTGAGCGAGCTGGACCATCTCCGGGAGATCGAGCGCCTCGCCCACCGCGTCAGAGTGGAGGCATCCGACGAAGGATGGCTCTCGTTCCAGGCAGACCCCGAAGAGTCGACACCGCTCCAGCGCAGCGTGAACGCGCTCGCTCGGACACTGCGCAGCTACCACTTCGAAGGCGACGGCTGTACGGAGGAGGATCGGCCCCTGGTCCGCCTCGTCGGCGCCTCGGTGCTGAAGCCCGGGGTCATGCCGGCAGGGGTGGAGGAGGGGTACGAGGAGGTGTGCGCTCGGATCGGTGTGGAGCCGAGGGCTGAGGGCTGGGCCCTGTGGAACACCTGGAGCGACGGCGGGGAACTGAAGGTGACCATGGTGGTGTCCGCCGTCGGGACGACGGAGGGGTTGCTGGAGAACTGGTCTCGGGGGAGGGCCATCGATCCGGTGTCCCCGCTGCCGTCCCAGATCGCTCTCGTCCGCCATGGCTGGATAGGGCCCATGACGTTCTCGCCTCGGGGCGTCCGTCGGACGGGCCTTGGCGGGCAGCCACTGTCTTGACCGACGATCCGCATGACGCTGTGCGCAGACTCGTGCCCGGTTGGCCAACTGGCCGTCTGCACAGTCGCCCGAGGCGTCCTGGGGCCTGATCACACACTGTTCCGGCGCCCGTACTCGCCGGACCGCCTGTTCGACTCCTTGCACCAGGCCGCGACCGCGCAGCAGGCCCATGCCACACTCAGGTGCCCTGTTCCGGAGGGCGTACCTGACTCAGGAGTGCGCATGGCTCCTCGCCTCAAGCGAATCGCCAATGCCCTGATGACCTGCATAGCCGCGACCTGGATCGGCTACCAGGCCCTTCACGGCGAGGGCGGGCTACGTATCACGTCCATCGCCTTGTTGATCGTGGGTGCGGTGACCGCCGTGGGTGTGATCCTCGACCACGTTCCCCCTCGACCGAAGCGGCGCCGGTCACGTGAGGAGCGAGAGGTCGGCTGACCGTCAAATGAGGCCAAATCGCGACCTACTGTGATCCGGTCAAGTTCGCTCACACTCGAACACATGGGGGCGATAGGGGAACGCGAACGGAACTTATGCCATGGATGCGGGGAGACGAGCCCCACCGTGTGTGATCGCGGGCGGATCGATCTCATGAACAGACTCTGCGAGGCGTGTTGGAACGTCCTCGCGAACGAGATGGCCGTGTCCGACGGAGCCACAGCCCCGCCGCAGCCCGACCCCGACCCCGAGGACGTGTCCTGGATCGAACCGCCGACTTGCCCCAAGTGCGGTGCGTCCATCCGGGTGTACCCGACCAGCTACGACCGATGGGTGAGCCTCGCCACGGTGGAGATGCCCGCCAAAGACGTCCCCGAGCCCTTCCGCTGGCGTCTGATGAGGCTCCCGGACCGGTCGTCCCGCACCCCCACCGCCGTCGTGGCTGTACGGGTCCGCGGAGTCGATCCACTACCGGGTGAACCCGTCGCACCGGCGCACCGCATGATGTGTGTGCCCGACGAGCTCTAGATGACGAACCCCAGCTCCGGGAAGCACTCTCTGACCACTGGAGCCGGCCGCACGGGCCGGCTCCCTTGTCGTGGTGCCCGCGATGCCCGCGTACGCGATGTTCGGCCGGGGCGCCGGAGACATGCCGGCCCCGAGGAAGTAGTCGACGTGGTGGGACTGCATGTAGCCCTTGAACGTCATGGCGTTGCGGTAGGCGGGGTTGTGGGCCGGCGTGTAGAGCCGGGTGCCGGTCGGCTGGTTGGTGGTGAAGATGATCAGCTCGTTGTAGGAGGCGTTGGTGTAGACGGCCTCCTCGCGCCAGTCGCCGAGGATGTCACCGACGAGGGTGGGGCCGCCCTGGGCGGCTGTGACGGCGCCGTAGTTCCAGGTGCTGACCAGGCGGGGGAGGCTGCCGGTCGTCGTCGGGTCGAGGGGGTTCCATTTCTCGATCTTGCCGTCGTTGAGGAGTTCCGTGGTGAGGTCGCCGTCCCACCACAGGCCCAGTTGGGGCCACGGCCGCAGTGAGGTGTTCGGTTCGGTGAGCTGGTTGGTGGGCGCGTTGTACAGGCCTGAGAAGGACCAGACCTCCATGCCGGGGAAGCGTGCGTCGACGTCGCCGGCCATGCCGCGTCCGACGTCGGAGGGACCGCCGTTGTGCTTCCAGATGACCGAGCCGGTCGCGGCGTCGTAGTAGTACTCCAGGAGGCCACTGGGATTGTCCTGCTGGACGCCGTAGCCCTCGAGGCCCGGTCGGCCGGGGTCCATGTCCGCGATGTGGAAGCGGTCGCCGTGGATGATGCCCTGGGGGCCCATCGAGTAGCGCAGGGAGCCGTCGCCGTTGAGGACGAACCCGATCTCGGCGACCTCGTCCGTGCCGTCGCCGTTGACGTCGATGGCGCGGGTGTTGTGTCCGTCGGGCGCGTTCTGGGTGCCGCGCAGCCACGTCCATTCGGGCCGCAGCGCACTGCCGGTGAATCTCCAGGCGGCCATCATCAGGTTGAACGCCCCGTCGTCGCGCCGGTTCTTCATGTAGGCGACCAGACTCGGCGTGGTGCCGTTGAGGTACGCCACCCCCAGACGCGCGCCCATCGGGCCGTCGCTCAGGTAAGTGGTGGGTACGGCGGCCCAGTTGCGCAGTGCTCCGGTCCGGCCGTCGAGGACGGCCATGAACTGTCGTGAGTCGTCCGCGTGCGTCCAGGTCGCTCCGTCGCCGAACCTGACGCCGTCGGCGATCTTGAGGGCGACCTCGGCTCGGCCGTCGCTGTCGAAGTCGTAGACCGTGACGCCGTCCCAGTGGCCCACGTCGATCGCGGACGACCCCGGTTCGATGTTGTCCTGGTTCTGGCTGTTCGGCCCCAGGTCGACGTCCCAGAGGAAGTCGCCGTCACCGCTGTACGCCTCGATCTTCTGGGGCGAGGTCTGCCGGTCGACCACGTAGTCGAACTCGCCGTCGCCGTCGAGGTCGCCGACCCAGACGAACTTCACCGGACCGCCGGAGCGCAGTGGCACACGGACCACGGGTTCCGTCGCATGATTGGCCGTCAGCGTGAAGGCCCCGCTGGGCGCCTGTTCCTGGCCGCCCACGACCGCGGCCACGCGGTAGCTGTTGGACCGCGTCAAGTCGGCCGTGGAGTCGGTGTAGTTGGTGCCGCCCGTGAGGACGGCGGTGTTGAGCTTGGTGTATGCGCCGCCGCCGGTGGACCGGTACACGTTGAAGCCGATGCTCGCCGGGTCCAGGCCCAACAGCCGCCAGGAGACCAGTACTTGGCTGCTGCCGGAGCGCACCGCCACGACCCCGCGCCCGAGGTTCTCCATCATGCGCGTGGCCTGGATCGTCACATCGCCTGCCGCGTCCGCGCCGGGTGAGGCGACGCTTCCCGGGGCGGCGGCCAGTGTGGCGCAGACGGCCAGGACCGCTGAGACGGTGACGGGTGCCCGGCGGGCGGCTCGCCATCGATGTGTCAAGTGCACGACGGTCTCCTTGGTTGCTCTCGATTGAGTCGGCGCGGACCTCGTTCGGTCGCGTTCGTGACCGCCTCGCCGGCGTGACCTTCGCGTCGTCGATCGTCGACGAGCTGTCCGGAGTTGAAGCGTTTACACGGTGGCGATGGAAGCAGCGTGATGCGTACGCGTCAAGACAATGGGCGGGTCCGAGTTCTTTGAGTTCAGTCCGGTCGTTGTGTCGTGATCGCCTGTACAGCTCTCTGGTGAAAACGTTTACAGACGGCTGTGATGGCTGAATGCCGCCTGTTCTCCGGCGGGTGAACGCCAATACCGTGTGCGACCTTCGGGTACTGGGGGGTCCTTGTGAACGGTCTCCGCACAGTCATCGTCTGCCTGGTGCTCGCGTGCGCCACGGTCGTGTCACCTGCCACGGCCGCGACGCCCGCCGCCGCTGCGAAACCGAGTTGGTCGGCCCTGCCGGTCCCGGCGGCCGCCCCACCGGTGACCGTGTCCGATCTCGCCGCCCGCGGGACGGGCGAGGCGTGGGCGACCGGGTACGAGCACGCCTCCGACGGACTGCGGCCGATGCTGTACCGGTGGGACGGCACGGCATGGAACCGGGACACCACCTTCCCCGGCGCGGACGAGCTGGGCTGGCTCGGCAAGGTGCGGTTCGTCGGCGAGGAGGTGTGGATCTTCCACAACCGCGCGGGCGTGGGCGAGATCCTGCGCCGGTCGGCGGGAGGATGGAGCGGAATACCGCTGCCCCAGACCCTGTGGACCTACCAGGACTTCACCGCCGTACCGGGTGCCGCATGGGTTGTCGGTGAGGACGACACCGGACTGAAGGTGTTGCACCACGACGGCTCGGGCTGGACCACACAGTCCACCCCGGACGGTGTGCTCTACCTGATGGGCATCACCGCGCGTACCGCCACCGACGCCTGGGCCTGGGCGGACACCAACACCGGGACCACCGTCCTGCGTTGGGACGGCACGGTGTGGCGGGACGCGAAGGTGCCGCTGCCGTCGAACAGCAACGTGCACACGATCCTGCTCGAACCGTCCGGCCGGGCCACGATCGGCGGCAGCCAGTACACCGACGGAGTGTCCCGCACCTACCTGATGACCTTCAACGGGCATACCTGGCGCACCACTTACCCCTCACTCGGCGACACCTACACCGAGGGCATGACACGCGGCCCGGACGGCGCCCTGTGGCTCCCGGTGCGCAGCGACCGTGCGTTCCAGTCGAAGTACGCACGGGTGGACGGCACCCGCACCACCTTCTCCTACGGCCCCGAGCGCACGAACGCCATCGACGTCAAACCGAGAGCACTGACGAGGGCCGGGTCCGCACTGCTGTCCTTCGGGACCGTTGAGATCTACGGCTCCAAACCGAACCTGATGAGCGAACGGCTGGGAGGCTGAGCATGGCACGCAGACTTCTCGTCACGGCCCTCGCCGTCGCCCTGACCCTCATCACCTTCATGACCACGGCCACGGCGGAAACCCGGTCCTGGCAACACGTTCCGGTCCCGGCCCAGATACGCCCACAGGCCGGACTCAACGAGGCCGTGGCGCTCGGACCGGAGCGGGCCTGGGTGGTCGGTACCGACGCCGTCGGCCGCGAGGCGCCGGGCTTCCCGCTGGTGCTGCGCTGGGACGGAACCGCCTGGCAGCGCCAGAGCCTGCCCGGGATCGGCTGGCAGGGAGAACTGCTGTCCGTCGCCGCCACCTCACCGGCCACCGTCTGGGCCGTCGGCCGCGACTCGGCGGGCGGCGCACGTCTGCTGCGCTACGACGGCACCGCCTGGCGCGAGAGTCGGCCGCCGCGTGGTGTCCTGCTGACCCGAGTCGTCTCCGGTGGCGGCGAGACCTGGCTGATCGGCTCACGGGACGGCGCCCAGGCACTGCTGCGCTGGGACGGCCGCGCCTGGCGGGACGTGCCGGTGCCATCGGGGGCCGTGTACGGCCTGCACATCTTGGCGGCCGACGACGTCTGGGCCGCCGGGGAGACCAACTCGGGTGCGGCGGTCTCGCACTGGGACGGGCAGGCGTGGCAACAGACGATCGTGGACGGCTTCCCGCGCTCGGCCGTGGGCAGCGTGCTCGCGGTCTCGCCGACGGAGGTGTGGGCGGGGGGTACGGCAGGGTTCGTCGGAGGGCCGGTGGGCCGGCCGATCCCGCCGCTGCTGGTCCGCTTCGACGGACAGGAGTGGAGCCACGTGACCGTGCCCACCGACTTCGGCGGCATCACGTCCCTGGCACCCACCACGTCCGGCGAACTGGGCTGGGTCTCGGTGGCCCGCTCGCAGAAGTGGGGCCCGCCGGGCAGCACTCCACCGTGGGTCCCCGGGCCGGACTTCCTCGCCTGGAACGGGCAGTCGTTCACCGAGTACAGCGAACCGGCGGTGGCCGGGGAGGGAGACTCCAGGACGCTGCGGCTGGCGCCGGTACCGGGCACGTCGACGGTGTGGTCGACAGGCCGCGCCGACGGCCCCGAGGGCACCTTCGCCCCGCGCATCCTGCGGTTCGACTGAGCCGACCAACGGGGTCCGCACGGACGGCCGTTGGGCCCGCCGGCGGCCTGTCGGGGGGATCCGGGCCCGCTCATCGGTCTGACGGGCGGGCCGTCCGATCCGCCACGCCGCCCGGTCCTGACCGCGAAGCGGCAGAAGTAACGCCCCGAATCGGACGCTCGGGGGCCGTCGAACGATGTCGGTGGGGCCAACTAAGCTCCCGCCCATGAGTGAGGCAGACGGAGGCCCCGGCAGACGAGTCGTCGACGGGCGCTTCGAGTTGGAGGCCCGCCTCGGCGGCGGCGGGATGGGCATGGTCTGGCGGGCCCGGGACCTGGTCCTGCACAGGCTGGTGGCGATCAAGGAGGTCCGCCCGCCGGACCGCGATCTCGCCGAATACGACCCCGAGGCCGCGCGGATGCTGCGCGAGCGTGTGCTGCGCGAGGCCAGGGCCCTGGCCCGGATCGACCATCCCAACGTCGTCACCATCCACCACATCGTCGACGGCGGCGAGGGCACCTACCCGTGGATCGTGATGGAACTGGTCGGAGGCGGCTCGCTCGCCGACCGGCTGGCCCAGGGGCCGATGCCCCCGGCCGAGGCGGCACGGATCGGCCGCGGCGTACTGGCCGCGCTGACCGCAGCGCACGACGCCGGAATCCAGCACCGGGACGTCAAGCCCGCCAATGTCCTGCTACGGCCGGACGGGCGCCCCGTCCTCACCGACTTCGGCATCGCCGCGATCCGCGAGACCAGCAGCCTCACCGCCACCGGCTCCATCATCGGCACACCCGACTTCATGGCACCGGAACGCATATCGGGCCATGAGGGCGGACCCGCGTCCGACCTGTGGTCGCTGGCGATGATGCTCTACAACGCGGTTGAGGGTCACCACCCGCTGCGCCGGGGCAGCACCCTGGCCACCCTCGCAGCCGTCCTCCACGAGGACGTGCCACCGCCGGTGCGGGCAGGCCTCCTCGGCGACGTCCTGATGAGCGTGCTCGTACGCGACCCGGCAGCGCGGGCCTCCGCCGCAGTCCTGGACCGAAGACTGGCCGTGATCGAGGCCGAGCCGACGACCGGCCCGACGGCCCCGCGCGACGAACCCACCTCGTACCCCCTGGCGGCACCCGCCACGCCCGCGGGCCCCTCGTACGCCGACGCCCCTGCCACTCACGCCGCATTTCCGGCGCCCACAGCCACCCCACCTGGATTCGGACCCCCGATAACGCCCCATTCGGTCACCGCTCCCACCCGAGCACCACGCCGACGCACCCCGAGCCGCCCGGTCCTGCTGAGCCTGTCGGGCACCTCGCTCGTCGGAGCCGTAGCCCTGCTGTGGTGGCTGCTGCCCCTGGACGGCGGCACCGCCGACCTGAACACGGGCGGCCCCTCCACGCCCTCGTCGTCCTCGACACCCACCTCGGCCTCGACGCCGACACCGAGCTCGGCCTCCACCGGCTCGGATTCCCAGGAGACCACGACCGGGAGCATGCTCACCCCCGCCAACATCCGCATCGCCATCAGGGAGTTGGAGAAGGAGAGCGGCCGGAAGAGGTTCGGCAGCTTCTCCGTCTACGACGACTACGTGCTGGCCCAGGTGATGGTCGACGGCAGTGACACCGCGTACGAGTCGTACGACTACCGCCCCGGTACGGGTGCGGAGAAGGGCATCATCGACGGCAAGCTGATGAGTGGCTACAAGCCTTTCGCCGCCGAAGACTTCAACTGGGACAGGATTCCCGCCCTTTTGGAGGAGGCGGAGAAGAAGCTCAACGTCAAGGATGTCGAGACCCGCTATGTGCTGGTGCGCCAACCCAACGTCTTCAACCCTTCGTTCGGACTGTCCGTCTACCTCTCGGACAAGTACAGCCGTTCCGGCTACCTGGAGACCGACACCAAGGGCAAGGTGACGGACGTGCACCCGGCGGAGGACTGACAGCTGTCGAGCATCCGCTATGCTTGATCTTGAGCTGGTCGCCAGAACTCCTGGTCTCCGGTTGTGCGTTGGTGGTCCAAGGAAAGACGCCCCGCTTCCTGCGGGGAGATGCAGGTGCAAGGCCTGCCCGGCGCTCGACAACAGTGCCCGTCCCGGATACGTCCGGGACGGGCACTGTGCGTTTCCGGCCTTCCGGCCTCCTTGAACGACGCCGCATTCCTGTGACACCGCACATCTCATGCGCGCCTGTGGCACTGTGGAGGTGCTGGCCCGTCGCTCTCCCCCGTAGCGGCGGGCCAGACCTCTGTCGCGATCATCGGCGCCGCCGACCGCCGGCCCAAGTGTCGTCCCCGCCGTAAGACGTGCGGGATTCGCCGAGGCCGCCGCTCAGTCGTTCACCGGGGCCGGCGTCCTGGCGCAGAGGTACGGACGCGCGAGCAGCAGTCCGGTGCCGGTCAGGGCGATGCCGATGTAGACCGGTGCGAGGTGGGTGAAGTCGGTGTAGTGGATCAGGCCGTGGACGACGACGGCGGGGAGGAAGCCGGCGGCGGCCGCCGTGGTCAGGGTCCAGAACACCCAGGCCTCACCCCGTCGCCAGCCCCACGCGCTGAGCAGGAGGATCGCCACCGCCGCGGACATGAGCGCGCCGCCGAAGCCCGCGCGGTCGTGTGCGATGAACGGCACGAGCCGCGGATTGACGGCTTCCAGCGTCTGCGCGCTGGTCCCCAGGAAGGTCAGGTCGGTGGGCACGAAGACGCCGGTCAGGCCGACCACGGAGATCACCGCCCCACCGACGAACAGTCCGGCGCCCGTGATGATCAGGAGGAGTTGGCCGGCGAGTGCCCGTCGGCGTTCCGGCTCCGGGCCTTCGGGGGCCAGGCGCCAGCGGGGCGGGTGCGGGGTGCGGCGTACCCCGGCCACGAACATCGGGAACAGGACGAGCGTGGTGGCCGTGTGCAGGGGCTCCACGAAGCCGGTGACCAGGAAGTAGAACAAGGTGGGGAAGCCGATGGCCCCCGAGAGCAGATACACCTCGCGGGCCCAGGGCCAGCCCCGTCTGATCCCGCCCGCGGCGAGGCCGGTGTAGAGGGCGCCGATCGCGACCATCGTGCCGGCCATGGTGATCCGGTCGTGCTGGAGGAAGTGCACGAGGTGGTGGTTGGCGTGGTGCAGGTCGTGCAGCGTCATGCCGAGGTAGTCACGGTCGTACCAGAGCAGCACCGGCCCGAGGGTGATCGCCGCGGCCCCGAGTCCGGCCCCCGTCATCCCGAGCCCGACGAGCAGCGCCCACCACCAGGCGGGCCAGCGGCGGGGATCGCGGCCGACGTCCCGTAGACCAGGCGCGGGCGCGGTCGGTGTGGCCGCCTCGGTGACCCGGGCGAACCAGCCCGGTCCGGACTCGACGAGCACCGCTGGCCGGGCGAGGACGACGGTGCCCGGCTCCTCGATCGCGGCGGCCGCGGCGGTGACCGACGGGTCGGACACGCGGACCAGATGGGGGTCGTCGTCGGTGGTGAACCCGTCCACGTACGGCTTGAGGGCGGCCTCGACCTCGGGGTCGCAGGTGCGGACGACCAGCGGGATCGTCCGGCGTTCGGCGGCCTCGCGTACGGTCTCCGTGTCGGCCGCCGAGACGGGCGCCACCTCGACGACACCGGCCCCGAGCGGGGGCATGGCGTGGACCGCCTCACGGGCGAGCGAGGGCGGGACGGATATGCCGAGGCGGACGGTCACGGGTACGCCGGCGACGGCCCCGGCGAGTTCCCGCGGCGGATGACGGTGGCCGAACCCCTGGGCGATCAGCCGCGCGCCGGCGGGGCGGGAACCGATCCGGGCCAGCAGTCCCAGCGCGGTGCGCTGCGAGCGGCGTCGGCCGAGGACGGCGGCGGCCGCGTGGCGCAGCGGGTGATAGGTCCAGTCCGGCATCAGTGGGTCTCGTTCTGTGTCGCGGGCATCGGGCCATCGGGTGCGGTCCAGCCGAGGACCGGCGTCATGGAGCGCAGTGTCGCCCGTGTCGGTGTCAGCCGGGCGGCGGTGTCGCGCAGCAACACCGCGGGCGGCCACGAGAGTTGGCCGAGCGCGCCGAGGCGGGCGGAGCGGCGGGTGATGGCCTGGGTGCGCGGGCGGCGCAGCAGGTCGTACGAGCGGAGCGCGGCGGCGACGTCCGGGGTGCCGTCGAGGCAGTGGGCGAGGGTGACCGCGTCCTCCAGCGCCTGGCAGGCGCCCTGGCCCAGGTTGGGGGTCATCGCATGGGCCGCGTCTCCCAGCAGAGCGACGCGGCCGTGCACGAAGGAGGGGAGCGGCGGCAGGTCGTACAGGTCGTGGCGGAGCACCGCGTCCGCGGGGACGGCGGCCAGCAGGGCGGGGACGGGGTCCGGCCAGGACCCGAACCTGCGCAGCAGTTCGGCGTACTCCGAGGAGCCGGAGACCCCTCCGGCGGGCAGGGACGCCGTGGCGAAGCAATACATGCGCCCGCCCGGCAGCGCCGTGTAACCGAACCTCTCCCCTCGGCCCCAGGTCGCCGCGCCTTCGGAGAGCGGCCGGGGGAGGGGCACGGTGACCATGCGCCAGGCGGTGTAACCGGCGTACCGGGGGCCGGCCGCGTCGGGCCACAGGGCGCGCCGGACCACACTGCGCAGCCCGTCGGCGCCGATGACGAGGTCGGGCCGGGACTCGCCCCCGCGGTGGGCTACGACGGGACGGCCGTCGTCGTCGTGGACCGCGGACACCTCGCTGCCCGGCCGCAGGCTGTCGGCGGGCAGCGCCTGGGTGAGCGCCCTCAGCAGGTCGGCGCGGTGCAGGACCGTCAAGGGGTGGCCGAAGCGCCGTGCCAGTTCCGCGTTGTCCGTGCGGGACAGCCACCGGCCCCGGCGGTCGCGCACGCCGCCTGCGGCCTCGACGGCGCCCAGTGACCGGACGTCGTCGGCCAGGCCGAGCACCTCCAGTGCGCGCAGCGCGTTCGGCCACAGGGAGATGCCGGCGCCGATCTCGGTGAACTCCGGGGCGCGTTCCAGTACTTCGACGCGCCAGCCCCGGCGGTGCAGGGCGATGGCCGCCGCGAGCCCGCCGATGCCGCCGCCGACGATGGTCGCAGCACGCTGCGGCATGGTTCCTCGCTCTGTACTAAGGGGCACTGCCCCCGTTCTGGTGGCCGCCGATCCGGTGCCCGAGCGGTGTGCGACGAGACGCGGATCCGGCTGAGCAGCGCCTCATCGCAACATGTCGACAGAGACCTGTCAATGCGCTTTTGGATCTCGTGATCGGCGCCCCCAGGGCAAGGGTCCGGCCCGCGCCCATCAGCACCATCGCCGGGCGCGTACGCCAGGCGGACGGGACGGGGATCCCTCGGGTCGCCGACAATGAGGCCTGCCACCGTGCACCCCACAGACGCGTCGGCGGTCCAGGCGGGAGAAGGCTCGCTGTGCCGCAACATCAAGGGCAGCACGCGATGGCGGGCCGGTCACGGCCTACGACGTCAACGCGCGCTCGGAAGACCGACCATCTCTCAACGCCTCGTGGGCGACCCGCTGCACCCGAACGCTGGCTGCCGCCGCCCCGACGTGAAAGGCGGTCTCGCTCGCCTCTCGCGACCGGTCAGCGACTCCGGCGCTGTGGAAGCGTCCGGGCCGCGCACATGGTGTGGTGCCGCGTTTCGGGGACGTCCGCGAACGATTCAGCGGGGCTCGCGGACGACGGCGACACCTCCCGGTGGGACCGTGACGCTTCCGGTGACCGGTGTGGCGGTGAGGAGTTCGACGCCTTCCGCGGGTGCTTCGGCTCCCTTGCCGGTGTGGTCGATGAGGAACAGGTAGTCGGCGTCCGCGCCGCGCCGACGGACCACCTCGATGTCGGCGGGGACCTGGTGCTCCGGTGTCACGTCGGCCTCCTGGCGGATCCGGTGGAGCGGGGCGGCGAGAGTGTCCTGGTCGGGGTGGGTGCCCAGATACCAGGCGGTGCCGCTGCCGATCCGGTGGCGGGTGACGGCGGGTGGCCGGCCAGGGGACCGTCGGCGTACGAGGCGACGGCCTGCGCGCCGGTGAGCCGTACGCGTTCCGACCACAGGTCGGCGGTGGCGGCCGCAGGCATGTCGCCGGTCAGGCCGACGCGTCAGTTCGCCGATGCGTCACCCGCCGGCGTGCGGGGAGACCGGGGCAGTTCCACACTGACGCTGATCCCGCCCCCGGTTCGCGGCGTGAGGGTGAGCGTTCCGTCGTGTGCCCGGGCGATGGTGTCGACGATGGCCAGGCCGAGGCCGACGCCCGCGTGGTCGGTGTGGATGCGCTCGGTGCCCCGCTGGAATGGCGCGGTGAGCGTGGAGACCACCTGCGGGGTGAGCTTGTCGCCGGTGTTCTCGACCGTGAGCACCACACTCTTGGGACGGACGCTGGTGTCCACCGACACGGTGCCCTGTCCCGGCAGGTTGTGGACGATCGCGTTGTGCACGAGGTTCATGGTCAGCTGGAGCAGCAGCGCGGGTGAGCCGTCGGCGGGGGCGATCTCGCCGGAGGTCTCGATGGTGACACCGAGCTTCTCCGCCAGAGGGAGGAGGGTCTCGGTGGCCTCCTCCGCCAGGAGGGACAGGTCGACTTGTTCCCGGGTGAAGGACCGCTGGCCGGCACGGCTGAGCAGGAGCAGCGCCTCGGTGAGGTCGATCGCCCGAGTGTTGACGGCATGGAGGCGCTCGATGATCTCGCCGGTGTCGTGTGTCGGATCGCTACGGGCCACGTCGATGAGCGACTTCGAGATCGCCAGCGGGGTGCGCAACTCGTGAGAGGCGTTGGCCGCGAATCGGCGCTGTTCGGCGACGTGTTCTTCGAGTCGTACGAGCATGGTGTCGAAGGCGTCGGCGAGTTCGCGGAACTCGTCCTTGCGGCCCGGCAGCAGGATCCGGTGGGAGAGCGATCCGGTTGAGGCCAGGCGGGTCGCCGCGGTGATGCGGGTCAGCGGGGCGAGCATCCGCCCGGCGAGGAGCCACCCGCCCACGAGACCGAACACCAGCAGGAACGCCAGCACCGCGAACGCCCTCGGAGCGAAGACGCTCAGCAGAACGGACCGGATGGGAAAGACCCCGCCCGTGGGCCTTTCGTCCGGGTTGATGAGCATGGCCCGGTCGGGGACGTAACGGAGGAGGAAGACCCACACCGCGGCGAGCAGCAGGGCGCCGGCGACCATGAGGAATCCGGCGTAGCTGAGGGTGAGCTTGAGGCGAACGCTCACGCCGGGCGCCCTATCCATGGTCTCGCCCCTCGTGGCCGGCCTCTGGTCGGGTGTCGATGCGGTAGCCGACGCCCGGCACGGTGGCGATGATCCAGGGTTCGCCGAGCCGCTTGCGCAGCGCCGAGACGGTGATGCGCACGGCGTTGGTGAACGGGTCGGCGTTCTCGTCCCACGCGCGTTCCAGTAGCTCTTCGGCGCTGACGACACCGCCTTCGGCGGCGACCAGGACTTCGAGCACCGCGAACTGCTTCCTGGTCAGCGCGACGTAGCGGCCGTCGCGGTAGACCTCTCGGCGGAACGCGTTGAGCCGCAGCCCCGCGATCTCCCGCACGGGAGGCCTGTTGTGGGCACGTCTGCGGTCGAGTGCTCTGAGCCTGAGCGCGAGCTCCTGGAGTTCGAAGGGCTTGGTGAGGTAGTCGTCGGCGCCGAGCTCGAAGCCGGAGGCCTTGTCGTCGAGCCGATGGGCCGCGGTGAGCATGAGGATGGGCATGCCGCTGCCGGAGGAGACGATGCGGGTGGCGATCTCGTCACCGGACGGGCCGGGGATGTCGCGGTCGAGGACGGCGATGTCGTAGGCGTTGACGCTCAGCAGTTCCAGAGCGGTGTCGCCGTCACCCGCGATGTCGGCCGCGATCGCCTCCAGACGCAGACCGTCGCGAATGGCTTCGGCCAGATAGGGCTCGTCCTCGACAATCAGCACACGCATGCTCCGAGGCTACGAGGCCGCACATATCGTCGGCATATCGAAAACCGCATACGTGCCGGCAACACCACGCCGCCTTGAGTGGCGGTATGACGCGAACCCCACCACCAGCACGAACACCGACCCACCGGATGCGATGGCTCCTTGTCGTCGGCCTGTTCGTCGTCTTAGCGGGGCTCACCGCGGCCTTCGGCCGCCAGGTGACGAAGTCCTCGTCCTCCGCGCCTCCCTTACCTCCCTCGACCGCATCGCTCACGAGCCCTCACCGCAGTGAGCACCGTGGCGGGCTCGGCGAGGCCGGCGGTGCCGTCCCCGACGGTGTGACGGTCTTCGACGACACGATTCCGGCCGTGACCAACCTCGACCCGGATCTGCTCAAGGCCCTCCGCGAGGCCGCGGCGGACGCCGGCGTGGTGTTCTACGTCAACAGCGGCTGGCGTTCCCCGGAGTACCAGGAGCAGCTTCTTCGCGAGGCGGTCTCCGAGTACGGATCCGAAGAGGAAGCCGCCCGATGGGTGGCCACCGCGGCGACGTCTCCCCACGTGTCGGGGGACGCGGTCGACATCGGACGCTCCGACGCGACGGCGTGGCTGTCCGCGCACGGCGCCGAGTACGGCCTGTGCCAGATCTACGAGAACGAACCCTGGCATTACGAACTGCGCACCGAGGCGATCACCCGGGACTGCCCGCGCATGTATGCCGACCCCACCCAGGACCCCAGGATGCAGCAGTGACCAGCAGTGATCGAGGACAGACCATGGCGCAGGCGGACCCGGCGGAGACCGGACAGAGCGGTGCGGGCGGCCAGGAGACCGACACCGCCGCCCCGCCCGCGGGCATCCGCCAGGACTCCGGCGCCTCGACGTGGCGCACGGCCGTCCAATGGGCGATCCGCATCGGCTCCCGGCCGGAGCCGTGGAAGCGCGGCCCGGTGCTCGCGGCGCTGGCGCTGCTGCTCGGCCTGCTCCTGGGGCTGCACGCGAAGATCCCCAACCGGATCGGGGGCCTCGGCAGCCTGGTGGAGACCTTCCTGCCGTGGTTCGGCCTGTTCATCCCGGTACTGCTGGCCGCGGCCCTGTGGCGCCGCTCCGCCTCCGCGGTGGTTGCCCTGCTGCTGCCGGTCACGGTCTGGCTGAACCTCTTCGGCGGGCTGCTCGGCGACAAGTCCCACGCGGGCGGTGACCTCACCGTGGCCAGCCACAACGTCGGCGCCGACAACCCCGACCCGGCCGGTACCGCCCGCGACCTGGCCGCCTCCGGTGCGGACGTGCTGGCACTGGAGGAGCTGACCCCGCAGGACCGGGCCGTCTACGAGAAGGGCCTGGCGAACGCGTACCCGCACCACACGGTCCAGGGCACGGTCGGACTGTGGAGCAAGCTCCCGCTGTCGGACACCCGGGCGGTCGACACCGAGATGGACTACGGGCCGCTCGGCGATGCCAAGCCGGCCGACGTGAAGATGACCTACAACCGGGCGCTGCGCACCACGGTCGCCACCGACCAAGGGCCCCTCGCCGTGTACGTCGCCCACCTGGGGTCCGTACGGGTGACTCCCAGGACGGGCTTCTGGACGGACTCGCGGGACAGGAACGCGCAGGCCCTCGCCAAGGCCGTCGCCGCCGAACAGAACGAGCGGGTCGTGCTGCTCGGCGACCTGAACGGCACCATGGACGACCGCGCGCTCGCCGGCATCACCTCGCGGCTGCGCTCGGCACAGGACACGGCCGGGGACGGCTTCGGCTTCACCTGGCCGGCGACGTTCCCGGTGGCACGGATCGACCAGATCCTGGTCCGAGGAGTGGAGCCGGACAGCTCGTGGGTGCTGCCGGCCACCGGCAGCGACCATCTGCCGGTGGCGGCCGGGATCAGCTGGTGAACGCCGAGACAGAGGGACGGTCGTTCGCCGAGGCGGACTGCCACAGGGCCGTGGAGAGCCAGACCAGGACGATGCCGACGACGAGGTGCAGTGCGCTCGTGAGCACGGATTCGGGCAGCGCGGTCAGGAAAGCTAACAGGGGCAGGGCGACGGCGTACCCCCACGCCGGGACCTTCGGCAGCATGCGCGCGCGGATCGTCGCCGCCCCGAACAGGGCGCAGCCCACGGCGAAGACGACGGCTGAGCCGAGGAGTACGGGGATGGTGGGGCCCGTCAGTTCCGCTTCGATGACGTCGTCGTCGAGGTAGTAGAGCACCAGGTTCGAGGTGAACGCGGCCCCGCCGAACAGACCCAGGCCGACGAGGTTCACGAGGTAGGCGGTCTCTCCGAAGCGACCGGTGACAGGGCTCTGCCAGTGGTGGAGCCCGGTGAGGAAGGGCAGGGCGAGGGCGGGGGAGAGGGCGAGGAGGAGGCTGGTCGCGGCGGTTTCGCCGGTGAAAGCCTCGACGGCGGCGGGCAGCGCGATGAGCAGGCCGGACAGCACCCCGCAGAGGGCGCCGAATCGGGTGAGTCGGGCGGAGGCGGGCGCGGTGCTCAGCGGTAGGGCCATGAGAGCCAACTCCGGTTCGTCGAGGGGCAGGTCAGGCCGACACCGTAGGAAGTCGGCAGCCGGTCGGGGCAGTTGCCGAGCGGCCACATCCGAGGCGGGAGGTCACGGCACCCGGGGTCGTCGGGGTGCCGTTCGGCATGTGCCGTTCGTCCATCCTTCGTCGGCCCCGGACGGAGTTCTCCCGTAGGTGTCGCCCGGCATGCGCCTTCGGCCTAGCCTGGCGGTGGCGTCGGGGGTGGGGGTGTGCATGTCGGCGTATGTGCCCGTGCCGTGGGTGTCACCGCTGCTGTACGGCGCGGTCTTCCTCGGCGGTGTCTACTACCTGGCGGCGGATCTGGGCGCCGGCCCCGGTCTGCTGTCCTGGCGCACGGCCGGCTTCGTCGCCGGGCTCGCTGCCCTGTGCGCTCTGGACCTGGCGGAGCGCCGCCGGAACCTGCCACGGGTGCCGATGCTGCTCGCGCGGTGCGGGCTGACGGGCGCCGTGGTCGCCCTGGACGCGTCGGAACTGTCCCAAGTCCTGTTCGTGCTCCTGCCGTTCACCGCCTACTTCGCGTTCGGCCGCACGACGGCGCTCGTCCTGGGGGCGCTGTGCCTGGCCGGACTGCTCACCGGCTTTCTCCTGACAGCCCCCGCCTGGTACCGCGACATGGAGTACGTGTCCGATCTCCTCATGGTCGGCGTCGGCCTGGTGCTCGCGATCTCGATGGCCGCCGTCGCCGTAGGCGAACAACGCGCCCGGCGAGAACTCCAGGAATACGCCGCACGGGTCGCGCAGCTGTCCGCGGCGACCGAACGCAACCGGCTCGCCCGCGACATCCACGACAGCCTCGGCCACCATCTCACCGCGATCTCGGTGCAGTTGGAGATCGCGGCGGAGTTCCGCGTGCTGGACCCGGACGCGGCCGGACGGGCGATGACCGAGGCCAGACAGTCCGTGAAGCTGGCCCTCGGCGACGTCCGCCAGTCGGTGCGCGCGCTGCGCGACGACACACCGCGCCCCTCACTGTCGGCCGCGCTCGCGGGATGGGCGCGCGACGACGGCGCGGGGCCGTGCGTCAGCGTGGAGGTGACAGGCGACGAGGACGGTTACGGCACGGCCGCACTGACCGCGTTGTACCGGGCCGCGCAGGAGGGGCTGACCAACGCGCTGCGCCACGCGCGGGCCTCGCGGGTGTCCGTGGCGGTCCGGCTGACCGAAGACACCGCGCACCTGGCGGTGACCGACGACGGCTGCGGCTTCGCACCGGACCGGGCCACCCCCGGATTCGGCCTGACCGGCATGCGCGAACGGGTGCACCTGGTCGCGGGAAGCGTCGACATCGACAGCAGCCCGGGCGCAGGCACCCGACTCACGGTCGTCGTCCCGCGGCGGGAAGGCGAGCGGTGAGCCAGGAACCCACGGCGGTACGGGTGTTGGTGGTGGACGACCAGCAGCTGATCCGCGACGGCATCGCCGCACTGCTCTCCATCCGACCGGGCATCACCGTCGTCGGTACGGCGGTCAACGGGCGGGAAGCCGTGGAGAAGGCCGTGGAACTGGGGCCCGACGTCGTGCTGATGGACGTACGGATGCCGGAACTTGACGGCGTCGAGGCCGTCGCCGTGCTGCGCGGCCGGGCACCGGAGTGCCGGGTCGTGATGCTGACGACGTTCGACGACGAGGAGTACGTCGTCCAGGCGCTGCGCGCGGGAGCCAGCGGCTATCTGCTCAAGGACCTGCCGGCCGAGGAACTCGCGCACGCGATCCGCCTCGCGCACGCCGGAGTCACCCAACTCGACTCCACGGTGGCCGCCCGGCTCGCCGCCGCCCTGCCCCACTCCGCACCCGACCCGGCCGCCGCCGGCCCCGCCCCCGCCCTCAGCCCGCGCGAACTCGACATCCTGCGGCTCGTGGCACGCGGCCGCACCAACCGGGAGATCGCCGCGCAGCTGTACCTCAGCGAAGGCACCGTCAAGAACCACATCTCCCGCATCCTCAGCCGCCTCGCCCTGCGCGACCGCACCCAGGCGGCCCTGCGCGCCCGCGACCTCGGCCTGCTGTGAGACCGCTGCCAGCAAATGGCCGAAAGGAGCACACCGCTACAGCGGCCGTACGTAGCCGATCCACGTGTGCAGGGTGCGGAACCCGCACCGCTCGTACAGGCGCAGCGCACCGTTGGCATTGGCGCTGTCCACGTTCAGACCGGCTCTGCGATAGCCCTGCTCCTGGCCGGCCCGCAGGCAGCTCGTGAGCAACGCGGTGGCCACGCCGCTGCCCCGCCAGGCCGGACGGGTGCCGAGCCGGTCGATCCAGCACTCGCGGATGCCGGTCATCGTGGTCTCGGCGTCGTACTCGTGGCTGAGGAGATACCCGGCGACCTCGTCCCCGTCCAGCGCCAGGAACGACACGTCGGGCCGGAACGACCGGGCACCGGTGGTGCCGTGACGCCACCGGTCCGCGGTAATCGGGGTGTGACCCCAGTTCTCGCGGAACGCCTCGTTGTGCGCCGACCGGGTCGCGTCGTCGTACGCCGCGGTGAAGGGGACGACGCGCAGCCCACCCGCCGGGGTGGTCACCGGGATCGCGTCGCCGTCCAGCGCCTGACGCATGTCGAAGAACCAGCGCCGCGCCTGGAACCCGGCTCCCTGATACAGGTCCCGTTTGGCGGTGTTCGGCGCGTGGATCTGGAGGTGCGCCTCGCCCGGCAGGTCGGGAAACCGCTCGCGATGCAGCTGCGCCGCCCGGGTCACCTGCCACTTCACCAGATCGGCACCGACGCCCTGCCCGCGCGCGTCGGGTCGCACCGCCCCTTCGACGTACACGAGGTGCACGTCGGTCGCGTCCGGCAACCCCGTCGCCTTGGCGTAACCGATCAGCTCGCCGTCGGACCACACTCCCACCGAGTCGGTGGGCAACTCGATGCGTGGGTCGCCCAGTTCATCGGCGAGGTCCTCGGTGTCGTAGTGCTCGTCGGTGCCGTCGGTCGCCTCCACCGCGGCGAACAACTGGGCCAGGGCCGGGGCGTCTTGGAGCGTGAGCGGCCGGCGGGTCGGCGTCGCATGCATGGGCGGGACGATAGGGGTCTCGGAGGCCGCACGCACCTAGGTTTCGGGGCGTGACCGCCCTGGCGGGTGGTGATTACCTCCCGCCACATGCGCTAAACTTGATCACGAGCTGGTCGCCACAACTCTGGTTGGTCGGCAATGCGTTGGTCGTCTAAGGAAAGACGCCCCGCTTCCTGCGGGGAAATGCAGGTGCAAGGCCTGCCCGGCGCTCGATCTGGGGCCTGTCCGCAAGTGCGGACGGGCCCCACGCGTTTCTCTGCTCGACCAGGGCGGTCCATGCGGCGAACGCCGAGGGCCAGCCGTCCGCGATCAGACGGTTGTTCTCCGGGACAAGTGGTGGGGGAGACATGTCGACAGTGCGGGAGGGGTCCGTGAGCATCTCACCGCCGACCGACTGGGCCGGCCTTCACCACGCCTACGGCCGGGCGGTGGACGTCCCGGGGCAGCTGGCGGCACTGTCCGACTCCGACCCGGCCGTACGCCGCGCGGCCCGGTCGGCCCTCTTCGGCAGCGTCTGCCACCAGGGCACCCGGTGGCCCGTCAGCGCGCATGTGGTGGCTCCGCTCGTCGCCCTCGTCGACACTCCCTCGACGCCCGGCCGGGACACCGTCCTCCACCTGCTGCACGCCGTCGCCATCGGCAACCTGTCCGACGACGAACTGCCTTTCAACCCCGCGCGGGCCTTCGCCGAGGCCGACCTGGTGCGCCCGGCGGACGAGGACGCCGTCCTCAGGGTTCTCTTCGAGGAGGAGGACCCGGACATCGATGCCGTCGCCGACATGGCCGACGCCGTGGCACTGCGCTGGGCCGCCCAGGCATACCGTGCGGCCGAGCGTCATACGGCCTCCTTCCTGAGCTGGCTGCGCGATCCCGACCCCGCCGTGGCGACCCTCGCGGCGGCGTTGCTGGTCTGGTTCGCCCCGGTGCCCGGGCTGTCGCGCGCGCTCGCCGCCGTGCCGTGCGACGCCGCTGAAGCACGGGCGTCGGCGAACCTCGCCCTTGTCTTCCTGCCCGGACATCCCGGCTCCGATGAACTCGGAGCCCTGACGACGTGCCTTGCCTCGTCCGACGAGGTGTTACGGGTCACGGCCGCGATCGCCCTGGCCCGCCGACAGTCGGCGGCACTGCCCGACGCGGCACTGACCGTCCTGGTGCACGCCGACGCGGTCGCGGTCTCCGGTGCCGTTGAGGGCTGGGACCGTACGTTGCGGGGCCATGTCGCGGTGGCGCTGCGCCGCCTGGGCCTGTGACCCGCCTGCGCGTGAACGCGCGGCCCGCGGCCTGTTGATCACCCACCCGTCAAACCGCCAGGGCGGGCAGCCTCGATTGGGTATCAAGTCGCCAGCCTCTCCGAGAGCGTGGGCCGTGGCAGAATGCCGACATGGTTCTGATCAGAAAGGGCTATGCCGCGTAGGCGCCCGAAGGCCGTCCGCGTCGAGCGGTGGCGGCCACCGAAGCACATACCGGTCCGTCGGATCCCAGGCGTATCAGCGCGAACTCGGGCCGCAGTGCGACGTGTTGAGGCCGAGTATCTCTGGCCGGACGCCGTCGCCGATGCTCTCAGCCGGTTCGAGTGGGCCTTCAAACAACCGGGACGCTATCTGTCCGGCCCTGCCGAGAGCCCCGGCATCGAGATCGAGGACGGTCGAGACGATCTGGAAGTGGCCCTCCTGTATCTGCCCGCAGGAGCCCGAGCGGATCTGGGCCGGTTGGTCGAGCGGATCGACAGGGAGTACGAACGCCGTACGCTCCCCGACCCGGGTTGGGCGAGCGAATGGACGGCGGGACGCTGGTGGTGGTGGCGTATCAGGGAACGGTGACGTCGGCGTTGCCCAGTGGCCTGAGGCAGGCGCGTCTGCACGACTGAGCCTCCCGACCGCACGAGGACGGATGTGGGCCCTGGGTGGTTATGGCAGACCCCGAGGGCAACCACCAGGCCGCGAGCGGGCAAATCTCCGGCCCCACGCCTGACCGGGCACTTCAACGCAGCGATAGGTCAGCAGGCACAGAGGCAACAGCGCAGCGAAGAACGCCACTTCGAGCACGGGACTGTCCTGCCGCCGTCGGCCGACCGTGCCGTCGATCACCGCCAGCAGCACCGGATGCACCAGATAGACCGAGTAGCTGATCGTGCCAAGTCCCGTCAGCAACCGCGGAATCCGCCGACGGCGCACCAACAGACCAGCGCCGAAGGTGAGCACAGCCATCAGGAACGCGATGATCCAGCCGCGCTGTACGAAGTGGTCGCCGTTGCCGTACCAGTACGCACTCCCCACGGCACAGACGACCACGGTCACAGCAGCGCCGGCCGCACGGCGCCATGTGCCCTGACCGTGCTCGGCACGGTAGACGGCGGTGCCGAGGAACATCACGGCGAGGATCACCAGACCCTCCCACAGTGGGACCGTGCCATTGAACAAGACCAGGAGCAGCGCCAGCACTCCGCCCACCACACCTCCGAACCCCCGGACCACGGGTGACCTGGCGCTCGCACAGCCGATGGCGACCGCCATGGCGATCGAGGCGAACCCGATCAGCGGCCCGGTGCCGACCAGGCCGGACAGCGAAGAGGCCGGCAGCATCACCCCAGCCGTCACGCTGACAGCGGCGAGCACGGCGAGGACGACCGCGACCGCCGCGGACCGCTGGTGCAGGCGGACCGTGAAGAGAGCGACGACCAGCAGGTAGAAGGACATCTCGTAGGAGAGCGTCCACAGCACGAGCAGCAGATTGGGCGTGCCCAGCAACTCCTGGAGCATCGTGGCATGGGCGACGATCACGGTGGTGGCGCTCTGCCCGCCGAAGTCCCGGATCTCCGCAACGCCAAGGAGGTGGGCGGCGAGGAGCATGGCGACGACAGCCGCCGCCAACGGGTACACGCGGACGATCCGTCCGATCCAGAACGTCCGGACGCACCCCCGGCGTTCCAGCGAAGCGGGAATGACGTAGCCGCTCACCAGGAAGAACACCATGATGGCGTAGCGGCTCGTGTTGAACTGCGGCATCAACTCCCGCCGGAAGTCGGCCATGAAGGTGTACGAGGAGTGGTCGAACACCACGACGAGTGCGGCGATGCCGCGCAACGCGTCCAGCCAGCCCAACCGCGATGGACCGACCGCCGTGACGCTTCTTGGTAATCGTGACGCGACGGGAAGTGAGGGGTTCGAGGTAGGGGTGGGGGGTCGGGATTCCATGCGGGGCGAAGTCCTCTGCGATGAGGTGTGCGTTGGGCTGGTCGCGAGGCGGCTGCCGGTGTCGTCCGCACGGAGGGCCAACTCCGTCCGGCCGACCGGGCCGCTCACCACCCCGAGTCCAGCGGCCGGGGCATTGTTCGGCAGGGCCGCCCTGGCGGCCGAACAATGCAGCGGGGCGCGCGAGCCTTTTCGGGTGTCATTGAGGTGCATGCGTCGGCTGCCCGTTGTGATGGAGGGAGCAGCAGAAGGGGGAAGGTGTGGCGGGGCGTCGTGAGGTGCCGTTGGATCCGGCTGCGGGTCCGGCGCAGCGGTTCGCGTCCGAGTTGCGCAAGCTGAGGGTGGAGGCGGGCGGGATCACCTACCGGTCGCTGGCTCAGCGGGCGGGCTACTCGGTGACCACGCTGTCGCAGGCGGCGGCGGGGGAGCAGTTGCCGACGCTGGGGGTGGCGCTGGCCTATGCGGGGGCGTGCGGGGGAGACCTGACGGAATGGGAGGCGCGGTGGAAGGAGGCGGTGGAGGAGTCGGCAGGTGAGGGCTACGGCCAAGACGACGGATCACTCACGCCGTACCGGGGCCTGGCACGGTTCGAGACCGGGGACAGCGGCCTGTTCTTCGGCCGGGACCAACTCACCGCCGACCTGGTCGACCTGCTGCGCGGCCGGCGGTTCGCCGCGGTCTTCGGCCCCTCCGGCAGCGGCAAGTCCTCGCTGCTGCGGGCAGGCCTGATACCCGCTCTCCGGAGCGCCCATGAACCGGACCTGCGCCCGGCCGCGATCCGCATCCTGACACCCGGCGCACGCCCCGCCCACAGCCACGCACCCCTCCTCACCCCCGCGACGGCCCGCGACGGCGGCGCCGAAGCGGACACCGTCGTGATCGTCGACCAGTTCGAAGAGGTCTTCACCCTCTGCCACGACGCGGCCGAACGCGCTCGCTTCATAGACCTTTTGCTGACCGCACGGCAGCCCGACAGCCGCCTGCGGGTACTCCTGGCGGTGCGCGGTGACTTCTACGGCCGCTGCGCCGAGCACCGCGACCTGGCCGACGCACTGCGCGACGCCAACCTCCTGGCCGGCGCGATGAGCCAGGCGGAACTGCGCGACGCCGTCGTCAAACCGGCCACGGCCGCCGGACTGACCGTGGAGCGCGCCCTCACCGCCCGGCTGGTCAAGGAAGTCGCCGACGCCCCGGGCGGACTGCCGTTGCTGTCCCACGCGTTGCTGGAGACCTGGCGCCGCCGCCGCGGCAAGACGCTGACCATGGCGGGCTACGAGGCGGTCGGATGCCTGGACGGCGCGATCGCCAAGACCGCCGAGGAGGTCTACGGCCGGTTCAGCGACAGCCAAGCGGCAGCCGCCCGCCGGGTGCTGCTGCGTCTGATCGCCCCCGGTGACGGCACCCCCGACACCCGCCGTCCCGTCCGGCGCGCGGAACTGCCCGGCACGGGCCGGGACGACACCGCCACAGTGGTGGAGGCACTCGCCGGGGCACGGCTGCTCACCCTGGACGGCGACACGGTCGAGATGGCCCACGAGGCCCTGATCTCGTCGTGGCCCCGGCTGCGCGGATGGATCGACGCAGACCGCGAACGCCTGCGTGTGCACCGGCACTTGACCGAGGCGGCCCACGCCTGGCAGGAACTGGGCCGGGAGAAGGGCGCGCTGAGCCGGGGCAGCAGGCTCGCCGCCGCCCAGGAGCACTTCGGTGGCTCACCGCGCGAGGACCTGACCGACGTAGAACACGCCTTTCTCGACGCCAGCCGTGACCACGAGCAGAAGGGCCGCCGCCGGTACCGGCTGGTGCTCACCGCGGTCACCGCCGCCTTGTGCCTCGCCCTCGTCGCCGCGGGCCTTGCCGTGGGGCAGTGGCGGAGCGCGGTCACCGCCCAGCACATGGCCCAGTCCCGGCAACTGGCCGCCCAGTCCGGCGCGTTGCTGGCCTCCGAACCCGACCTCGCCGCTCTGCTCGCTGTGCACGCCTACCGGACCAGCCCGACCCGCGAGGCCACCGCCGCCCTCTACGCAGCCGCCGCGCTACCGCTGCGCAAGCGCCTGACCAGCGGCACCGAGCCCGTGGACTCCGTCGCCCTCAGCCCGGACGGACACACCCTCGCCACCCACAGCACAGACGGCAGGATACGGATCTGGTACCTGCCCACAGGCCGCCTCCGAGCCACCCTCACCGGCGACACCGGCAACGAAGCCGGCGAGGCCGCGGTGTTCAGTCCCGACGGAGGAACCCTCGCCGTCGCCGCCTCCGGTGGCACCGGCGCGCGAGTCACCCTGTGGGATCCGGCGAGCGGCAGGAAGATCAGAGCTTTCGCCGTCCCCGACGGTGCGGTACGCGGGATGGCCTTCAGCCCCGACGGTCGTACCTTGGCCGCCTCCTCCCCAGCGGTCGTACGAATGTGGGACGTGGCCACCGGCCGCACGCGCCGCACCTTCAGCAACCACCCCGACCCGCAGGCGGTCGCCTTCGGCTCTGACGGACACACCGTCGCCGCGGCGAGCCTCAACGGACGGGTGCGGGTGTGGGAGGTGACGACCGGCCGCACCCGGACTTCCTACGACAGACAGATCAAGGGCACCGAGGTGGCTTTGAGCCCTGACGGTCAGACGTACGCGGTCGTCCGCGACGACGGTTCGGTGCAACTGCGGGAGACGGCCACCGGCCTCGTCCGGCGCACGATCGAGGACGCGCCCGTCGGATCGCACGGGGTGGCCTTCGCTCCGGACGGACGGACTCTCGCCCTCCCGGGCCCGGGGGACGCGGTACGCCTGTGGGACACCGCCTCCGGAACAGTACGGACCACCGTGACCGCCGGCCACCACGGACGGGGAGTCATGAGCGTGGCCCTCAGCACGGACGGCCGCACCCTGATCACCAGCAGCAACACGGACCCCACCATCCGCGTGCACAGCCTGTCCGCTGATCACCCGCGGGCCACGCTGCCCGGCCGATCCGGCGCGTACATCGCCGACATGGCGTTCAGCCCCGACAGCCGCACGGTGACCACGATTCGCCAACAGCCGCTCGGCCGTGGGTCGGTACAGCTCTGGGACGCCAGGACCGGACACCCCGAAGCCACCTCAGCGTCCGACACCGACGTGGCACTTCGTGGGCGATCCCGCCCCGTGGCCGTGGGTTTCAGCCTGTCCGGGCGCGCCCTGGCGGCCCGGGCCGTGGACGGCAGGGTCATCGAGATCCGGGATGTCGCCACCGGCGGCCTTCGCCGGACCCGTGCCGTGGGCGCCGTCAGCACAGCGCTCTTCAGCCCCGACGGGACACGGCTCGCCGTCGTCGGGGAGCAGGGATCGGTACGCGTCTGGCACCTGTCGACCGGCGAACTGCGCACCGTCCACACCGGCCGCGGCCAATCCGTCCGGACGGTGGCATTCACCCCGGACGGCCACACACTCGCCGTCGTGGACATCGAGGAAGGCGGCGACCGGATCACGCTGCTCGACGCCGCGACCGGCCGCACAGAGCGCACCATCGACCCGGGCACGCGGAGCCCGTTGACCCTCGCGTTCAGCCCGAATGGGGACATCCTGGCCACCGCGAGCGGCAGCGGCGGACTCGTGAAGACATGGGACGCGCGCACGGGTCAGCTCGAAGACTCCTTCAGCGTCAGCGCTCAGGTCTCGTCCCTGGCTTTCAGCCCCGACACACGCACCCTGGCCGCGAGCACCGCAAGAGGAGTCCAGCTGTGGGACCTCGCCACCAGCCAGAGCCGAACCACCCTGCCGACCCGCTCGCCCGGAACAGTGGCCTTCAGCCCGGACGGATGGACCTTGGCGATCAGCACGGGGAGCTCCGTCGGCCTGTGGAACGTCGACCTGCCCGACGTGACCCGCGCGATGCGCGCCGTCTGCGAGGCCGTCGACCGCACCCTCACCCCAGTGGAACAGGCCCGCTACCCGGACACGCGGTCAACTGAGACCGGCTGCCAGGAGACCGCGCGATAGGACGTCCGGTGCGGCACCGCGCCCGTAAGGGGCGCGGGGAACCGCGCGACCAGCCCCCACCGGCCCGCAGGTCCATCACCGCACTTCCACCAGAGCGCTTTGGCGGCGCGGTGAGACAGATCCGTATCGTGGCCCGCTCGCCCGAAAGCCCGGTGGGGCCGCTCAGGCCGCTCGTCCCCACCGCACGTGCAGCGAGGTGGGCTTGCGGAAGACCAGGCCATGCGGGGCGGCGGTGTGTTCCGGGTCGAGGCGCAGGGCGGGGAGGCGTCGGAGCAGGTGCTGGAGGGCGATACGGGTCTCCAGACGGGCGAGGTGGGCCGCGAGGCAGTAATGCGGGCCGTGGGCGAAGGCCAGTTGGAGGCGTGCGTTCTCGCGGCGGACGTCGAATCGGTCGGGGTCGGTGAAGACGGCCGGGTCGCGGTTGGCGCCGGTCAGGGAGACGGTGACGAGGTCACCGCGGCGGATGGTGGCCGTACCGAGGACGGTGTCGCGAGTGGCGTAGCGGTCCACGACGGCCGCGCCGGGTTCGAGGCGCAGCGATTCCTCGATCGCGCCGTCCAGCAGAGCGAAGTCGGCCCGGACCAGGGCGAGTTGGTCGGGGTGCTCCAACAGGTGCAGCAGCGCGTTGGTGATCATCGCCTCGGTGGTCTCGATGCCTCCGAACATGAGCACCGCGGCATTGGACGCCACCTCGGGCACGGTCAGCCGATCGGCGGCGGCCGCGAGGAGCGAGGACGTGTTCCGGTCGGCGACGGTGGCCTCCACCGCGGAGCGCAGCTGCGCGTACGCCGTGACGCCCGCCGCTCCCGCCTCCAGGCCGGCGGTGATGTCCGAGACCGACCGCACGATGGAGTCGTACCAGGCGAGCACCGTGTCCACGCTGGTGCCGGCCAGCCCCAGCGCCTCGGTCACCACCGCGACCGCGAGGGGCCCGGCGAAGGAGCGCCGCAGCTCTGCCGCGCCTGCCGGCTCCAACGCGCTGATGAGCGTGTCGGTCTCCCTCTCGATGAACACCGCGAAACCGTCACGCACGGCCCGGGGACGGAAGGGCGCGGTGAAGGGCTCCCGGTGCCTGGCGTGCTGGTCGCCGTCGAGGGACAGCATGCTGGGGCCGACGACTTGGGCGGTGGAGAACCGGGGGTCGTCCACGGTGAACGTCTCGGCATCCCGCATCACACTCAACGCAAGATCACGACGGGTCACCAGCCAGCCGCCCAACTCGGGCACCCACGACACGGGCTCCTCCTCCCGGAGCAGTGCCAGGCGCGGATGCGGATCCTGAGCGAGTTCGGCCAACGTGGTCGCGGCGCCGAGAGGACAGGACTCCACGACGCTCATCGCGGGCTCAGCCCAGGCAGCGGGGAACGGTTCACGCAGCCGACGCTAACAAAGCGCGAGGGCGTGTGGATCCGCAGGGCTGGTGGCGGCGACATGGGGCGTGTCATGACCCGCCCCACAACCCCCGCGGCCGATTCTCGTCGGCCCGGACACGTGGGATTCCGCTTTCGGATTTCTTGTGGAGCCCATGCGAGTTGTTCATGTCTAAACTACGGAGGTCGTACGGAGAGGAAGCACGTGTGAGTGAGCCGAAGGGTCCCGTCTGCGCGGAGTGCGGTACACCTCGACCGGCGGACGGCAGCCTGGCCTGTTCCTGTGCTCGCCGTGCGTCCGACGCCCATCGTGCGACCCGCATGGCGGAGGCAGAGGCCGCGGAGGACTTCGATCCGGTGCGGATACGGCCCTTCGTGGAGATAGCCGACGACGCGGCATCGTCTGAGACCCCTGCGGACGCGGAGGAACCCGCGGACCAACCGCCGCGCCCCTTCCCCGAATTGGGCGAGGCGCGTGCCTCCAGCTCCACGGAAGCACCCGAGCACGCAAGCCCGTCGCACCTCGACAAGCCGGATGCGCTCCCATCGGACGACAACGCCCGCAACTCCCCGCGCCGACGCCGCATCGCACTGGGCACCGGCGTGGGGGCCGCGGCAGCCGTCCTGTTGACGGGCTGCTTCGTCGGCGGGTTCTTCTGGTACGACGGTCCTGATCGGGACGGTTCCTCGTCCGGCGGCGTCCGCGCGGACCTGCCGGACGAGCACCCCACCGCAACCGCTCCCTCGTCCCCGAACCCCTCCGCGTCGACGTCCCCGGCACAACCGTCCCCGTCTGCCACTTCCTCACCGGACACGACCTCGACCGCGGAACCACTCACCCCGACCGACACCACCTCCAGCGGGACCCCGTCGAGCACCGCAGCCACCACCACGGGCACCCCCACATCGAACCCCACGGAAGGGGCGGAGCCCCCCGTCCTCCGCCTCGGCGACCAGGGCCCCGAGGTGATCGAGCTCCAACTCCGCCTGCGCCAGACCGGCTTCCTCAGCGGCGAGGCCGACGGCATCTACGACCGCGAGGTCGAGAACGCGGTCCGCGGCTACCAGCTGACCCGCGTGGTGGCCGAGGACGAGTCGGGCGTCTACGGACCGGCGACACGGACGTCACTCGAATCCGAGACGTCGGAGCCGTGACACTCGACCTGTCCCGGCGTATGAGCTGAGGGCCCAACGCGCGACCCGCGTGCGCCGTCAGATACGGCGAGAGGCAGCCGTACGGCCGACCGTCGCGGCCAGCTTCCGCAACCGACGCCAGTCCAGGCGAGGTTGACGTCGCACGACCCCCGGCCGTTTCCGAGGAACCCGGACGGTGAGCGCACCGGGCGCGATGCGACAGCGGACCGGCGAGGGGAGGACGAGAGCCTCGCCGTCGAGACCCACCTCCACCTCCGGACCGTCGGCTTCGACGACGACCTCGCGGACGGTGAGGACGGTGAGCGCGGCGGGTTCCGGGTCGAGCAGCAGCGCGGCGGCGTCCACCGCGCTGTCCACTCGTACGCCGAGGACGCCCAGCGCCCCGGTGTCCAGCCGGTCGCGACGGCCGAAGCCGAAGGGATCACCGGTCCGGTAAGGGTTGTTGCTCACCAGAACGGCCTGGGGGGAGTCGAGCGTGGTGTCTCCCGCACGTGCGACAAGCCGGGCACCCTGCTGCCCGGTGAGCAGGTCGGGCAGGAGGTCCAGGCTGGTGCCGATCTTGTCGTTGCGGTAGGAGGGGCTCTGCACGATCGCCGCGTACGCCCCGAAGGAGGCGTTGTTGACGAAGGGGCGGTCACCGGCGAAGCCGAGGTCGACGCGGAGTTCGACCCCGTCGCTGAGCGCGTCGAGGCAGCTGCTGGGGTCCTCGCGGTCGAGACCGAGGTCCAGGGCGAAGTGGTTGCGTGTGCCGGCGCTGATCACGAGGAACGGCACGCCGTGCTCGGCGGCGACGGCCGCGACCAGGGCCTGGGTCCCGTCGCCGCCCGCGGCGCCGAGCAGATCAGCGCCCTCCGCGACGGCGGCCCGCGCCAGCGCGGCGACGTCCTGCTGTTCGTCCGGGTCGAGCAGGACGA
Organism: Streptomyces sp. NPDC001536; assembly: GCF_042894505.1. Lineage (NCBI taxonomy): Bacteria > Bacillati > Actinomycetota > Actinomycetes > Kitasatosporales > Streptomycetaceae > Streptomyces > Streptomyces sp. NPDC001536. The sequence goes on from NZ_JBIAVQ010000026.1 coordinate 65,147, forward strand.
CACGAGCGCCGAGCCGCTCGGCCTTCTCCTTGAGGCCGAAGCGGTCCACCTTGCCGCCGCCCGAGCGCGGATTCATGATCAGGAACGGCCGTTGCGGCGGGGGCGTACGGTGCTCCTTGCCCCGCACCCGATGGCTTCCGGTGCCGCGCAACGCGTACCGGCCGCTCCACACGGCCACACCCCACAGCGCCGACGACACCAGCAGAGCCCAGAAGAGGGTGGCGGCGAACAGGGCGACGACAGCGGCGGGGACGGCCAGGGCCAGCACACCGGCCGCCCAGCGCAAGGGTCCCCGCAGGGTCAGCGTCCACCACACCGCCGCCGCGGCGACCGCCAGACCGACAGCGCCGCACACCAGCAGCAGCACGCCGGCCAGACCGCCGTAGCCGAGAGGCACCAGGACCGCGAGAACGGCGGCGGCCAAGGCCACCCTCGCCGCCCACCGTTGTCCTCGATAGGCCCGCTCGCTCAAGTCCATGGCCAACTGTTCTCTCCGCCCGGGAAACCCGCCTCGACCTCGTACGACCGAACTCTGGCAGATCCCTGACAGATCCGTCGTCCCCCTGAGATCCGGCGCAACGCGCGGCCCCGAAGCGCCTGAGCCACCGCTGGGCGTCAACTTCGTGTCCAGTCACGGCACTTCCGGTCTGTCGAACGGTCCGCTCGTGCCGTTGTTCGGTCGTCAGAGGTCAGTCTCAAAGACTCCCGCCTGGCATGTCGGCGGCGTGCGTACGGTCCGGGGACCGAGGCGGGTCGGGAGCATCGGTCCGCCGCAGTCAACGGCATGCAAGGGGAGGCGTTGTGGCGAGTGTGGAAGTGTCGCTGAAGGAGATGATGGCCGGGGTCGAGGGTTCCTTGGGGGCCGCGGTCGTCGACTACACCAGCGGAATGGCGCTGGGCACCCTGGGTGGGGGCAAGGATCTGGACCTGACGGTCGCGGCGGCCGGCAACACGGACGTGATCCGGGCCAAGGTGCGCACGATGGAGCAGCTGGGTCTCAACCGGCGGATCGAGGACATCCTGATCACGCTGGACTCCCAGTACCACCTGATCCGCCTGGTCACCGGTCGCACCGGCAACGGACTGTTCCTGTACCTCGTCCTGGACAAGGCCCGTTCGAACCTGGCGATGGCCCGCCATCAGCTCAAGCGGGTGGAGGAGGCGATCGAGATCTAGCGCGGCCGAAGACCCTGGGCCACGTCTGCCCATCATGTGAAGACTTCTTCAAGTCACCACATCAGCATGGTTCCAATGTGCGGTCGTGGTGGGCCCGGGGCGTGAAGGATCGGCATCCGAGGGCGGCATGCGGTGCGGCGGCGCCCTCGGACGCCGCCGCACCACGGCAGCCCCGTCGCCCCCACCCGACCAGGAGCGAGCAGACATGCAGGCCCCCCTCTATCAAGTCAAGGCGGAGTTCTTCCGCATGCTCGGTCACCCCGTACGCATCAGGGTGCTGGAGCTCCTCCAGGACGGTCCGGTGTCCGTACGGGACCTGCTCGCCGACATCGAGATCGAGCCGTCCAGCCTCTCGCAGCAGCTGGCCGTTCTGCGTCGCTCCGGCATCGTCGTGTCCATCCGGGAGGGCTCCACCGTCCGCTACGCCCTCGCCGGCGGCGACGTCGCCGAACTCCTGCGCGCCGCCCGCCGTATCCTCACCGAACTCCTCACCGGCCGGAACCAGCTCCTGGCGGAGCTCCAGCAGATCGACGCTCCACCGGAACCGCTGCACCCCACGAGGTGACGGCCGGCGTCAGCTCTGCGGCAGCGGCCGGTCGTAGACGTTGTCCGGCGTCACGATCTCAGTGATCGCCCGGGCGACCAGCGAGGACGGCTCCTGGCCCTGGTAGGAGATGTCGGTGTTGAGCATCAGCACCAAGGTCGCCTTCTCCGAGGGCAGGTAGACGGTCACGGTCTGGTACCCGGGGATCGAGCCGTTGTGCCCGATCCAGCCGCCGCTCTCGAAGATGCCCAGGCCGTAGCTGGTGCCGGGGTGACCGGTGGGCAGCATCTTGAGCCGCTGCGCCTGGGTCTGCGGCCGCAGCAGCGTGCCGGTGGCGACGATCTTCGCCCAGCGGCGCAGGTCGTGGAGGTCGGAGATCATCGCCCCGGCCGCCCATGCCCAACTGGGGTTCCAGTTCGTGCTGTCGGCGACCTCACCGGTCAGCGTCTGGTTCGTGTAGCCGCGGGGATGCGGCCGGGGGAACTCGAAGTCCCGCGGGAACAAAGTGTGGGACAGACGGGCGGGACGCAGCACCCGCTTCTCGATGAAGTCGGCCAGGCGGTGCCCGCTCACCTTCTCGACCACCAGGCCGAGCAGAATGAGGTTGGTGTTGGAGTACTCGAACTGCTTGCCGGGCGCGAACGTGTTCTTGTGCTTGAAGCCGTACGCCAGCACCTGCTGCGGGGTGAACGAGCGCTTGGGGTTGCTCAGCAGATCGTGCTGGAAGCCGGCGTCCTCGGTGTAGGGGAAGAGGCCGCTGCGCATCCCGGCGAGATGACGCAAGGTGATCCGGGACCCCTTGGGTACGCCGTGGACGTACTTGGAGATCGGGTCGTCGAGTCCGACCAGGCCGTCGTCGACGAGCTTGAGCAGCGCGGTGACCGTGAAGGTCTTGGTCTCGCTGCCGATCCGGACGAAGACGTCGGAGGTCATCGGCTCGCGGGTGGCGGTGTCGGCGACGCCGGTCGCGCGAAGGTAGCTGCCCTTGCCCGGCATCCACAGTCCGGCGACGACACCGGGGATGCCGGCCTGCTGACGGACCTTCTCGATGGCCTTGTCCAGCCGCGAGGCCAGCGCGGGGTCCAGTTCGTGCGCCGGGCAGTCATCCGGCCGGGACGGATGGGACGCGACGGCCTGGGCCGCCGTGGCGGGAGCCGCCGCCATCGGGGCCAGCACGGACGTCACGAGCAGCGCTGCGGCGAACCCACGGCGGGCGGAGATACGTTTCACGACTCGGGGCCTCTTCCAGGTCTGTGTGGGGGCAGCTACGTCACCACCCGCGGCCGTGGCGCACGTCGTGCGCAGGCCCGCCCTCCCAGGAGTCCACCCGTTCGGCGCCGAGGGGGTCGCTTGGACGCACTACGCCGGAGTACGAAGGGAGCCGTGCCGTCAGGGCATACGGCTCGGCACCTCCGCCCCGCTCTGAGCGGCGGCTCCACGGTGCCGCGTGGTGTCGGGACGCGGCTGGGTGCGCCATCGTGTGCACTACCGGTTGTCCGATGAGGGGGAGTGGCGGGTGAGGGTGGTCGTGACGGGCGCGTCGGGGTTCCTGGGGCGCCTGCTGGTGAGGGAGCTCCTCCGGACGCGGTCCTTCGCCGCCGTACCGATCACCCGGCTGGTGCTGGTCGACCGTGTCGCCCGACCAGAGGGGCCCCAGGCCGCCGACCCTCTCGTGCGGGTGGTGAACGGCGACCTGGTCGACCACCTCAGCGAGGTCTTCGCGGAACCGGTGGACGTGGTCTTCCATCTCGCGGCGGCGGTGTCCGCCGAGTGCGAGGCCGACTTCGACCTCGGGATGCGCGTCAACGTGGACGCCACCCGCGCGCTGCTACAGGCGGCGCGGGCGCAGTCGGTGAACGCCGGGCCGGTGGCGCGGGTCGTGTTCACCAGCAGCCTCGCCGTGTACGGCCCCCTGCCGACGGGGGAATTCCCGCCGATGGTCAGCGAGACGACCTTGCCGGCACCCCGATCGAGTTACGGCACACAGAAGTTGAGCGAACACCTCATCGCGGACATGACCCGCCGTGGCTTCGTCGACGGCCGCGTGGCCCGGCTGATGACGGTCGCGGTACGGCCGGGCAGACCGAACGCGGCCGCCTCCGGTTTCGTCTCCGCGATCATCCGTGAGCCGCTCGCAGGACGGCCGGCCGTCTGCCCTGTCGCCCCCGACCTGAAGGTCGCCCTGGCCTCTCCGCGGAGCACGATCGAGGCCGTACTCCGCATCGCGGAAGCCGAGCGCGGCAGCGGGCAGGGGCAAGTGGAGGGGGCGATGCCGGTCAACGTGCCCGCTCTGACCGTCTCGGTGGCCGACATGCTCGCCACGCTGCGGAGAGTGGCGGGCCCCGAGACCGCCGATCTGGTGACCCTCACACCTGATCCGGCCGTGGAGGCGGTCGTCGGCTCCTGGCCCGCCATCTTCGACAACCGCCGTGCCGCGGACCTGCGCCTGATGCCCGACGCGAGCTTCGAATCGGTGGTGCGGGAGTACCTGGCCGAACATCCGGGGTGACGGCAGTGGCTCCTTCCCTCACGTCCCCTTACAGAACGACGAGCCTCTCGAAGAAGAACTCGTGCTTGAGGAAGGACGTCTCGTGCTCCGCCCCCGGATACGGCGGGATGAGCTGGGCGGCCTGGAAGAGCCGCCAGCCGTCCTGGAGGGCGGCGACGCCTGTGGGGTACGGGGGTTCGTCGCTGTCACCGGTGGTGGGGGAGGTGGTGCCGGTGCCGTCGTAGCGGGCCCAGCCGACCACCTTCGCGTCGAGGGCGGAGGTGGCCAGATACAGGACGAGCACCTGCTGGCGCGTCGTGCTCGCGGCGGTCGTCCCGGTCGTCTCGCTGTCGGCGATGGTCATGCCTGGCTCCTCAGGGCGGGCCGGTTGGCGATACGGGTGGCCCAGTGGTCGATGTCGAAGCCGGGGTCCCCGGTCAGGGCGCGCCACAGCTGAATCCGGTTGTGGATCTCCAGCCGGCCGGTGGCCCCCTCGTACCAGGGGAAGGTGCGTCCCAGTTCCGAGGGCACGGCGGGGGAGTCCAGATCCGAGACGTCCCACAACCGAACCTGGGGCACCGTCGGATTGAAGCGGATCTTGTACATGTGGCGGACGGTGTCGCTGTCGTTGCGCCGCCCGCCGTGCCAGATGCCGTGGTGCAGCAGCATGACGGTGCCGGCGGGACAGGTCAGCCGGGTCTGGCCGAGCAGGTTCTGGTAGCGGCCGGTGTCGGACTCGTTGGTACGGCGCAGATGGCTGCCCGGTACGACGAGCGTGCCGCCCATGTCCGCGGCTACTTCCTGCGGGTAGTACATGAGTTGCACATCGAACGCGTCGGGCCGTACGTCGATGATGGCGTCGGCGTGCAGCGGTTGCGCGCTGCCCTCGTGCGGCTCGCGCGTGTGGACGAAGTGGTGGTCGACGGTCGGGTCCGCTCCCACCAGGCTCTCCAAGGCTCCCGCGACGGCGGGGAGTTCGACGAGCCTGCGGGCGAAGGAACCCTCGGGGAACGCCTTCGGCACGGGAGTGCCGTACGGCACGGCGGGCAGCCCGGTGGCGAAGACGCCGCGTGCCTCCTCGTTCATCTCCGGGGGCACGATGCCGTCCAGGCGCAGGAAACCGTGGGCCACGAACCGCGCCACCTCGACGGAGTTCAGCAGCTGTCGTGTGGTTGACATACGACGACCGTAGAATTCACCGCCGCCCCTGTCGTGGGCTGTAATCAGCGACCACTGGTAATTTTCCACCATGCAGCAGCAGGTGGAACTCGCCCTGGACCAGCCGCCCCACGTGGCGAACGCGGGTGTGGGCGTACACGGGTCCGCCGGCCCGCACGAGGTGTTCCGGCTGCCGAGACTGTGGCAGCTCCACCTGTACGGCTACTCCGGCACGCTGGAGTTCGGCGGCGTCTCGCACCCGATCCGGCCAGGCCACGTGAGCCTGGTGCCACCCGACACGGAGGTGCACTTCCACTACGACGTCCCGCGCTGCGAGCATCTCTACGCCCACTTCCTGATGCCCGGTGACGGGGAGCGGCGCCGCGTTCCGGCGATGCAGGATGCCGGTGCGGAGGCGGCGGTGCTGAGCGGACTGCTGCGGCAGACGGTCGCGGCGAGCACGCAGTCCCCGGCGCGGGCCTCCGCGGAACTGTGGACGGTGCTGTGGCGCATGACCAACCTGACCGGCGACGCGGGAAACAGCCCGGGCCCCAGGCACCCCGCTCTGCGGACGGCCATGGCACATATCGAGGAGCATCTGGCCGGCCCCCTGAGCATCCCCGTCATCGCCCGCGCCGCAGGCGTCTCGCACACCCACCTGACCCGGCTCTTCCGCGAGGACACCGGGTCCACGGTCGTCGGCTACATCCGGCACCGTCGCATGGAGCGCGCCCGGCACCTTCTGATCGCCTCGACCCTGGCCATTCCGGCGATCGCGGCCGCGGTCGGCATCTCCGACCTCCAGGCCTTCAACAAGACCTGCCGCAAGGAACTGGGTGCCTCACCGCGGGCGGTGCGGCAGGCGGCGCATGGGTGAGCGGAGTGGGCCCGGGCGGGTGGCCCCCAGTGGGACGGCTACGTCAGGCCGGCTGCCACAGCTCGATCCGGTTGCCCTCGGGATCGGTGACCCAGCCGAACCGGCCGACGCCCTCCATGTCCTGCGTCTCCTCGGCCACGTCGGCTCCCTTGGCACGCAACTGCGCGAGCATCGCATCCAGGTCGCGGACCCGGAAGTTGAGCATGCTCTGCTGGGCACGGGACCCGAAGTAGTCGGTCTCGGCCTCGAACGTGGCGAACACCGTCACCCCGGCATCCTGGCGCCACAGGCCGTGCTCATCGGCGTCCAGGCCGAGGCAATCGCGGTACCACGCGTTCAGGGCCGCGGGGTCGGCAGCCCGCAGGAAGTAGCCACCGATTCCCAGCACACGTTCCATGCCGCCATCTTGCCAGGACGGCCTCTGGGCGGGACGGCACCACACCAGCGTCCGCCTCCCCTGCGTCTACCGGCTCTGCCGGTACCGCCGCCACTCGCGACCACCGTCGTGAGAGATCCAGAGCCCCTCGCCCTTCACCAGGTCATACGTGGCCGTCGTCGCGTCGGCGATGCCGTAGAGCGTGGTGCCGTCGACGGTGACCGACGTGAAGGCCGCCGGTGTCCTGACCCGGTGGAAGGTGCGGTTGGCGCGGTCGTCCGCGAGCCAGTAGCGGCCGCCCTCCTCGCCGACGAGCAGCCGTCCGTCCGCGAGCAGCTCCAGGACCAGCGACACCGGGCCGCCCCTCAGTGACGTCCAGGGAATGCCACCGGCGAGGCCCGTCTGCCAGTGTTCGCCGTCGTCCGTCGTCACCAGCAGGCCGAGCACGTCCTCGCTCTGGGTGAGGGACAGCGCGGCGGTGCCGTCGCCTGCGACGAGGATGCCTCCCGCGTCCGACTGTGGGGCTGCCCTGGAGCCAAGGGTGTGACCGCCGCGCTGCCGTACGACACGGTTGGGCTCATCGGTGAGGGGCTGTTCCAGGCTCCAGACCGTGCCCCGCTCGTCGATGGCGAGGCGGATGGCGTTGTCCGACACACCTGCCGGAGGCGCCACGGTGCGTGTGGCCGGACGGTAGACGAGGGCGGGTTCCAGCTCTGCGAGCAGGATGTCGCCGGGGCGGGTGCGCATCGGTGTGTCGGTGGTGACGACCTTGTGCCGCTTGCCGCGTACGTCGAGCAGGTACGCCTCCTCCGCCCCCTCGCCGGACGGCACTCGCACGAAGCCCTCGGCCACTCCCTTGAACGCGGTCCGCGTCGCCTCCGCGTCCCCGTGCTCCGCGTGCTGGGCGACGGTACGGCCGTCAGGTCCGACGATGCGCCAGGCGAAGGCGGCCGGACCCTCGTCGTCCTCGACGTTGCGGACGTCGTACGACAGGAGCAGCGAACCGTCTCCCGCCCGGACCACACCGGTGGGCGCGCCGGCCGCCTCGATGACGTCGGCCGGCTGCGGGTGCGGGTCTTCGATGACGCGCTGGTACTTCGCCTCGCGGTCCCCGGGGCTCGCGTCGTCGACGTCGGCGGCACCACAGGCGGCCACCGCGATTGCCGCGCTCACCGCGCTCACGAGCCTGAGCGTCCACGCCCCACGTCTTTTCGGCCACAGCATTGCCGCATCCTCGCACGCGTCGGCGGCCCTGCCTGACAGGTCGTTTCCCTGGCCGGAAAGCGTCATGAGGGCTCGGGTTTATCGGTCTGGACCATTGACCCGGCGTGGTCGGGACGCCACCCTGTACTCCGCTGGCGGATGCGTGAGTGAACATCGGTCATATCCGTGAACTGGTTGTTGTGCACGCGCCCCCGCCACACCTCCGCGCACGTCCACCCCCCACTCACGACGAGGTGAACGGCCATGAGCACCACGCGAAGAAGCCTCCTCGGCGCCGCGCTCGGCGGTGCGGCCGCCGCGACGGTCGGTCTGCCCGCCTCCACCGCGCACGCCGCCTCCTGGCAGCTGAAGTGGTCCCCGTCGGCGAGCGGCGACGGACTCGGCGCCTTCGAGACCATCGAGGACGACCGCGCCGACTCCCACACGTCTGCCGCACCGCACATCTACGCCACCGGCGACAACTGGCGCTTTAACATGCACACCGCTGACCGGGACACCTCCACCGACCGCCAACGCCATGAGGTCACCGGCCTGCGCAACGGCAGCGGCAGCAACTACCTCAGGTGGACCGAGGGCCAGACCTGGCGGCTCACGTACTCGATGTACATACCGAGCTCCCTCAAGGCGACCACCAGCTTCACCCACATCATGCAGATGAAGCAGCCGGGCACCGGCTCCTCGCCCGTCGTCGTCCAGTCACTGCGCCGCGTGAACGGCGTCCAGACCATCGAGTTGAAGCAGTTCACCGACGACATCCTCATCGGCCGCACCGAACTGGAACCGCTGCACGACAGATGGATCGACGTCGACTTCCAGATCAAGGTCGGCGACGGCTCGGCGGGTTCCCTGCGCTGGATCCTCAAGAACGGCTCGACCACGGTCATCGACAAGTCGCGCACCGGCATCGACACCTTCCTCGCCGACCGTGTCCGCCCGAAGTGGGGCATCTACCGCTCCCTGGGCGACACTTCGGGCTCCCTGCAGAACTGCTACCTGCTGCTCAGCAACATGCGCGGCTACCAACTCGTCTGAAGGACCCACCAGTTCGCGCCGACGCGCTCCGCATGACCGTGCGGTGCACAGCTGCGCTGATTCACCCGCGTACACGGAAATCAGCGCAGCAGCAGGGGCCTTGGGCATCCGGGCGGTCAGTTCTGGGAACCGCCCGAGCTCGCGTGTGCGGGCCGAACGTCTCCACGCAAGGCCAGCTGCTCGACACCGAAGTGCCCGAGGGAGGGGGGAACCTGCGGTTCGCCTTGCGGCATTGCTGCCTGGACCCGCTGGAGAGTTCAGCGGATCACGCGAAGACGCCCATGCTGTACGGCAGTTGGCCTGCGCCCAGGCGGCACAGTTCCCCGACCTGGCGGTGAGCGTGCACGAGCGCACCGCTCTGCGGGTACGCTGCGCCCTCGCCGACCGCCTGGCGCGCCTGGTGCTCGCCGGCCACCTGCGCCCGTGCGCCCCGGAGCTCGCCGCCGAGCACTTCCTCGTGCTGCTCACCGGCCCACTGGAGTACCGTCCCGACGCCGCACCGGACACTGTCGCGGATGCCGCCGTGGACGTCTTCCTGCGCGCGTACGGAACGTGATGCCCTGAGGTGCGTTCACGGGCCTGGTCCTGGACCGTCCGGACGCCGGGGCGTGGCGATGCGTATCCGCGCCGTGCGGCGGCCGGGGTTGCGCAGGGCGCGGACGCCGGTGCCGTGGAGCCAGAAGCCGGCGTCGCGTTCCAGGACCGGGCCGGGCTCGCCGTCGCGCAGCTCCAGCTGGATCCGTCCACGGGTGACGACGGCATACGCGTCCCGCCAGGCCGCCGCGACCACCGCGACACGCGCGCCGCCGCGCAGCGTGAGCGTGTGCACCGGGGCTACTCCGTGCCGTCCGCGGGGAGGCGTTCCGGCAGGTCGAGGCAGGGGAAGCGGTCGTCGTGGAAGGTGGTGATCTCGGTGATCGCGCCGCCGGTGATACGCAGGACGTCGATCGTCAGGGGCAGATAGGCGTTCTCCTGCCGCTGCCAGAGGTAGAAGGCGATGGCGGGCTGGCGGTTGACGGAGGTGAGGACGGGGCGCAGGCCCTTCATGCCCTCGAAGCCGCTCTCGATCCAGTAGTCGACCACGGTGTCGCGACCGACGTACAGCCCCCGCGTGGGCGGCATCGAGCTGCGGACGTCGTCGCGCAGCATCGCGGCGAGCGTCGGGATGTCCGTGGCCACGCTGGCGTCGGTGTAGCGGCGTACCAACGCGCGCGTCCCGGCGTCCTCCTCGCCGCCGGTCCAGTCCTGCCGCTCGGCGGGAAGGTGCTCCCGCATGCCGGCGCGGGCCCGTTGCAGCGCGCTGTTCACGGAGTTGACGGAGTCCCCGAGGAGCCTCGCGACGTCCTTCGCCGGCCAGCCGAGCACATCGCGCAGGATCAGTACGGCACGCGGGCGCGGCGCCAGGTGCTGGACGGCGACCAGGTACGCCAGCTCGATCGTCTCCCGCGCCACGGCGAGGGTCTCCGGCTCGTCCGTGTCCCCCGCGGGCAGCTCGTCGAGCAGCCGGTCCGGGTAGGGCTGCAACCACAGCACCTCGCCGCCGGTCGCGGGCTCCGGACGGCGTTTGGCGAGCAGGTCCAGACAGGCGTTGGTGGCGATCCCATACAGCCAGGCCCGGAACGTCGATCGCCCCTCGAAGGTCTCCCGTCGCCGCCACGCACGCAGGAACGTCTCCTGCACGGTGTCCTCGGCGTCCTCGAACGAGCCGAGCATCCGGTAGCAGTGCACATGCAGCTCCCGCCGGTGCCGCTCCGCCAGCCCCGAGAACGCCGGCTCGTCGACCTCGCCCGGCCCGCTCCCGCCCAGCTCCTCCAGCCGTGTGTCCGCGCTCATCACGTCATCCTTCCGCCTCGTCGTGTCCCGACGTAGGTGTGACGGGTGGGGGCGCGAAAACTCATCACCTGAGAACGGCTCCGCATCCACCGGCCGTCAGGCTTCGAAGCGCTGCCGGGCGGACTCGATGTGCCGGAAGTACCGGTAGGTCCAGTCGCACATCCCGTCGACCGTCGCCCGCAGTCCGTGGCCCGCTTCGGTGAGCGTGTACTCGACGCGGGGAGGAACGGTGGGGTGGACGGTCCGTTCGGCCAGGCCGTTGCGCTCCAGCATGCGCAGGTTCTGGGTGAGCATCTTGTGGCTGATGCCCTCGACCCGGCCGCGCAGCTCGCTGAAGCGCAGGGTGCCCTCGCCCAGAGCTTCGATGATCAAGAGCGCCCACTTGTTGGCGACGTCGGAGAAGATCTCCCGCGCCAGCGAGTCGGCGAGACGCAGGTTGGCATCGTCGGTCGTGCCGCTGAGCTGCTTGGTCACCATGAGGTTCCCCAGTCACTGAAAAGTGCGTTCTTCCATGTCAGCGTTCACTCTCCTACGGTTCCTCAGTAACCACAAGAGACCAAAGGGGCTCACAGGAGCCCTGGTAAGGAGACGGACAGCATGACCATCACGCTGAAGAACCCCGAGGGACTGCCGAAAATCGATGTCTACCGGCAGGTGGCGATCGCGTCCGGCTCCAGGCTGGTCTTCGTCGCCGGGCAGGTCTCGTGGGACGCGGAAGGGGTCACGGTCGGCGAGGGCGATCTCGCCGCGCAGGTCGAGCAGTGCTACCTCAATGTCGCCACCGCTCTGGGCGAGGCCGGCGGGTCCTTCGACGACGTGGCGAAACTGAACTTCTACGTCGTCGACTGGACCGCCGACAAGATGTCCCCGCTCCTGGAGGGCATCTCCCGGGCGGCCGCGAAGCTGGGAATCACTCCGGTACCGCCGGCCACACTGATCGGCGTCGCGGCCCTGGACGTTCCCGAGCATCTGGTCGAGATCGAAGCCACCGCGGTCCTCGACTGAGCGCGTGCCACCCGATGCCGAACCCGTCGGGGGGGGGCGGGGGGGGGCGGGGCCCCCCCCCCCCGGGGCCCCGCCCCCCCCCCGCCCCGGGGGGGGGCCCCCCCCCCCCCCCCCCCCCCCCCCGCCCGGGGGGGCGCGGGGCCGCCCCCCCCCCCCCCCGCCCCGGGTCAGGATCCGCCGCGCTCGCGGGGGAGCTTCTGCCCCGCCTCGATCGCCACCGGCAGCCGGTTCTCGGCCGGTGGCAGCGGGCAGGTGGCCAGGTCCGTGTACGCGCACGGCAGGTTCGCGGCGCGGTTGAAGTCCAGGACGACCGTGCCGTCGGCGGCGGGCGGCTCGATGGCCAGGGCACGGTTGGCCGCGTACGTGGTGACCCCGGACGTCGCGTCGGTGAACAGCACCGTCAGAGCGCCCGCGGACCGTCCCGGGAACGCGGTCAGGGACAGTCGGCGCCCGTCCAGTTCGAACTCGACCCTGCCCGGGGCGTCGTACACGTGCTCAAGGCCCTCGACCGCGGCACCCACGGTGGTCGGCCGCGGTTCGTCGAAGGGGAGGTAGCGGCCCGTCACCGCCCAGCGCGGGTCCGGGGCGTAGGCAGGTGTGCCGGTGAAGGCCGTGCGCAGCGGCGCGTCCGGGTGCCGGGGGCGCACGATGTCGTTGCCGCCACGCTTGGCGACCTCGATGACGGCGTCCTTCCAGACCGCGTCGACGCCACCGCGCTCGGGGAGTACGCCGAAGCGGTGCTCGCCGCGCACCGGGGTTCCGTCGACGACCAGTTCCTCCCCGTCGTCGAGGTTCACGACGACCCCGTCGGGGCCGGTGTGCCATGCGCCGGGTGCGTCGGGGAAGCGCTGCGGGCGGTCGTCGAGCCAGTGCAGGCCGGTGATGGCCAGGAACCCGTGCGGGTCGGCGAGCCTGGCCTCCTGAGCGCGGTACCACTCCAGCCAGCTTTCGGTGAAGGCGTGCAGGTCGGTCGTGGTCGCCTCGGTGGTCATGAGTCCTCCGTCAAGTAGTCGGGCGGCCCGGGAGGGCCGGGTGTCGGGCCGTACGCAGCCGATCGGCGCCACGGCCCCGGTCCTCGCCGGCGCCCGCGGGGTCCGGCTGGTCGGCGTCGCGGTGACGTCGTACTTCCGTGTCGACCGCCTGCTCGTGGCCGGTCAGCCCGCCTCCCGTCGGGCCGATGCCGACCGGTGGGTGAGAGGTTCGCGCAGGCCGAGGTGGTCGCGGAGCGTGGTGCCGGTGTACTCGGTGCGGTAGACCCCGCGTTCCTGGAGCTCCGGAACGAGCAGGTCGACGATGTCGTCCAGCCCGTCGGGGATCAGATACGGCGTGACGTTGAAGCCGTCGATCGCCCCGTGCCGCACGAAGTGGGCGAACTTGTCGGCCAGCGCGGACGGAGTACCGACGTGGCCCCGCTGCGGACCGAGCGCGATGACGGTCTCGCGCAGCGACCAGCCGTGCGCCTCCGCCTTCGCCCGCCATTCGGCCACCACCTGGCGCGGGTCGGCGACCCGCCGTGCGCCGAAGGAGCCGTCGTTCTCGGCGACGACCGGATCCTCCTCGGGCAGCGGTCCGTCCGCGTCACGGTCGGACAGATCGATGCCCCACAGCAGCCCCGCGACGCCCAACGCCGTGGCAGGGGTGACCTGTTGCAACCGGATCCAGCGCTTCTTCTCCTGGGCCTCATCCTCGGTGGCGCCGAGGATGATCTCGGTGCCGGGCAGGATCCGCAGGTCGTCGTCGGGGCGGCCGACGGCACGCAGTCGGGTGCGGATGTCGTCGGCGAAGGCCAGGGCGTCGTCGAAGTCGTTGCCGTGCGCGGAGAAGATCACGTCGGCGTTGCGGGCGGCGAAGTCGCGCCCCTCGCCGGAATCGCCCGCCTGGAAGATGACCGGATGCCCCTGAGCGCTGCGCGGCAGCGTCGGGGCGAGGTCGACGTCGAACTGAGGCCCCCGGTGGCGTACTTGACGTACGGCACCGGGCGCCGACCAGAGGGACGCCTCCGCGGAACCCGCGACGGCTCCGTCCTCCCAGCCGTCCCAGAGCGCGCGGGCCACGGTGAGGAACTCCTCCGCGCGCCGGTAACGGTCGGCGTGGTCGAGATAGCCGCCGCGACGGAAGTTCGCGCCGGTCCACGCGTTGTCCGTGGTCACGACGTTCCAGCCGGCGCGGCCTTCGGACAGCAGGTCCAGGCCGGACAGACGGCGGGCGAGATCGGCGGGCTCGTTGAACGTCGAGTTGGAGGTGGAGACCAGGCCGATCCGGCGGGTGACCGCGGCCAGCGCGGCGAGCTGGGTGATGGCGTCCGGCCGTCCGGCCACGTCGAGATCGTGGATCCTGCCGTCGACCTCGCGCAGCCGCAGCCCCTCACCGAGGAAGAACGCGTCGAACAGGCCCCGTTCGGCGGTCTGGGCGACCTTGCGGAAGGACGCGGGATCGATCTGCGAACCGCTGTCGGGGGCGGACCAGATGGTCCAGTGATTGACACCCTGGAAGAACACCCCGAAATGGAACTGGGCCTGCGGCCTGGGAACGTCGAGGGGGTCGGTGCGCGTCATCGGGCTTCCTCCTGAACGGCCGCGGCCGCGAAACGGTTGGCGGGGCGCTCCAGACCCAGCGTCGACCGCAGGGACGTGCCGGGCAGGGGACGGGCGGCGAGGCGCCGCTCGGACAGCGCCGGCAGGACGAGGCGGGAGAGGACGGGCAGGTCCTCGTCCAGGACCAGCGGACGCAGTCGTACGCCATCGACGTGGCGGCTCAACTCGCCGAGGAGCACGACCAGTTGGTCAGCGGAGCCGATGTGCCGCAGCCGTCCCCGGTCGGTCCACTCCGCGTGCCGTTCCAGGTCGGCGACGCGCTCGGCGGCGCTGGCCTGCGGAGTGTCCAGGGCCACCTCGACCTCGGCGAAGACCCGCGGGGTGCCCGCGGTGGCGGCGGCCGCGGTGAGCGCCGCGAGGTCGCGGCCCGCCACGAGAGCGACGTCGAGCTGTGCGGCGGGCACCCGGTCCGGCGCACCCAGGACGACGAGCTGCCCCTGCGGCGGGCGCGGCACGATCGCGGGGCCCTTGACGGCGTACGTCTCACCGGTGAAGTCGATGTAGTGGAGCCGTTCGCGGTCGAGGTAGCGGCTCGTGGCCACGGACCGGATGACCGCGTCGTCCTCCCACGAGTCCCACAGCGCCCGGGCCACCTCCACGCCGTCGCGGGACTCCCGGGCCCGCGCGTCGGCACCGGCGACCAGGGGACGCCCCCAGGCACGGGCTGCCTCGGGGCGCTCCTCCTCCGACACCACCCACCCCGCACGGCCGCCGGAGATGTGGTCCAGGGAAGCCAACTGGCTGGAGACATGGAACGGTTCGGCATACGTGACCGGAACGACCGGCGCGATCCCCACGGTGCTCGTGGACGCCGCGATGAACGCCGCACGCTCCACCGCGCCGATGCGGACCACGGGATCCGGCGCGGCTCCGGGCGGCAGCACGCCGTCGTCCAACGTGATCAGGGTGAACCCGGCGTTCTCGGCCACGGCGGCGACCCCGGCCACGCGGCGCGGGGTGAGCAACTGGTCGGGCGAGTGCGCGGCGCGGCGCCAGGCCGCGGGGTGGGCACCGTCACCGTCGATCTCCAAGGCGAGGTGCAGGGCGGGGCCGGACATGGGATTCCCTTCCGAGGAACACGAGAGCTCGGGGCCACAGGCCCACGACAAGACGGCCGACAGAACGGGCCGGCAGGGATCAGACGTGTACGGAGGGACAGACGGCGGAGGAGGTACGGCAGTAGTCGACATGCCGCCGGGTGATCAGCCACGCACCCGTGCACGCACCCAGCGGTGCCGCGCCAGATACGTGCATGAAGGCCTCCACCCGAAAGAAAACCGCGAGCTCAAAGTACGTCGGCCGCCCCGGCGAGTGTCAAGGGTCGTTGACGCGGACGCGTCATGCCCTGGGTCGGCCCGAGCCCGTAGCGCCCGTGGTCGCAAGGTCACGCAGACCGACGTCGGTCGGGAAGATTCATGCACCTGCAATGATCGGCCCCGGGCTCGCCCGGTGGACCTGGGGTGCCGGCCGTTGTCAGGGGCGGTGTGCCGACGGCAGTGTGCAGCTGGCGTCGAGCCCCAGTACGTGGTTGAGGCGGCCGAAGGCCAGCCATGAGCCGATGCACATGCTCAGTTCCACGATCTGCGCCTGGCTGTAGTGCGCCTTGATCCGGGCCCAGAAGTCGTCGTCCATGCCGTGATGGTCCAGGGCGTACCGCTCGGCGTACTCGGCGGCGAGCCGGGTCCGTTCGTCGAAGGCGTCCGTGGTGCGCCACTGTGTGACCGCGTCGAGGAAGTCCTCCTCGACCTTCTCCCCGTCGCGTTCGGTGCGCCAGTCCAGGCAGAACAGGCAGCCGTTGATCTGGGCGACGCGAAGGCGGGCGGCCTCGAACTCGCGCAGTCCCAGGGTCGTGTACTCGTAGACCGCCAACGAGAAGGCGCTGGCCGCCGGGCCGATGCCGGGCACCAGGTCGCCCCAGACGTACAGGATGGGGTCGACGCCCTGCGGGATGTCGATCTGCATGGTCACTTCTTTCCCAGTCTGCCCACCGCGGGGCGCAGCGGGACGTCGAGCGCGTCGTAGAGGCCGGGTTGGGCCTCTGTGAGCCAGTCGATGGCGTTCACCAGACGGCCGGCCGCCGTCGCGTTGCCGCCGGCGGCTCTGTTGCCCCCTTCGTCGGTGGCTTCGACCGTGACCTCGATCCGGGGACGGCCTTCGATGATCACGCGGTGCGCGCCCGCCCCGCCGTCGGGTGGTGCCGGCCAGTCCGGGGCGCAGGTGGCGTGGATACGGGTGATGTGCTCGATGACGATGCGGGGTTCGCCCGCCACCATGCCCCGCACCTCAAGACGTACCGCTCCCTGAGTGCCGGCCGGGAACTCGCCCATCGCGTCGGTGACGACGGACGTGTCGAGGGGACGGCGTTCCAACGTCTCCTCGATGCCGTCCAGTTCGGCACCCAGCGCCCGGGCCGTCATGCGCAGCTGTCCGCCCCAGATCATCGTCGGAATGCCCTCGGCGAGCATCAGCGGCTGGTAGTCCAGGGGATGCCCCATACCGATCAGATCGCGGACGGCTTCCTCCTGGTCGTAGGTCGAGTAGTCGAAGATCTCCTGGCAGCGGACGGCATCGATGTCGGACCCCAGCCCACTGACCAGCAGCGGAAGCACGTCGTTGGCCCAACCCGGGTCCACCCCCGACACGAACAGCGAACCGCCCCCGGCCTCAACGGACTCCAGCAGTACGTCGCGGATCTCGGCAGGCGCGTTCGCGCAGTCGTACATGCCGTACAAGGACGGCGTGACGACCACCGCGCCGGCACGCAGCGCACGGCCGATGTCCTCGATCGCCCCGTCCGGTCGCACATCACCGGAAGCCGCGTACACGACGGCACGAGGGGCTTGGGAGAGTGTCGCGCCCACATCGTCCGTCGCCGCCACCCCGAGGCGCCGCCCGAGCCCGCTGAGCTCGCCCGCGTCCTTGCCGACCTTGGCGGGGTTGGACACCAGCACGGCCACAAGACTGAGCATCGGATGCGCCGCGACAGCCCGAATGGCGGCGCGCCCGACGTTGCCCGTGCCCCAGACCACCGTCGGAATCATGGGCGGAGGGTAACGACGCACCCCGAAACTTCCCATAGCCATGCGCCAGGATTCGGGTGCGGCCGCATGTGCCGTCAACCTGTCAAGGGATACGACGGAGATGGGCCCGGAAAGATTTCAAGTTTCGAAGGCTTGCCGAGAGTTGGAACTCATCAGTTAAATCAAGACGTGAACTAAGCGTCGCCGCAGTGGCCTTGATATGCCGTCACGTCTGCCGTCGGCGCGTCCTCATGTCCTTTCCCGACGCACCCGCAGGGACCTCCATGAGACTCAGAGCCTTGGGTGTCGCGCTCGCCGCCACGGCAGCGCTGATCACCCTGCCCACCATCCAGCCACCGGTGGCCGCGGCCGCCGACGCCAACCTGTCGCAGGGCAGGACGGCGACGGCATCCTCCGACGAGAACGCGGGCACGCCCGCGGCGTACGCGGTCGACGGCGACACCGGCACCCGCTGGTCCTCGGCCGCCACCGACGACCAGTGGCTCCAGGTCGACCTCGGAACCGGCGCCACGATCAGCCAGGTCGTCGTCGACTGGGAGACGGCCTACGGCAAGGACTACAAGATCCAGTCCTCGCCCGACGGCAGCACCTGGACCGACCTGCGCACGGTCACCGGCTCGGACGGCGGCACCGACACCCTCGCCGTCTCCGGCCAGGGCCGCTACGTACGCATGCAGGGCGTCCACCGCGCGACGCAATGGGGCTACTCCGTCTGGGAGTTCCAGGTGTTCGGTACCACCGGGACATCTCAGCCGGGCACCTGCTCCAGCGCCAACTCGGCGCAGGGCAAGACCGCTTCGGCGTCCTCGACGGAGAACGCCGGCACCCCCGCATCCGCCGCGGTCGACGGCAACGACTCCACCCGCTGGTCCAGCCAGGCCGCAGACCCGCAGTGGCTGCGCGTCGACCTGGGCTCCTCCCAGGACATCTGCAAGATCGACCTGAACTGGGAAGCCGCGTACGGCAAGGACTTCCAGCTCCAGGCCTCCGCCGACGGCCAGAACTGGAACACCCTCAAGACCGTCACCGGCGCGACGGGCGGGCGCGCCTCGTACGACGTCAGCGGCACGGGCCGCTACGTCCGTGTCCTGGGGACGGCTCGCGGGACGGGCTACGGCTACTCGCTGTGGGAGGTCGCCGTCCATACGACGTCCGGCGGCACCGGAGGCCCCGTCCAGGGCGGCGGCGACCTCGGCCCGAACGTCATCGTCGTCGACCCCTCCACCCCCGACCTCCAGCAGAAGTTCGACCAGGTCTTCGGCCAGCAGGAGTCCGCCCAGTTCGGCTCCGGGCGCTACCAGTTCCTGCTCAAGCCGGGCACCTACAACGGCATCAACGCCCAACTCGGCTTCTACACCTCGATCTCCGGCCTCGGACTGAACCCCGACGACACACAGATCAACGGCGACATCACCGTGGACGCGGGCTGGTTCAACGGCAACGCCACACAGAACTTCTGGCGCTCGGCGGAGAACCTCGCGATCACACCGTCCAACGGCACCGACCGCTGGGCCGTGGCCCAGGCCGCGCCGTTCCGCCGTATCCACGTCAAGGGCGGCCTCAATCTCGCCCCCAACGGCTACGGTTGGGCCTCCGGCGGCTACATCGCCGACTCCAAGATCGACGGCACGGTCGGCCCGTACTCCCAGCAGCAGTGGTACACCCGGGACAGCTCGGTCGGCGGCTGGACCAACGGCGTGTGGAACATGACCTTCACCGGTGTCCAGGGCGCCCCGGCGACCAACTTCGACACCGGGCCGTACACCACGCTGGACACCACCCCGATCTCCCGCGAGAAGCCGTTCCTCTACCTCGACGGCAACGACTACAAGGTCTTCGTCCCCGCCAAGCGCACCAACGCGCGCGGTGTGTCCTGGCCCGCCAACGCCGGGACCTCGCTGCCGCTCAGCCAGTTCTACGTCGTCAAGCCCGGCGCGACGGCCGCCACCATCAACACCGCACTGGCCCAAGGCCTGAACCTGCTGTTCACGCCCGGCGTCTACCACCTCGACCAGACGATCAACGTCACCCGCGCCGACACCGTGGTGCTCGGGCTCGGCCTGGCGACCATCGTGCCCGACGGGGGCATCGACGCGATGCACGTCGCGGACGTCGACGGTGTGCGGCTGGCCGGCTTCCTCATCGACGCCGGCGCCGCCCGGTCCGACACCCTGCTCCAGATCGGCCCCGCCGGAGCGGGCGCGGACCACTCCGCCAACCCGACCACCATGCAGGACGTGTTCGTCCGCATCGGCGGCGCGGGCCCCGGCCTGGCGACGGACTCCGTCGTGGTCAACAGCGACGACGTCGTCATCGACCACACCTGGATCTGGCGAGCCGACCACGGCGAAGGCGTCGGCTGGGAGACCAACCGGGCCGACTACGGACTGCGCGTCAACGGCGACGACGTCCTGGCCACCGGCCTGTTCGTGGAGCACTTCAACAAGTACGACGTCGTATGGAGCGGCGAGCGGGGGCGCACGATCTTCTTCCAGAACGAGAAGGCGTACGACGCCCCCAATGCCGCCGCCATCACCCACGACGGCATGGTCGGCTGGGCGGCCTACAAGGTCGCCGACACGGTGGCCGTGCACGAGGCGTGGGGTCTGGGCAGCTACTGCAACTACACCTCCGATCCCTCGATCGTGCAGCACCACGGCTTCCAGGTCCCGGTCAAGGCGGGCGTCAAGATGCACCACCTTCAGGTGATCTCTCTGGGCGGCAAGGGGCAGTACGCCCACGTCATCAACGACACCGGCGCCCCGACCTCGGGGACGGACACCGTGCCGTCGAAGGTGACCTCGTTCCCGTGAGCCACGGGGGAGGCGGTGCACCGCACCGTTGACGTCGGTACCCACCATCGGGTGGTGCGCCCTCGTGGCGCACCACCCGCATTCGTCGGACCGTGTGATGAATACGACAGAGGGACCTCCTGTCATCTCTCGACACACGAGACGGGGTGACCCGTTCTCGCCGCGTGAGATCCGGCTTCGCGTTGACTCTCCGGGCCAGAAGCGCCTGTTCGCCGGGCTCCGTGGCAGGTGGATCGGGGCCGCCGACCGGCTGGTGGACAGCCTGAGTCGGGAGGTTCGGTGTCTTCGACGGCCGGATCGCCCGTAGGCTTCTGGGGTCTACGGCGTCACATAGCGGGCGTCAAACATTGGAGGACACACCTCGTGCTCATTGCTCAGCGTCCGTCTCTGACCGAAGAGGTCGTTGACGAGTTCCGCTCCCGGTTCGTGATCGAGCCGCTGGAGCCGGGCTTCGGCTACACCCTCGG
>NZ_JBIAVQ010000027.1:0-76177 GCF_042894505.1 Streptomyces sp. NPDC001536
TCCTGGGTGTCCATCCACCACGGCGGCGGCGTGGGCATGGGCCGCTCCATCCACGCCGGCCAGGTGTCCGTGGCCGACGGCACGAAGCTCGCCGGCGAGAAGCTCCGCCGGGTGCTGACCAACGACCCCGGCATGGGCGTCATCCGGCACGTCGACGCCGGCTACGACATCGCGGAGACGGTCGCCGACGAGCGGGGCGTGCGGGTGCCGATGCGTGAAGGTGGCGACGCGTGACGCAGCACGAGGGCCGCCCGCAGGCCGGGGGCCCGACCGGCAGTTCCTTCCACACCATGTGGAAGGAGCTCCGCCCCATCGGCCGCCACGCCGACTCCCACGGCTACCGCCGCTACGCCTGGACCGGTGCCGACGCCGAGTGCCGGACCTGGTTCAAGGAGCAGGCCGAGGCTCGCGGGCTGGACTATGAGCTGGACCGCAACGGCAACCAGTGGGCCTGGCTCGGGGACCCCTCGGCCGGGGACGCCGTCGTCACCGGATCGCATCTGGACTCCGTGCCGGACGGCGGTGCCTTCGACGGCCCCCTCGGCGTCGTGTCCTCCTTCGCCGCGCTCGACGAACTCCGCGCCCGCCGGGCGACGTTCACCAAGCCCCTCGCCATCGTCAACTTCGGCGACGAGGAGGGCGCCCGGTTCGGGCTGGCCTGTGTCGGGTCGCGGCTCACCTCGGGACAGCTCACCGTGGAGCAGGCGCACCGGCTGACCGACGGGGACGGGATCACGCTCCCGAAGGCCATGGAGGCCGCCGGGTACGACCCCGACGCCATCGGCGCGGACCCGGAGCGGCTCTCCCGCATCGGCGCCTTCGTCGAGCTGCACGTCGAGCAGGGCCGGGCGCTGGACCTGTCCGGCGACCGGGTCGGGCTCGCCAGCGCCATCTGGCCGCACGGGCGGTGGCGCTTCGACTTCCGGGGCGAGGCCAACCACGCCGGCACCACCCGGCTCGTCGACCGGCGCGACCCGATGCTGTCGTACGCCGAGACCGTGCTCGCCGCCCGCCGCGAGGCCGAACTCGCCGGGGCCGTCGCCACCTTCGGCAAGATCTCCGTCGAGCCGAACGGCGTCAACGCCATCCCGTCCCTCGTGCGCGGCTGGCTCGACTCCCGCGCCGCCGACCAGGAGAGCCTGGACGCCGTCGTCGGCGGGGTCGAGAAGGCCGCCCGCGAGTACGCGGCGGCCCACGGCATCGACCTCGACGTGGTCCGCGAGTCCTTCACCCCCGTCGTCGAGTTCGACCACGCCCTGCGCGACGAACTCGCCCGCATCCTCGGCAGCGGCACCGACCTCAAGGTCCCCGTCCTGGGAACCGGCGCCGGACACGACGCCGGGATCCTCTCCGGGGACATCCCGACCGCCATGCTGTTCGTACGCAACCCCACGGGCATCTCGCACTCCCCGGCCGAGTTCGCGGCGGAGGACGACTGCGTGGCCGGGGTACTCGCACTCGCCGACGTACTGGAAGGGCTGGCCTGCCGGTGACCCCGAAGACCTACTGGCTCGAACACGCCTGGCTCGACACCCACGTCGAGCCGGGCGTGGCCGTCGAGACGGCGGACGGCCGCATCACCACCGTCCGCACCGACACACCCACCCCGCCCCCCGGTGCCGAGATCCTGCGCGGCCTCACGCTCCCCGGCCTCGCCAACGCGCACTCGCACGCCTTCCACCGCGCCCTGCGCGGCACCGTCCAGGTCGGCTCCGGCACCTTCTGGACCTGGCGCGAGGTCATGTACTCCTTCGCGGATCGACTGACCCCGGAGACCTACCACGCCCTCGCCCGCGCCACCTACGCCGAGATGGCCCTGGCCGGCATCACCGCGGTCGGCGAGTTCCACTACGTCCACCACGCCCCCGGCGGCACCCCCTACGCCGACCCCAACGCCATGGGCGAGGCCCTGATCGCGGCCGCCGCCGACGCGGGCATCCGCATCACCCTCCTCGACACCGCCTACCTCTCCTCCGGCTTCGGGCAGGTCCCCAACACCCACCAGCTGCGCTTCTCCGACGGCAGCGCGGACGCCTGGGCCGAACGCTCTTCACTTCTCAAGGAACGGGATCACGCGCGGATCGGGGCGGCCATCCACTCCGTACGGGCCGTGCCCGCCGGCCAGCTGGCGACCGTGGCGCGATGGGCCGAGGAGCGGCGGGCCCCGCTCCATGTGCATCTGTCCGAGCAGACCGCCGAGAACGACGCCTGCCAGGCGGCCCACGGCTGCACCCCCACCCAGCTGCTCGCCGAGCACGGCGTCCTCGGCCGCCGCACCACCGGCGTCCACAACACGCACCTCACGGACGAGGACATCGCGTTGATCGGCGGCTCCGGCACCGGCACCTGTATGTGCCCGACGACCGAGCGGGACCTCGCGGACGGCATCGGACCGGCCGTGGCCCTCCAGCGGGCCAGCTCCCCGCTCTCCCTCGGCTCCGACAGCCACGCCGTCATCGACCTGCTCGAAGAGGCACGGGCGATGGAGCTCAACGAGCGTCTGCGCACCCGCACCCGGGGCCACTGGACCGCCGCCGCGCTGCTACGGGCCGCCTCCGCCGACGGTCACGCGGCCCTCGGCTGGGACGAGGCGGGCACCATCGAGCCCGGCGCGCTCGCCGACCTGACGACGGTCGCGCTCGACTCGGTCAGGACAGCGGGCCCGCTGCCCAGGCTGGGCGCCGAGACGGCCGTATTCGCGGCGACGGCAGCGGACGTACGGCACACGATCGTGGGCGGACGGCACGTCGTACGCGACGGGGCCCACACCCTCGTACCGGATGTGCCCCAAGCCCTCGCGCAGGCAGTCGAAGCCCTGCGCGGCTGACCCCCACCGAAGCCCACGAGGACACGATGAGCAGCACTGTCATCACCAACATCGCCACGCTGGTCACCAACGACCCCTCCCTCGGTGACGGATCCGCCCTCGGACTGATCCAGGACGCGGCCGTCGTCATCGAGGGCGACCGCGTCGTGTGGACCGGTGATCAAAGCAAAGCACCCGCCACTGACAACCGGGTCGACGCGGGCGGCCGGGCGGTCGTCCCCGGCTTCGTGGACTCCCACTCCCACCTCGTCTTCGCGGGCGACCGGACGCAGGAGTTCAACGCCCGGATGTCGGGCCGGGCGTACAGCGCGGGCGGCATCCGTACGACGGTCGCGGCGACCCGTGCCGCGACGGACGCCGAGCTCGAAGCGAACCTCACCCGCTACCTCGCCGAGGCCCTCCGCCAGGGCACCACGACCTTCGAGACGAAGTCCGGCTACGGACTGACCGTCGAGGACGAGGCCCGCGCCCTGCGCATCGCCGCCGCGCACACCGAGGAGGTCACCTACCTGGGCGCGCACATCGTCTCGCCCGACTACGCCGAGGACCCGGCCGCCTATGTGGACCTCGTCACCGGCGAGATGCTCGACGCCTGCGCCCCGTACGCCCGTTGGATCGACGTCTTCTGCGAGAAGGGCGCCTTCGACGGCGACCAGGCCCGCGCGATCCTCACGGCGGGCAAGGCCAAGGGCCTGCACCCGCGCGTCCACGCCAACCAGCTCTCCTACGGCCCCGGCGTCCAGCTCGCCGTCGAACTCGACGCGGCCAGCGCCGACCACTGCACCCACCTCACGGACGCCGACGTGGACGCCCTGGCGAGCGGCGGCACCGTCGCCACGCTGCTGCCCGGCGCCGAGTTCTCCACGCGCGCACAGTGGCCGGACGCCCGCCGTCTCCTGGACGCCGGCGTGACGGTGGCCCTGTCGACCGACTGCAACCCGGGCTCGTCCTTCACCTCCTCCGTGCCGTTCTGCGTCGCTCTCGCGGTACGGGACATGGGCATGACCCCCGACGAGGCGATCTGGTCGGCCACGGCGGGCGGCGCGGCGGCCCTGCGCCGCGACGACATCGGCCGCCTCGCTCCGGGCACCCGGGCCGACCTCACCCTCCTGGACGCCCCGAGCCATGTGCACCTGGCCTACCGGCCGGGCGTCCCGCTGGTCGCCGGGGTATGGCGACGGGGCGTGCGCGAGATCTGACCGAAACGCCAGATCCGCCCGCACGCCCCGTGCTCACGACAGCCATGCCCCGCGCTCGCACCGGCGGGGTCACTCCTCGACCGTGAGTCCCTTCCGCAGCCGTACCAGCGTCCGTGACAGCAGGCGCGACACATGCATCTGCGAGATGCCGAGCTCGTCGCCGATCTCGGACTGCGTCAGGCCCGCCACGAACCGCAGGGAGAGGATCTTCCGGTCCCGGGGCGGGAGTTCGGCGATCAGCGGCTTGAGGGACTCCACGTACTCGATGCCCTCGATGCCGTGGTCCTCGTAGCCGATCCGGTCGGCGAGGGCGCCCTCGGCGTCGTCCTCCTCCGGCTGGGCGTCCAGGGAGGAGGCCGTGTACGCGTTGGACGCGGCCATGCCCTCGACGACCTCGTCCTTGGTGAGGCCGAGGCGCTCCGCCAGTTCACCCACCGTCGGCGCGCGGTCCAGCTGCTGGGCCAGCTCGTCGCCCGCCTTGGCGAGGTCGAGCCGCAGCTCCTGGAGCCGGCGAGGCACCCGCACCGACCACGAGGTGTCGCGGAAGAAGCGCTTGATCTCACCGACGATGGTTGGCATCGCGAAGGTGGGGAACTCCACGCCACGAGAGAGTTCGAAGCGGTCGATCGCCTTGATCAGGCCGATCGTGCCGACCTGGATGATGTCCTCCATCGGCTCGCTGCGGGAGCGGAAGCGGGAGGCGGCGAACTTGACCAGGGCGAGGTTGAGTTCGACGAGCGTGTTGCGGACGTACGAGTATTCGTGGGTGCCCTCCTCCAGCGACTCCAGCCGCGCGAAGAGCGTCTTGGACAGGGCCCGTGCGTCCACCGGCCCCACCTCGTCGAACGGGGGGATCTCCGGAAGCCCGGCAAGTGGGTCGTCCTGCTCGATGGGATCCAGATGTTCCGGGGGGGATGTCGACGTCGCCGTCTGGGTATGCGAGGCGTCGAGCCGGGGTGACATGATGTCCTCCATCGTTCTCGGCATATGGGCTGCCGAAGCCATTTGCGTGCACTGCGGTGTGCGGCGCCTCCAAAGCCGGCCGTGTCGAGTACGTGTCCTTACTAGCCCTACCCGCTTTCGCGACCTGACCGCAAGTGCATTCTGTTCGGATATGTCCGTTTCTGTGCAGATGTTCGGGTGTCAGGGCGTGGAGGTAAGGCGTAGTGTTCGTGGGCGTCAGGGGCAGGCACGACGTCGGGAGAGAGAGACGGCATGGACCGCGGGACGGTCGGCAGCGCACAGTCTGGCCGGCTTCTGGTCGAGGTGCGGAAACAAGGCGCCAGCGCCGTCGTGACCCCGGCGGGTGAGTTGGATCACCACACCGCCGATCTGTTGCGTGAGCCACTCGAGGCCTGCCTCGACGACGGCTTCAACCGGCTGGTGGTGGACTGCTCGCGTCTGGAGTTCTGTGACTCCACCGGGCTCAACGTACTGCTCGGCGCACGACTGAAGGCCGAGGCCGCTGGTGGCGGGGTGCATCTCGCGGGGATGCTGCCCGTGGTGGCGCGCGTCTTCGAGATCACCGGCGCCGACGCGGTCTTCACCGTCCATGACACGCTCGAAGCGGCCCTGGCCGACGAGACCGGCTGAGCCGGTCCGTCGGGCCTCGCGGTGCCCCGGGCGTCCCCGTGCGACCGGTGCTCGCCACGCGTCCCGCCCTCGCGAGGAAAGACGTGTGCCGAAACAAGGGGTGTTCCGCCCGTCCGGTCGGGCAGGAGACATCCTGAAAAAGGCGTCAGGCGCGGCGACGGATCCAACGTCGATCTACGTACTGCACTCCGACTATTGAATCGTGAACTGGTGAATCGGTGAGGTGAAGCGCTGATGAGCAGCACCCGGCCTTTCTCGCCGGGCGACCGCGGCCCGGCGGCCGACGGCGCTTCCGGGGTGTCCGAAGGGGGTGCGGCCGTGCCGCCCGAGTCGCCGGCGGGCCGGCAGGTCCGCAGTCTGAGCTTCGACGGCGCGAGCGGCGTCGTCCCCCTGGCCCGCGACTTCGCCCGTCAGGCGCTGTACGCGTGGGGCTGGCTGCCCGCCGCCACCGCCGACCAGCGGGCCGCCGCCGAGGATGTGCTGCTCGTCGTCTCCGAGCTGGTCACCAACGCCTGTCTGCATGCCGAGGGCCCCGACGAGCTGTGGATCGCGCTCGACAACAAGGTGATCCGCATCGAGGTCTCCGACAAGGGCACCGGCCAGCCGGCCCCCCGTACCCCGCACCGCGCGGGCCGCCCCGGCGGCCACGGCATGTTCATCGTGCAGCGCCTCTGCCTGGACTGGGGCGTGGTCCGCAGCCCCGGACTCGCGGGCAAGA
Source organism: Streptomyces sp. NPDC001536 (assembly GCF_042894505.1). Taxonomy (NCBI): domain Bacteria; kingdom Bacillati; phylum Actinomycetota; class Actinomycetes; order Kitasatosporales; family Streptomycetaceae; genus Streptomyces; species Streptomyces sp. NPDC001536. Next base: position 6,338 of record NZ_JBIAVQ010000027.1, read on the forward strand.
AGGTGTGGGCGGAGCTGGGCGCACCGGCGTAATCCGGTTGGCCCGCCGGGCCCGGCCCCCTACCCTCGACCGCAACGCGCTGACGGAGACAAGTAGCCCCGGGCCACGCGAGTCGAGAGAGCCGCCGCCGGCTGTGAAGGCGGCCTCGCGGTCCCGGTGCGAATCCACTCCCGAGTGCGGGGAGGAAATGCCCCGCCGGCCGGCCCCCGTCACCGGGCCTGAACGAGACCGTCGTATCGGCCGCGGGATCGCGGTTCTACGGCGGTGAAGGCGTGGTGGCACCGCGAGCACCCTCTCGCCCACGCCCCGAGGGACCCACCCCGGGGCGGCGCCTGCCGTTCCGGCAGAACCGGACGGAGCGCGCACCATGCTCGACGTCACCCTCATCCGACAGCACCCCGACCGCGTCCGGAGCGCCCTGCGCAAGCGGGCCGTGGACGCCGACATCCCCGCCTTCCTCGCCCTGGACGCCGCGTTCCGCGAGGCCCGTACCGCCGTGGAGCGGCTGCGCGGGGAGCGGCGGCGGATCTCGGCCGACATCGCCGTACGGCACCGGGCCGGCGAAGCCGCCGACGGGCTGCGGGCCGACGCCAAGGAGCTGACCGACCGGCTCGCCGCGGCCGAGGCGGAGCTCACCCGGCTGGCGCAGGAGCACCGGACGTTCCTGGACGCCCTGCCCAACCTCCCCGACGACGACGTCGTCGCGGGCGGCAAGGAGAACAACCAGGTCGTACGGGTCACCGGAACCCCGCCCGAGTTCGGCTTCGACGCCAAGGACCACGTCCGGCTCACCGAGGAGCTCGGCCTCGTCGACCACGCACGCGGCACCCGGCTCGCCGGCAGCGGCTACTGGGTCTACCGGGGCGAGGGCGCCGCCCTGGAGTGGGCGCTGCTCAACCACTTCCTCGACACCCACCGCCGCGCGGGCTACGAGTTCGTGCTGCCGCCGCATCTGCTCACCTACGAAGCCGGTTATACGGCGGGCCAGTTCCCGAAGTTCGCCGACGAGGTCTTCCGTACGGACGACGACCACTTCCTGCTGCCCACCGCCGAGACCGCCCTGGTGAACCTGCACCGCGGCGAGACCCTCGACGAGGCCGACCTCCCGCTCAAGTACGTGGCCTACACGCCCTGTTACCGCAAGGAGAGCGGCAGCCACCGCACCGCCGACCGCGGCACCCTGCGCGGCCACCAGTTCAACAAGGTCGAGCTGTTCCAGTTCGCCCGCCCCGAGGACTCGGACGCGGCCCAGCGGGAACTCCTCGCCCGCGCCGAGGAGTTGGTCGCCGGGCTCGGGCTGCACTTCCGGGTCACCCAGCTCGCCGCCGGGGACACCAGCCCCGCCCAGGCCAAGACCTACGACGTCGAGGTGTGGCTGCCGAGCCTCGGCACGTACGCCGAGGTCAGCTCGGTGTCGAACGCCCGCGAGTACCAGGCCCGGCGCGGCGGCATCCGCTACCGGCCCGAGAGCGGCGGCAAGTCGGCCCACGTCCACACCCTCAACGCCTCGGGCCTGGCCACCAGCCGGCTGCTGCCCGCCCTCCTGGAACAGCACCAGCGGGCCGACGGAACCGTCGAGGTGCCGCGGGTGCTGAGGCGCTGGGGAGCCCCCGAACTCCTCCGTCCTCGGGTTACCCGGGGTTAGCTCTCCACTCGAACCCCCTTGCGTGCGCGCCGGATCGTCACAACTCCGGCGCGCACCTTGTCTTCCCTCCTCGCGAGCCCGGGCGTACCTTGACGGCCCATCTGATGTGCCGTCAGGTACTCGCGCAAGGCAGGAACCAGTCAGGGAAACGAGTAAGGGAGCGGAACCGTGTCGTACCGGAAACGAACCGCCGCGCTCGCGTCCACCGCGGCCCTGGTCGGCTCGGTGGTGCTGATGGCCGCCCCCGCCGCCCGGGCCGAGGTCGTCGACGTCAAGTACCAGTGCAAGACGCCGATCGGCGACAAGAGCGCCGTCTCGCCCATCGACATCAAGGGCGTCAAGAGCGGCAGCGGATACAAGATCACCATGTCCTGGCAGAAGGGCGTCTCGTCCAGCCCGGTCGATCTGGGCAAGGGGTCGATGAAGCCGAGTGCGGTCATCCAGCTCGGTGGCGCGGACAAGGGCACCCTGAAGGTGACCGGCCCCGCCAATCAGGCGGTGGTGCCCGCCAACACCCCCATCAAGATCAATGACTTGAGCGGGACGTACACGCCGAAGGAGTCCGGGGAGGTCACCTTCACGGCGGGGGTGCTGACGATCATCGCGCTCGGTACGACGACTACGTGTACGCCGACGAACAGTCCTGGGCCGTCGCTGAGTCTCGACGTGACCGCCTCGGGTGGTGGGGGCGGCGATACGCAGAGTGAGTCCGGATCCGGCTCCGGTGACTCGCTTCCGCAGACCGGGCCTGAGGATTCGGCGATCGCGCTCGGCACGTTGGGGGGCACGGTGCTGCTGGTGGGGGCGGCGGGGTCGTTGTGGGTGACGCGGAGGCGTCGGCGTTCTGCCGCCGGATGAAGTGCGCCTTCGAAGCTGCCGCGCCATGGCTTCTTGCGGCTGCGGCGCCGTTGTGGCTGGTCGCGCAGTTCCCCGCGCCCCTGACGGGGCGCGGTATCGCAACGCATGATTTACGGAGCCGCCGATGTCGTTCGCCCTTCGCGTGCTGGGCCTGACCTTCTTCACCCTGCTGACCACCGTCACGGCCGCGACTGCCGCCGACGGGTGGTCCGTTGTGCCCTCCGGCGAAGAGCGGCCCGCGTTCTATGGCGAGGGTGAGCCCGGGGTCGTGCTTCAGGACACGGTGGCGCTGACCAATCGCGGCGAAGGTTCGGTCGACGTCTCGCTGAGGGGTGAGGGCGTCGACGTCACCTTTGTCGACGATCGGCTCCGGCTGGCCCCCGGCACCCGTACCGAGGTGCCCTTCACCGTGACCGTTCCGGAGGAGGACGGGGTCGCCGGGATCGTGGTGCGGGGATCCGACGGGCGTACGCGGCGGGTGGCCGTTCACCTTCGGGCCGTTGTGCCCAGGGTGGCCGCGCTGACCGTCGAGCGTCTTGCCGTGCATGGTGATCGGATCACGTACGAGCTGGTCAACCGGGGTACGACCCCGCTCGTGCCCACGGTCGCGGTCCGTGGCGACGGTGTCTTCGGGCGGGTGCTCGATCGGGCCCCGCGCACGCTTCCCGCCGAGCTGGCGCCGGGGCGGCGGATGGAGCTGAGTGAGCCGTGGGACCGGCCCGCGTGGGACTCCGTCGAGGTGCGGGTGACGGTGACGGCGGCGGGTGGGGTGCGGGACGCGGCGAGTGTGTCGACGGGGGGCGGGCCGTGGGGGGCGGGGGTCGCCGGGGCGGTGGCGGCCGGGGGTGCGTTGTTCGTCGTACGACGTCGAAGGCGCCGTAAGTCCGACGCGTCCGAACCTTCTTGTGCCGAGGTCGAGTTGACGGGAGCGGTGTCGTGAAGGTGCGCGTTCTGGTGCTGACGGTGCTCCTGGCGCTGGTGTCGGTCGCGGTGCCGCCCGCCGCTCAGGGCGCCGAGCGGCCCACCGTGAAGCTCTCCAAGTCCCAGGCGGGGACCGGCGGTTCGATCACCGTCACCGGCAGCGGCTGGCGGGCGAAGGCACTGCTGATGATCCTGGTCTGCGGACAGGCCGTGCCGTCGCGGGGGGTGCCCGGCGGCACCAACTCCTGTGCCAACGCGGACGGTCGGGCCGTCACCACGGACGCCGACGGCCGGTTCAGCAAGAAGCTGCCGGTCGCCGAGCCGCCCGTGCCCTGCCCCTGTGTGGTGCATGTGGCGACGGTGACCGGGGCGAAGGCCGAGGCCGACGCCATCTTCCAGGTCGCCGGGCACGCGGTGGAGCCGCTTCCCGCCGAGGCCTCCGGCGGGCGGCTGTCGGTGCTCACCGACACCCGGCTCGACGGTTCCGGCGGACTGCTGACCTGGTTCGGGTCACCGCCGGTCCGCACCCTCGTCTTCACCGTCGGCAATGTCGGCACCTCGGAGATCAAGAACCCCGTCTTCCAGGTCGGCACCTCCCACGGCGTGTTCGCGCCGCAGTGGGAGGAGCAGCCGTGGCGCGGCACGATCGAGCCCGGCAAGAAGGCGCGCATCGAACTGCCCGTCGAGCTCACGGGCGGCGCGCACGGCGACTACACCGTGTCCCTCAAGTACGGCGGCAAGGTCCTCGCCGAACAGCCCTGGGGTGTGGGCCGGCCCTGGGGCGTGACCCTGTTCTGGGTCCTGGTCTGTCTGGTCGTGCCCGCCGCGCTGTTCCGGGCCGGGATGGCCGTGATCGACCGGGTACGGCCGCACCGGTCCGGCCGCGCCAGGACCCCGGTCCGGCTGCGACTGCCCGAACTCACCCTGCGGCTCCCCGGGTTGCACACCCCGGACCGGGAGCCGCCGCCTTCTTCGACCCTGCCGTGGTTCACCCCGGACTCCGATCCGGGCGCGGCCGGTCGGCTCTCCGCACCGCACGACGACAACTCGACGACCCCCACCAGAAAGGGATCCACGTGAGACAGCGAAGGAGAGTCCTGCCGGGCCGCGCGAGAGTCGCGTTCGCCCTCGGCTGTGCGGGCGCGCTGATCGGTGTGGCCGCCGTGCCCGCGCAGGCCGCCGAGGTGTCGTTCGCCACCAAGTGCGTACCGCCCGCCGCCTCAGGGCTCGACCCCGTCGACGGCACCACCAAAGTGGAGATCACCGCACCGGCGACCGCGAAGGTCGGTGACGAGGTCGAGGTGGTGTGGAAGTTCGTCCAGGCCGCCTCCAAGAACCCCGACCTCATCGACCTGCCCGCCGACTCCGTCAAACCGTCCGGCACCCTCAAGGCGGCCGGCGCCCAGACCACCGACCTCCCGATGGAGGGGCCGCAGGAGAACCCGGCCATCCCCAAGGGCGGCGACATGGTCCTCTCCGACATGAAGGGCACCCTGAAGCTGACGGCACCCGGAGAGGTGACGCTGACGCCGGACGCGTACAAGATCACCGCCTTCGGCACGGACACGAACTGCACGCCGACGGAGCCCGTGTCGTCGGCGGCGACCATCAAGGTCGAGGCGGGGGACGGGACTTCGTCACCGAGCCCCAGCCCGAGTCCGACCGAGAGCGAGACCCCGTCGCCGTCGCCGTCGGAGAGCGCCACGGAGAGCCCTTCGGCCACTCCGTCCGAGACCGACGGCGGGCAGACCGACTTCACCGGTGAGGTCGTCGACATCCCCTACACCTGTGAGTCGCCCATCGGCACGCAGAAGGCGACCTCCACGATCCAGATCAACGCCAAGAAGGACGGCGGCGGCTTCGGTCTCACCGTGCAGTTCAAGAAGTCGCCGATGAACAGCCCGGCCAACATCCCCAAGGACTCGATCAAGCCGTCCATGGAGGTGGTCCTCGGCGGCGACGACGAGGGCTCGGTGCATGTGGAGGGGCCGACCAACGCGGAGGACATCAAGGCGGGCGATCCGATCGAGATCCCGGACATGACCGGCACGTACAAGCCGGGGGCGACGGGGGAGTCGACGCTGTCGCCGGGGGTGCTGACGATCGAGGCGCTCGGTACGACGACGACGTGCACGCCGGACAAGACGTCCGTGTCGCTGACCCTGGACACGACCGAGCAGGAGGGTGGGGCGGCCGGTGGTTCGTCGTCGACGGGCGGTGGTCCGTCGTCCTCGGGTGGGCTCGCCGCGACGGGCTCTGAGGATCACGACGCCTTGAAGGCCCTGGGGCTGGTGGCCGGTACGGCCGTCTTGCTCGGTGCGGCTGTGTTCACATTCCTTCCGGGGCGGCGGCGTCTGCGGTGATGGGTCTGACGGCCGGTGGGGGCTGGTCGCGCAGTTCCCCGCGCCCCTAGGTGGGTTGGTGCCTACGCGTGCTTCAACAGCCAGCTCAGGACCAGTTCCCTCGCCTGGCTCATGAGGGCGCCTCCATGTGAGGCGCCCTCCAGCGCGCGTACGGTGACGTCCTGGTGGCCCAGTCTCCGTTCCGCCGCCGCCAGTTCCGTCGAATGGGCCGCAGGTACGAAGTCCCGCTCCGAGTGGATCAGCAGCATCGGGGCGTCGTCCGCCCCCGAGGCGTGGGCGCGGGCCGCGAGGTCGCCCCAGCGGGACCAGCAGCGGGGGCCCGTGCGGTCGGGGTCGCAGCCGACCAGGCGGCGTGCCTCCTGGCGTAAGCGGCGCTGTTGGGCCGTGGCTCCGGGGCGGCCGCCGTCCACCCAGGCGCGGTAGGGGGAGGCGACCGGGGACAGGGCCACCACGCCGCGCACCAGGGCTCCGCCCGCGCCGTACGTCGCCGCGTCCAGGGCGAGCTGGCCGCCCGCGGAGGAGCCGAGCAGCAGGGGCCGGCCGGGGGAGTCGGCGGCGATCCAGCGCAGGGCCGCCCGGACGTCCTCGCGTTGCGCGGGCCAGCGGGCGTCGGTGTTCAGGCGGTAGTCGGTCTCGTAGACGCGGAAGCCCCGGGCCGCCAGCCACCGTGCCGTACGGCTCCAGTCGGCGTCCTCGGCCCAGTACCCGCCGTGCAGGATCACCAGCGGTGGGGCGCCCCGGTCGCCGTAGACCGTGAGGGTCTGCCGTTCGTGGCCGCCGTACGGGATCGTCTCCGGGACCGCCTCGACGACCGTGCCGGACGACGACATGAGGAAGCCGAGGGCCGCGGCCACCGACAGGAACGTACGACGCATGCTCCCGATGGTGTGGTGCGGCCCTGGAGCGCGGCCGGAAAACCCCGAAGGGCCACCGCACCGGGTGGTGCGGCGGCCCTTCGTTCGAAGAAAACGTCAGCGGACGGAGCCCATGAGCTCCTTGACGCGGTTGCGGTACATCCAGATCGCGACACCGGCGACCACGGCGAGCGTGGCCTCCAGGGCGACGATGCCCGTCTTGTTCAGGTCGACGCCGGCGATGGAGAGCAGACCGGTCGTGGCGTCACCGGCGGTGACGGCCAGGAACCAGACGCCCATCATCTGGGAGGCGTACTTGGCCGGGGCCATCTTCGTCGTCACCGACAGGCCGACCGGGGAGAGCAGGAGCTCACCGACGGTCTGGACGAAGTAGATCGCCACCAGCCAGGCCGCGGCCGCCTTGTGACCGCCGTCGGCGATCGACAGCGGAGCGAGGAACAGGAAGAAGGACGCGCCGACCAGGACCAGACCCGAGGAGAACTTCACGATCGTGCTCGGTTCCTTGCCGCGCCGGTTCAGCGCGAGCCAGAACCAGGCGAAGACCGGGGCCAGCGCCATGATCAGGACCGGGTTGACCGACTGGTACCAGGAGACCGGGAACTCCCAGCCGAAGATGGTGTTGTCGGCGGAGGAGTCGGCGAAGATCGACAGGGTCGAGCCGCCCTGGTCGTAGATCATCCAGAACACGGCCGCGGCCACGAAGAACCAGATGTACGCCGACATCGAGCGCTGCTCAGTGCGGTCCAGGTCCTTGTCGCGCTTGATGCGGGCCAGCACCATCACCGGGATGATCAGGCCGAGCAGGGTCAGCGGGACCAGGATCCAGTTCAGGGTGTAGTGGCCGGAGAAGCCGACGATCGCGTAGAAGACGACCGCGATGCCCGCCCAGATCGCCGACTTGCGGAGGGTGGAGGCCTTCTCCTGCGCCGACAGCGGCGTCGGGACGACGCTGGAGCGGTCCGCGAGGTGGCGGGAGCCGATGAGGAACTGGCCGAGGCCCAGCGCCATGCCGAGCGCGGCGAGCGCGAAGCCCAGGTGCCAGTTGACGTTCTCACCGATGGTGCCGATGACCAGCGGCGCGGCGAAGGCGCCGAGGTTGATGCCCATGTAGAAGACGGTGAAGCCACCGTCGCGGCGCGGGTCGTCCTTGCCCTCGTAGAGGTGGCCGACCATCGTCGAGATGTTGGCCTTCAGCAGACCGGAGCCGATCGCCACCAGGCCGAGACCGGCGTAGAAGGTGCCGGAGTTCGGCAGGGCCAGGGTGAGGTGGCCGAGCATGATGACGCCACCGGCGACGGCGACGGTCTTGCGGGGGCCCCACACGCGGTCGCCGAACCAGCCGCCGGGCAGCGCGAGCAGGTACACCAGCGACACGTACACGGAGTAGATCGCGGTCGCCGTCGCGGCGCTGAGGTGGAGGCCGCCCGGGGCGACGAGGTACAGCGGGAGGAGAGCCCTCATGCCGTAGTAGGAGAAACGCTCCCACATCTCGGTCATGAAGAGAGTGGCCAGTCCGCGGGGGTGGCCGAAGAAGGTCTGCTCGGTGCCGGGGGTGCCCGGGCGGGCCGAGTCCTTCGTCAGGCTGGACGCCATGGTCGTTCCTTGCTGGTGGGGACGCGCAACGTGTTTCCAGGCCGGCGGTGGCCCGCCCGGACACAAAAGAGACCTTCAGCGTCAACTGCTTGCCAAAGGTCCCCATGCTGCTAAAGGCGTCTTTCACCATACGGCAGGACAGTGCCGGAAATGGAAGGACTTGAGAGATGGATCACAGGTGTCCGCGGAACCGTACACACCTTTTCTAAGGTCCTTACCAGGTTCTCACCATCAAGACATAGGTTCGTACCAGAACGCCCCATGGTAAGAATCACGGGCTTGCGATCACACCCCAGCTTCTGTCATGCGCGGTCTACCATCAGCTCATGACCCGTGTACTGCTCGCCGAGGACGACGCGTCCATCTCGGAGCCGCTGGCCCGCGCACTGCGCCGGGAAGGGTACGAGGTCGAGGTGCGCGAGGACGGCCCCACCGCGCTCGACGCCGGCATCCAGGGCGGCATCGATCTGGTCGTGCTGGACCTCGGACTCCCCGGCATGGACGGCCTCGAGGTGGCCCGCCGACTGCGCGCCGAAGGCCTCACCGTGCCCATCCTCATCCTGACCGCGCGGGCGGACGAGGTGGACACCGTCGTGGGGCTCGACGCCGGTGCCGACGACTATGTGACCAAGCCGTTCCGGCTCGCCGAGCTGCTCGCCCGTGTCCGGGCCCTGCTGCGGCGCGGTGCGGCCGAGCCGGCGCAGCCGCCGGCCACCCACGGCGTGCGGATCGATGTCGAGTCGCACCGTGCGTGGATGGGGGACGAGGAGCTTCAGCTCACAGCCAAGGAGTTCGACCTGCTGCGGGTTCTCGTGCGGGACGCGGGGCGGGTGGTCACGCGTGACCAGCTGATGCGCGAGGTCTGGGACACGACGTGGTGGTCGTCGACCAAGACGCTGGACATGCACATCTCGTGGCTGCGGAAGAAACTCGGTGATGATGCGGCGAATCCCCGGTACATCGCCACGGTGCGTGGTGTCGGGTTCCGGTTCGAGAAGAGCTAGCTCCCGCGTGTTGTGTTGTCCGTGCGGGCCGTCTGTGGCTGGTCGCGCAGTTCCCCGCGCCCCTAGGTGGGTCACCCGCACCGGTCTCCAGAAGTAACCCGCCCGGAGGGCTCTGTGCGTCGCCGTCTCATTCAGTCCACCCTCGCTGTCGTGCTCGTCGTCATCGCGGTGTTTGGCGTCAGCCTCGTCATCGTCGAGACCCGGACCATCAGCAACAGCGCGCAGGAGCGGGTCGACTCCGAGGCCGTGCGGCTGGCCAGCATCGTGGACAGCCGGCTGCTCGGGGAGCAGACCGTCGACGCGCAGGTGCTGAGGGAGCAGGTCGCCGGGGAGCGGTACGCCGTGATCCGGATCCCCGGGGAGCCCGTCATCGAGGTCGGGACCAAGGCGACCGGGGACGTCATCAGCGCCACGGAGACGGGCGAGGAGGGCGAGACGGTCACCGTCCAGGAGCCGCGCTCGTCGGTGACCCGGGAGGTCGGCCGGACCCTGCTGATCATCGGGGCGGTGGCGCTGCTCGCGGTGATCGCGGCCGTGCTGCTCGCCGTACGGCAGGCCAACAAGCTGGCGTCGCCGCTGACCGACCTCGCCGAGACCGCCGAGCGGCTCGGCTCCGGCGACCCGCGTCCCCGCCACAAGCGCTACGGCGTCCATGAGCTCGACCGGGTCGCCGACGTCCTGGACTCCTCCGCCGAGCGCATCGCCCGCATGCTCACCGCGGAGCGGCGCCTGGCGGCGGACGCCTCCCACCAGCTGCGCACCCCGCTCACCGCGCTGTCCATGCGCCTTGAGGAGATCACCCTCACCGACGACCTGGACACGGTGAAGGAGGAGGCCACCATCGCGCTCACACAGGTGGAACGCCTGACGGACGTGGTGGAGCGGCTGCTCACCAACTCCCGCGACCCCCGTACCGGCTCCGCGGTCTCCTTCGACCTCGACGAGGTCATCCAGCAGCAGCTCGCCGAGTGGCGCCCCGCCTACCGCAGCGCGGGCCGCGCCATCGTGAGCTCCGGCAAGCGGCATCTGCGGGCGGTCGGCACCCCGGGCGCGGTGGCGCAGGTGTTGGCGGCACTGATCGAGAACTCGCTCATGCACGGGGGCGGCACGGTGGCGCTGCGGACGCGGGTGACCGGCAACCAGGCGGTCATCGAGGTCACGGACGAGGGGCCGGGGGTGCCCGCGGACCTGGGGGCACGGATCTTCGAGCGGGCCATCAGCGGGCGGAACTCGACGGGTATCGGCCTCGCCGTGGCCCGGGACCTCGCGGAGGCCGACGGAGGGCGTCTGGAGATGCTCCAGGCGCAGCCGGCGGTGTTCGGGCTGTTCCTGTCGCGTACGCCGGTGGAGAAGCCGACAGCGGAAACGGAACCGACCGTACGGTGACCGGGCGGCTCAGCCGACCCGCTGCTTGAGGCGCCGGGCCTTGGCCGCCTCCGCCCCGGCCAGGAGCGACTCCGCGCCGGCGATCAGCTCGGGCCCGGGCAGGGCCTTGAAGACCCAGGTCCGGTAGGACCAGAAGCGGAACAGGGTGGCGATGCCGATGCCGAGGAACTTGAAGATGTTGCTCTGGAGCGGGCTGTCCCAGCCGAAGCCGTACGTCGCCGCGTAGAGCACGCCGTTCTCGATCACCAGACCGACCGCGCTGAACAGCAGGAACAGGGTCATTTCCCGGGTCCGGCCGCTCTTGTCGCGGTCCCGGTACGTGAAGTAGCGGAAGCCGATGTAGTTCGAGATGATCGCGACGACCGTGGCGATCACACTGGCGCGCACCACCTGGAGGTCGGTCGTGTGCCGCACCAGGTTGAAGACGAGAAGGTTGACGAGCAGACCCGCTCCGCCCACGGCGCCGAACTTGGCGGCCTCGCGCACGAGCCGGTCGACGCGTTGTCGTACCGCGCTCGGAGGCGCCGCATGAAGCGCCGAGGAACCACGTCCCATGGTCGTGCAAGCCCCCGTCCGTCCGATTTCGTCAACCAAGCCATGCTAACCACCCCCCTGTGCAAACGCCTGTGGACGAGCTCACGGATGGGGAACGGGGCGTGAAGACGGGTGCGGGTTTCGGGCCAGATCGGCGGAAATCGCGTGCTCAAGGTGCGGAAACCGGCCGTCGCGATGTGGCCGATACCCTAGGAGCGTGACGTTCCCGGTAGTCGGCATGGTCGGCGGGGGTCAGCTCGCTCGTATGACACACGAGGCAGGCATCCCGCTCGGCATCAGGTTCAAGCTCCTCAGTGACACCCCTCAGGATTCCGCGGCGCAGGTCGTAGGCGATGTCGTCATCGGCGACTATCGCGATCTCGACACGCTGCGTGACTTCGCGAGGGGCTGCGATGTGATCACCTTCGATCACGAACACGTACCCACCGAGCACCTCCGTGCCCTGGAGGCGGACGGCATCCCCGTCCGCCCCGGGCCCGACGCGCTCGTGCACGCCCAGGACAAGGGCGTGATGCGAGCCAAGCTCGACGCGATCGGGGTGCCGTGCCCACGGCACCGGATCGTGAGCGACCCGGCTGACGTGGTCGCCTTCGCGGCGGAGGGGGACGGCTTCCCGGTCGTCCTCAAGACCGTCCGCGGCGGCTACGACGGCAAGGGCGTGTGGGTCGTGGACTCGGCGGAGGAGGCCGCCGACCCCTTCCGGGCCGGTGTCCCGGTCCTCGCCGAGGAGAAGGTCGACTTCGTCCGCGAGCTCGCGGCCAATGTCGTACGGTCGCCGCACGGCCAGGCCGTCGCCTACCCGGTGGTGGAGTCCCAGCAGGTCAACGGGGTCTGCGACACCGTGATCGCCCCGGCGCCCGACCTGGACCAGGCCCTCGCCCTCAGGGCCGAGGAGATGGCGCTCAGCATCGCCAAGGAACTGGACGTCGTCGGCCACCTCGCCGTCGAGCTGTTCCAGACCCGCGACGGACGCATCCTCGTCAACGAACTCGCGATGCGCCCGCACAACTCCGGCCACTGGACCCAGGACGGCGCGATCACCTCCCAGTTCGCCAACCACGTCCGGGCCGTCCTCGACCTGCCGCTGGGCGACCCGCGCCCCCGCGCGAAGTGGACGGTCATGGCGAACGTCCTCGGCGGCGACTACCCCGACATGTACTCCGCGTACCTGCACTGCATGGCCCGCGACCCCCAGCTCAAGATCCACATGTACGGCAAGGACGTGAAGCCCGGACGCAAGGTCGGCCACGTCAACACCTACGGCGACGACCTCGACGACGTGCTGGAGCGCGCCCGTCACGCAGCCGGCTACCTGAGAGGCACGATCACCGAATGAGCCCTGTTGTTGGCATCGTCATGGGGTCGGACTCCGACTGGCCCGTCATGGAGGCCGCCGCCCAGGCACTCGACGAGTTCGAGATCGAGTACGAGGTCGACGTCGTCTCCGCCCACCGGATGCCGCGCGAGATGATCGCGTACGGCGAGGAGGCGGCCGGACGGGGCATCAAGGTGATCATCGCGGGCGCCGGCGGCGCGGCCCATCTGCCGGGCATGCTCGCCTCCGTCACCCCGCTGCCGGTGATCGGCGTCCCGGTGCCGCTGAAGTACCTGGACGGCATGGACTCGCTGCTCTCCATCGTGCAGATGCCCGCCGGGGTGCCCGTCGCCACCGTCTCCGTCGCCGGCGCCCGCAACGCGGGCCTCCTCGCGGCCCGTGTCCTCGCCGCCCACGACGAGGAACTCCTCGGCCGGATGAAGGAGTTCCAGCAGGAACTCAACGACCAGGCCACCGAGAAGGGCAGGCGGCTGCGCGCCAAGGTCGAGACGCCGGGCAACGGCTTCGGCTTCGGATCGGGGAAGTGACCGCCGTGTCCTCGCAGGAGACAGCCCGGGAACTCCTCGCCGAGTTCCCGGTCGTCGACGGCCACAACGACCTGCCCTGGGCGCTGCGCGAACAGGTCCGCTACGACCTCGACGCCCGGGACATCGCCACCGACCAGAGCGCCCACCTCCACACCGACCTCGCACGGCTGCGGGCCGGTGGCGTGGGCGCGCAGTACTGGTCGGTGTACGTCCGCTCCGATCTGCCGGACGCGGTGCCGGCGACGCTGGAACAGATCGACTGCGTACGGCAGTTGATCGACCGGCACCCGGCCGACCTGCGGTCCGCGCTGACGGCGGCGGACATGGAGGCGGCGCGCACGGAGGGTCGTATCGCCTCCCTCATGGGGGCCGAGGGCGGCCACTCCATCGCCAACTCCCTTGCCACGCTACGCGCGTTGTACGCGCTCGGCGTGCGCTACATGACGCTCACCCACAACGACAACAACGACTGGGCGGACTCGGCGACCGACGCGCCGCGCGTCGGCGGGCTGTCGGCCTTCGGCCGCGCGGTGGTGCGGGAGATGAACCGCGAGGGCATGCTCGTGGACCTCTCGCACGTGGCGGCGACGACGATGCGGGACGCGCTGGACACCTCCGAGGCTCCGGTGATCTTCTCCCACTCGTCGTCCAGGGCGGTCTGCGACCACCCGCGCAACATCCCCGACGACGTCCTGGAACGGCTGTCCGGCAACGGCGGCATGGCGATGGTGACGTTCGTGCCGAAGTTCGTGCTCCAGGCCGCGGTCGACTGGACCGCCGCCGCGGACGAGAACATGCGCGCGCACGGCTTCCACCACCTCGCGACCACCCCGGACGCGATGAAGGTGCACCGCGCTTTCGAGGAGCGGCACCCGCGCCCCATCGCCACGGTGTCCACCGTCGCCGACCACCTGGACCACATGCGCGAGGTGGCCGGCATCGACCACCTGGGCATCGGCGGCGACTACGACGGCACGGCCTTCACCCCCGACGGCCTGAACGACGTCTCCGGCTACCCCAACCTCATCGCCGAGCTCCTCGACCGCGGCTGGTCCAGGTCCGACCTCGCCAAGCTCACCTGGCAGAACGCGGTACGGGTACTGGGCGCGGCGGAGGACGTGGCGAGGGAGCTTCGGGTGACGCGCCCGCCGTCCAATGCGACGATCGGTTCGCTCGACGGCTGACGGACACGCGGAGGGGATCGTGCGGATCGGTGAACTGGCCCGGCGGACCGGGGTGAGTGAGCGGTCGCTGCGCTATTACGAGGAGCAGGGGCTGCTGGCTGCCGACCGCACCGCCGGCGGGCACCGGGAGTACCCGGAGGCGGCGATCGACCGGGTCGTGCGGATCCAGGAGCTGTTCGCGGCCGGACTGCACAGCAACCGGATCGCCCAGCTGCTGCCCTGTATGCGGGACACCGACGGCGGCCCCTCCGCCGTCGCGACCGCGCGGCTCGTCGCCGACCTCACCGCCGAGCGCGACCGCATCGACGGGATGATCGCCGACCTGGTCCGCTCCCGGGACACCCTGGACGAGGTCATCCAGGTGGCCCGGGACGGCTGAGTACCCCCGAACGCCCCGCTCACCAGGAAGCCTTCCGTCCACCGTGCGACGGTGACCGTACTGCGGATCTTGCCGCCGATCACGACGTACGGAGCCCGCCATGGCAGACCTCCAGGACGAACTGCACACCACCACCGAGGTCGGCGAGCTCGACGACCTGCCCGACCCGTTCGTCGAGTCGGAGCCCTACACACCGGTCTCCGACCCGGACACCGAGCCCCTGGAGCGGGCCCACGCCATCCTCGCCGCGCATCCCGTCGCCGACGGGTACAGCGGGCTGCCGTGGGCGCTGCGGCATCTGCCGTGGTTCGACCTGGAGCTCGGCGAGAGCTCCGTCGACACGGATGTGCCGCGGCTGCGGGAAGGGCATGTCGGCGCGCTGTTCTGGTCGCTGCATCTGCCCGAGAGCATCGGCGGCGACCGGGCCGTGGGCGCCACCCTGGAGCAGCTGGACCTGGTGAAGACCGTCGTGCGGGGCCACCCGGAGGGGCTGCGGCTGGCCCGTACCGCCGGGGAGACCGCCGACGTACGGCACTGCGGCCGGGTCGCCGTGCTGCTCGGGCCCGCCGGGGCGGCCGCGCTCGGTGACTCGCTCGGCATCCTGCGCTCGCTGCACGCCCTCGGTCTGCGCGTGCTCACCCTGACCGGCGTGAGCTGGGCGAGCGAGGCGGGGCTGACCCGGTTCGGCGAGGAGGTGCTGCGCGAGATGAACCGGCTCGGTGTGCTCGCCGACCTCTCGGGCGCCTCCGCCGACACCGTCCGCCGCGCCCTGGCCGTCTCCAAGGCGCCGGTCGTGTGCACCCGCTCGGCCGCCCGCGCCCTGCGCCCCCACCCGGCCAACCTCCCCGACGACCTGCTCACCGAACTGGGCGCCGCCAAGGGGCTGTGCATGGTGCCGCTCACCGCCGAGCAGACCGGCCCGTCCGTCCGGGACGTCGCCGACCACCTCGACCACGTCCGCACCCTCGCGGGCGCCGGGTGCGTGGGCCTGTCCGGCACCTACGACGCCGGCACCGCCCACCCGCAGGACCTCGCCGACGCCTCCTGCTACCCGCACCTCATCGCCGAACTGCTCCGCCGCGGCTGGTCCGAGTCCGACATCGCCCTGCTGGCCTGGGGCAACGTCCAGCGGGTGCTGCGCGGCGCCGACTTCGCGGCCCGCGCGGCCCGGGAGCGCCGCGAGCCGTCGACGGCGAAGATCTCCGACCTGGACGGCTAGCCGCACCGGGGGTCCGACCTGGGTACGCGTACTCATGTGGGCGCCGACCCGTGCCTTGCATGATGCGTCCATGAGATCGAGATCCCTTGCGGGACATGCCCTGGTCGTCGCGCTCGGCGTGGCGGCCCTGACCGGCTGCGGCACCCAGCAGGTCACGACCGGAGCGTCCGGAGCGACCGGAGCGACTGGAAAGACCGCCACCACCGCCACCTGCACCTCCGAGGCCCGCGAGACGGACGGAGACGTGCCGAGGCCCGAGGATCTGCCGGGCTACGAGTCCGCGCCCCCGCCGCGGTACGGGCCGGGCGAGACCCCGCCGGGGGTGCCGGACGCGCACGGGGACATACCCATCGAGCTGGACGATCCGGCGCCGTCCGGGTCGGCCTCGAAGGGCGCGGGGAGCGCCGGGGCCGAGCCGGACGAGACGGCCTCGCCCGTGGAGGCCGGGATCTGCGACGGGAGCGAGCCGACGCCCTAGCGGCGGCCGGTCACGGGTGCTCGATCCGGCAGAGGCAGAACGGGTGCCCCGCCGGATCGGCGTAGACCCGGAAGTCCTCCTTGTCCTCCGCCCGCAGCAGACGCGCGCCCAGGGCCAGCACCTCCTGTTCCGCCGCGTCGATCTCCTCCCATGTCGACCCGGCGTCGAGGTCGATGTGGAACTGCTGCGAGTTGCGGTCCGACCGCGGCCACTCCGGGGGCGTGAACCCGGGCGCCTGCTGGAAGGCGAGCCGCGGCGCTCCGGGCGTCTCCAGGACGACCCAGTCCACCTCCTCCACGCGGGGTGTGCCGCCCACGATCGCCGCGTAGAACTGGGCGAGTGCGAGCGGGTCGGGGCAGTCGATCACGGCGGAACGGAAACGAGCCACAGTCACGGCGGACCCTCCAGGTCTCAGCAGGCGCACAGACAGAACGGGTGCCCCGCCGGGTCCGCGTACACACGCCAGGCGCGGGAGCGGTCGGCGGTGTCCAGCGGCCGCGCGCCGAGCGCCAGCACCCCCTTCTCGGCCGCGTCCAGGTCGTCGACGGTCAGGTCCAGGTGGAACTGCTGCGAGTTGAGGTCCGCGCGCGGCCACTCGGGCGGTACGAATCCCGAGGCGGCCTGGAAGGCCAGCGACTGTCCGCCGGGCACCTTCAGGTCCACCCACTCGCCGTCGCCCTCGACGGCGCCGCCCAGCACCTCGGCGTAGAAACCGGCCAGCGCGCGGGGGTCCGGACAGTCCAGGACGACGACGCCCAGTGTGGCGAGAGCCATGACTTCCTCCTCGAATCCTCGAATTCCTCGAATTCCTCGAAGCGAGAGTTACCTATAGGGGCGGGTAACCGGTAACCGTTACTGCATGCTCCCCCATAGGAGGTAACGTCGCAAGCATGAGTGAACGATCGGCCGCGCCGGGGGGCCTGGCTCTGGTGGAGTCCCTGGTCAACACCCTCGACCTGGAGTCGGGCGCCGACGCGCTCGACACGGCGGACGGCCGGGCCCGCTTCGGAATCCCGGAGGAAGCGGTCGACCCCGCTCGTGAGCTGCGCGAATCACTGCGCGCGACCCTGCTCGCGCACGCCGGCCACCCGCCGCACCGCACGGTGGCCCCGCTCGGCGAGCTGCTCGCCGCGGCGCCGCTGGTCGTGACGGTCGACGCGGGCGACGGCTCGGCCGCCCTCGCGCCCGCCGACGGGGCGCCGCTGCTCTCCAGGGTCGCGGCGGCCGTCGCGGAGGCCCTGGTCGCGGGGACCTGGCTGCGGCTCAAGGCCTGCCAGGCCGCCGACTGCCACTGGGCCTACTACGACCGCAGCCCCGCGGGCCGGGGCCGCTGGTGCTCGATGCAGGTGTGCGGGGCACGCGCGAAGATGCGGCGCTACCGGGCGAGGTAGCGCCGCACGCTCAGTCCTCGCCGCGGGCCGCCGCCGCGCGGGAGCCGACCAGGAGCAGACACAGGACGGCCACCCCGGCGACGAGCCCGGTCAGGAGCAGCAGGGGTTGCAGGGGCCGGGTGGCGGCCACGGGTTCGGTCTGCGGGACCTGAGGGGCCGCCGCCGCCACGGAGGGCGAGGCGCTCGGCGACTCCGACGGCGGGGCCGACGCGGAGGGCTTCGGGGACGTGGCGGTGGCCGCGGTCCGGTGGGTGGCCGGGGCCGTCCGGGTCGGCGTCGGCATGGCCTCGTGCGAGGTGCCGGTCTCGTGGTGGTGGTGGGTGGGCGTGGGGGTCGGGGTGGGCTTCGGTGCCGCCAGCACCGTGATCCGCGCCGTCATGTCCGGATGCACGGTGCAGTAGTAGCCGTACGAACCGGCCGCGGTGAACGTGTAGGTCCAGCTCTGCCCCTTGTTCAGCATCGGGGAGTGGATCGCGACCGGACCGGACGTGGTCTTCACGTCGTGCGGTGCCGTGTCCCCGTTGGTCCAGGTCACGGTGTCCCCGACATGCACGGTGAGGGAGCCGGGCGAGAAGGCGTACCCCTGCATGGCCACCCGGTACGAGGCCGCCGAGGCCTGCCCCGGTGCCAGGAGCAGAAGGGCGAGGAGGGCGAGTGCGGCGCCGAGCGCCGCCCGCCGGGCCGCCCTCACACCAGCTCCTCGGCGCACACGAACTCCGCCGCGATCAGCAGCCGCAGCCGCGTGGCCGGCCGCCTCCACGGCAGCCGGAACCCGGTGGCCCGGCGCAGCAGCCGGTACGGCACCCGGACCGTGCCGACGACGAGGAGCAGCTCGTCGGTGCGCTCCACGACCCGCAGCCGCAGCAGCACCGGGAAGGCGACATCGCGCAGGACGAGGTCGCCGGTGACCTGGAGGTGCCGGCCGCCGCCGAGCGGTTCGACGTGCGCGCCGGTGAGGACGGCACGCGGGTCGGGCAACTCGAAGCGCAGGGCGGGCTGTTCGTCGGAGAGATCCGGCACGGTGAGCGAGGCGGCGGCGAGGGTGAGGCGGCGGCGGTAGGTGGGCAACGGGCCGTACCGGGCGGCGAGTTCGACGAGCGAGCGGCCCGGCGCGACGGCGTACCGCCCGGGCCGGGGGAGGTGCCGCTGCTCCGAGGGCAGCGTGACGGTTCTCATCCGGGGGCTCCTTGAAAGCGGTTCCCGTGGGGAGGCGGGGGCGTGGAGAATGGGGAGCGGCGCCGGTCCGGCCGACTGAGCCTCGGCCGGACCGGCGTTCGTCCCCGGGAAGGTCAGCAGCTGCCGGTGACGAAGCTCTCGGTGGGTGCGAGCAGGTGCTCGGCCCAGACCGTGTGCATCTTCACGTAGCTGTCGAGGTTCAGCAGGTCGGTGACCTGCTGCCCGAGGGACTCCTCCAGGTGTGCGCTGTTGATGTGGGCGAGCAGCACGCTGAGCGTGTCGTCCGCGACCGCCCCGCCGCCCGTGGTGACCGGCGTCAGGATGCTCTCGATCCACACCGTGTGCGTCTTGATGTAGGCGTCGAGCGCGAGCGCGTCCTGCACCTGCTGGCCCGGGGAACGCTCCAGGTGGGCCGCGTTGAGGTGCTGGAGGATCGGGAGCAGTACGTCCTGGACGCTGGCGCACTGCTCGTCGCCGCCGTCACCGGAACCGCCGGTCGGGGTGGCGGTGGGAGCGGTGGTCGGCGTCGCGGTCGGCGTCCCGGTGGGCGTGGCCGTAGGTGCGGCCGTGGGCGTGGCGGTGGGGGCCGCGGTCGGCGTGGGCGTCGTTCCGCCACCGCCGTCCGACGGCTCGACGACCTTCACCGACGCCACCATGTCCGGGTGCACGGCGCAGTAGTACTCGTACGTCCCCGCCGTGGTGAACGTGTACGACCACGAGTCGCCCTGGTCCAGCGTGCCCGAGTCGAACTTCTTCGGGCCCTTGGTCGTGGTGACCGTGTGCGGAACGCTGTCGTGGTTGGTCCACCGGACCGTCTGGCCGACCTCGACGACGAGCTGCTTCCCGTCCCCGAACTTGTTGTTCATGATGTCGACCTGATAGTCCGGCGCGGCGGCCGCGGCCTGCCGGGCCTCGGCGGCCGCGGGCGCCTGAGCCACGCCCGCGGCCGTGTCCGAGGCGGCCGACCCGCCGCTGCCCGCGGCCGCCTGCAACAGCCCCAGACTGAGCACGGCGGCCAGCGCCGCACCGAGCCCCGCGACGAGCAGAGCCCGGTTTCCGGCGGGCGGACGGCGCCGCCGTTCGCCGGTTTCCTTGCTGCGTATCACTGCAACTCCTTTTGCTTGCGGGTGAGTTCAACGGCCGGGATTGGCCGTGACCAGCAGACTCGTCACGGCGAGCACGACGAGGACCAGCCCCGTCTCCGCCGCGACCGAGTAACCGAAGGGCCGCACGGTGGCGGCGTCGCCGCGCAGCAGCACGGCGAGATCGAGGCGGGTGCGCACCCACCGGCGGCTGCTCTGCGCGATCAGCAGCACGGCCGCGAGTACGGCCGTCTTGACCAGCAGCAGATGCCCGTACGAGGTGTGCAGCAGACCGTCGTACGACCCCACGACCTGCCACGCGAGCACCAGCCCGGCGCCGACGATCGCGGTCACGGCGACGGCCGCCAGCCGGGAGTACCCGGGCACCACCTCCGCCAGCTCGCCCGCCCGCCGGCGCGGCAGCACGGCCACCGTGAGCATGGCGAGCCCGCCGATCCACAGGGCGGCGCCGAGCAGATGGAGCAGATCGGCGATGGCGCCCCAAGTCGGCTCGCCGCCCTCGGAGTTGTGCCCGCTCATCCCGGTCGCCCGCAGCAGGCCGACCGAGACCGCGAGCGCGCCCACCCGCCAGCCCGGCGAGCGGGACGTCCGCGCCCCGCCCTGCATCAGCGCGCCCAGCACCACCGCCGCCAGCACCCACAGCAGCCCGCGCGCGGCGAGCGCGACACCGGGCTCGGTGGTCAGGACGTCGGCGTACGACGAGGGCCGCAGCGCGTCCCGCAGGCCGCCGAAGGAGACGTACGCGCCCTGCAACCCGATGCTCGCCACCGTCGACACCACCCCGCCCGTCCACGCCAGCGCGAGCAGCACCCGCGCCCGCGGCACACCCGCACCACGCGGCCACAGCAGCGCGACGAAGGCGAGCCCGCCGACGAACAGGGCCAGCGACAGATAGCCGGCCCACCGAGCGGCGACGAGGCCCTTGCGCACCGAGGGGGAGAGTGCGGGCGCGGCCTCGTCGCCGCGGTCCGGGATGACAGGGGCCGAGACCCCGAAGGCGATCCGGCCGGAGGAGGCGTGCCCGTCCTCCTCGTCGACGACGGACCAGGTGACGACGGTCTCGCCGACACCGGACCGGGGGAGGGCGACCCGCACGCTGTCCTTACCGAGGCGGGACACCGGGAGCCGGTTGCCGTCCATCGTCACGACACGTACGCCGCCCAGGTCGACCGGCTCGTCGAAGACGAGGGTGAGCTGCTCGGGGGCGCGCCTCAGCTCGGCCCCGTCCGCGGGCATGGAGCGCACCAGCTCGGTGTGGGCGGCGGCGGGGCTGGCGAGCAGGACCGGGGCGAGCAGGAGCAGCAGGAGGAGGAGGGCGCGGCGGACGGTCATGGTGTGGCCTCCGGCAGCGGGGACGTGCTGATGCCGAGGAGGCCGGGGACGGAGACGGGGGCCAGGCCGACGCAGGGGGAGGGCTGCGGTGACGGGGTCGCGGTGGGGAGCGCGGTGGGGGTGGCGAGCAGTCCCGTCAGGGTGCCGGTCAGGCCGGTGAGCAGCGGCTGGACCAGCCGTACCTCGCCGTCCGCGCAGGTGGCGGAGGGCGGCTCCGTCGTCGAGCCGGAGGGTGAGGGGGTGGGGGTGGGCGTGGGGGTGTCCGAGGCGCCGGGGGAGTCGCCGTGCCCGGTGTGACCGTCGCTCCCGCTCCCGGTGCCGTGCCCGGTGTGCGCGCCGCCGCCGAGGCCGCCGGTGCCGCCGATCGTGCCGTACCCGGGCAGCTCCCCGGTGCCGACGGGGACCTGGCCGACCGGGTCCTGCGAGGACGGCTCGGCCGGGCTCTGCGGTGCCGTGGCGGCGGGCGGCGAGGCCGGGGGCGCGGCCGCCTCGCCGGCGCCGGAGGCGGTGGGGGCGCCGATGCCGGACGCGTAGCCGAGCACGATCACCACCGCGCCGACGAGCGCGCCCGCGACCAGCTCGTCGCGATGGTCGCCGGGCCACTGCGCCCTGCGGAACAAGGGCATGAGTCACTCCTGTCATGGTCCGGTCAAACCGAACGGAGAGTGCTGCGAATGCGCACCAGTGGAGTGGAGGGCGGATTCCGCTTGGCTACGCGCCCGTTAACCGATTGTTGCCTGGCTCTCTTCAGGGGGTGGGCCCACTGTGAGAACGGGCGAGACCGACTTTATTCCGCGCATTGTGATCGTGAAGAATTCAGGGAGGCATATCGATATTTCCGCCACAGTGCTCGAATGAAATCGAACCCCGTTTGGTGATTTCAGGGAGCCTGGCATATGCCGCCGCGTGGCGGGTCCGCTGCCCAGTGCTGGAGCGGCCGGGCGAGCCCGCGCAAAGCGAAGCAGGCCCCCGCTTTTCGCTACGGAGGCCCGCTCGCCGAGTATTTCTTTGCCGCGTTATTGCTTAATTAACGAATTCCGCCGCCACGCCCGCCGCCACCACCGCAGCCGCGGAAGTTCAGGCCGTAGGCCGACCCATTGCCCGGAACGCCCACCCGGCCTTGCGCCACACCTCCGGGTCGAGCGCGTTGCGCCCGTCCAGGATCAGCCGGGTCGCCGCGACCTCGCCCAGCGCCGCCGGGTCCAGCTCACGGAACTCCCGCCACTCCGTCAGATGCAGCACCACGTCCGCGCCCCGGACCGCCTCGACGGCGGAGTCGGCGTACCCGAGCGTCGGGAAGACCTGACGGGCGTTCCCCATGCCCTTCGGGTCGTACACCGTCACCTGGCCGCCCTGGAGATGGATCTGCCCGGCGACGTTCAGCGCGGGCGAGTCCCGGACGTCGTCCGAGTCGGGCTTGAAGGTGGCGCCGAGCACCGCGACCCGCTTGCCGAGGAACGACCCGCCCCCGAGCGCCTCCCGGGCCAGTTCCACCATCTGCCCGCGCTGGCGCATGTTGATCGAGTCGATCTCGCGCAGGAAGGACAGCGCCTGGTCCGCGCCGAGCTCACCGGCGCGCGCCAGGAACGCCCGGATGTCCTTGGGCAGACAGCCACCGCCGAAGCCGATGCCGGCCCGCAGGAACTTCTGGCCGATCCGGTCGTCGTACCCGATGGCCTCGGCCAGCTTGGCGACATCGCCGCCCGAGGCCTCGCACACCTCCGCCATCGCGTTGATGAAGGAGATCTTCGTGGCGAGGAAGGAGTTCGCCGCGGTCTTCACCAGCTCGGCGGTCGGGAAGTCGGTGACCACGAACGGCGTGCCCTCGCCGACCGGCGTCGCGTACACCTCGCGCAGCAGCTTCTCGGCCCGCTCGCTGCGCACGCCGACCACGATCCGGTCGGGGTGCAGCGTGTCGTCGACGGCGAAGCCCTCGCGCAGGAACTCCGGGTTCCAGGCCAGCTCGGCGTCCGCGCCGGCGGGCGCGTGCTCGGTGAGGTACGTGGCGAGCCGGTCCGCGGAGCCGACCGGAACCGTGGACTTGCCGACGACGAGGGCCGGACCGGTGAGGTGGGGCGCGAGCGAGGCGATCGCGGAGTCGACGTAGGACATGTCGCAGGCGTACTCGCCGTGCCGCTGCGGGGTGTTCACACACACGAAGTGGATGTCGCCGAACGCGCCGACCTCGGCGAAGTCCATGGTGAACCGCAGCCGCCCGGTGGAGCCCTCGATCCCGGCCACGTGCTTGCGCAGCAGCTCCTCCAGACCGGGCTCGTACATGGGGACCTCGCCGCGCTGGAGCATGGCGATCTTCTCGGGCACCACATCGAGCCCCAGCACCTCGAAACCGAGCTCGGCCATGGCCGCGGCGTGAGTGGCGCCGAGATAGCCGGTGCCGATCACGGTGATCTTGAGGCTCATGGATGCTCCAGGGAGGGACGTCGTCGGGTGCGCTGACCGATCCTAGTAGGGGCGTGACGGGGCCCCTCGGCGGGCAGCTTTCCCTCTGTCGCCAAGCTCACGTATCACTCCCGTGGGCGGACCCCTAAAATTTGAGTTACTTAACGGTAATTAGCGTCGGCAACGCAGCGCATTTGGAGCGTGAGACACCTTGGCCGGATCGGCTGACTTCGACCTGTACCGCCCGTCCGAGGAGCACGACATGCTCCGCGACGCCATCCGCTCACTGGCCGAGGCGAAGATCGCGCCCTACGCCGCCGCGGTGGACGAGGAGGCCCGCTTCCCGCGCGAGGCCCTCCAGGCACTGGTCGCGAACGACCTGCACGCCGTGCACGTACCCGAGGAGTACGGCGGCGCGGGCGCGGACGCGCTGGCCACGGTGATCGTGATCGAGGAGGTCGCGCGCGTCTGCGTGAGCTCCTCCCTCATCCCCGCGGTCAACAAGCTGGGCTCGCTCCCGGTGATCCTCTCCGGCTCCGAGGAGCTGAAGAAGAAGTACATGACCCCGCTCGCCAAGGGCGAGGGCATGTTCTCCTACTGCCTCTCCGAGCCCGACGCGGGCTCCGACGCGGCCGGCATGAAGACCAAGGCGGTCCGCGACGGCGACCACTGGATCCTCAACGGCGTGAAGCGCTGGATCACCAACGCGGGCGAGTCCGAGTACTACACGGTGATGGCCGTGACCGACCCGACCAAGCGCTCGAAGGGCATCTCGGCCTTCGTCGTCGAGAAGTCCGACGAGGGCGTCTCCTTCGGCGCCCCCGAGAAGAAGCTCGGCATCAAGGGCTCCCCGACCCGCGAGGTCTACCTCGACAACGTCCGCATCCCCGCCGACCGCATGATCGGCGAGGAGGGCACCGGCTTCGCCACGGCGATGAAGACCCTGGACCACACGCGGATCACGATCGCGGCACAGGCGCTCGGTGTCGCTCAGGGTGCCTTCGACTACGCGAAGAACTACGTCCAGGAGCGCAAGCAGTTCGGCAAGGCCATTGCCGAGTTCCAGGGCATCCAGTTCATGCTCGCGGACATGGCCATGAAGATCGAGGCCGCCCGCCAGTTGACGTACGCGGCGGCGGCCAAGTCCGAGCGCGGCGACAAGGACCTCACCTTCCAGGGCGCGGCGGCGAAGTGCTTCGCGTCGGACGTGGCGATGGCGGTGACGGTGGACGCGGTCCAGCTGCTCGGTGGCTACGGCTACACCCGTGACTACCCGGTGGAGCGCATGATGCGGGACGCCAAGATCACGCAGGTGTACGAGGGAACCAATCAGATCCAGCGGATCGTGATGGCCCGCAATCTGCCGTAGCGACTCGTCGGCTCGATTGCTGAGGGGTGCCCGCGTTCTGGGCACCCCTCACTCTTTTGGGTCGATGGGGACATGAAACATGGATGCAGCCAGGTCCCATGTCTTAGCTTTTCATGTGTGACCGGGGGCTTCCCGGCACACGGCGGCCGTCGTACGCCGCGCTACTTTCGACCCCGTGACCGAACCATCTTCAGCTGGAGACCTGCCCGAGGGATGGCGTGTGGATGGGGACCAGCTCATCCATGAGACCGAGTTGCACGGCTGGAAGCTGACTGTCGTCAGCCTGCTCGACGCGCCATGGGACGGCCCTGCGAGTCTCTCCATCGAGCCGCCCGACGACCCGGCGAGCGCGGTCGGGACGGACGGGATCACGGCGGAGCTCATGCGGTCGATCTCCCTGGCGGAGATCCGCAGGACAGTGAAGGAGCTGAGGGCGCTCCTGGGCAGGTCGGCCGACGAGGCGACCACCTCGGCGGTGCTGCATCGGGTCGAGACGCAGCGGGAGTACGCGTTGATGGCCCGTGAGTACGTGCGTCTGGTGCGGCAGGGGTACCGGAGTCCCGTCACGCGGTTGGCGTCCGCGTGGGGGCTGAGCCGGAACACCATCAGCGGCCGCATCCGACGGGCACGTGCCATGGGCTTCCTCGACGGGCCGCCGGGCAGACCCGCGGACCGCCTGACCGAGAAGGCCAGGCGGCACCTGGAGGGGGAAGCGCGTGACGCGGAAGGTGACGGGACCGGCCGAGGATGAGCAACTCGTAGCGGTCTTCGAGCGCTGGGCCACCACAAGGGGGGTGGAGAACAGCAGCGTCAAGCAGTACCGCACAATGCTGAACCGGTCGGTGGAGCCGTACTTCGGGGCGGACGGCATCAGGTGCGTCACTCCCCGGCGGATCGAGACGTGGGTGGAGTGGATGACCCACACATGCGAGTACAAGCCCTCCACGGTCCGGTTCCGCTTCAACATCCTCATGTCGGTGTTCAGCTGGGCGATCGAGCAAGGCATGGCCGACGCCAACCCGTGCAGGCAGGTGACTCTCCCCGTGAGCGGCGCCCGGACGTACCGGGACCAGCGTGCGGAGGTCCACGTCCCCGATACGGAGACGGCGCTGTCCGTCATCGCGGCTGCGCCGAAGCGCTATTGCGGGATGCTGTGGCTGATGGCCGGATGCGGGTTGCGGCTCGGCGAGGCCATGGGCCTTGGCCGCGACCGCATTTGCTTCAACCAGAAGTCGATCACGGTCGACCGGCAGGTCGCCTGCGACCGGGACACCGGATCGGGGCGCTACGGCAGCATGCGGCTGCGGCACACCAAGTGGCGAGAAGACGGAGAGCGGGGGCGTCGAGTTCCGCTCCCCGATGTCGTGGCGCTGGCCTTGCGCCGCCACCTCAGGGACTACCCCACGTGGGGCGAGGCGGACCTGCTGTTCAGCAATGCCACCGGCACCGGCCTGCTGTACCCGTACTACTGGTACGGCCGGATCTGGCGTCCCGCACTCACCGCCGCCCGCGTCGAGTACTTCAAGTCGCACAGCCTCCGGCACTTCTACGCGGCTTCGCTCTTGAGCCAGGGCGTCCCGGTCTCGGAGGTCTCTGCCTGGTTGGGGCACACCTCGGTGAGCTTCACCGAAAGGTACTACTCGGACCTGATGCCGGACGCTCCCGACCGCGCACGACTCGCGATCGGCGGAGCCTTGGGCGCCCAAGAGCCGAAGTCGCTCGCCATCGGCTCGTCCGGTTTGTTCGGAGTGGCGTAGAAAGTCATGACCCCAATGGCCCTTCCTGGGGAAATGGCCGGGACCGCACGGTTGCGTCGCTTACGTTCCGGATTGTTGCCGTCCGCCCGATGGCGCCCGGCGCCGTCCGGGCGTAGGACGGAAGGGCGACGGAGCCCGCCCCGGGCTCCCGCGCCCCCCAGGAGGAGTCATGACCCAGCCCGGAATGACCGCGATGAGCAAGGCGATGCAGGACTGCGTCGAGGCGTGCATGTCCTGCCACAGCGTGTGCGAGGAGACCATGAGCTCCTGCATGCAGATGGGCGGCCAGGCCCAGATGCAGATCATGCGCGCGCTCATGGACTGCTCCGAGATGACCCGCATGTGCGCGGACATGATGATGCGCCGCTCGCCGATGTCGGCCGAGATGTGCGCGATGTGCGCCAAGGCCTGTGAGATGTGCGCCGAGGCGTGTATGGGCATGCCGGACGACGAACAGATGATGCGCTGCGCCGAGGCGTGTCGTCGCTGCGCGGAGATGTGCCGGTCGATGGCGGGCGCCACGATGTGAGGCGGGCGCGCTGAACGCCGGATTCGCCGAAGGGGAGGGCCGGTCGGCCCTCCCCTTCGCGTTGCTCGTGTCGGCCGGGGGCTCAGTTGCCCGAGACCGTGACCTTCTCGTCGTTCTTCAGCTCCTCCACCAGCGTCTTCACCTTCGCCTTGTCCCAGACGAGGTTGCCGCCGGAGGTGCCGGAGATCGGCATGTTCATGGACTTGCCGTCGCCGCTGTTGACGCTCTTCATGGCCCAGAACATGTCGGCCAGGTCGAACAGGCCCATGTCCTTGTCGACGATGAGCGAGTCGAGGCCCGCGCCCATGGTCGGGTAGAGCTTGAAGGGGTTCAGGACCGTGCCCGGGGTGGCGACCTGGTTGGCGAGGGCGGCGAGGAACTTCTGCTGGTTCTTCGTGCGGTCCAGGTCGGAGGCCTTGAGGGCGTACCGGGTGCGGACGAAGGCCAGGGCCTCCTCGCCGTTCAGGGTCTGCTTGCCCGCTTCGAAGTCGGCACCGGACTTGGTGTCCTTCATGCCGCCCTTGGGGATCGTGATCTCGACGCCGCCCACCGCGTCCACGATGTTCGCGAAGCCTGCGAAGCCGATCTCGACGTAGTGGTCGATGCGCAGCCCGGTGTTGAACTCGACCGTGCGGACCAGCAGCTCGGGCCCGTCCTCGGCGTACGCCGCGTTCAGCTTCACGTGCCGGCCGGTGCCCTGGTACGTCTTGCCGGACTCGGAGCCCTTGAACGTCGGGATCTCCACGTCCGAGTCACGCGGCAGGGAGATCAGCGTGTCGCCGTTGGAGCCGGTGTGCAGGATCATCATCGAGTCCGTGCGCTTGCCCTCGGCGGACCCGGTGTGCAGCTTCTTCTTCTCCTCGGCGGACATGCCGGCACGGCTGTCGGAACCGACGATCAGGTAGTTCGTGCCCTCGCCCGCTTCGGGCCGGTCGATGACCTTGGAGAGGTCGACCTCGCGGTTGAGCTTGGAGTCGGCCCAGAAGTACGTGCCGATCGTCGTCACGACCAGGACGGTCACGACGGTGATCGCCGTCCACTTGATACGGCGGCGCCAGTTCGGCGCGGGCCGCGGCTCACGCGTACGGCCGCCGGGACCGCCGGGTCCGCCCCCGCCGTAGACCTGGCCGGTGTTGTAGCCGCTGTCGTAGCCGTCGACGGCGGTGTCGTAGCCGTCGTTGCCGTACGACGGCTGCGGCGGCACCCCGCCCGCGTGCGGCGGCGCGGACTGGCCGGGGCCGCCCCCGTACGCGCCCGAGGCGGGCCGGCGGACCTGCCGCATGGCGCGCGCGCCTTCGGGCTGTGCGCTCGCGCTGCCGCGTCCGTACCGGTTGCCGCGGTTCTCGTCGGACCATGCCTCGGGCCAATCGTTCATGGGGCCCAGTGTGCAGGGATCGGCTGTGTCCTTTACAAGGGTCGTAGGAAAATCAGGGCACTGCTGTTGCGAACCCAACACAAAGTCCGCGATTGCCGCCTCGGCATAAGGTGGAGGCCATGACAGACCAGGCCCCCTCAGTGGAGTCCGACATTCCGGGCAAGCCCACATCCGCGTCCCGCACCACGCTCAGCCACATCATGACCCACAACGACACCAACCTTCTGGGGACGGTGCACGGCGGCGTGATCATGAAGCTGGTCGACGACGCGGCGGGCGCGGTGGCCGGACGGCACTCCGGCGGGCCCGCCGTCACCGCCTCCATGGACGAGATGGCCTTCCTGGAGCCGGTCCGGGTCGGTGACCTCGTCCATGTGAAGGCCCAGGTCAACTGGACCGGCCGGACCTCGATGGAGGTCGGGGTGCGGGTGCTCGCCGAGCGCTGGAACGAGTCCGACCCGGCCACCCAGGTCGGCTCCGCCTACCTCGTCTTCGCCGCGGTGGACTCCGACGGCAGGCCCCGGCAGGTGCCGCCGGTGATCCCGGAGACGGAGAAGGACAAGCGGCGCTACCAGGAGGCCCAGATCCGCCGCACCCACCGGCTGGCCCGGCGCCGCGCGATCATGGAGCTGCGGGAGAAGCGGGCGGCGGAGGGGTTCGAGGACTGAGGAGGGTGGTAGGGGGCTGAAGGGGAGCGCGGTTCACAGGCACCCCACGTCGTCCCCCGTCACCACCCCGGCCTCCCCCTGATACGGATCCTCCGCCCGTACCTTGCGCACCTTCTCGAAGTCCGCCCCGGCGATCACCTTCAACACCGGTCCCTGCCCCTTCACGGCCCGTAGTTCGCTGCCCGGCAGGGCCGCCGCGAGGGACTTCGCGGAGCGGTCCCAGCGGGGGTCGTAGGCGACGACGGTGCGCTGGACGGTGCGGTCGGTGGAGGTCACGGGCTGGCGGGTGGTGCGGAAGCCGGTCGCGGCGAGCTGGGAGTCGACGCGCTTGCCGAGTCCGGCGGTGGCGGTGCCGTTCTCGACCTGGACGCGGATCTGCTGCGGGGCCACCCCCACGCGTACGGCCTTGCTCTTCGGCTTGTGCACGGCCAGCGGCTTGTCGTCGCGCAGGGCCTGGAAGAGGCGGCCGGCCTTCTTCGGGTCCCACTTCAGGGTGGAGCCGACGCCCTTCACGGCGTATCCCATCTGCCCGATCGGGACCGTGGTGAACTCCGAGGAGGAGGGGGAGAAGTTGCGCATCGCCCGTCCGAGGTCCAGCAGTTCGTCCGTGCCGAAGCCCTTGTCGGCGCGGACCGAACCGAGCACGGCCCGGGTGATGTCGCGGAACTTCATCGGGTTCAGCAGGATCCCGGAGGACGTGGCCCGGTCGATCAGCGCCGCCATGAACCGCTGCTGGCGCTTCATCCGGCCGAGGTCGGCGGCGCCGTCGATGTGCCGGGAGCGGACGTACTGAAGGGCCTCGCCGCCCATCAGGGTGTGGGTGCCGGCGGGGAGGTCGAGGCCCGTGTAGGAGTCCTTGAGGGGGTCCGCCGTGCAGATCTGCACGCCGCCGAGCACGTCGACCGTCTTCATGAAGCTGGTGAAGTCGACCTCCAGGTAGTGGTCGATCTTCACATGGGTCATCTTCTCGACCGTGCGCACGGTGAGGTTCGGGCCGCCCTCCGCGTACGCCGCGTTGAGCTTGACGGGGTGGCCCTGGTGCGGTTCGCCGGTGGTCCGGTCGGTGTGCGCCGGTGTCATGGCGTACGAGTCGCGCGGCAGGCTCACCACGCTGGCCCGCTCCCGGTCCTCCGAGATGTGCACGATCATGATCGTGTCGGTGCAGTGGCAGGGGGCGCCGCCGAGCCGGTACTTCTGCCGCTCGGCCTCGCTGATCTGGTCCCGGCCGTCGGTGCCGACCAGCAGCACGTTCATGCCGTGGCCGGCTCTGGGCCGGTTCTTCATGTCCTTGAAGGGGTCCACGCGCGCGATGTCCGCGTCCAGGCTGGAGAGCACCGCGTGTCCGATCCCGGCCGAGGCGAGGATCACCACGGAGAGCGTCGTCACCACCCGGGCGGCCCAACGCGGTTTGCGCCGTCGTACGGGCGGGCGCGGCCGTGGTCGGGGCCGGGCGGTGGGGGAGCGGCGGGGCGGCGTGGGCATGGGGGACACCTCCGCGAGGGCCGTACGTGGGATCTTCAGCACCGTAGGCCCATACGATCTGCGGCCACCGGAACCCGCCCGGGCGGGGCGCATCGGTGTCCCCCGTTCGCGGTAACGTGAGCCCCCTATGAACGCCAAGTCCGACGTGCAGCTCCCCGCCGTGTCTGTGATCATGCCCGTCCTCGACGAGGAACGGCATCTGCGCGGAGCCGTCCAAGCGATCCTCGCGCAGGAGTACGCCGGCGAGCTGGAGGTCGTGATCGCCCTCGGTCCTTCCACGGACCGCACGGACGAGATCGCGGCCCAGCTCGTGGCAGAAACCGCGTCCAACAAGAACAAGCGCGTCCACACGGTCCCGAACCCGACCGGCCGCACGCCCGCCGCCCTCAACGCCGCGATCAAGGCCTCCCGCCACCCGATCGTGGTCCGGGTCGACGGCCACGGCATGCTCTCGCCGAACTACATCGAGACCGCCGTACGGCTCCTGGAGGAGACCGGCGCGCAGAACGTCGGCGGCATCATGCACGCCGAGGGCGAGAACGACTGGGAGCGCGCGGTCGCCGCCGCGATGACCTCGAAGATCGGGGTCGGCAACGCCGCGTTCCACACCGGCGGCGAGGCGGGACCGGCGGAGACCGTCTATCTCGGGGTGTTCCGGCGTGCGGCGCTGGAGCAACAGGGCGGCTACAACGAGGAGTTCATCCGCGCCCAGGACTGGGAGCTGAACTTCCGCATCCGTGAGGCGGGCGGGCTGATCTGGTTCTCGCCGGAGCTGCGGGTGTCGTACCGGCCGCGACCGAGCGTGAAGGCGCTGGCCAAGCAGTACAAGGACTACGGCCGCTGGCGGCACGTCGTGGCCCGCTACCACTCCGGCTCCATCAATCTGCGCTACCTCGCCCCGCCGACCGCGGTGTGCGCGATCGCGGCGGGGATCGTGGTGGGCGCGGCCCTGACCCCGCTCGGCTTCGTGATCCCCGGCGGCTACCTCGCGGCGATCGCCCTCGGCTCGCTGCCCGCTGGCAAGGGGCTGCCGCTGAAGGCACGGCTCCAGATCCCCGTCGCGCTGGCCACCATGCACATGTGCTGGGGCTTCGGCTTCCTGACCAGCCCGAAGTCACTGGCGAGGAAGGTCATCGCCTCGCGGCGGCCCGCCGTGCTGACCGAGGCCTAGGACGCGTTCCAGGCCCCCGTCCGGTGCGGCGGGGGCCTTCGAGTTCCGCTGCTCAGCCGCAGTGGACGCCGTAGTCGATGCGCGTGTAGTTGGAGGCGGCGCGGCCGCCCCAGTCGATGCACTTGCCCGCGGCGGAGACGTAGAGCGGACCCGCGTAGTACTTGAAGGTGCCGGAGTCCTCCTCGGTGCCCTGCTTCCACACGGTGTCGGTGCGGTGCAGCCGCAGGTTGGCGCCCAGGACCGTGGGCGTGCCCTGGGTGTCGGTGACGGTGACGACGCAGTTCTTGCCGGTGGCGCCGCTGTAGGTGAGGTAGGCGGTTCCGTCGCCGACGTCCATGGAGTCGATCACGCTGTAGCCGGAGCCGCAGGTGCCGGCGTAGGAGGCCGCCGAGGCGGAGCCGGTGGCCGCGATCGTTCCGGCCGCGGTGAGACCGAGGACGGCCACCGCGGAGCCGATCCGCTTGAGTGTGAGCATGGTTGAGTCCCTATCAGGTGTTGCTGCAGAACCGACATGATCATTTCATAAACGGCCGCGGCCCCTCCCACGGGGGAAGGGGCCACGGCCGTTTGCGAGTTCGGCGGGATGTTGCTCAACCGCGGTGAGAACAGCCGGAGTTCTGCTACCAGGTGAAGTCGGGATTGACGTGCATGCAGGCCTTGGTGTCCGCGCCGTTGAAGGTGTCCTCCGACTCGGGCAGCGAGTCGTCCTCCGCCGCGGCCTTGTAGGTCGTCCCCGAGCGCCAGTCCGCACCGACGACCAGGGTGACCCCGGAGACATCCGTCGACTTCTTCACCGAACTCATCGGAACGCCAAGGGCCTTGGCGACCCGCTGGGCATCGCCCTCCAGGTCGGCGCTCGGGTAGCGGACGACCGTCTTGTCCTGGCTGAGGAGCACCGAGGAGTCCGACTTGGCCGCGGTGAACCCCTTGTCGACGAGGAGATCGGTCACATCGCCGGCCCGCCCCGACACCGCCGACTGCGTGCTGGTGCGGGTGCCGTTCTGCACCTGGACGGCGATCTCGGCGTCCGCGGCGGCAGGGTCGTCGGAGGTCTCGTCCTCCGTCTTCTTCTTGTCCTTGCCGTCGAGCGCGATGTCCTCACGGACCAGCCGGAACACCTTCTCGGCTTCCTCCGGCTTGGGCACCACCCGGTTGCCGTCGGAGGCGTACTGCCACGGCATCGTCGTCATGGTGATGCGCTTGGAGGGGACCTTGCGCAGCTCGTTGCTCAGGTCGTACAGCTTCGTCACGCTGCCCAGTCCGTCGTCCACCGTCAACGCCTCGGTGGCCGTCTCGGCGAGCTTGCGCAGCTTGTTCGGGCTGCTCAGGGTCGCGTTCTCGCGCAGCTCGCGGACCATCGAGTTCATGTACTGGTGCTGGGCCTTGGCCCGCGCGATGTCGGTGTTGTCCTCGAAGCCGTACCGGGTGCGCAGCCACTGGAGGGCCTGCTCGCCCTTGATGTACGTGGTGCCCTTCTCCAGCTCCAGGCCCGAGCCCTTGCCCGAGGAGGTGTGGGAGCGGATGTTGGCGTCCACACAGACCGGTACGCCGCCGATCGCGTCGGCCATCGACACCACGCCCGCGAAGTCGACCATGATGAAGTGGTCGATGTGGATGTCGGTCAGCTTCTCCCAGGTCGCCACCGTGCAGCCGGGGCCGCCACGGCCGAGGGAGTCGTTGGTCATCGCCGAGGTGAGCGCCGAGTAGGTCTTGTCCGTGTCGGGGTCCGTGCACTCGGGGATGTCGACCAGGGTGTCGCGCGGCATGCTGACCACCGACATGTTGGTGCGGTCCGCCGAGAGGTGCAGCAGCATCTGGACGTCCGCGCGCGGCGCGGTGTTGTACGTGTCCTTGGCGCCGCCGAGCTTCTGGTTCTCGGCGCTGTTCCGGGCGTCCGAGCCGATCAGCAGGATGTTCAGCGGGGTCTGCCCGGCGGCGTTCGCCTCCGTCTTGGCCGCTCTGTCCTTGGCGTTGCCGAGGTTCAGGTCGTCCTTCTTGATGTTGCCGTTCAGATGCCGGTAGTAGAGGTACCCGGCGCCCGCGGTGCCGAGTATCACCACCGACAGCACGATCGCCGACCAGCGCAGGGCGCGCCGCGCCCGTCGCCGGCCGTCTCTTCCGCGCCGTCCCCTGCCGTGCCCCGCCGCCGGCCCGGGGTCCTGCGGCGTGAGGGACATCGTGTCCTCGACCGCGGGAACCTCGCCGCGCACACTTTGCGCCAACTCCCTGTCCTCCCCACCCTGCGCCTGACGGACTGCCGAGCCTCCCCAAGCCCGACGGTCGGCTGTGTGCCTGGTCCGCCTCGTCGGAAGCGTACGCGAGAACCGTTGTCGAATACGCTGTCGAAGCGTTGTTCGGGCTCCGGAACCTGAGCACGCTTCATCATTCTGCAGGCAGTTATGAGTTCGCTGTGGGGCGCGGACCCAGCCGCGGCCCGCACCCCACCGGTCGAACCCGTGCCTCGGAACACCGGCTCAGCGACGGCCGGCGGCCGCTACCACTGGTACGGCTCGTACACGTCCATGCACTTGCTGCTGTCCGCCCC
This sequence comes from Streptomyces sp. NPDC001536, assembly GCF_042894505.1. Classification (NCBI taxonomy): domain Bacteria; kingdom Bacillati; phylum Actinomycetota; class Actinomycetes; order Kitasatosporales; family Streptomycetaceae; genus Streptomyces; species Streptomyces sp. NPDC001536. Next base: position 40,959 of record NZ_JBIAVQ010000027.1, read on the forward strand.
GTTGAGCTCGTCCGAGGTCGAGGGAAGGTCCCCGGCCTTCGGGTCGGACTTCTTCGGGTACGTCGTGCCCTCGCGCCAGTCGGCGCCCACGACGAGCGTGACCCCCGAGACCTCGCTCGACTTCTTCACCGAACTCAGCGGAATCCCCAGCGACTTGGCGATCCGCTGGGCGTCGCCCTCCAGTTCCGCGCTCGGATAGCGCACCACGGTCCGCTCCTCGGACAGCCCCGCAGTGGTGTCCGCCGACGCGCGGGCGAAGCCCTTCTGCACCAGCTGCCCGCTGACGGTCCGGGCCCGCCCGTCGACCGGGCCGAGCGAGGAGGACCGCGTGGCGTTCTGCACCAGGACGCCGATCTGGTCGTCCTCCGCGGCCGGGTCCTTGGAGACCTTCTCCGGCGTCTTCTTCTTCCCCGAGTCCGTTCCGTTGTCGTCGAAGGGCACGTCGTCGCGGAGCATCTGCCACATCTTCTCGGCGTCGGCCTCCAGCGGCACCAGGTGGTTCTTGTCCTGCGGATCCTGGACGTTCGGCATCGTCGTCATGGTGATCCGGTCCGTCGGCACCGACTTGAGCTGCTTGCTCAGGTCGTACAGCTTCTTCACGCTGCCGATCTCCTCGGAGACGTCCAGCGACTTCGTGGCCGCCTCGGCCAGGTCCATCAGACGCCCGCCGTCGGTGAAGACGTTCTGCTTCTTCAGCGTGCGGATCATCGAGTTCATGTACATGTGCTGGGCCTTCGCCCGCAGCGGGTCACTGCCCCAGGCGTGCCGGGTGCGCAGCCACTGGAGCGCCTGCTTGCCCTTGATCTCCTTGCGGCCGGCCTCCATCTTGAGGCCGGAGCCGCCGGGCACCCTGGGCAGCGGGCGGTCGTGGACGTTCTGGTTCACACAGACCTCGACGCCGCCGACGGCGTCCGCCATGCGCACCACGCCGGCGAAGTCGATCGTCATCCAGTGGTCGATGTAGACCCCGGTGAGGTTCTGCCAGGTCGCCAGCGTGCAGCCGGCCCCGCCGCGGGCCAGCGTGGTGTTGATGATGCTGTTGGTCGTCGCCGGATAGACCTCGTCCGTCTCCGGATCGGTGCACTCGGGGATGGGCACCCGGGTGTCGCGCGGGATGGTCACCACCGCCGCACTCTTGCGGTCCGCGGACAGGTGGATCAGCATCTGGACATCGCCCAGCGGCGGATTGGCGCGGGTGTCCCTGCTGCCGCCGAGCGCCACGTTCTCGTCGGAGGCACGGCTGTCGGAGCCGATCAGCAGGATGTTCAGCGGGGTCTGCCCGGCCGCGTTCGGCGCGGTCTTTTTCGCCTTGGAGTCGCCGCTGCTGCGCTCACCCGTGCCGAGATTGCCGTTGAGGTGCTGGTAGTACAGGTATCCGGCGCCGGCCGTGCCGAGTATCAGCACCGACAGCGTCGTCGCGGACCATCTCAGCACGCGATGCTTACGACGCGGCCGGGCCCGGCGTCTGCCATGTCTGCCCCCGCTCCCCTCCGCGGCCCCCTCCCGGGCCTGCGGGACGCCCCCTCGCGTCTGTTCCCCCTGCACACTGTTCTGGGTCATCTCCCTGTCCCCTCCCCACCCTGACAGCACTGAACAGGCCCGCCGTCACGTCCTGTTAGACGTACGACAGGCCTGTCAGGTCACACACTTCACACGGTCAACTCGCGCACTTGACCTCGTTCGCCGTGGTCTTGTCCACGTTCGGAACCGCCGCCGAGGAGGAGTTCAACTTCACCCCGGCCCCCTTGAAGTCCTCGCCCAGCGTCAGCGTCATGGTCGGCAGCCCCTGCGAGTTGGTCACGCTCTCGCCCGGCTTCATCGCCGATCCGGACAGCCCCATGATCGCGGCCAGCCTGCGCGCCTGGTCCGCCTGGTCCGGGGCGTACTCGAGGGTCGTCTTCGCCAGCGTCTTCTCCGCGTTGCCCGCGTTCTCCGACTTGGACACACCCGCCTCGGTCTGGAGGTAGGTGAGCTCCTCCTGGGCGCTGCCGCCCGGAGCCCCGCCGTTGAGGATCCGCACTCGCACCTCGGAGGCGTCCGACTTGGTGCCCTTCAGCCGGGCGGCGACGGCGGCCTTCTCCTTTTTCTCCTTGGCCTTGACCGCGGTGAAGGAGGTGTCACTCTTGATCATGTTGAAGACCTGCGAGGCGTTCGGCTCAAGGGGCACGACGGTCGCCTTGACCACCTCGGCCGGGTTGTCCTTGACCGGGACCGTGGTGAAGCTGATGTTCTTCATCGGCACCTTCTTCAGCTCCAGCGCCACGTCCTTGAGCGTGCTGGCCTTGCCGATGCCCGTGTCGACGGTGAGCGCCTTGGTGGCGGCATTGGCCAGCTTTATCAGCTTCGTGGGGCTGGTGAGGGTGTCGCCGGAGGTCATCTTGCGCATCAGCGAACTCATGAACTGCTGCTGGACCTTGATGCGGTCCAGGTCGCCCTGGTTGCCGAAGCTGTGCCGGGTGCGGACGAAGGCGAGTGCTTCCTCGCCCTCGATGGTGTGCTTGCCGGCCGACAGGTTCAGATGCGAGTCGGGGTCGTTGACGTCCTTGGCGAGACAGACCTCCACACCGCCCACCGCGCTCGTCAGCGTCTTCACCGCGTTGAAGTCGGCCATCGCGAAGTGGTTCACGTCGATGCCGGTGAGCTCCTCGACCGTCTTCATGGTGCAGCCGGGGTTGCGGCCGTCCTGGCCGAGGCTGGTGTTGAAGCGGACGTTCTGGGTGCCCGGGATGACCGCGCCGTCCGCGCCGTCACAGTCGGGCACGTCGACGATCAGGTCGCGAGGGATGCTCATCGCCGTCGCGTTCGTCCGGTCCTTGGAGACGTGCAGCAGGATGTTGGTGTCGGCGTGTCCGACGCTCCCCTTGTCGCCGTAGCCCTCGTTGCCCGCGCCGGTCCGCCTGTCGGTGCCGATGATCAGGATGTTGAAGGCCTCGTCCTTGCTGAAGCCGTCGTCCGCCACATTGCCGACGTCCTCGGTCGTGACGTTGCCCTCGAGGTGCTTGAGGTACAGATAGGCCGCCCCGGCGGTGCCGACGAGCACGAAGGCCATGACGCCGCCGGTCCACAGCACGGCCTTCTTCGCCCTGGCCTTCTTCTTGACCGGCCGCCGGCTGCGCCGCCCCGGCAGTGGCTCCTCGGGCGCGCCTCGGCGTCTGCGCGGCGGCGGCACGTCACGGCCGGGCGCCTCGGCTGGCGCCGTCCGGCCCGGTGCCGCCGACCGGCTGCGTGTTGCCCCACCCGCACCGCCGGAGCGGGGAGCGGATCTACGAGGTCCTGGCACCGCTGATTGCGGTGCGGAAGGAGTCAGTCGCAGTTCGTATTCGCCAGTGGTCGGATTGAGTACCCACTGGTCTGCGGGGTCGATGTCGTCCGCCCGCCCACGGCCTTGCGCGTCCACGGTTGTCTGAATCCTCCGTCGGGGCCACGCGGCGCCTTCCCCCTCAAAGGCGCTCGGGTCTCGGTCACACAGTGCCCGACCCCAGGAAGACCTGATGGCCGGATGCACAGGATCGCTCACACTATCCGGCCAGTTCATCGTCAAGCGACGACGGTGACAAATTCCACGTCCCTACAACTGGTCAATCCGCCCCATTTCCTTGGACAGCTGTGCGTCGCCTTGGTAATCGCTTTACTCGCAGGTGTCCTCGGCGGCGGTGTTCCCGCGGAACGTGGGCGCGGGCGACTTCTCGTGGGCGTCCGCTTCTTCCTGCGAACGGTCGCTCGAATTGGGGCTTTTTGTCGCGGAATCCTGCGGAACTTCCTCGGCGACCGCCACCGGCGCGTCCGTGCGCAGCCGTTCGAACAGCTTCTCCGCCTCGGCTTCGACGAGTTGGTCGCGATTGGTGTTGTAGGTGTACGACTCTCTGGGAACGGTCAGGAATTGCACACGTTCGGCGGGGATGTCGCGCAGCCCGCGAACAAGATCGTACAAACCCCGCAAATTCGCCAGATCCGGGTCGGTCGTCAGCGACGAGGTCGCCGCGTCCAGCAAGGGATAGAGCTTCACCGGATTCAGCAGGACGTCATTGCTCTGCACCTTGTTGACGAGCGCCGCGAGGAACCGCTGCTGGCGGTCCATCCGGTCGGTGTCGCTGCCGTTGCCGAGCGACTTGCGGGCGCGCACGTACCCGAGGGCCTGCTCGCCGCTGAGCGTCACCCTGCCCGCCGGCAGGTTCAGCTTGGCGGCCTTGTCGTGGATGGGCTCGGCCAGACAGATCCGTACGCCGTCGATCGCGTCGACCATGTCCTTGAAGCCGTGGAAGTCGACGACCACATGATGGTCGATGCGAACTCCCGTGAGTTTCTCGACGGTTCGGATCGTGCAGGCCGAACCACCCTTCTGGAAGGCGTAGTTGAACATCGCGAACATCGGCTCGGTGCGGCTGCCGTCCGGCCGCCGGCAGGCCGGCACGTCCACCATCAGGTCGCGGGGGAGCGAGACGGCGGTGGCGCTGCGGCGCCCGGCGGAGAGGTGCAGCAGGATGGTGGTGTCCGACCGCTCGGTCCCCGAGTCCCGCCCGTAGCGCGCGTTCCCGTCCCCGGACCGTGAGTCCGACCCGATCAGCAGGATGTTCTGCGCGTCCTTGACGAGCGCGGTGGGCCGTTCCTTCTCGTACCGGGCGAGCTCCGCGGCCGCCGCGTTGTCCGGCGTGATGTTGCCGTCCAGCTTCGCGTACACCGCCCACCCGGCCCCCGCGGCGGCCACCACGACGACGGCCACCCCGACCGCCCCGTACCGCAGCCACCGCCTCCGGCGCCGACGTATCAGCCCGTTCCCCGTGGCGGACGCCCCCGCTCCCGGACCGAGGGTGCCTGCCGAGGGCGTACCTGCGGTGTCCGTCACGTCTGACTCCACCCCTCATGGCGTACGAGCGTGCACTGCGGCTGCTCCTACGACCATGGCGTGGATGGGCGGCGGGGGGTCAGAGTTGGGGGGCCGAACGGGGGACCCCCGGGGGCCTAGCGTGCGGTGACGGTGACCCGCTCGCTCTCGATCCGCTTCGCCAGTCCTTCCTCGCCCAACTGATCCAGGTTCCGGCACAGCACCACGGACCCACCCGTGGCCAGCGGGGAGTAGAGCCCGGCGCTGAGCCCCTCCCAGGTGTCGTACGACATCCCCGACAGGAGCCGTGAGCCCGGCCCCGTCAGCCCCAGGCCGGAGGCTTCCGCGGCGGCCCGCTCGACGACCTCGGCGCCGCTGAACTCCCGCCCGGCCACGATCAGCGCCGGCTCCTCGGGGTCGACCGGTGCGAACGGCGCGAAGCGGTCGCCCTGCCCCGGCACCTCGACGGCGTAGTCGGCGAAGCCGTCCGGGGTCTGGGGGAACCGGCCGCCCAGCGGGCGCAGCGCGAGGGCGATGCGCGAGCCGGAGCAGGCGCGGGCCGCGTCCAGCGTGTCCGGTCCGCTCACCACGATGTCGGCGGCCTTGGGATCGCCGGCCACGTCCGCGACCACGCCCACCGACGAGCAGGCCAGCAGCCACACCGCCGTCTGCCAGTGCGCGGGCAGCAGCAGCGCGACCCGGTCACCGGGCTCCGCGGACAGCTCGCCCTGGAGCAGATTGGCGGTCTTGGCCACCCAATTGGCGAAGGTGGCCACGGACAGTTCGACGCGCTCGCCGGTGGCGTCGTCGTAGAAGGTCACCAAGGGGCGTCCGGCGTCCGCGGCGAGCGCGGAACGCAGCAGGTCGGCAGGGGTGCGGTCGGTGGTGGTCACCCGGGCAAGCCTACGCGGGGGCGACGCCGCGCAACGAGGGGCGGGGTCGCCGGTTCGGGGGAACGCGCCCCGACGGTCCGTCAATTCCCGAATGGCGGAAATATCCGAGTGTGTTCACGATCGTTGGCATGCGTGGATTCCTGGCTTCCTCGATCGGTGTCACGTGCGCGGCCGCTCTGGCTTTTCCGCCGGGCCCACCCGCCGCCGCGACCGTCGCACGCCCGGCGCCGAACGCGGAAGTGTTCGTCCCCGGCAGCACCCAGTCCCTTCCCCTCGCCTCCCTGGGCCGCGACCGCGTCCTCGGCGCCGCCGAACAGGGCCTGCCGGCCCGCGAGGTGAACCACTTCTCGATGGTCGGCGTCGTCTGGGACGACCCGGACACCGCACTGCACGGCAGCGTCCAGGTACGCACGCGTGCCGCCACGTCCGGCGTCTGGTCCGACTGGCAGGACGTCGAGACGCACTACGGCGACGACGGCGCCGACCCGGACACGGCCGAGCGCACCTCGGGGCGGGTGCGCGGGGCGACGGCGCCGCTGTGGGTGGGGGACTCGGACGGCGTCGAGGTACGCGTGCGTGCCGAAGCCGAGCAGCGCGCCGCGTCGGCCGGCGCCCTGCCGTCGGGGCTGCGTCTGGAACTCGTGGACCCCGGGGAGGCCGCGGCTCCCCAGAGCCCGCCGATGGGCGCCGCGCGCGCCGCCTCGCTCGCCACCGGGTCCGTCACCGCCTCCGCCGCCAACGCCGACCTCGTCCCGCTCGGCGCCCTGGAGATCCCCGCCCTCGACCGCGCGGGGACCGAGCGGGAACTGTTCGCCCTGCGGGACGGCGAACTGACGCAGCAGCAGCGGGTCAAGCCGTACATCGGTCCGCGCCCGGGCATCGTCACCCGGCGCGGCTGGGGCGCGGACGAGAGCCTGCGCGAGAAGAAGTTCGTCTACACGAAGAAGGTCAAGGCCGCCTTCGTCCACCACACCGCCACCGGGAACGGCTACAAGTGTTCGCAGGCGCCCTCCGTCATTCGCGGTATCTACCGCTACCACGTCCGGAGCATGGGCTGGCGCGACATCGGCTACAACTTCGTCGTCGACAAGTGCGGCAAGATCTACGAGGGCCGCGCCGGGGGAGTGACGAAGCCGGTCCTGGGCGCCCACACGCTCGGTTTCAACACCAACAGCATGGGGATCGCCGTTCTCGGCAGCTTCGGCTCCACCCGTCCCAAGGCCGCCGCCGTGACGGCGATCGCCCGGCTCACGGCGTGGAAGCTCGGTCTCTTCGGCGCCAATCCGCGCGGAAAGACATACCTGAAGTCGGGCGGTGGCAATCTCTATCAAAAAGGGAAGAACGTACGTCTGAACGTGATCTCCGGCCACCGGGACGGCTTCTCCACCGAGTGCCCCGGCGCGAAGCTCTACGGCAAGCTCGGCTCGGCCCGTTCGACCGCGGCCGGCCTCCAGGGGCGGTAGGGGAACCGGGGGACCGCGTTCAGACATCTCCACCGCCATCGGGGGCCTGGGGCGGAGTACCGCACTGCCGCCGAAAGCGCCGCACAACGGTCTGCATACACTGACCGGCCGAAAGACAGTTCGGCCGGTCACCGGCAGGAAGCGGAGACGACAGGTGACAGAAGCGATCCTCCTGGTCGGCGGCAAGGGCACGAGGCTGCGCCCGCTCACGGTGCACACGCCGAAGCCCATGGTCCGCGCGGCCGGGGTCCCCTTCCTCACACATCAGCTGGCGAGAGCGAGAGCGGCGGGCGTGGACCACATCGTCCTCGCCACGTCCTATCTGGCGGAGGTCTTCGAGCCGTACTTCGGGGACGGCTCGGCCCTCGGCCTCCACATCGAGTACGTGACCGAGGACGAGCCGCTGGGCACGGGCGGCGCCATCCGCAACGTGGCGTCCCGGCTGCACTCCGCGCCGGACGACCCGGTCCTGATCTTCAACGGCGACATCCTGACGGGCCTCGACATCAGGGCGCTGGTGGCCACCCACGAGTCGACGAACGCGGACGTCTCCCTCCATCTGACGAAGGTGACGGACCCCCGGGCGTACGGCCTGGTCCCGACCGACCCCTCGGGCCGGGTGCTGGCCTTCCTGGAGAAGCCGCAGACACCCGAGGAGATCGTCACCGACCAGATCAACGCGGGCGCGTACGTCTTCCGCCGCTCCCTGATCGACACCATCCCGGCGGGCCGCCCGGTCTCGGTCGAACGCGAGACGTTCCCGGACCTCCTCGCGGCCGGCGCCCACCTCCAGGGCATGGTCGACTCGACGTACTGGCTGGACCTCGGCACCCCCGCCGCCTTCGTACGGGGCTCGGCGGACCTCGTCCTCGGCCGCGCCCCCTCCCCGGCGGTCCCCGGCCGCTGCGGCGACCGCCTCGTCCTCCCCACGGCACGGGTGGCCGCCGACGCCAAGCTGACGGGCGGCACCGTGGTCGGCGAGGGCGCCTTCGTGGCCGAGGGCGCCCGCGTCTTCGGCAGCACGATCCTGCCGGGCGCGGTCATCGAACCCGGCGCCGTCATCACGGACTCCCTGATCGGCACCCGGGCGCGCGTCGGCGAGCGCTCGGTCCTCACCGGCACGGTCATCGGCGACGGCGCGGTGATCGGCGCCGACAACGAACTGCGCGAGGGCGCCCGGGTGTGGTGCGACGCACGCATCCCAGCGGGAGCGGTGCGCTTCTCCTCGGACCAGTAGCCCGGCCAGGCAGTCTCAGCCCGTCTGGGGGAGTCCGAGGACGAGGCCGCACCGCCCCGATCCCCCACCCGCCCGTGTCTTTCAGCCCGTCCGGCGTTTGAGGACGAGGCCTTTCGGGCCGATGGGGGTCTGGGGGGCGGAGCCCCCAGGTACCGGGGTCGAAGGGGCAGCGCCCCTGGGGGATGGGACGGGTAGGGGCGGCGGGGGCGAAAAACGCCCGAGGCCCGCCCCCACCCCTCACAGCCGCCCGATGTCCCCCCGCGGCATCCGCGGCGCCCGCCGCGCCGGCGTCCGCCCGCTCAGCAGGATCAACCGCGCCGCCCGATGCCGCTGCCCCGCGTACGGCTCCAGCAGCTCCAACATCACAGAATCGTCCGCGTCCCGGTCCCCGGCCAGCGCCCACCCGACGATCCCCGGCAGATGCAGATCCCCCACGGTCACCGCGTCCGCCGCCCCATGGCTGCGCTGCACGACCTCCGCGGACGTCCACGGCCCGATCCCCGGCACGACCTCCAACCGGGCCTGCGCCTCGGCCGGCTCCATCGCCATCGCCTGCTCCATCCGGGCAGCGACCCGCACCGCCCGCAGGATCGTCGACGCCCGCTTGTTGTCGACCCCGGCCCGATGCCACTCCCAGGACGGGATCAACGCCCACGTCCGGGGAGCGGGCATCACGTACAGCCGCCCACCGGCCGCGGGCCCCGGCGCCGGCTCGCCGTACTTCCGTACCAGCGACCGCCAGGCCCGGTACGCCTCGTCGGTCGTCACCTTCTGTTCGAGGATCGATGGGATCAGCGACTCCAGCACCAGCCCCGTCCGCGTCAGCCGCAGCCCCGGCCGCCGATGCTGCGCCGAGGCCACCAACCGGTGCCGGGGCGCGAACGCGGACGGATCGTCGGCCGCCCCGAGGAGCGACGGCAGCCCGTCGAGCAGCCACTCGGCCCCCGGCCCCCACGCCTCCCCGCGCACCTGACCACCGCCCGCGGTGACCCGCAGCGTCCCCGGTCCGGCGGGCGTGAGACTGGCCCGCCACACCGAACCGTCCGGCATCGCCCGGAACGTCGGATCGGCGGGCCCCCGCCGCAACGGCCCGAGCACCAGCCCCAGATCCAGCGGCCCCTCGGGCGTCCACGTCCGTACCCGCCCCGGCGCCGCCGCCGGCCGCGGCACACCCCCGGGCACGGCGACATGCCCGCCGCGCACGGTCGTACGCGTGGGCCGCGGGGTGAACCGTCCAGCCACGAATGAAGTCCCGGGAGAGGTGAAGAGGGCCTACGAGAGTCCTGCGAGGGTCCCATCGAGCGTAGAGGTACGTGGGGCGCCCTCACCGCACCTCGATGAACATCCCCGCGTCCCGGTCCGGGCGCGGCCTCGGCTCCTCAGCCGGATGCCCGACCGCCACCGCCCCCATCGGGTCCCAGTCCTGAGGCAGCCCGAGGACCTCGCGCACCACGTCCCGGCAGAACATCGTCGAGGACACCCATGCCGACCCCAGCCGCTCCCCGGCCAGCGCGACGAGGAAGTTCTGCACCCCGGCCCCGGTCGCGACGACGAACATCTCCCGCTCGGCGCCGTCCCGCCGCGGATCGCCGTAGTCGTGCGAACCGTCCATGACCAGACACGGCACCACCAGGTACGGCGCGTTGCGCAGCACGTCCCCGCGCTTCACCCGCTTGGCGATCGACTCCTCGCTCTTGCCGTCCCGCCGCAGATCCCCGATCCAGGCGTCCCGCATCGCGTCCAGCAGCCGGGTCCGCGACTCGGCGGACTCCAGCAGCACGAAACGCCACGGCGTCGTGTGGTGCGGTGCCGGAGCCGTCACGGCCGCGGCGACCGCGCGGCGCACCGCGCCGGGGTCGACCGCCTCGTCGGTGAAGGCGCGGACCGTACGGCGCTGGGTCACCGCCTGCCGTACCGCCTCGGAGGTGCCCAGCCGGAACATGTCGTCACGCGCGCCGCGCACCATGGCGCCCGCCCCCTCTCCGTGCTCCTCGGCCACCACATGCGCCAGCCCCCGCACGACCGCGACGGGCAGCCCGGCGGCCTTGCCCTTCACCAGGTCACCGGCCGCGGCGAGTTCATCGGCCGTGGCGACGACGGTGGCGCTGAGCGGATTGCCGTACGCGTCCGTGCCCCCGCGCAGATCGTCGAGCACCCGCACGCCCGCGGCGCCGATCGCCACGTCCGTGAGCCCCGCGCGCCAGGGCCGCCCGAAGGTGTCGGTGACGAGGACCCCGACGCTGACGCCGAGCAGGTCGCGCAGGCCCTCGCGGATCGCGCGGGCGGATGCGTCCGGGTCCTCGGGCAGCAGCAGGACCGTACCGGCGGGCGTGTTCGAGGCGTCGACGCCGGCCGCCGCCATGATCAGACCCTGCCGGTTCTCGACGATCCGCAGCGCTCCGCGCCGGGCCACCACCCGGACCGTCTCGGCGTCGATCGCCGCCTCCCGGTCGGCCGCCTCGACGATCCGGCCCTCCGCCTTGGAGACGATCTTCGAGGTGACGAGGAGGACGTCACCGTCGGCGAGACCGGGCTCGGCGGCGGCGATCAGCTTGGCGAGGTCGTCGCCGGGCGCTATCTCGGGGAGGCCGGGCACGGCCCAGGCGCGGAAACCGTCCGTGGTCACGACGCGCGTACCTCCTCGGCCAGCGCCAGCGCCTCGCGGGCCATCTCGGCGGTCGCGTCGAGGTCCGTCATCATCAGCGGTACGGCCCGGCAGCGGATCCCCGCCGTCTCGATCCGCTCCACGGAGCCCGCGTCCACGGTGTCGACGAGCCAGCCGTCCAGCAGTCCCGAGCCGTAGTGCTCGGCGACCGCCGCGGCCGTCGACTCCACTCCCACCGCAGCGAGCACCTTGTCGGCCATCCCGCGCACGGGCGCGTCCCCGACGATGGGGGAGAGCCCGACCACCGGCACCCCGGCCTCGGCGATCGCCTCACGGATGCCGGGCACCGCGAGGATCGTGCCGACCGAGACGACCGGGTTGGACGGCGGGAAGAGGATCACGTCGGCCTCGGCGATGGCCTCCAGGACGCCCGGCGCGGGCTTGGCCTGCTCAGCACCGACCGGCACGATCGCCTCCGCCGGGACCGAGGCCCGCAGCCGCACCCAGTACTCCTGGAAGTGGATCGCCTTGCGCTCGCCGTCCACCTCGACGGCCACATGCGTCTCCACGCGGTCGTCGGACATCGGGATCAGCCGGACGCCCGGCCGCCAGCGGTCGCAGAGCGCCTCGGTGACCGCGCTGAGCGGAAACCCGGCGCCGATCATCTGCGTCCGCACGATGTGCGTGGCGAAGTCCCGGTCGCCCAGTCCGAACCACTCCGGGCCCACGCCGTACGCCGCGAGTTCCTCCTTGAGATGGAAGGTCTCGTCGGCCCGGCCCCAGCCCTGTTCCTCGTTGATGCCGCCGCCGAGCGTGTACATCACCGTGTCGAGGTCCGGGCAGACCTTCAGTCCGAAGAGGTGGATGTCGTCCCCGGTGTTGCCGATGACCGTGATGTCCGCGTCCGGCACGGCCTGCTTCAGACCGCGCAGGAACCGGGCACCACCGATGCCGCCTGCCAGAACCACAATGCGCATGGGCCCAAGTCTTGCAGGCGGGTACGACAACGCGTCAGGCGGTTACGACGTCCACCTCGTCGTAGGTCGCGGGGGCCGCGGTGCACGCCGTGTGCATCGGCATCTCGGTCAGGCCGGGGTAGTAGACGTGCAGGCTGACCGCCGGCTCCAGCGCGTCGTTGACGACCTCGTGCACATAGCCCGGCGCGAAGACCCGCTGCGAACCCGCCCGCAACGCGCGCGTGCCCCGCTCCGTCCGCTCGGTCAGCTCGCCGTCCAGGACGGTCAGCACTCCGGAGGAGAGGCCGTGGTCGTGCAGCCCGCTGCCCTGACCGGGCACCCAGGACAGCAGCCACACCTCGTAGCCGGGACCGGTGCGCAGCCGGTGGTACCAGCGGCTCGTCGCGTCGTACTCGACGAGGTGCTCCCACTGCGAGCGGTCGGCGGCGATGGAGCGGGCCAGGCCGACGAACTCGGCGACGGTCGCCGGGTGCTCGCGCGGAGCCTGGAGCAGGTGCGGGACCTCGAGCAGGTCGCCGGCGATCTGGAGGTCGTTGTCGCTGTTCATGGGATGCGCTGGTTCCTCAGTGAAAGAAGGTCAGAGGGGAACAGAAGAGCCGAGTCGCGGGGCGACTCGGCCTTCAGCTGGAGCGGGTGTCGCTCAACAGCTGGGACAGCAACAGCTACAGCGCGCGCGGGCAGCACCGTGGGACCCGGCGGTGCGGGTCGAGGTGAGTGCCAAGTTCGCGAGCATGCCCACAAGGACAGCGGCTCACACCCGGCACTGTCAACTCGACACCGACATGTGGGACATGTTTCACCTCATCCGGTTCATCTGAGAGGTGAAAGGTTTGTTCAAGCGTCTACCGGGACACATGGCGCACAACCGGGCGCACGGAACGGGATCGAAGTTCTGCGCGTCCTTCTCCGTACAGGTCCTGCGCGGGTCGGAAGCTCCCCCGGGCCCCATCTGCTTGTCAAGGTTTATGGCGATTTGAACACTTTCCGCTAGGCCTTGGTTCCGCAGAGTGAATAAGGGGCCCAATAGCAGATCTCGGCTTGACTCGCCCGGAGCAGCACACTTGTAATTTCACTCGTGTCGTTCAGCCGAAATCGGTTACGGCTACATCACGGGGACGTGGAAGACAGACGAGGGGCGCACATGACCGAGCTGGTGCAGGAACTGCTGGTCGACGACGCGGACGAGGAACTCGGCTGGCAGGAGCGCGCGCTGTGCGCCCAGACCGACCCCGAGTCCTTCTTCCCCGAGAAGGGTGGCTCCACCCGCGAGGCCAAGAAGGTCTGCCTGGCTTGTGAAGTCCGCTCCGAGTGCCTCGAGTACGCCCTCGCCAACGACGAGCGGTTCGGCATCTGGGGCGGCCTGTCGGAGCGGGAGCGCCGCCGCCTGAAGAAGGCAGCCGTCTGACCGACCGGCACCACATCGCACGCACATACGGGACTTACGGCCCGTCGCAGGTGGGTTATCCACAGGCGGCGGGCCGCCGTCATGCCCAGCCGATAGTGTGGGCGCTCGTCCGAGACGCCCCGCTGCCCCCTCGGGGCACAGGCGTCCACCGCAGTCCACCGAACCGGGGCCCGTACCTCGATGTCCGTGCACAGCCACACGGCAGCTCACGACGCTGCCACTCCTGAGTTCCCGCGTCATGTGGTGACCGCGGTCCTCGTCTCCCACGACGGCGCCCGCTGGCTCCCCGACGCGCTCGCCGGGCTGCTCGGCCAGGAGCGCCCCGTCCAGTTCGCCATGGCCGCCGACACCGGCAGCGCCGACGACTCCGCGCAGTTGGTCACCGAGGCCCTCGGACCGGACCACGTGCTGCACCTCGCCCGCCGCACCGGCTTCGGCCAGGCCGTCGAGGAGGCCAACCGCAGCGCGCCCCTCCTCACTCCCGAGGAGCTGCCGTACCTGAAGCGGCCCAGCGGCTGGGACCCCGTCACGCGCACGTGGCGCGACGACGCGTACGACCTGCCGGACCTCCCGCACGGAGAGCCGGTCCAGTGGCTGTGGCTGCTGCACGACGACTGCGCCCCCGAACCCGACGCCCTGGCCCAGCTGCTGAGGGTCGTGGAGAACGAACTGGAGCTCGGCCGGGACGACGTCGCCGTCGTAGGCCCCAAGCTCCGCGGCTGGTACGACAAGCGGCAGCTCCTCGAGGTCGGCGTCACCATCGCCCACTCCGGGCGCCGCTGGACGGGCCTCGACCGCCGCGAGCAGGACCAGGGCCAGCACGACCACGTCCGGCCCGTGCTCTCCGTCTCCACCGCCGGCATGCTCATCCGCCGCGACGTCTTCGAGCAGCTCGGCGGCTTCGACCGACGCCTGCCCCTGATGCGCGACGACGTCGACCTGTGCTGGCGCGCCACAGCGGCCGGCCACCGCGTCCTCGTCGCCCCCGAGGCGGTCGTACGCCACGCCGAGGCGGCCTCCCGCGAGCGCCGCGCCGTCGACTGCGTGGGCCGCACCGCGGCCTCCCCGCACAAGGTCGACAAGGCGGGCGCCGCCTACACCCTGCTCGTCAACAGCCGTACGGCTGTGCTGCCCTGGGTCCTGCTGCGACTCGTCGTCGGCACCGTGCTGCGGACGGTCGCCAACCTCGTCGGCAAGGTCCCCGGACAGGCCCTCGACGAGATCCGCGGCCTGCTCGGCACCCTGCTGCGGCCCGAGCGGATCATCGCCGGCCGCCGCAGGCGCGGCACCCCGGTGGTCGACAAGGGCGAGATGCGGCCGCTGTTCCCGCCGCCCGGCGCGACCGTGCGGGCCACCGTCGAACAGGTCGCCGGCGACCTGTTCGGCAGCTCGGATCCCGAAGCCACCTCGGGCGCGGGACGGCACGGCGGCGCGGTCGAGTCCGGGCCCGGCGGCGACGACGCCGACTTCCTGGAGATCGAGCAGTTCGCCCGCGTCAAGCGCATCGCCCGCAAGCCGGGACCGGTGCTCTTCCTGGTGCTGCTGCTCGTCTCGCTGGCCGCCTGCCGCGAACTCCTCGGTGCCGGCGCGCTCACGGGCGGCGCCCTGCTGCCCGCCCCGGCCGACTCCGGTGAGCTGTGGTCGCGCTACCTCGACGCCTGGCACGCGGTCGGCGCCGGAGGCACCACGTCGGCGCCCCCGTACCTGGCGATCGTCGCGATGTTCGCCTCCCTGCTGTTCGGGTCGACCGGGCTCGCGATCACCGTCCTCCTCGTCTGCTCGGTGCCGCTGGCCGGCTTCACCGCCTACTTCGCCTCCCGCCCGCTGGTCGAGTCGCGGCTCCTGCGCGCGTGGGCGGCCGTCGTCTACGCCTTCCTGCCCGCCGCCACCGGCGCGCTCGCCGGCGGCCGCCTCGGCACCGCCGTTCTCGCGATCCTGCTGCCGCTGATCGCCCGCGCGGGCGTCGCGGCCAGCGGCCTCGCGCACACCTCGGACGCGCGCGGCAGCTGGCGCGCCACCTGGGCGTACGCCCTGCTGCTGACGATCACCACCGCGTTCACGCCGATCATCTGGCCGATCGCGCTGCTCCTCGGCATCGCTGTCCTGGCCGTGCGCCGCACCGACGTCACGGCCTACGGCCTGCGCTTCCTGGCCCAGCTCGGCACGCCCCTGCTGATCCTCGCGCCCTGGTCGCTGACGCTGCTCCCGTTCGGCTTCTTCGACGAGGCCGGCCTCGCGTACGGCTCCTCGTCCGCCTCCGCCCTCGATCTGCTCGGCGCCAGCCCCGGCGGCCCCGGCACGGTCAGTGGGCTGATGCTCATCGGCGTCGTCCTGGCCGCGCTGGCCGCCCTGCTGCGCTCGGAGCGTCAGTTCGGAATCTGGACGGCCTGGGCGGTCGCCCTGGTGGGCCTCGTCTTCGCGGTCCTGTCCAACGGCTCGACCTGGGCCGGCCCGGCGACCCTCGTCTACGGCATCGCCCTGCTGGCCGCCGCCATGCTCGGCGCCGACGGGGCACGCTCGCGCGTGGCCGAGCAGAGCTTCGGCTGGCGCCAGCCGGTCGCCGCACTGATCGCCTTCGCCGCGGCCGCGGGCCCGCTGCTCGTCGCCGCCGGCTGGATGCTCCGCGGCGCCGACGGCCCGCTGGAGCGGCGCGACCCGGTGCAGGTGCCCGCGTTCGTCGCCGAGGACGGCAACAACCGCGACCGGGCCCGCACCCTCGTCCTCGACAGCGACTCCACGGCCCACGTCGGCTACATGCTGGTCCGCGGCTCCGGTGCCCGCCTCGGCGACGGCGAACTCACCGCCGCCGACGGCGAGAACAGCCGCCTCGACAAGGTCGTCGCCAACCTCGTCGCCGGCTCCGGCGCCGACCAGTCCGACGAACTCGGCAAGTTCGCGGTGCGCTATGTCCTGGTCCACAAGGGCGCCCCGCGCGAGGTCGCCCGCGTCCTGGACGCCACCCCGGGCCTGACCCGGCTCAGCCAGCAGAACGAAAGCGCGCTGTGGCGGGTCGACCAGGACGTCGCCCGCGCCACCATCGTCAGCGGCTCCGGCGAGCCCACGCTGGTCGCCGCGGATCCCGTCGAGATCCACACCACGATCCCGGCCGGCGCCGAGGGCCGCACCCTGCGTCTCGCCGACACCGCCGCCGAGGGCTGGACGGCCACCCTGGACGGCCGGCCGCTCACCGCCAAGACTGTCGACGGCTGGGCCCAGGGCTTCGAACTCCCCGCTTCCGGCGGCAAGCTGGACGTCGTCTACGACGACCCGATCACCCACACCGCGTGGCTGTGGGCGCAGGGCTCCCTCGCGGTCGTCCTCGTGGTCCTCGCCCTGCCGGGCCGGCGCCGCGACATCGACGACGACCTCCCCGAGGAGGAGCGGGCGATCCCCGCCCAGGCGATGGAGGGCGAGGGCCGCCGCGCCCGCCGTCTGCGCGCCCAGGCCGAGGCCGAAGAGACCGCCCAGGACGACGAGTCCGTGTCTCCTCCTTCGGAGGAGACCCCGGTACCGGTTCCGCAGCAGCAGGCCTACGGCGAGTGGGACCAGGCCAGTTACGCGGGCGCCGAGTACAACGCCTACGGCGGCGACCAGTACCAGGCCGCCCAGCAGTACCCGGCGGGCGGCTATGACCAGCAGGGCTACGCGGACCCGTACCAGGGTGGCCAGTACGACCCGTACGCGTACGGCGGACAGGGGCAGCAGCCGCCGTACGACCAGTACGGGCAGCCGTACGACCAGGGTTACGACGCGACGTACGACCCGGCGCAGCCGCAGCAGCACCGCGGCGAGCACCCCGACGGGAGCCAGCAGTGAACCGCACCACCGTGTCCCTGATCGCCTGCGCGACCGCCCTCGCCGCCGTCACCGGGTTCGCCACGCTCACCACGCCCGACGCGTCCGGCACGGACACCGCCACGACGGCCACCGAGCTGCCCGTGGAGCGCACGAGCCTGCTCTGCCCGAGCCCGAGCACCTCCGACCTCGCCGAGACGTCGTACACCTCCTTCACGCCCGTCACCAAGGGCGCGGGGAGCGACGGCAAGGCCGAACTGGTCTCCGCCGCACAGGAGTCGCAGGACGGGGAGAAGTCCGGCAAGAAGAAGGCCGACAAGCCGGTCCTCGCCCCCAAGAAGCCCGGCACCCCGGTCACGGGCGACACCTCCGGCGGCGACTCCCCGGCGCTCATCGGCACCGCCGAGGGCCAGTTCGCGCCCGGCTGGACCGTGCAGGAGACCACCGAGGTCGCCGCGGGCACCGGACGCGGTCTGCAGGGCGTCAACTGCACCGCGGCCGACACGGAGTTCTGGTTCCCCGGCGCCAGCACCGACGCGGACCGCACCGACTACGTCCACCTGACCAACCCCGACGACTCGGCGGCCGTCGTCGACATCGAGCTGTACGGCAAGGACGGTGCCCTGGAGGCCCCGGCGGGCGAGGACATCACCGTCCCGCCGCACTCCAGCGAGCCGATCCTGCTGTCCACGCTCGTCAGCGACAAGCAGACCAACCTGACCGTGCACGTCAACGTCCGCAGCGGGCGGGTCGGGGCCGCCGTACAGGCCCTCGACGACAAGATCGGCGGCGACTGGCTGGCCGCGTCCACCGACCCGGCGGGCAGCCTCGTGCTGCCGGGCATCCCCAAGGACGCCACCGACGTCCGCCTGGTCGTCTTCACGCCCGGTGACGCCGACGCCGACCTGAAGGTGAAGCTCGCCTCGCCGTCCGGGCTGATCACGCCGGCCGGGAGCGAGACGCTGCACGTCAAGGCGGGTATGACGACCGCAGTCGACCTGGGCGACGTCATGCGCGGGGAGGCCGGTTCGCTGGTGCTGACGCCGACCGACCAGTCCGTGCCGGTCGTCGCCGCGGTGCGGGTCACCCGCGGCAAGGGCGACGCGAAGGAGACCGCTTTCATCCCCGCCACGCGCGCGGTGGGCACACGCGCGACGGCCGTCGACAACAGCGCCAAGGGCACCACGCTGTCGCTCGTGGCCCCCGGCCGCGGCGCGCAGGTCAAGGTGACCGCGTCGGCGGGCAGCGGCGGCGGCACGGCGGTTTCGAAGACGTACACGATCAAGGGCGGCACCACACAGGACGTCGAACTGCCGGTCCCGAGCGGTCTGAAGGGCACGTACGCGCTGACGGTCGAGCCGGTGTCGGGGGGCCCGGTCTACGCGGCCCGGACCCTGGCGGTCACCGAGGACGGCGTCCCGGGGTTCACGGTGCAGACGCTGCCGGACGACCGGGGCATGGTCGAGGTGCCGCAGGCCGACCAGGACCTGTCGGTGCTCCAGAAGTAGCCGGTCAGTCCTCGCCGTAGCGCGGGTCGACGGTCTCGGGCGTGAGCCCCAGCAGCTCGGCGACCTGCTCGACGACGACCTCGTGCACCAGGGCCGCGCGTTCGTCGCGGCCCTTGGTGCGGATCTCCACGGGGCGCCGGTACACCACCACGCGCGCGGGGCGTCCCTCGCGCGCGGGAATCGTGCCGCCGAGGGGGACCGCCTCGTCGTTCCAGGTCTCGCCCTCCAGCCGGGGTACTTCCAGCACGAGGAAGTCGATGTCGGCGAGCTGCGGCCACCGTCGTTCCAGGCGCTCCACGGAGTCCTGCACCAGGTCCGCGAACGCCTCGGCACGGCTCGCCGCGAGCGGTACCTGGGGCGGTGCGATCGGGCCGCGCATGCCCCTGCCGTGGCGATCACGTCGGCGGGGCCCGGGGCCGGCGGTACGGGGCGGTACGGGGTTGTCCATCACTGGTGAAGCGTAGTCCCCGGCGGGACCGGGTGCCCGAGCCCACGCGGGGTCCGGGCGGTCTTCGGCCGCCTCGTACGGCATGTCGCGGGATGACCATTCCGGCCAAGGTTGGGCTCGATTCCGTATCTCTCCGAGACCGGTGATCTCATGCCAATTGACCTTGTTTGTCACGAGTGATGATCGGGCCGCGTACCGCCCAAGATCTCAGAAAGCGATGTCTACGCAGGTCAGAAAGGTGTGACCGGAGAGGCTTGTGGGGCGTTTCACACCACGACACGGTGGAGTGACCTGGTGGAGAGTCGTCGCGGCCCGCTCAAGAGTGCGGTACCGTCCAACGTCGTGAGCCCTGTACGTCGCTGTTCGCGCACCGCTTGCGGCCGCCCCGCCGTCGCGACGCTGACGTACGTCTACGCCGACTCGACCGCGGTTCTCGGCCCGCTCGCCACCTACGCCGAACCCCACTGCTACGACCTGTGCGCCGAGCACTCCGAGCGCCTCACCGCGCCGCGTGGCTGGGAAGTCGTCCGGCTCCTCGACAGTTCGACCCCCGCCCGTCCCAGCGGCGACGACCT
Organism: Streptomyces sp. NPDC001536; assembly: GCF_042894505.1. Lineage (NCBI taxonomy): Bacteria > Bacillati > Actinomycetota > Actinomycetes > Kitasatosporales > Streptomycetaceae > Streptomyces > Streptomyces sp. NPDC001536. Next base: position 60,687 of record NZ_JBIAVQ010000027.1, read on the forward strand.
GGAAGCGCTGGCCAACGCGGTCCGCGAGGCGGCCCGTCCGCAGGAGCGCGCCGCCCAGGGCGGCGGCGGGCGTGGAGCGGACCCGATGGAGGTCGCGCGCCGCGGCCATCTGCGGGTGCTGCGTTCGCCCGACAACTGAGCCGGTTCATCCCCGGCTCGTCCAACTGCCCCCGTTCTTGTGTGCGTTCGGTGCACGTTTCACTCAGTGACGCACGACCATTGACGACCGCTTGGCGCGGACACGACCATTCCGGAAGCCGAAACGAGAAATCGCTTTCCGCATGACGGAATCGGAATCGGGGAGGCGCCCGTGTACGTCCAGGAACTGGAACCCGTCGCCGGCTCACTGGGCCTGTCCGCCCTCGTCGCCACCCTGCCGCTGGTGATCGTGCTCGTCCTGCTCGGCGGCGTCCGCCTCAAAGCCCATCTCGCGGGCCTCATCGGCCTTTTGGCGGCCGTTCTGGTCGCCTGGCTCGCGTACGGCATGCCACTGGGACAGACGCTCTCCAGCGGCGCCCAGGGAGCCGTCTTCGGCCTCTTCCCCATCCTGTGGATCGTCGTCAACGCCCTGTGGGTGTACCGGATGACGGTCCGCACCCGGCACTTCGACATCCTGCGCCGCTCCTTCGGGCGGCTCTCCGACGACCCGCGCATCCAGGCCCTCGTCGTCGCCTTCTGCTTCGGCGCTCTCCTGGAGGCCCTCGCCGGCTTCGGCGCGCCCGTCGCGATCTGCTCGGTCATGCTCGTCGCGCTCGGCTTCGACCCGGTGCGCGCGGCGGTCGTCGCCCTGGTCGCCAACACCGCGCCGGTCGCCTTCGGCGCGATGGGCACACCCGTCGTGACGCTCGCCCAGGTGACGGAACTGCCCCTGGACACCGTCGCGTCCGTGGTGGGGCGTCAAACCCCGCTGCTGGCCCTCGTGGTGCCGCTCGTGCTGGTCTTCCTCGTGGACGGGCGGCGCGGGCTCAGGGAGACCTGGGCGCCCGCCCTGGCCTGCGGAACCGCCTTCGCCGTCGGCCAGTTCGTCGCCGCCAACTACGTCTCGGCCCAACTCGCCGACATCGGCGCCGCCTTGCTGGGCGCGGCCGCCCTCGTCGCCGTACCCGGCGCACGCGTGCCCGCCACCGAGTCCGTACGCGCGTCCGTGCTGACCGGAACCCGCAGCGAGGAACTCGACGAGGCCGACCCGCGCGGTGAAGTCGTGCGCGCCTACGCCCCGTACGCCCTGATCGTCGTGATCTTCTCCCTCGCGCAGATCCCCGTCGTCAAGGACTGGCTGGCGAAGGCGACCCAGACCTACGACTGGCCGTTCCTGAACGTCGTGAACCCCGACGGCGACCCGGTCGGCGGCAACGTGTTCATCTGGCCGATCGTGGCCACCGGCGGCACGCTCGTGCTGCTCGCCGGACTGTGTACGGCGGTCGTCCTCGGCGTGCACGCGCGCGTGGCGGTCAAGGAATGGCTCGCCACCGTCCACGAGTTGCGGTTCGCGATCCTGACCGTCACCTCGGTGCTGGCCCTCGCCTACGTCATGAACCTCTCCGGACAGGCCGCCACCATCGGCCACTTCGTGGCGGCGGCGGGCGCCGGACTCGCCTTCCTCTCCCCGGTGTTGGGCTGGTTCGGCGTGGCCGTCTCCGGCTCCGACACCTCGGCCAACGCGCTGTTCGGAGCGCTCCAGGTGACGGCGGCCCGGGAATCCGGGCTGTCGCCGGAGCTGCTGGCCGCCGCGAACAGCTCGGGCGGCGTCCTCGGCAAGATGATCTCCCCGCAGAACCTCACCATCGCCTGCGCCGCCGTCGGTCTCGCCGGCCGCGAGGGGGACCTGCTGCGCAAGGTGCTGCCCTGGAGCCTGGGGCTGCTGCTGGTGATGTGCCTCATCGTGGTCGGGCAGAGCTCGCCGGTGCTGGCGTGGATGCTGCCCTGACCTGAGGTTACGTCCAGGTTCCACTCAGGGGACGCACGGCACCGCTGTCGGTGGGGGCGGGTAGTTTGGGGCGACCGACAGGACTTTGAGAAGGGTTAGGCCGTGGCTGCTGATCTGTCACAGCTCGTGAAGGCGTACGACGTGCGCGGTGTCGTTCCCGACCAGTGGGACGAGACGCTGGCCGAGCTCTTCGGGGTCGCCTTCGTCCGGGTGACCGGGGCGAGCGCGATCGTGGTCGGGCACGACATGCGGCCCTCGTCGCCCGGTCTGTCGCGTGCCTTCGCGCGCGGGGCGGCCGCGCAGGGCGTCGACGTCACCGAGATCGGGCTGTGCTCCACCGACCAGCTGTACTACGCCTCGGGCGCGCTGGACCTGCCGGGCGCGATGTTCACGGCCTCGCACAACCCGGCTCAGTACAACGGCATCAAGATGTGCCGCGCGGGCGCCGCCCCGGTCGGCCAGGACACGGGTCTCGCCGAGATCCGCGAGCTGGCCGAGGGCTGGCTCGACTCGGGCGCCCCGGCCCCGGCGGCGACACAGGGCACGATCACCCGGCGCGACACGCTGGAGGACTACGCGGCCCATCTGCGGGGCCTGGTCGACCTGACCGCCATCCGCCCCCTCAAGGTCGTCGTGGACGCGGGCAACGGCATGGGCGGCCACACGGTCCCCACGGTCTTCGCGGGCCTGCCCCTGACCCTCGTCCCGATGTACTTCGAACTGGACGGCACGTTCCCGAACCACGAGGCCAACCCCCTCGACCCGGCGAACATCGTGGATCTCCAGAAGCGGGTGCGCGAGGAGTCCGCCGACCTGGGCATCGCCTTCGACGGCGACGCCGACCGCTGCTTCGTCGTCGACGAGAACGGCGACCCGGTCTCCCCGTCCGCGATCACCGCCCTGGTCGCCGCGCGCGAGCTCGCCAGGAACGGCGGCAGCGGCGTGATCATCCACAACCTGATCACCTCCTGGTCGGTGCCCGAGGTCGTCGAGGAGCACGGCGGCACGCCGGTACGCACGCGCGTGGGCCATTCCTTCATCAAGGCCGAGATGGCGAAGTCCGGCGCGATCTTCGGCGGCGAGCACTCCGCCCACTACTACTTCAAGGACTTCTGGAACGCCGACACCGGCATGCTCGCCGCCCTCCACGTCCTCGCCGCCCTCGGCGGCCAGGAGGGCCCCCTGTCCGCCCTCGTGTCCGAGTACGACCGCTACACCGGCTCCGGCGAGATCAACTCCACGGTCGCCGACCAGACCGACCGCCTCGCGGCGATCCGCTCCGCGTACTCGTCCCGCGAAGACATCACCCTGGACGAACTCGACGGCCTCACCGTCAGCGCGGCGGACTGGTGGTTCAACGTCCGCCCGTCCAACACGGAGCCCCTCCTGCGCCTCAACGCGGAGGCACGGGACGAGCCGACGATGGCGAAGATCCGGGACGAGGTGCTGGGGATCATCCGGGCCTGACCGAGGCCTCGCCATCCCGATCTCCCACCCGCCCGTGTCTTTCAGCCCGTCCGGCGTTTGAGGACGAGGCCCCTTGAGGGCCGATGGGGGTCTGGGGGCGTAGCCCTCAGGGACGGGGTCGAAGGGGCAGCGCCCCTGGAGGATGGGACGGGTAGGGGCGGCGGGGGCGAAAACCCTCCGGCGGCCACCCCCACCCACCCGTCCCCAACCCCCACACCCACCCCCCTCCGGCGGTACCCTGACCAGGCACATCCGCACAGCCATCCGCCCGCCCCCGAAGGGACACCCCATGCCGCTCGAAGCCGGCCTCCTGGAGATCCTCGCCTGCCCGGCCTGTCACGCCCCCCTCGAGGAGCAGGACACCGAGCTGATCTGCACCAGCGCGGACTGCGGCCTGGCATACCCCGTCCGCGACGGCATCCCCGTCCTCCTCGTCGACGAGGCCCGCCGCCCCGCGTAAGCGGCCCCTGGCGACCCGAGCCGCAGGGACCGCCGCCAACGGCGACCCGCGTGACCGACGACCCCGGCGATCGCAGGAGGCTGCCACCCATGCTCGACGAATCGCTGCTCGACACCCCCGAGGCCCTCTCGGCGGCCGACCACCGAGGCCTGCTCCGCGGCGCCGCCGAGGCCGGCGCCCGAGTCCGCACCGCGGCACGGCACGCCGCCGAGGCCGGCGTCAACGAACTGAAGCCCGACGGCCGCCCCCGCGCGGTCCTGATCGCCGGCCCCGGCGCCGCCGCCATCTGCGTCGCCGACCTCCTCGGCACCCTCGCCGGCGCCGGCAGCCCCGTCATCCGCCTGGCCCCCACCGGCGTGGCCCCCGCGGCCGGCGCCCTGCGCTGGGAGCTGCCGGGCTGGGCCGGCTCGGTCGACCTGCTCCTGATCGCGACCCCCGACGGCACCGAACCGGGCCTGTCCCTCCTCGCCGACCAGGCCTACCGCCGCGGCTGCACGGTCGTCGCCGTGGCCCCCGCCGCCACCCCCCTCACCGAGGCCGTCCAAGGCGCCCACGGCCTCTTCGTACCGCTGGCGACAGCGCCGTACGAGCAGGACGAGGCCCTCGCCGCGTCCGCCCCCGGCGTCCTGTGGGCGCTGCTCACCCCGCTGCTCGCGATCCTCGACCGCACCGGCCTGCTCACCGCCCCGCCGGACGCCCTGGAGAAGGTCGCGGACCGCCTGGACCACATCGCCGAACGCTGCGGCCCGGCCATCGCGACGTACAGCAACCCCGCCAAGACCCTGGCCGCCGAACTCGCCGACGCGCTCCCGGTGATCTGGACGGAGGGCGTCTCGGCCGGCCCGGCGGGCCGCCGTTTCGCCGCCGACCTCGCCGAACTCGCCGGCCGCCCCGCCGTCGTCTCCGAACTGCCCGAGGCGCTCGCCGCGCACAACGCCCTGCTGGCCGGTCCGCTCGCCGCCAGCGCCGACCCGGACGACTTCTTCCGTGACCGCGTGGAGGAGGTCCCGGTGATGCGCGCGCGCGTGGTGCTGCTGCGCGACCGTCCCCTCGGCGGTCTCTCCGCCGCTCCCGCCGCCCGTGAGCTGGCCCTGAGCCACGACGCCCCCATCAGCGAACTGGAACCGGAGGAGGGCGGCGAACTGGAGACCCTCGCGGAACTGATCGCCATCACGGATTTCGCCGCGGTCTACCTGGCGCTCGCCTCCGGCGCCTGATCATGCTCAGGCCGTTCTGACCGTCGTACAGAAAGAACCCCATGGACCGCCTCGACAACACGATCCGCCCCTACGCCTGGGGTTCCACCACCGCCATCCCCGCCCTGCTCGGCGTCGCCCCGAGCGGCGAGCCGCAGGCGGAGATGTGGATGGGCGCCCACCCGGGCGCACCCTCGCGCACCGGTCGCGGCACGCTCGTCGAGGTCATCGACGCGGATCCGCGCAAGGAGCTCGGAGAAGCGGCCGTCACCAAGTTCGGCCCCCGGCTGCCCTTCCTCCTCAAGATCCTCGCCGCGGGCGCCCCGCTCTCCCTCCAGGTGCACCCCGACCTCGCGCAGGCCAAGGAGGGGTACGAGGACGAGGAGCGCCGCGGGATCCCCGTGGACGCCGGTCACCGCAACTACAAGGACGCCAACCACAAGCCCGAACTGATCTGCGCCCTCACCGAGTTCGACGGCCTGTGCGGCTTCCGCGCCCCGCTGGAGGCCGCCGGCCTGCTCGCCGGCCTCGGCGTCGACTCCCTCAAGCCGTACGTCGACCTGCTGCACGCCCACCCCGAGGAAGCGGCGCTGCGCGAGGTCCTGACGGCCGTACTCGGCGCGGACCGCGAGGAGATGGCCCGTACGGTCGGCGAGGCCGCGGCCGCCTGCGCCCGCCTCGGCGGCGAGTACGCCCCGTACGCGGACATCGCCCACCACTACCCGGGCGACCCGGGCGTCATCGCCGCGATGCTGCTGAACCATGTCCGGCTCCAGCCCGGCGAGGCCCTTTTCCTCGGCGCCGGCATCCCGCACGCCTACCTCAACGGCCTCGGCGTCGAGATCATGGCCAACTCCGACAACGTCCTGCGCTGCGGCCTGACCCCCAAGCACGTCGACGTCCCCGAACTCCTGCGCATCGTCCGCTTCGAGGCCGCCGACGCGGGTGTGCTGCGCCCCGAGGCGTCCCCGGACGGCGAGGAGGTCTACGAGACCCCGATCGACGAGTTCCGGCTGTCGAGGTACGTCCTCCCCGAGGGCGGCGCCGCCCACGACCTCACCCGCGCCACCCCGCAGATCCTGCTGTGCACGGCGGGTTCCGTCCGGGCGGGGGAGCACGAACTGAACCCCGGTCAGTCCGTTTTCGTTCCCGCAGGTGAGAAGGCCGAAGTGGCCGGGACGGGCACCGTCTTCCGGGCCACTGTGATCGTATGACCGGGGCTGTGGACACCTGACACACCGCTCCCGTGAAGGGCTGCAACAATGGCCCACCGGCAAAGGACGGGCAAAGGCCTGGACTGGGTGGACGTACGAAGGGACAACGCGAACACATGAGCGCGTCAGGCGGAACCAAGGCGATCGTGGCGGCACTCGCCGCCAACCTCGCGATCGCGGCATCGAAGTTCGTGGCGTTCCTCTTCAGCGGCTCGTCGTCGATGCTGGCCGAGTCCGTCCACTCCCTCGCCGACTCCGGCAACCAGGGCCTGCTGCTCCTCGGCGGCAAGAAGGCCCAGCGCGAGGCGACCCCGCAACACCCCTTCGGCTACGGCCGAGAGCGGTACATCTACGCCTTCCTCGTCTCCATCGTGCTCTTCTCGGTCGGCGGCATGTTCGCGATCTACGAGGGCTACGAGAAGATCAAGCACCCGCACGAGATCGAGAACTGGTACTGGCCGGTGGGCGTCCTCGTCTTCGCGATCATCGCCGAGACCTTCTCCTTCAGGACGGCCATCAAGGAGTCCAACGTCCTGCGCGGCCGGCAGTCCTGGAAGGAGTTCGTCCGCCACGCCAAGGCGCCCGAGCTGCCGGTCGTCCTTCTGGAGGACCTGGGTGCGCTGATCGGTCTGATCCTCGCCCTCGGCGGCGTCGGCCTGGCCCTCGCCACCGGCGACGGCGTCTGGGACGGCATCGGCACCCTCTGCATCGGCATCCTGCTCATCGCCATCGCGCTCGTCCTGGCAGTGGAGACCAAGTCCCTGCTCCTCGGCGAGTCCGCGGGCCTCGAAGCGGTCCAGAAGATCGAGGCCGCGATCGTCGACGGCGACGTCGTCACCCGCGTCATCCACATGCGCACGCTCCACCTCGGCCCCGAGGAGCTCCTGGTCGCCGCCAAGATCGCCGTCGAGCACGACGACTCGGCCACCGAGGTCGCCAACGCCATCAACGCCGCCGAGGCCCGTATCCGCGAGGCCGTCCCGATCGCCCGCGTGATCTACCTCGAGCCGGACATCTTCAGCGAGTCCGAGGCCGCCAAGGGCCCCGACCGCGAGGCGACGCCCGGGGGACCGGCGCAGCACGACGCCGGCCACTGACACCCGCCGAAAGGGCCCACCGGGATTCCGGTGGGCCCTTTCGCTCTCAGATCCGCACCGCCCACGGGGGCGGTGGCGGCGCCGCGGCCCGCGCCTTCCGCCGTATGACCATGGCGGCGATCCCCAGCCCGGCGGCGACCAGCAGGAGCGCCACGCCGGCCATCATCGCCACCCCGAGGACTCCGGGCACGGTGTAGTCGTCGATCACCCGCCCCCGGATCGCCGACGTCGGAAGCGTCCCGCCGCGGTCGTCGAGGAAGGCCCGCGAGTCACGGGCGTTCGCACGGTGGTCGCCCAGCAGGAACAGCCGCCCCTCGGGGACCCGCACATCATAGGCGGGGAACCCGCCGCCGGCCTCCGCGCCCTTGAGATACGGCTCCTTCAGCGGCTCCCCGTTCAAGGTGACCCGCGCGTCCCGCGCCTCTCCGGTGCAGCACGCCACACGGTCCCCGCCCATGCCGACGACCCGCCCCATCACCAGCGCGTCGAAGCCGTACCGGTCCGGCGCCGAGAACACCACGACGTCCCCGCGCCGCACCTCGCTCCCGTCGATCCGCTCGTAGACGACCCGGTCGCCTCGCTCGTACGTCGGCGCCATGCTCTCGCCCGACACGACGGAACCACCGAAGGCATGCCGCGCGTAGGCCACGCCGCCCAGGCCCGCCAGCAACCCCACCAGCGCCACCACGACGGCCGCGATCCCCAGCCCCCGAGCCTTGCGCATCGCCACTCCCTCCCCACACGGAACATCCGCGGCGGCAGAGAGTAGCGCCCTGCCGTGAACGGGTTGTGCGGACCCTGGGGGAAGGAGGGCGCAGGTGGCTCAGGGCACGAGTGGTGGGTGGCTCATCGCGGGGAGCTCCGTGCGGACCGCGCCCCGGTGACCACGGCCCGCACTCACCCGGCCTCGCCCTACTGGATCTCGCCCAGCACGTCGAGCACCGCCCGCTCGTCCGGCGCCGCCATGAGCCGCTCCCGGAACCCGGCATCCATCAACTTCCGCGACAGCAGCGCCAGAATCCGCAGATGCTCGTCGCCCGCGGCCGCCTCCGGTACGGCGATCATGAACACCAGCCTGGCCCGCGTACCGTCCAGAGAGCCCCACTCGATGCCCTCGGCGGACCGCGCGAACCCGACGACGGGCGCGCTCACCGCGTCCGTCTTGGCGTGCGGAACGGCTATCCCCTCACCGAGCCCGGTCGTGCCCTGCGCCTCACGCCGCAGCGCGGTCGCCACCAACTCGTCCACATCCGCGACCTCGCCGGACCGCGCCAGCAGCCCGGCCATCTCCCGGACGGCGGCCTCCTTGTCGGCCGCGTCGAGCTCGACCTTCACGGTCCGCGCGGTGAGATACCCGGAGAGGACCTCCGCGGTCGCGACAGATGCCGCCACGGGCTCCCGTACGACCTTCTCCGCCACGACGGCCCCGGCACCCGGCGTCACGGCCGCACCCGCCGCGACCAGCACCGGCTCGGGCCCGGCCGTCGGCACCCCGAGGACCGCCTCTCCGCGGCGCTTGCGCTCACTGAGGTCGACCAGGGCGACCGTCGTGAGCGCGGTGACGACCGTGCCGATCACCACGGCCACGAAGAACATCGGCACCCCGCTCACCGCACCCAGCACCGCCACGATGGGCCCGCCGTGCGGCACCGCGTCCTCGACCCCGGCGACCCCGGCGATCGCCCCGGCCACCGCGCCGCCCAGCATGTTCGCCGGGATGACCTGCGCGGGCCGTGCCGCCGCGAACGGGATCGCGCCCTCGGAGATACCGAAGCAGCCCATGAAGAGGGCGGCGAGCCCGGTCTCCCGCTCCTGCTCGGTGTAGAGCCGCTTGCGTATCAGCGTGGCCAGGCCCTGGCCCAACGGCATGACCGGGATCGCGGCCGCGCACATGCCCATGACCGTCTGGTTGCCGGTCGCGATGAGCCCCGCGCCGAACAGGAACGCCGTCTTGTTGACCGGCCCGCCCATGTCGAACGCGATCATCAGCCCGAGAATCGCACCCAGCAGGACCGCGCTCGTGCCCGTCATCCCGCTCAGCCAGTCGGTCAGGTGCTCGAACACCCAGGAGATCGGCTTCCCGATGACGTAGATGAAGAACAGCCCCAGCGCCGTGGTCGCCACGATCGGGATCACGATGATCGGCATGATCGGCTGCACGAACTTGGGGACCTTGACCTTCTTGATCCACAACACCAGATAGCCGGCGAGAAAACCGGTCACGATCGCCCCGATGAACCCGGCGCCCGCCTTGGAGTCGTACAGCGAACCGGTGTTGGCGATCCAGCCGCCGATCATGCCGGGCACGAGGGCGGGGCGGTCGCCGATGGCGTACGCGATGTATCCCGACAGGATCGGCACCATCAGCGTGAAGCCGATGACACCGATGTTGTTCACGTCCATCCAGAAGGAGTCCTTCGGGATGACCAGACCACCCGACGGGTCCGTGTGTCCGCCGAGCGAGAGCGAGATCGCGATCAGCAACCCGCCGACCACCACGAACGGGATCATGTAACTGACCCCGTTCATCAGCGCCTTGTACCCGACGCTGCGCTCCTTGCCGCCGCCCGCACCGGCCGCGGGCGCGCTCGCGCCGCCCGGCTGGTGCACAGGCGCCGACCGCACCCGCTCGATCAACTGCTCGGGATGGTGGATCCCCTCCGCCACCCCGACGGTCAGGACCCGCTTGCCCACGAAACGGCTCAGGTCCACATCCTTGTCCGCGGCGACGATGATGCCGTCCGCGGTGCTGACATCGTTGTCATCGAGTACGTTTTCGGCCCCGATGGACCCTTGCGTCTCCACCTTCATGCCGATGCCGCGGCTCTCGGCGGCCTGCGAGAGTTTCTCGGCCGCCATGTACGTGTGCGCGATGCCGGTCGGGCAGGCGGTCACCGCGAGCAGCTTCAACCGCTTCTGCTCGCCACTGCCGCCGCCCGTGGGGGGAGGGCCGGCCGGACTGGTCACGTCGATCTCCTAACGCCATTGTTCGCGCGGAACGCCGTCCCGGACGCCCCGCGAGATCGATCAGCTGTTCCCGATCCCTTGCATCCTGCAACACGTGCCGCCCCGCTCAAAGGTTCGAAAGTCCCGGATTGTCATGGGATGTTGGCTCCTGGTCCGGCGATCGTGGGTGTCCTGTTATCGACGGCGTAGCCACCCCGTCCCCCTCTCGTGGCTGCCTCGTGATCGGCTCGACGGGTTCGGAGGCGGACTGGGGACGCCCGGGTGTACCGGTGTAGCTTGGGACGGAGCCAGACGTCGCTGCTGATGGCGGTCGGGCGATCCCGATGCGGATCGACCGAGGGAGAGAGGGCCTCCGACGGACTGCGCTGCGCGCACCGGGCATGCCTGTGTCCTCTTTCGGGCACCCCTGTGTCCGCCGCCGCGCAGACCAGCCGTGTCCACCTCGCCCCAACCTTGAGGAGCAGCCCCTAATGACGACTGTCGACAACCGACAGGACTTCAAGGTCGCCGATCTCTCCCTGGCCGAGTTCGGCCGCAAGGAGATCACCCTCGCCGAGCACGAGATGCCCGGTCTGATGGCGATCCGCAAGGAGTTCGCCGCCGCCCAGCCGCTGGCCGGCGCCCGCATCATGGGCTCGCTGCACATGACCGTGCAGACCGCCGTCCTGATCGAGACCCTGGTCGCCCTCGGCGCCCAGGTCCGCTGGGTGTCCTGCAACATCTTCTCCACCCAGGACCACGCGGCCGCCGCCATCGCGGTCGGCCCGAACGGCACGCCCGAGAACCCGCAGGGCATCCCCGTCTTCGCCTGGAAGGGCGAGACCCTGGAGGAGTACTGGTGGTGCACGGAGCAGGCGCTGACCTGGCCGAACACCCCCACCGGCGGCCCGAACATGATCCTCGACGACGGCGGTGACGCCACCCTCCTCGTCCACAAGGGCGTCGAGTACGAGAAGGCCGGCAAGGTTCCCTCGGTCGACACCGCCGAGAACGACGAGCACCGCGTCATCCTCGAGCTCCTCAACCGCACCATCACCGAGGGCTCCCAGAAGTGGACCCAGCTCGCCTCGGAGATCCGCGGCGTGACCGAGGAGACCACGACCGGCGTCCACCGCCTGTACGAGATGCAGCGCGACGGCGTCCTCCTCTTCCCGGCGATCAACGTGAACGACGCCGTCACCAAGTCGAAGTTCGACAACAAGTACGGCTGCCGCCACTCCCTGATCGACGGCATCAACCGCGCCACCGACGTCCTCATCGGCGGCAAGACCGCGGTCGTCTGCGGCTACGGCGACGTCGGCAAGGGCTGTGCCGAGTCCCTGCGCGGCCAGGGCGCCCGCGTCATCGTCACCGAGATCGACCCGATCTGCGCCCTCCAGGCGGCGATGGACGGCTACCAGGTCACGACCCTCGACGAGGTCATCGACAAGGCCGACATCTTCATCACCACGACCGGCAACAAGGACATCATCATGGCCAGCGACATGGCCAAGATGAAGCACCAGGCCATCGTCGGGAACATCGGCCACTTCGACAACGAGATCGACATGGCCGGTCTCGCCAAGATCCCCGGCATCGTCAAGGACGAGGTCAAGCCGCAGGTCCACACCTGGAAGTTCCCCGACGGCAAGGTACTGATCGTCCTCTCCGAGGGCCGCCTGCTGAACCTGGGCAACGCGACCGGCCACCCGTCGTTCGTGATGTCCAACTCGTTCGCGGACCAGACGCTGGCCCAGATCGAGCTGTTCACCAAGCAGTCGGAGTACCCGATCGGCGTCTACACGCTGCCCAAGCACCTGGACGAGAAGGTCGCCCGCCTCCACCTGGACGCGCTCGGTGTGAAGCTGACGACGCTGCGCCCGGAGCAGGCCTCCTACATCGGCGTCGACGTCGACGGCCCGTACAAGCCGGACCACTACCGCTACTGAGAGCCGGCTCAGCCGCTGCTGAGTACCGACTCCAGCCCGTGACGAGCGCGCCGGTGCGCTGACGCGCTCATCACCAGCAGGTCCTCCGAGGCAGGCCCCCGCACCCCCGTGCCGGGGGCCTGCCCCTTTGGCCGATCCGGCCCGACCAGCCCGTGCCGCCACGCCCGGACCAGCCCGTCAAGACCCAGGACCCCCATGCCCCGCGGCCGTTATTCGCTCCATGATCCGCACGATCACACCCCCCTCGCAGAAGAGCACTTCCACTGCGCCCCCGGCCCCTCCGGCTGGCGCTATGTCGCCCAGCGGACGACCCCCGCGGGCGACCACTCGGGCTCCGTCGACCTGGCCCTCGACGAGCTCGGCCGCCCCATCCGTCTGGAACTCCACGCCGCGGGCTGGCAGGTCCGCGGAGCTGCTCTCGACGGCGTCACCTGGGTCCGCACGGACCCCACCGGAGTCCACGCCACGGAAGGCAATGTCCCCGCCCACGCCTTCACCGGCACATCTCCGGCATTCCTCATCGCCACCACCCGTCTCCTACGCCTCACCCCCTCCGCATCAGCCACCCGCGTACGACTCGTCGCCTTCACGGATCCAGTCCTCGCCCCGCGCACCGTGGACCAGTCCTGGGCGCTGATGAAAAGCGAAGCACACGCCACTGACAACGGCCCCCTGACCGTGGACGAATACCAGGTCACAGCCCTGGACACGGGCGAGCGGCACACCGTGCACATCGCCGGGGACGTGGTCCTCTCGGCTCCCGGCATCGAGTTGGAGGACCTCGAATCGCCGCCGTCCGTCTTCGCGTGAGCAGGGGTAGCGGGCAGGGGCTCGTACGGCTTACGAGGGAGGCGCGAATCCGGTGCCAGGACGCTCAGGCTCCCGCGTCTCCGCGGGTCCGGCTCCGGGTGTCGGAGGCTGTGCCTGCTGCGGTGCAGCGGAGCCGTAGAGGGGAGGTGGGGCAGCCGGAGCCGCGGCGGGTGAGAGCGAAGGCGGCTGAGCAGGCTGCGTTCCGTACGCCCCCGTAGATCCGCTCCCGAAAGCGCGCCGAGCCTCCCGGGCTTGCCGCTCCTGCACCACCGCCGCGAGATACGCCGCCGGCGGAACACCCTGCGGTGCCGGGGTCCCCGTACGCGACGCGACGTCGGCGGCGAGCCGCTCGGCCATGGCCCAGCCGACTTGCGGGTCCAGCTGCTGCATCCGCCCGAGGTACTGCCGGATGGCGAGCCACAGCCCATCCGGCACGGCCGACAGGTCCAGCCCTGAGAAGCGCCCGGCCAGCCAGGGCGGCGGCGGAGGCAGGAAACCGTTATGCGCCACCGGAACCCGCTCCCGTACGACCAGAGTCCCCGCGAAGACGTCCCCGAGCCGTCGCCCCCGTGCCGAAACGAGCGACGCGATACAGGCGATCACCCCGAACGTCAGCAGGATCTCGATGACGCCGATCCCGCCCCGCACCAGTGCATGCCGGAACCGGATCGGCCCGCCGTCGTCTCGCACCACACGCAGCCCGCACGCCATCTTCCCGAGCGAGCGACCGCGGCTGAGCGTCTCGACCGCGATGGGCCCACCCACCATGATCAGCACGAACGACGCGAGAGACACCGCAAATTGGGCCGCCTCGTCCAGGGAAGCCGTGGAAGCCACCAGCGCGATGGTCACGAGCACGTAGACGATCACGCCGACCAGCAGATCGAGGAGCACGGCCAGAGCCCTGCTCGGCAGCCGCGCAGGACGCAGCTCCAGCGCCACCGCCTCGCCCGTCACCAGCTCACTCACGTCCGCCGTCCTTCCCCTGTCCCGCCCTGAGGGCAGCCAGTCTGCCAAGCTGAGGGCGCATCGCATCGCAGTACGACAAGCTGACACCCACGACGAGTCGCCGACGAGCAGCCGAGGAGCAGCCGAACCGATGGACCTCGACGTCTTCGTCTCCGCTCACCGAGCGGAGTGGGACCGCCTCGACGCCCTCCTGCGACGCCAGCGCAGGCTCACCGGCGCCGAAGCCGACGAACTCGTCACTCTCTATCAACGCACGGCCACCCACCTCTCCCTGATCCAGTCCAGTGCGCCCGACCCGCAGCTGACGGGCCGGCTCAGCCAACTCGTGGCACGCGCGCGTAGTGCCGTGACAGGAACGCGCCGCGCTTCTTGGCGCGACGTCACCCACTTCCTGGCGCACGGCTTCCCCGCGGCGGTCTACCGAGCACGGCACTGGTGGGTCCCCACCGCACTGCTCTCCACGGCCGTGGCAGCCCTCCTGGGCTGGTGGATCGGCACCCATCCGGAAGTACAGGCCACCATTGCGGCCCCCAGCGAGCTCCGCGAGCTCACCCGCCCGGGCGGGCAGTACGAGTCGTACTACTCGAGCCATCCCGCGGCCTCCTTCGCCGCCCAGGTCTGGACGAACAACGCGTGGGCAGCGGCGCAGTGCCTGATCCTCGGCGTCTTCCTCGGCCTTCCGGTCCTCTGGATCCTCTTCCAGAACATGCTCAACCTCGGAGTCGGCTTCGGCCTGATGTCCTCGGCAGGCCGCCTCGACACCTTCCTCGGCCTGGTCCTGCCCCACGGCCTGCTGGAGCTGACCGCGGTGTTCGTCGCCGCAGGAACAGGCATGCGCCTCGGCTGGACCGTCATCGACCCGGGCCCACGCACGCGTCGAGCCGCCCTCGCAGAGGAAGGGCGAGCGGCGATCGGCATGGCCATCGGTCTCGCCCTGATCCTCTTCATCTCCGGCGCGATCGAAGGCTTCGTCACCCCGTCCGGCCTGCCCACCTGGGCGCGCATCGGCATCGGGGTCGTCGCCGAACTGGCCTTCCTCGCCTACGTCTACGTGCTCGGCGGACGCGCTGCCCGCGCCGGAGAATCGGGCGACGTCGCGGAGGACGAACGCAGTGCCGCCGTTCCCATGGCCGCCTGATGTGCGTACGGGGCTGCTGAGCTGCTAGTGTCCTCTTCGCCCCGCAGGAACCGTTGACACGGAGGAAGCGGGGAGGTAGATTCGAACAGTTGCCTAGAACTGGATCTAGTCCGGTCCGCGACAGTGAGTGTCTGTCTGCTTCTTGAAACCTGGTTTTCGAAGAAGCCTCTCCCGATCATTCGGAAATGAGCGGCCGGTCAGTCCGGCTCGAAACTTCTGATAAAGTCGGAACCGCCGGAAAGGGAAACGCGAAAGCGGGAACCTGGAAAGCACCGAGGAAATCGGAACCGGAAACGGTCTGATAGAGTCGGAAACGCA
>NZ_JBIAVQ010000028.1:0-41154 GCF_042894505.1 Streptomyces sp. NPDC001536
CAGCCCGCCACCCTGCGCGTACCGCATACCACCGGCCTACCGCAGGGATCACCACCCGTCACCACCCCCGACAACACCCCGAGGAAGTCAGTAATTCCCATCCAACAGCCTTGGTGGCTGCGTGGGCGCCGGACGGACGCCTCAGTGCGACAGGGCCGCGATGCCTCACCACAGAGTGGCGGCGTGCGGCGTCTTCGTGGTCACCACCGGATGTTGGTGCCCGTCGGCACCGGACGAATGCCTCTCGAAGACACGGCCTCGACGCCTCATGGCAGACCGGCGTCGTCCGGTACTCCGAAATCCCAACACCCTTGATTCGCTTCCTCGTTGGTGTTCGTGGTGCGAGCCCGCTGCATGGTGACCTCTTGATAGGCCCGAGCCGTCTGAGCTCCGGCATAGACCGAGGCCCGCGTGGCGCGCTGGTGCCACGAACGGCTAGTGAGGTGGCGGACCAGCCCCAGTGCTGAGTCCTGGAATTAGGTCGCTGCGTGGCCCTCACGCGCTCGTAACCAGCGCAGACACCCGCTCCATGGGAGGGAACATCTTGATCTACTGCGGCATCGACTGGGCGGAACGCGCGCACGACGTTGCGCTGGTCGACGACACAGGACAGCTGCTGGCCAAGCGGCATATCACCGACGACGCAGCAGGCTACAAGCTGCTGCTCGACCTGCTTGCCGAGTACGGCGACACTGAGGACGATCCAATCCCGGTCGCCATTGAGACCAGCCGCGGCCTGCTCGTGGCCGTCCTGCGGACCGGCAAGCGCAAGGTGTTCGCAATCAACCCGATGGCCGCTGCGCGCTACCGCGATCGGCACTCCGTTTCCCGCAAGAAGTCCGACCCCGGCGACGCCCTCGTCCTGGCGAACATCCTGCGCACCGACATGCACGCCCACCGCCCCCTGCCCAGCGACAGCGACTTGGCCCGCGCCATTGCTGTGCTGGCCCGCGCTCAGCAGGACGCCACGTGGAACCGCCAGCAAATCTCCAACCAGCTCCGCTCTTTGCTACGGGAGTACTACCCTGCCGCCCTGGATGCCTTCGCCACCTGGCAGAACGGGCTGTGCCGTCCCGAAGCCCGCGAACTACTCCGTATCGCGTCGACTCCGGCCAGGGCCGCGCGGCTCACCCGTGCGCAGCTCCAGGCCGCGCTGAAGCGCGCCGGCCGCAAGCGTGGCATCGCCGCCGACTCCGACCGTCTCCGCAAGGCTTTCCGCGCCGAGTGGGCCCACCAGCCGCCGCTGGTCGAGGAGGCGCTCGGCAAGCAGATGCTCGCAATCCTGGGCCAGTTGGAGGCCGCCTGCACCGCCGCCGACGACCTGGCCAAGGCAGTGGAAGAAGCTTTCCCTCGGCACCCGGACGCTGACGTGATCTGCAGCTTCCCGGGTCTCGGCGTCCTGCTCGGCGCCCGGGTGCTCGCCGAAATCGGAGACGATCACACACGATTCGCCGACGCCCGTGGACTCAAGGCATACGCCGGTTCCTCGCCTGTCACCCGCGCCTCAGGGAAGAAGTCGAGCATCACCCGGCGGTGGGTGAAGAACGACCGGCTCAACCACGCTGGTTACCTCTGGGCCTTCGCCGCGCTGACCGCATCCCCGGGAGCCAAGACTCACTACCGGCGTCGCCGTGACCTGCACGGCGATTGGCATGCTTCCGCCCAACGCAACCTGTTCAACCGCATGCTCGGTCAGCTCTACCACTGCCTCCAGAATCGCGAACTATTCGACGAGCAGACCGCCTTTCCCACCGAACTTTCCGCCGCAGCTTGACGCGCTAGAACCGTGAGGTGTCTGCCATTCATCGTGGAGTTCGGCCAGGACCGCGGCGGCGAGCCGGTCCAGGGCGGCGGGGTTGGGAAAGACCTGGACGACGTCGGCCCGTCGTTTGATCTCCCGGTTCAGCCGTTCCAGCGGGTTGGTCGACCAGATCTAGACAGGGCCGGTTTCGTTTGGATCAGGGGGTCGGGTGATGGCGGTCGTTCGTGGGTGGCAGTCTTGGGCGATGAGAGCCTGGAACATTGCCGAGGGCGACCTGCGGCATCTGCTCAATGAGTGGGATCCGATCGGTGTCGCTGACGATGTGCAGGACGAGTACGACTGCATGCTCGCTCCCCTGCTCCAACGGCTTCGTTCCGGTGCCGACCGGACCGAGATCGGTGAGTTCCTCCGGCACGAGCTGGAAGATCATTTCGGTCTTAACCCTCTGGGCCTGCGGCCAGACGCGATGGCCGTCCGCGTGATCGACTGGTGGACGTCGACCGGACGGCCTGATGACGTGGTCGGCGCATAGCCGGTCCGTTCCGATCGTCTGATCGTTGGTCTGGGTATGCCGTTGGCTGACGCGCAGCGGGCGCGGATCGAGCCGTTACTTCCAGACCGGACCCCGAAGCGGGGTGGGCGGTGGCGGAATCACCGTGAGGTGATCGACGCGATCGCCTACAAGTTTCAGGGCAAGGCTTGTTGAAGATCGGTGAGTAGGCTCTGGGCCAACTGCGCCGTTCCGCTGGTCACTCCGGCGGTGGTACCTGCTGCAGCACCCGCTGCGACGGGTACCAGGACTGCCCGGATGCGTTCCAGGAGGCGGCGCAGGCGGCCAACGTCCGGCTCTTGGCGAGCCGCTTCGTCCAATGCCGCCTCGGCATCCTGACGCACGCCTGTTTCGTCATCGGTATTCAGGCCCAGGAGTTCCACCGCGTCAAGGAGGGCGCTGACCGCTTCGGCCAGGCCGCTGCCTCCCGGGCGCGCAGGCAGGTACTGGTTCTGTGAGACCTTGTGGTTGCCGATGGCGATCTGGCTTCCGTGGATGGAGCCGTGGAACTGCGGCCCGTTCGTCACGAGTGCTCACCCCTGTCCGGTGTCTCCTGCCCTTCGCTCGGGGGCCGGACCTTATCCCGCGGGCTGGACGACTTCAGGATCGCTTCGACGTTGCTCAGTCCCGTGTTGACGGCTGTCATGTCGACAGGAGTGCTCTTCGCTGCGCGATCCAGATCGTCGATGTCGCGTACAAGAGCGCGTTCGGCATTCCGGCTCAGGCCCAGTGCTGTCGCGCGCGCCCGGAAATTGGCAAGCATGAGCGGCAGATAGAGGCGGCAGAAAACTTCGGCGCTGATGCAGGGCTGCTGAGGGCGCGCTGCTGTCACCGGCTGCTCGGTCGAACGGCGAAGTGGGGCAGACGCTCCGGGCGGGGAGACATCACATGGTTCTGCGGGTGTGTGCGCCGTGCCCCGCAAGTAGCTGTCCTTGAACTGGTTCACCTGCGTCTGCGTGACCGTACCGCTGTCGATCACCACCTGGCTGTGGGCGATCGCGCCGAAGAAGTACATCCGGACATCCCCTGCTGGCGGCGCAACCTCGGCAGCGGCATCGACCCGTCCGCTGGGTGCTGGGTCTGCCGCCCCCGGCCGTACCATCTGCCTAGGCCCGCGGTTGGTCCACGGTTTCACTTGCACGTTGCGCACGCCGCCTGAACCGAGTGGAGACACCGGAGGCTTCGGCGCTCCACCACGGACGTCGGCAGGGACCTCCGACCGCGGTGGGACGCTGGTCCCGCGCAAAGGTACTTCCGAGTGCCGCTGTGGCTCTGGTGCCTGCTGACGAGGAGACGGAGAGTACGGCGTCAGTCGAGGCGCAGACGACGGCGGGGCGGGTGTCGGATCAGACACCGCGGACGGTTGCGCTGGTTTGGCAATCGGTCCGATCATGTGCTCCCCCAGGGTTGAGTCGACAGCATCTTCGAAGGTAGCGGAGGGTGCTCGTCGGCCTGTGCCGTGCGGGACCCATGGGGCTGTCGGTCTTACTGAGCGTTTGGTCCGATGGTTGGTGTTTGGTCCCGGGTCAGGTTCCGCGCCAGTTGGGGGTGGCTTCGCCGGTGAGTCTGCGGGCCATGAGGTCGATCATCGCGAGGTGGATCATGGCTTCGGAGCGGTGCGGGTGGCGTTCGTCGTCGCGGGCGAGGCGTCGGTGGTGCATGAGCCTGCCGATGCTGCGTTCGATGGTCCAGCGTCTCGGGATGATCGTGGACCCGCGGGTGTCGGGCGGGCGTTGGACGGGGTGGACGTCGATGCCGAGGCGGGCTCCATAGTCGATGGTGGTGGTGCGGTAGCCCGCGTTCACCCAGGCCTTCGTGATGTGCGGGTGGGCGGTGGCGATGCGGGAGAGCAGGGTTACGCCGGCTGCGGTGTCGGAGACGCCGGCGGCGGTGACCAGCACGGTCAGCAGCAGGCCGAGGGTGTCGCAGCCGAGGTGGCGCTTGCGCCCGATGATCCGTTTCCCGGCGTCCGTGCCTTGCTCGGCGCGGGGCACGTTGGCGGAGGTTTTGATGGTCTGGGAGTCCAGCATGCAGGCCGATGGCTCCGCGCCTCGGCCCTCGGCTTCGCGGACCAGGCGCCGCAGCAGGCCGGTGAGCTGTTCGAAGAGGCCGTCGTGTTGCCACTTGGCGAAGTACCCGTAGACCGTCGCCCAGGGCGGGAAGTCGTGCGGGAGGTAGCGCCAGGGGATGCCGGTGCGGTCCACGTACAGGATGGCGTTCATGATCTGGCGCAGGTCGTGTTCGGGTGGTCGGCCGATGGCCAGGGCGCGGGCGCGGCGTTGGTCCCGCCAGGACGTCAGGATGGGCTCGATCAGTGCCCAGCGCGCGTCCGACAGGTCGCTGGGACAGGGGCCGTGCACAGTCATGTGTGCGAAGTAGCCGACCGCGGTCGGCTCCGCCAGCGGTCAAAAGGCGGCGCTCGGGGGCGTGTTGGGAGCAGACAGGAGCAGTCGGAACGAAACGGTTCCCAGGCGTCGGGGGCGGGTCGACTGCACCGTCAAGCACAGAAGCGCCGCCGCCGCATGACTCTGGAAACGACGCCAACTCGACCGAGACAGGACCAAACGCTCAGTAAGTCACTCAGTCACATTTCTTGTGACTGGGTGCTGTAGGTGGCCCAACCGGCCAAGTGCGCGCTCATCGACCACCCGACAGACGCAGCTCCCGGCGTGCCGAGGTCTTCAGCCCGGCGAGCGGTACCTGGGCCGGGTTCCGCTGCCGATCTTCGCCCGGCCTGTCGACCCCGGCTGGTATCCCGGTAGCGTCCGTTCCATGGTCACCCTCGATGCGCTCGTCCGTCTCTGCCCGCCGCCGGCCAATCCGCCACCCGCGGTGGACTGGGCGCAAGCCGAGCGCACCCTCGGTCTGGCTCTGCCCGCCGACTACAAGCAGCTCGTCGAGACATACGGCGACGGCATCTTCGACGAGACGATCTGGCTCCTCGTCCCCGACTCCGCCTACGACGACTGTGACCTGCACGCGCAGACGACGGAACGGCGCGAGATCCTGGCCGACCTGTGGGAGTTCGAGGACAAGCCCGCTGGCCTGCAGGAGGCGGGGGCGAGGATCCTGCCGTGGGCATTCGAGGAGGGCACAGGAGCGTTCCTGTACTGGCTCGCGCGGCCCGGTCAGCACCGCGACGACTGGACCGTGCTCTACAACGAGGGGCGCGGCCCCCTTTGGGAGCACCACGACATGGGGTGCATCGCCTTCCTACTGGCGGTGCTCACCGGAACGGCGGAAACGGAGTACTTCGGCTACCTCTACGACGTGCTGAAGCCGACGGAGCACCGCTTCGCAACGGCCGACCAGACCCTTGGAACGACTGGGCAGTGACCCCGTCGGCCGCTCCCGAGGACCGGGCTCGCTGCTGACGCTCCTCACTGAGCGCCGTACTTGGCCAGACCGGCCAAGTACGGCGCTCAGTCACATCGTGCTCCGTCACATGAGCCATGCCTCCAGTCTCGCGTGTTCGATTGCGTGTTCGATGACGTGGGGTGTGGGAGGTGGCTGTGATGACCACGAGCGCGATGACGCCGGGCATGGTGTCGACGGTGATGCATGTGCGGTGCCCGGACGGGCTGGGGGAGGCCGTCTACCGGCAGGTTCTTGGTCTGCTGGTGGTACAGGCGTCACACGTCGCTGACCTGCGTAAAACGTGGCTACATGTGGCTCGTTGGAGCCGTCGGCCCGGGAATGGTCCGGATCTTGTTCTCTGTGAGACGGGCCTGGTTATCTGTCGACACGGCATCCCTCGGCTCGTGGACTGCTTCAATCGGATGTGTCGGCCCGTCGAGTGCTCGCTGGGGGCGAAGGCACGGAGGGCGGACCCCAGGAGCCGGTGCCGCGGCTGGTGCAGAGGAGGGTGCGGACTCCTCCCGAGGCCCTGCCAGGGCGCCGGCCGTTGTCGATGTCGTCCTGGCGCAACCACTTCGACAACGTGACCGGATGGATGCCGGGGTCAACGGCGGTCTGCTGCTGTTCTTTTCCTGCCCGCACCAACGCGATGGCGCGGGCGCGAAACTCAGCGGGGTAGGCGCGGGGCATGTCCGGCAGCCTTTCGTGAAGGCCGTCAGTTAGCCAGCAGAACTGGAACCTGAGAGGTGGGGCAGGTCAAGCCTGTCACCCAAAGCTGCACCAGACCCCCCTCGTCCTGCTCGCGCGAGCACGACCGCACCATCTGAACGATCACGCAACGGCGTGGATCCATTACTGGCAAAGACTTGAGACATTCCTTGAACTATCAAGCTGTCATGACATACTCACCTCCTGCATGCGATCACCCCGGCTGGTTTGCGAGAGTGAATGTTTGTGAATGTGAGAAGCCGTGTGCGGGAGCGGCCGTGAGCAGCCGACAGCGGGGACGCCCCGAGCGGCTGCTCGATCCCGACGCGGGGCCGGTGCAGCGCTTCGCCCACGAGCTGCGGTCACTGCGCGCGCGGGCCGGCTCCCCGTCGTACCGGACGATGTCCGAACAGGCCCGCGTCTCGGTGGCCGCCCTGTCGCGGGCGGCCTCGGGCGAGCGGCTGCCGTCGGTGGCGATCGTGCGCGCGTACGCGCAGGCCTGCGGGGCCGATCCGGACGAGTGGGAGAGTCGGCTGGCGGCGGCCGACAACGTCGCGGCCCGCGGAACCGAGGGCGGCGAGTCACCGTACAAGGGACTCGCCCAGTTCGAACCGGCCGACCAGGAGCTGTTCTTCGGCCGGGACGAGCTCGCAGAGGACACGGTGAGGCTGATGAAGGAACACCTGTTCGCGGTGCTCGTCGGCGCATCCGGCAGCGGCAAGTCCTCCCTGCTGCGGGCCGGCGTGCTGCCCCGCCTGGAGAAGGTCGTCCAGGAGGGGGGCTGCGCGGCGGAGCTCCGGCTGATCACACCCGGCGCGCGGCCGGTCGCCACGCACGGCCGGCTGCTGGCGCCGGGGCCCGGGCCGGACGAGCCGCACCGCATCGTCGTGGTCGACCAGTTCGAGGAGATCTTCACGCTCTGCCGCGACCGGGCCGAACGCTGGCTGTTCGTCGAGCAGTTGCTCGCCGCCAAGGACACGGGCGGCCGGCTGCGCGTGGTCGTGGCGGTGGGCGCCGGCTTCCACAGCCGGTGCGCCGAGCACCCCGGCCTCGCCGAGGCACTGCGGCACACGAGCCTGACGGTCGGCCCGATGACCCGGGACGAACTGAGGGACGCCATCGTCAAGCCCGCCACGGCGGCCGGCTTGCGGGTCGAGCGGGAGCTCACCGCCCGCATCGTCGAGGAGGTGTACGACCAGCCCGGCGCGCTGCCGCTGCTCTCGCACGCCCTGCGCGAGACCTGGCGCCGCAGACGCAGCGGAGTGCTGACGCTCGCTGCCTACGAGCAGGCGGGCGGCGTCCACGGAGCGATCGCCGCGGCGGCCGAGGAGGTCTACGGCGGCCTGTCCCCCGACCAGACCGGCACCGTCCGCCGGCTCCTGCTCGCCCTCATCGCCCCGGGCGACGGCACACCCGACAGCCGCCGCCCGGTCAGACGGGCCGACCTGCGCGAATGGCCCGACCCCGAGGTGCCCGTCGTCCTCGAACGGCTCTCCCGGGCCCGGCTCGTCACCGTGGACGAGAAGAACGTCGAACTCGCCCACGAGGCCCTCATCACCGGCTGGCCCCGGTTGCAGTGCTGGCTCGAGGAGAACCGCGAACGGCTGCGCATGCACCGCCACCTCACCGAGGCCGCCCACAACTGGCAGGAGCGCGGCCGCGACCCCGGCACCCTGTACCGGGGGATCAACCTCGCCCTGGCCGACGTGCTGTTCACCCGTGAACGGCAGGACGACGACCTCGCCGCACGGGAGCGCGCCTTCCTCAGCGCCTCTCGGGTGGCCCACCGCATGGAGCGCTGGACAGCCGCCCAGGTGCAGCGTCGCATGCGAAGACTCGTCGTGGCGCTCATCTGCGTCGTGTGCGGGGTCCTGGTCGCCGGGCAGATCGCCTGGCACGAGAGCGACGTGGCGGAGAGGGAGCGCAGCCTGGCCGGAGCCCGCCGTGCCGCCGGCCTCGTCGGCGGGGAAGGGGTGACCGATCCCCGCGCCAGGACCCTGCTCGGCATCGCCGCCTGGCGGCTCGCCCCGCTGCCCGAGAGCCGCGCCGCCCTCTTCGACGCCCTCGCCGAACCCGAACGCGACGCCTTCACCGACCCCGACCAGAACGACGACACCCGCGACTTCATCGCCGACTCCGGGCGCACCCTGCTCGGTGTCGGCGGCGGCCGGTGGTCGGCCTGGGACGTGGCCACACACCGCCGTACCGGATCGGGACACCTGCCGGACCGTGCGGTGACCGCGGTCAGCCTCGACGGTCGGACCCTCGCCCTGGCCGGTACTGACGATGACAGCGCCGCCCGGCTGTGGCGGCTGCCGACGGGGACGGAGGACCCCGTCGGGTATCACGCGGCGGCCGACTCGGAGCTCGGCGTCGGCGCGTACGTCGTGAACGGCCCCGACACGACGGCACAGTTGAGCGCGTTCACGGACGACCCGGTGGTGCTGGAGCGTTCCGCCGCGGGTGCCCCCAGTGCCATGGACGTCTTGGTGCCGAGCGCGGACGGGCGCCTGGCGGCCGTGTGCGCGCAGGACCAGCCGCTCATGTTGCGGGACATCGTCCGCCACCGCACGGTCACCGGCGCCTGGCAGGACTCGTCGGCGGTGGACTGCTCGTCCGCCCCGGTCTTCGACCGGGCCGGGACGCGCTTCGCGGCAGTCTCCGGTGCTGCGATACGCGTCTGGGACACGGCCTCGGGCCGGGAGCTCGCGGACATCGCCCAACCCCAAGTGTCCCATCTCGCGTTCACCCCGGACGGGCGGTTCCTCGCGGCGGCCGGCCCGGACGGGACGACGGTCTGGCGCATATCGGCGGCGGGAGCACCGGTGTTCCGCCACACCCTCACCGACGGGCCCCTCGCCGCCCTCGCCTGGGATCCGGACGGCCCGACCCTGCGCTACCTGGCCGGCGGCACCGTGCACTCCCTCGACCTCGCGGTGCCCCTCACCTCCCCGTGGCTCGAGCGGCCGCTGGACCACGAGACGTTCAGCCCGGACGGCCGCCTGCTGGCCGCCGCCGAACGGCACGGCGACCACTACCGCTTCAGCCTGCGCGACACCCGGACGGGTCGTGTCCTCGCCCGGCTGCCCTCACTCGCGGGAGCCGACGCCCGGAGTGGGGCCGGGGGCGTCGGGCCGCTGATGACGTTCAGTCCGGACAGTCGGGACTTCGCGTACGGCGTGGGGGAGTCGGAAGCGTCCGGCGCGCGGTTCGTCGTATGGAATGTGACAGATCATCGAGTGCGGGCGGCCCTTCAGCCTGGCGGATCGTCCCCGGTCCGCTCCATCGCGCTCACCCCGGGCGGCGGGAAACTGCTCCTCTCCCGGGCGACGGCCACCGGCTCGCCCACCGGCGAGGTGTGGAACACCGCCCGCGGAACGCGAACCGACCGGCCCGAAGCCCTGACCGCGACCCTGGAGTCCGCCCTGCTCTCCGGTTTCACCGGCCCGGCCACCGCGCTGCCGTTCGGCCTGGACACCGGCGTACCGCCCGGCCCGGACGGCGGTGCCGAGGTTCTCGCTCTCAGCCCTGACGGCGTCCGCCTCGCCACCGGTGGCGGCTTCGGCAGCGTCACGGTCTGGCACGGCCGTACCGAACGCCACCGGGAGGCCGTCATCCCTCCCGTCGCGGGAGTGGCCGGCGACGGAGCGATCGGCGCTCGGGTCACCGCGCTCGCCTTCAGCCCCGATGGCAGCACCCTCGCGGTGGGTTACGCCTCCGGTGCGCTCCGGCTGTGGGACACCGTCACCCGGCAGCCTCTCGGTGGCAGCCTCAACACGCCCGGCGAGGCGATTCGCTCGCTCGCCTTCGACGGGCGCGGCGACTCCGTTTACGCCGGCAGCGCCCACGTCCCTGTCCAGCGGTACGCGGTCGGACCCTCAGAGGTCGTCACCCAGCTCTGTGCGCGTGCCGGCCGCGACCTGACCGCCGACGAATGGCGGACCTACCTCCCCGATGTGCCCTACCGGCGCCTGTGCGGCGTGTCCGGCACCGCCGACCCGGTCGCGGAAGTCGGCCCCGCCCCAGCCGCTTCGCCGAAGCCGACCGGGACTCCGGCGCCGGCGCGCACCACCTCGTCGCCGCCCGTCGCTCGGCCGCACGCGTCCCGCAAGCCCGGCGCGTCCGCGCACGGCATCGCTACGCATGAGGCCGTGCCGCCTCCCGGAGCACGGCGCGAAGCCGCGTCTCCCTCGGCCGACGAGGCACATCCGCGCTCCAGCCCACGCAAGACCGCACACCGGCCGCTCGTAGGAAAGGCCCCGGGTTAATGGAGCGTGAACGGGTTGCAACATGTCCCGTTTCCGTCCCCCAAAGGGTTGTTTACGCCTCTGACCTGCATTGATAGACAAATCCGAGGCGCCAAGAGTGGGGCTCACCCGGTTCGCTGTACCCCCCCGGTCAGTGAAACCGGCGGGCAGCCGACGGTGATCCCGTCGGCTGCCCGGAAAGCAGACCGCCCGCTTCATCCCCCGCTCACTGGAGTCAACGATGGCATTCGCCCGCCGCAGGACCTCCTCCTCGTCCCCCAGGCGCACCCTCCGCACCGCCGGAGCCGTCGCGGCCCTCGCCCTCGGCGCCTCGCTGATGGTCGCTCCGCAGGCCTCCGCCGCCGACAGCCCCACCACGAAGCAGCTGCTGGACGCGTGTGGCCACAGCACGGACCTCTGCGAGTTCCACGCCACCGCCTACTGGACCTACACCGGTCCCAAGCACCAGGTCGGCCGCACCGTCTACAACTGCGGGCGCCTGACCAACACGGAGTCCGTCGGCGGGTCGGACACGACCGGCTCGACCAACACCTTCGGCATCTCGATCAGCGCCGAGTACAAGTGGTTCGAGACGTTCTCCACCGAGGTCACGGCCAGCTACAGCCACAGCTGGGTGGCCTCGCACACCGACACGGTGACCGACACGGTCAACGTCCCGGCCGGCTACAAGGGCTGGATAGAGCGCGGCACCTCCAAGCAGCAGGCCAAGGGCTGGTACGAGCTGCACTTCGGCAAGCGCTACTACGGCCACTACATCTGGTACATCAACAACTACCAGTCGGCCGGCTTCAACGCCGACCAGCCCAATAAGGGCTATGTCAACTTCAGGGACGCGCAGATGACCTCGGGCGAACGCTCAGCCCACTGCCAGTGAGTTAGGACGGACAACGGCATGTGGTGCTCCGCGACCTCGGCAACCCGCTCCCGGCTCCGGCTCGCTGCCGCCGCCGTATGCTCGCTGGTCCTCCTGACCGGCACCGGCTGTGCGGCGGGGGCGACGAGCAAGCCCGACACCGCATATGCGGACGCTGTCGGACCGACGGTGATCGGCACCGACACCTCGGCGGAGAGCCGGGTGGTGGCGGCCATGTACGGCGAACTCCTCACCGGGGCCGGGCAGAAGGTGCGGATGGCGACGACGAGCTACGCCTCGCCCTCCGCCACCGCCAAGGCCGTGGTGGCGGGCAGCATCGGGCTGGCACCGGCGTACGAGAGCACCCTGCTGCGCACGTTCCCGGGCGGGGACACCCTGCCCGGGAACGTGTCGACGACGCTGAGTATGGCGCTGCCGATGGGCATCACCGCCCTGCCCCCGGCCGCGGCCGACCGAGGTGTCGTCCTCGCGGTCACCAGGGCCACCGCCCAGGCCCATGACCTGCACAGCCTCGCCGACCTCCCCAAGGCCGGCAGCCGCCTCACCCTCGGCGGCGCCGCCTCGAAGGACCCCGACGCCCCGACACCCTCGTCACTGAAGAAGGCGTACGGCGTCACTCTCACCACCGCCGGCACCTCGGCCACCGCCGACGTACTGGCCCTGCGCAGCACGGACCTGTCCCTCACCGAGGACAAGCTGGTCGTGCTGACCGACCCCGAGGCAGTCATCCCGCCCGAGCACGTCTTCCCTCTCATCCAGGCCCCGTATGCGGGCCTGGCCGCGAGAAAAGCCCTGGCCCGAGTCAACTCGGCGCTCACGACAGATCAGTTGGCCGCACTCGCCTACTCCGTCGACGCGGGCGAGTCCCCCGCGAAGGCGGCGCGGACCTGGCTGCGCTCCAAAGGGCTGCTCAGCTGATCCCCCCTCACCCGAACAGAATGGTGACAGTGAAATGCGTGACATCAGAAGGAAGTTCGCCGTAACCGCGCTCACGGCGGCCGCCGTCCTCGGCGGCCTGGCCCTCCCCACAACGGCCAGCGCCGCCGACGGGGTCCCCGCCGTGCAGATCACGATCTGCAACGACTCGAACTCGAACCTGCGGTTCTGGGTCAAGGGCTACAACCAGTTCAACGAGTGGGACGACTCCCCGATCTGGGACGGCTACGCCCACACCTGCGCCACCATGTGGGACTACTGGTGGAAGAAGAACTCCTCGGTCGAACTCCACTCCAAGTTCGGCAACGGCGCCTGGACCTGGAAGCAGAAGTACGTCCCCAATACGAAGGGCCGGACGACGACGTTCCACGTGTCGTAGACCGCATGGGCGGGACTCGAAAGGGTCCCGCCCCCCTGCTCGTCGAGACGGCATGGGCGGAAACCCGTACGGAGATGAGCACCGCACGCATGCCTGAGCGCGCCTCCCGGTCCACCGCGGAGAACACCCCTCACGGACCGATCCGAAGGGACCCGCCATGTCGAACGCCTCCCGCGCTTCCCTCTCCGACGGCTGCGCCGACTACTCGCGCTATTTTGAGGGACTCTCTCGGGAATCTTGAGGATGGGCAGTTGACGATCGTGACGTTGCGTCAGGCTCGTTGGAACGTTCTGCCGATGCTCCCCAGGAGCCTGATATGTCCCTCCAGTCTCGCCCCGGAGCCGAGATCCCGCCGCTGACCGTGCGGGTCGCCCGGGCCAGCAACCCCCACGGCACCACCTCGATGTGGATCCGCGACCGCCTTGACGGCCTGTGGAACGATGAGGACTTCACCGCCTGGTACCCGCGCGACGGTCGCCCCGGGCTCTCGCCCGCGCAGTTGGCCACCGTCTGCGTTCTGCAGTACGTGATGAACTTGTCGGACCGCCAGGCCGGGCCATGTGGGCCCTCGTGAGCAAGCTGTCGCGGGTGCCCTACCGGGATGGGGCCACAGCGCTCGATCCTTACCGTGCCGTGCCCCTGCCTCCGCCGGTGGGGTGAGCGCGCCGCTGCGCTCAGCCGTCAACCTGCTCGACAAGGGCACGGCGCTGTTACGACAGCCGGTCGCAGAAGAACTGCCGCACCCACAGCTGGACCACGTCTGCTCGTTCGGGATTGTTTTCCAGGCCGCCGCCTCAACCTGCGAAGTCCCCGAAGGGTGGTGCCAAGAGGCTATCGCTGTGCCAGCATGCCGAGGAGCACGGGCCCGCCTCCGGCCGCCGTGTCAACAGGTGCTGACCTAGGCGAACGGCGTGGGCGCTGCTTCGCCGGCCTCCGCGGCTTTCACCGTGGTTCCCCACTGTTCCCGGCCCGATGGGGCGCGGCTGCGGTGCACGCAACCTCATGGAACACGTCGTACTCGCGTCTTGCGTCTGGCGTCAGCCGTGCCCGCTCCGACTCCGACGGTGGACGGCGCGTCGCGACAGCGATCTGCCCCAGCGATTCGCCGGCGCTCGCGGTCACGATGTAGGGGGTGTTCGCGTCACTCGCTACCTTTAGCAGGGCTGCGCGCGCACGGGAATCATCCGTTGCGTACAAGTCCATAGCGGCGTCGTCCCGACCACCGATGTCTGCGCCGGGGTCGAGCAGCACCTCGATAAGGGCCTGCACCTGTTCGGCATTCACCTCGGCATCCTCTGCTGAACAGGGTGGCTGTGCCAACACGCTTTCCAACTGCGGTGGTGGGGTCTGGGTCTGGGTTCAGGGGCGTTCGCCTGCGTTCATGGATGGCCCGACTCCGTGTCCCACTGGGCCTGTGGTCTCGTCTGAACGGCCGTGAACCCCCGATGAATGAGACGGAAACTGAGACGGGCTCCAACCGGCCTTACGAGTTGCGGCAGTCGGAGGCGATCGGTACTCGCTCTGGGTAGGGGCCCTCGTGTGCCGTGCCCTGCAACCAGTCGGTGAGCCACTGCGCGAGTGATTGTCCTATCGGTGCAGGGGCATGCCGGACGCAGCACAGGGTGGGGTCCCAGTCCCACATCTGGCCGTCGGTCGTCCGGAAGTCGATCAGCGTCCACATTGCGCAGCCCCGGTCCATCAGCGGGACGATCCCCGACGGGAGGACGTCATCGGGTGCGATGAATCCGCGGTAAGCCATGGTGATGTCTGAGCAGTCGCTGAACCAGTCATCCGTCTCGGTCACGGACACCACTTGCCACGGTCCGAAGCCACCGTTGGCGACTTCGAGATAGATCCGCTTCAACAGCTCGGGCATCGGATGCCCCACTACCCGTTCGAAGGCGGTGACGTCCTCGGCAGATGCCGGGCCGGGCAGCCGTCGGCCGGCCACATGCGTACGGACCGCCAGGACAAGCTCGTCATCAGTCATCCCAGGATCCTCGGCGACGCGGGTTCCTCTGGGCCGTCGGCCTGAGAGGTCGTTTTCAACTATTTTGTGCAACTTCACGCGCCACAGACAGGCGCTCACGTCTCTCACGTATCGGGTTCCTGCACAGAGCGGCGGGAGTAATCGCTGATATCAGATCTCCTTGGAATGAGACGGGCTTCCTTGGATGAGACAGGCAATTTGGGCTTCCCTCGCGCCCCGTCAATCGCTCTAACCCCTGAGGTATCTCAAGGCCCAATCCGCCACGGGGACTTGTTGGGATGAAACGTAATCTGCAGTTGAAAACGACCTCTGAGCACGCATTTGGTTGAGGAGGGCTTCGAGCGCGATCGTCCGGCGGCCCTCGATTTTGCTAGTCACGAGGTACTGAACTTGAATGCGTGATGTCGGTCTGCCATCTGTGGCTGACGATGACACGCCGGGGCAGTGGCCCTCGACGCAGCAGGGTTCATCAGTAGACGATGGACACGATCTGGCAGGCGGCTTCGGCGAGCTGGCGGTCTCCGCTGATGCGGGCTCGGGCGAGGGCAGTGCCAGGATCGATGCTGCGGGTGCAGAGTCGCCAGGCGGTCTCTGGGTCCAGCCGTACTGATGCGGTCGGC
Source organism: Streptomyces sp. NPDC001536 (assembly GCF_042894505.1). Taxonomy (NCBI): domain Bacteria; kingdom Bacillati; phylum Actinomycetota; class Actinomycetes; order Kitasatosporales; family Streptomycetaceae; genus Streptomyces; species Streptomyces sp. NPDC001536. The sequence continues at coordinate 15,445 of NZ_JBIAVQ010000028.1, forward strand.
CGGCCGGTGGGTGTTTCGGCGAGTGACCAGCGGTCCGCGGTGGCGGTCACGGTCCAGGTGCCGATGGCCGGCTCATCGATGGCCACCTGGAGTTGTGTCCCGGCGGGTGCGGGCGTGCAACGCAGCGTGCGGGGCAAGGCCCGCATGAAGGTGTCCAGGACGGTGGACAGGGCTTTGCTCTCCTGGTCGGTGTCCAGGCCGATGGCGTGGCGGATCTGCTGGCGGTGGGTCCAGTACTCGGTGAACTCCCGTGCGACGTCCAGCCACTTGGGCGCCGGGTCGGCCCCTGCCCAGGACACTCCCAGGCCCGTTGCGTCGAGGTCTGTGCCCTCGAATTGACGGGTGACCTGGGTCCCGGCCAGTTCCAGGGCCTCGATGAGATCGGCGGGGCTGTGATCGGCGTGGAGGTCGATCCATTCCTGGTTGACCCGGTGGATGAACGCTTCCAGCGTCTCTCCGGCCGCCCTGGCGCGCTGGTGGCTCTCTGTGCTCCAGCCGAGACGGCCGTGGTAGTCGCCGAGGATGTGGGCGGCAAGATCGTGCACGGTCCAGCCCGGGACTGCGGTCCTGCTCCACTCATTGCGCCGCAGACCGCGTAGCAGATTGAGGAGCGAGGCCAGTTCTGGCCCGAACAGCGGGCGAGTGTCGATCGGCTTGCCCAGCCAAGAGAGGTCGGATACGCCGTTGGGCCGGAGACTCATGGTCAAAGCCTGTCAGCCGGGAGGCGCGGTCTTCCATCGAATACCGCCTCACGTCACGGGGTCCGTCGGTCAGTCGCCCATCATCAGGCCAGTGCCGGTCAGACAGCCGTCGACCAGGTCGGGCCGGTACTGGATCTGCTTGAGTCTGCGCTTCACAGCCCGGGTGATCTGGGCGAGGTCGGCTGCGGCGAGGTTGCCGAGGTCGCGTTTGACCAGCGACCAAATACCCTCCTGCGGGTTCAGGTCGGGTGCGTAGGCGGGCAGCTGGAAGACGGTGAGCCAGGTGGCGTTAGCAGCGATGAACTCCCGCATACCGGCAGTGAGATGGAGACGCACGTTGTCCCAGACGAGCACGATGGGCCCGCCGAGCTGGATGCGGGCCCGCACGACCAGGTCGCGCAGGTCCCGCCAGCCGAAGCCCTTCGGCTGCCCCAGACGGCCCCGGTACTCGCGTACCGCGTAGAACATCCGCGAGCGGCGGCCCGGCTGGTAGCAGACCATCCCTGCCATCGACACCCGGCCCGATCCTCGCCCACGTACCCGCACCACGGGCGTGCAGCCCCGGCGACCCCAGGTCCTGGAGCGCGGCGGCGTCAGCGACTGTCCGGCCTCGTCCTGGAAGACGATCCAGCCACCGAGCGCCGCCGCGGTTCTTTTACCCGCGGCCAGACGTGCTTCTTCCACAACTCGACGGCCGTGTCATCGCGTTCGATGGCCCGGCGGGCGGGCTGCTGCCACGACCAGCCGTGCCGCCTCAGCAGCCGCCACGCGCCTTGTAGCGTGTACGAGGCGTGGAACATGCGACCGATCAGCGTCTTCACCCGGGCCAGCGTCCATCGCTGATCTGCCCACCCGTGTGCCAACGGCCCCCGCTCCAACTCGCGTTCCAGACGGGCCACTTGAACATCGCTGAGCTGGGGACGTCCGGGTGATCCCTTGGACGCGACACCGGCCGCGCCGCGTTCGCGCCAGGACCGACGCCACCGCTCCACGGACCGCTCGCTCACTCGCAGCGCGGCGGCAATCTCCCGGTTCTTCTCCCCGCGCTCGAAGCGGTCCACGGCCTGCAGCCGGACTCGCTCCCGCGCTGCCCTCCCGGCGTCGGTCAGCCCGCCGCCCTGCGCATATCTCACAAGCCCACAGCTACCTGACCACCGCAGAGGCGTCAGGAGAACGCCCCGACATCACCCGATCAAGTTCAGTAGCCCGCCGTAGCAAGTCCCCTTCCTCTCCCTGTACGCTGCTGTTGTCCTGAGCGGGCTCGTCATCGGACTCGTCCTTCGCGGGGTGACTGCGTTCACGGGCGCGCCCGTGGCCGTTGCCGTGCCTGCTGGCGTCGCGGGAGCAGGCGCCAGCGTTCCAGCTCTGGGCTCGCTCATCAACGGAGTTTGTAGGCGAGCTGACTGGTTGCCACGTTCCGTGCCGTGCACTGTGCCTCCGGGCAAGACCGCGGATCCGGCGAACCGCCAGGCGGACGAGGCCGACCGCGACCCCGGAGGGTTCGATCCTTCCTGCAGCCGGGAGGCCGCCAAGGGGACCGCTCGCGGCAGGCCGTTGGTCCGATGCCTTCCCAGCTAGGGGGCAACCGGACAAGTGGGAGCGAGCCGAGGGGCGCATTGCGGAAGAAGGCGCGGGCGATCGCGCTGTGATGTCGTCGTCTTCAGCCGACAAAGGGGCATGCCGCATTGGTTGTAATGCGCGCACCAACTCCCCGCGGCTAGGCTTATGTTGAGAGGGTTCTTTACCGCCGAATGTGTCGCTTGTGCGGGGGATCATGGCCGACATCAGAGTCGAGACGGTGCAGCTCGATGCGGCAGGCAACCGGCAGATTGCCAGCCGAACCCGGACGACCTCCACGCTGGCTGAGCGTGCAACGGAGATCGAGGAGGCCATCCTCCAGGCCTCCGCCATCGCTCGGCAGTCACTGGACCAGGTCCCGCAGCGCAATGGCTGGCAGGTCAGGAGCCTGGACGTCACGTTCGGTCTGGCCTTGGCGGCTGAGGCCGGTGTCATCCTGTCCAAGGCTTCGGCGGAAGCCTCCTTCGAGGTCACCCTTACCGTGGAACGCACTCCGGAGACACCGTGACCGAGCCGGGCTACTGGGTCGATCTCTACCAGGCCCAACAGCATCGACCAGGGGTATCGGCGAACTCGGATCAGGGAGCTGGCTGGCCGGAGTCCGTGCGGTGTAGGTGACCACAGCGGGGTGCGTCAGCAGGAACAGCCGGTTCCCGGCACGTCCCTCCTTCCGCTCGGTGACCCACCGTGCCATGTCAGCCTGTGCTACCTCATACGGCACTTCACCCAGATCGATCGGTTCCAGACTCGCCGACCCCATGATGTTCCCCCGTGTCGCCGGATGCCACAGCCGCCTGTGGACGGTGTCGCTTCAGCGTGGCGTGGAGAGCTCGCGTTCCTTCAGGCGGGCTCGGTAGGCGCGCACGTTCTGGGTGTTGCCGCAGGTGGTGACGTCGTGCCAGAGGCGTGAACAGTTCTTCGAACGGTCATAGAAGGCGCCGCGGCAGCGGGGGTTGGCGCACACCTTCAGCCGACGCATCGTGTCGGCATAGGTGGCTGCGGCCAACTGGATCAGGATGTAGGAGCGGAGGAGTTCGACACCCTTGCCACGGGGAAGCAGCCGCGCGCCTGAGGGGTCCACGCTGATGGTTGCCGTCGTCTGGACCGACGGTACGGGGACGGCGGGGGAGGGCTCGTCGCCGTGCCCGGTGGCCAGTGCGGTGCGGAGGTCCTCGCGCAGTGACCGGAGGCGTCCAAGGCCGCGTGTGTCGAGGGGATGGGGCAGGGGAGGAGAGCTGGAGTCGACAGTGCTGAGCGTGGCCAGGGAGGACGTGAGCCATTCCTCGGCTGTGACGACGGTCTCCAGGAGGTCGGGCTGACGGGGCTTGCCAAGGCTCGCCGTGTTCAGCAGGTCCTGCACGAACCCCAGCCCGGCCGGGGCGGTGTCCTGCACCTGCTGATAGCGAGCCGAGGCCGGCCAGTGGACCGCCGCAGTCATTTCGTCCTCCTGGTGTCGTCGCGAAGCGGGAGTCTCCCTGTAAGAGACTAACGCCTTCACCTGTGACGACGAAGAGAGGTAGGACGGGGCCGCCCGGGCGACTGGACCGCGCACCTGTGGCCCGGTGCGTCGACGGCGGGCCCGGGCCGGCCGGCCGCGTGGCCCTTACTCGGTCGGACCGTCGTGACGGACCCCGACGATCGGCAGCCGTAGCACGGCGGGTGCGTGCTCGGGCACCGCGGGTCGCCGTGGGCCGATCGGGCGCACGCGGTGGTAGTCCGAGCCCAACGGGGGCCGTGGGTCGGCTTCGCCCTTGTTCGGCCACAGCGCCATCGCCCGTTCGGCCTGCGCGGTGATGGTCAGGGACGGGTTGACCCCGAGGTTGGCCGAGATCGTCGAGCCGTCGGTGATGTGCAGTCCGGGATGGCCGTAGAGGCGGTGATAGGGGTCGATGACGCCGGTGTCGGGCGAGTCGCCGATGGCGCAACCCCCGAGGAAGTGCGCGGTCGCCGGGGTGTTGGAGATGTCGCCGATCGTGCCGGTGGCGGTGCCGCCGATCTTCTCGGCCACGCGGCGGGCCGCCTCGTTGCCCACCGGGATCCAGGTCGGGTTGGGGGCGCCGTGGCCCTGGGAGGAGGTGAGCTTGTAGCGCCCGAGCCGGGTCTTCCTGCCGGACATGGTGATGGAGTTGTCCAGCGTCTGCATCACCAGTAGCATGATCGTCTTCTCCGACCAGTGTCGCGCCCACAGTGAGCCCAGGTGCCGTGGGTTGCGGACGATCTCCTTGGCCCAGGTCACCCACCGCGGATGCGGCTTGTCGCCGTCGGTCAGGGCGGTCTGCAGCAGGCCGATGACGTTGCTGCCCTTGCCGTAGTGGAACGGCTCGATGTGGGTGTGCGCGTCGGGGTGGAACGAGGAGGTGATCGCTATCCCGCGGCTGTAGTCGACGTCGCTGCGTCTGGCCTTCGCGCCCAGGAGGGCTTCGGAGTTGGTCCGGGTCAGCATGCCCAGACGGCGGGAGATCCGCGGCAGTACGCCGGTGTCGCGCAGGCGGTGCAGCAGCCTCTGCGTGTTGTAGGTGCCCGCGGAGAAGATCACCTGCTCGGCGGTGAAGGTGCGCAGGTTCCCGCGGCGCTGCGGCGAGCGGCCGCTGCGCACGGTGTCGACGGCGTATCCTCCGCCGGCCAGCGGGCGCACCGCGCGGACGGTGGTCAGCGGGTGGACCTCGGCGCCGTTGCTTTCCGCCAGGTACAGGTAGTTCTTGTCCAGGGTGTTCTTGGCGTTGTGCGGGCAGCCGGTCTGGCACGACCCGCAACTGGTACAGGTGTTGCGGCTCGGGCCGGCACCGCCGAAGAACGGGTCGGCGACCTCGGTACCGGGCGCGGTGCCGGGGCTGCCGAAGAACACCCCCACCGGGGTGGTGTGGAAGGTCTCGCCGACCCCCATGTCCTCGGCGACCTCTCTCATGACCTTGTCGGCCGCGCCCGGTTGCGGGTTGGGGGTCACGCCGAGCATGCGCTTGGCCTGGTCGTAGTACGGCGTCAGCTCACTCTTCCAGTCGGTGATGTGCGCCCACTGAGGGTCCTCGAAGAACGGCGTCGGCGGCTCGTAGAGGGTGTTGCCGTAGATCAGGGAGCCGCCGCCCACGCCGGCGGCGCCCAGGAGCACCACGTCCTTGAGCCAGTACATGCGCTGCAGACCGTACAGGCCCAGCCGGGGCGCCCATATGAACTTGCGCGCGTCCCAGGAGGTCTTGGGCATGTCGGCGGCGCCGAAGCGCCGTCCGGCCTCCAGCACCCCGACCCGGTAGCCCTTCTCGGTCAGCCTCAGCGCGGACACCGAGCCGCCGAAGCCGGAGCCGATGACCACCACGTCGTAGTCGTACGTCATGTCGTTCACTTCATTCCTGCGCGCTTCATCGCTCTGAGCGAGGTGGTCTGGGACATGGCCCACCGCCGGTAGGACATTCCCTTGGGCGGTGCGAAACCCATCAGCCGCTGGTGGGCCACGGTCTGGGCCTCGGTGTACTTGAGCAGGCCCTCGGCCCCGTGCCGGCGGCCCAGGCCCGAGTCGCCCGTGCCGCCCATGGGGGCGTCCAGGCTGGCCCAGGCGGCGGTGAAGCCTTCGTTGACGTTCACGGTGCCGGCGTGAAGCCGGGCCGCGACAGCCCGGCCGCGTCGGCCGTTGCCGGTCCACACACTGGCGTTGAGGCCGTACGCGGTGTCGTTGGCGCGCTCGACGGCCTCGTCCAGGTCGCTGTAGCGGTAGACGGCCACCACCGGGCCGAAGGTCTCGTCACCGTGGCAGGCCATGCCTGGCTCGACACCGGTCAGGACGGTGGGTTCGTAGAAGTACGGTCCCAGGTCGGGGCGGGCCCGACCGCCGGCCAGCACCGTGGCTCCCTTGGCCACCGCGTCGTCGACGTGGGCGCTGACAGTGGCCAGTTGGGCCGGGTTGGTCAGTGAGCCCATGGCGTAGCTGTAGTCGTAGGACGCGCCCAGGGGCATGTCCTTGACCCGGGCGAGGAAGCGGGTGAGGAAGGCGTCGTAGACCGAGTCGTGGACGAAGAGTCGCTCGATAGAGGTACACACTTGGCCGCTGCCGGAGAAGCAGGCCCGCACCGCGCCCTCGGCGGTCCGGTCCGCGTCGGCGTCGTCGAGGACGATCAGGGCATTCTTGCCACCGAGTTCCAGGGAGGCACCGATCAGCCGTTGCCCGGCATCGCGGGCGATCCGGCGGCCGGTGGCGGTGGAGCCGGTGAACATCAGGTAGTCGGCGCCGGCCTGCAACGGAGAGCCGATTTCCTGTGACTTGCCCAGGACGATCTGCCACAGTCCTTCGGGCAGGCCGGCCTCGTACAGCAGCTCGGCGGCCCACAGCGCACTCAGTGCCGTCTGGGTGTCCGGCTTTTGCACCACCGCGTTGCCCGCCAGCAGCGCCGGGATGGTGTCCCCGGTCCCCAGGGTGAACGGGTAGTTCCACGGCGAGATCACGCCGACCACACCCTTGGGGTGGTGCAGCTCGGTGGTGTGGGTGAGTACCGGGAACGCGCCCCGGCGCCGCCGCGGCCGCAGCAGGGCCCGGGCGGTGCGGGTGTAGTAGCGGGTGGTCTGCGCGATGTCGCCGACTTCCAGGAACGCGTCCCGGCGGGCCTTGCCGTTCTCAGCCTGGATCAGGTCCATGATCTCGTCCTGCCGCTCCAGCACCAGGTCGTGGAAGCGCAGAAAGATCCGCTCGCGCTGCTGGACCGGCGTGTCCCGCCAGGCGCGCTGTGCGCGCCTGGCTGCCGCGAAGGCCGCTTCCACGTCCTCGGCGGTGGAGACCGGCAGCTCGGCGAGAGGAGCCCCGGTGTAGGGGGCGTAGGTGGTCATCCGCTCCGCCGACCCGGCGGTCACCCGCCGGACGAGCCGCTCGACCAACGCCGGGGTCAGCGAGACCGGAAGCCCGGTCCTGTCTGTCACGCGGTTGTCAGTTGACATTGGGGTTCCCCATCCGGGAGTCGTGGTCGAAGGCGTTGCGCAGGAACGCGCCGATCTCGCGCACGGCCGCAGTGGAGGCCGTGACCAGGCCCGCGTGCATATGGGCCACGTGCCACATCCGCTCCAGGCGCCGGTAGACCACCGGTACCCCGGCGGTCTCGGCCTGGTCGACCAAGTGTTCGATGTCGGGGAGCAGGATCTCGTCATCGGCGCTGTGCACCAGCATCGGCGGCAGTCCGGTCAGGTCGGCGTACAGCGGGGAGATCTCGGGGGTGCGCACATCTGTCCGCTCACCGCTGTATCGCGCCGCGCAGGCCCGCAGCCAGGAAGCCCGCAGCAGGGGATCCCGCCGGCTGTCGCGTACATGGTCGAGGGTGAGGTCCACCCAGGGTGAGATGAGCGCCAATGCCGCCGGCATCGGCATGCCGGTCTCGCGCAGGCGCAGCATCAGGGCCAGGGCCAGGCCGCCGCCTGCCGAGTCGCCGGCCACTGTCAGCCGCTGCGGGTCGATGCCCGTGTCCAGCAGTGCCCGGTACGCCGCGGCAGCGTCGTCGACCGCAGCCGGATACGGGTGTTCCGGAGCCAGCCGGTAGTCCAGCACGTACACGGGCACGCCGACGGCCGCGGCCAGATGTGCGGCCAGGGCGCGGTGGGTGGTGGGCGAGCCGACGGTGTAGCCGCCGCCGTGCAGGTAGAGCACCGCACGGTTGTTGTCAGTGTCGGATCCGTCGATGCGCTCGGCCGGGCGGTTGCCCAGGTCGACGGTGACCAGCCGGGTGCCGCGGGGGAGGAGGGGGAAGCGGTTGAGCGCGTCCGCCAGATTCCGCTGCCAGCGGATCGGCATCTTGGGGCCCAGTACCGGGCGGACGGCCAGCCGTGTGATGGCGCGCATCACCGGGAGGGGTAGGACGCCGCTCATGATCGCGCCCGGGACCGTGCGGACACGGGCGCCGGGCCGGTCGACGCCGTGGTGGCCCGTTTGCGGGCTCGGGCACGAAGGACGGTGAGTTCGCCGTCGAGGACGCTGTTGTCCGGCATGGCTTCTCCGAGGTGCGGGAGGAACGGGCAGAGGTCGCTCAAGGGGGTCAGCCCCCACAAATGGGCCCGCCGAAAGCTTTCCGGGCGGGTCCCAGGCGGGCTGAAAGTGAGCGACAGCGGCGTGGGAAGATCACTAAATGTCGCGGTTTGTCCAGGGTGCGCATGATGTGATGCGTTGCGCCAAACCGTAGGTCGTACAGACAGTCTGGGCGATGTGCAGCCGCCCAATGTTGGCCGTGACCTCTGTGCAGTGGCCTATCCCTTGTCCAGGGCTGACACGTCTGCGTAACCTGTCGGCTATGCAGACGGCCGCCCCTGACGTCGCGATTCTGATCAGGCTGGTCGCTGAGCGTTGTCTCGCGGAGATCGACGACATGCTCGCCGACATTGACGCGGCGACCTTCGAGGTCGCGCCAATTCTGGCCGAGGACCCCGTCCTCGCCGCCGAGAGCCGGGCCAGCAGCCGGGCCAACGGGCTGCGCATGCTGACTGTCCTGCAGCGCCAGCCTGGCGAACCGGTGCCCCGTGGCGTGCCGTTGGAGACCCTCGACCTGGCCCGGACGTTGGTGCGCCGCGGCATCGAACTCGAGGTGCTCGTGCAGGCCTACCGACGTGGCCATGACGCGGCCTGGCGGCGGTGGATGGACGTCGCGGCCGCGACCATCGAAGCACGTGATGACCTGGTCGCGGTGCTGCGGGAGTCCTCGGCACTGTTGTCCGACTACATCAACGGCGCGCTCGACGCGGCCATCACCCGCATGCGAGAGGAACGGCAGGACCTGCACTCGGGAGAGCTGGCCCGGCGAGCCGAAACCATCCGCCTCTTGCTCGACGGCGCCCCCATCAGTGCCGATCGGGCCGGCCGACGGCTCGACTACGACCTCGCCGCCCGGCACACCGCCATGGTGCTGTGGGCGGATCCGCCCGGCGAGACACACGGCGTACTCGAGAGGTCCGCCGGACTCCTGGCGGCGGCGGTCCACGCCCGCCGCCCTCTGACGCTCCCCGCGGGCACCTCCACCCTGTGGGCCTGGATCGCCACCCGCCACACTCCGGACCGGGACGCGCTACGCGAGGCCATGTCCCAAGCCGCACCTGGCGTCCGCGCCGTACTCGGCCCGTCCCGGGACGGGCTCACCGGATTCCGGCGCAGTCACTCCGCGGCGCTCGCAGCCCAGGGGCTACTGGGCGACAACCCCGACGGAGACCGCCTCACCGCCTACCAGGACGTGGAGGTCGTCGCCCTCGCCAGCCACGACATGCAGCAGGCGCGCGAGTTCGTCTCCTCCACCCTCGGACCACTGTGCGGAACCGACCCGGCTCTGGCGACCCTGCGTTCCACACTGCGCATCTACCTCGACGAGGGCGGCAACGCGCCACGGACGGCCGAACGGCTGCACACTCACCGCAACACCGTGCTGCAGCGCGTCGCTCGGGCCGAATCCCTGCTCGGTTACCGGCTCGCCGAGCGTCGGCTCGCCGTGTCCCTCGCTCTCGAACTCCTGCGCCGCCTCGGCAACCGCGCACTGATGACCCGCCTGAGCTGAAGTCACAGGTGAGGGCGGGTCCGGCTGGAGTTGCCCGGTGCGACCATCACGCCCGAGAGATGGGGCCCGAACTGGGTGCGACCAGGTACTGCCGCAGGTACAGGTCGCGGAACGTCACCGGCCCACGGGGTCCGGGGACCCGGTCGATGTTGATTCCCGTCTCCGGGAGCCGTAGCAGTTTGAAGCCGTCGAGCAGGCGCGTGGTGGCGTTCCAGAAGGCTCCCGCGCCGGTGTAGGCGTCAAGGAATTCCGTGGCGGCGGCGGGATCCTGGGTTGCGATGCCGGCGGCGAGCCCCGAGGTCTCGTCGTTGGCGATCTGGGCTGCGTGCAGTGGGCCGTTCGCCTTGTCGACGGTCACGGTTGCCGCGCGTTGCGGGTCGAGCGACCACTCGTACCCGCGGGGGTGGGCGTGCGGGGGCAGGGACGCGGCGATGCCCAGGCGTTGCAGGACCTCGAGAATGCCGGGCAGCCGCTCGTCGTACACTGACTCGTCGATCAGCAGGAGATTGAGCCGGTTGCAGACGCCGAGGCGATCGAGGCTGTCGGTGATGAGTTGGTGTGCGGCCTTCTCGTCGGCGCCAGCGCCCACGTACAGCACAGCGCCGCCGTCGGCGTGGGCGAGCGTACGGACGCCATGGCGGGCGGCTTCACGGCCGAGGTCGCGGGTGCTGTCGCCGCTGCCGCGCAGGATGACCAGCGGGACGAGTTCGGGCATGGAAACCAGAGCGTAGGCAGCGGAGCGATCCTTGTGGGGAACGAGCTGAAGGACGTCCGGGTCGAGGCCGGCGTCACTCAGGGCCGGTCCGACGACGTGCGCCAGCAGCGCCTGGGACGAGCGCAGCGCCGCGGACCCGGTGCGCAGTACGCCCGCGTTGCGCGACTTGAGGAGCTGGGAGGCGATGTCGAGGGTCACGTTCGGACGCGCTTCGAAGTTCGCGCCGATGACGCCGACGGGACGGCGTCGTTCCCACAAGGTCAGGCCGTCCGGGCGCTCTTCGAGGACCGTGTCCCTGGGCTCGTGCACGACATTCGCGAGGACGCGGAGTTCGGCTGCCATGGTGTCGAGCCGGGGGCCTGTCAACCGCAGGCGGTCCAGCAGGGCTGGGGACATTCCGGCGGATGCGGCCGCCGCGAGGTCCTCTTGGTTCGCGGTCACCAGCATGCGCTGCGCTGTGGTGACCCGCTCCGCAATGCCGAGGATGGCAGCGTCGATGGCCGTGTCCGAAGCTCGTGCGAGAGCCGTGGCGCCCTGCTGGGCTTGGACGGCGCAGGCTCGCACCGCCTCATGGGCGGAGGTGGTTCGTCCGGGGGTGTCGCTGTTCAAGGAGTCACCTTTCGTTGGCCGTTGGCCGTTGGCCGAGGGAGAGGGGGCGCTTCGCCCGGACAGTCTCGTCGGCCGACATGCCGGCAGCCCAGCCCTCGGTGAGCTGGGAGACGGTGAGCAGTCCCCGCCGCCTCCGTCGAAGACGCGCCGACGTGGGTGCGGGGCCGTACTGCGTCGGGCGTCAGCGGCCGAGTGCGGGCCAGGAGCAGAACGGCATCGTCGATTGCAGCCAGGCCCGTAGACACTGCTGTGCCGTCTCACATGTGTCCTCCAAGGAACGCTTCGGACTGGCAAGGGCTGCTCGGAGCGTGGTTCGTCCGACCTCCATGTCGCAGTCGATGTCCATGGTCCACCTCACGCCGTGCGGCACCCGTCGTCCGGCCGGGTCGAGTGTCGCCGCATCCCCGAGTTGCGCCTTCTTATCGCTGATCGCCCACAAGGACCGCGCCGTGGATCGGGGAGGGAGGCCGTGCCGTGTCCGTCGCGAGAGCGGTCGCTCACGCTTCGAGTACCACCGCGAGCCCCTGACCCACGCCGATGCAGATCGCCGCGACGCCGATGCCGCCGCCACGCGTGGCCAGTGCGTGAGCGAGATGTCCGACGATGCGTCCTCCGGAGGCCCCGAGGGGGTGGCCGATGGCGATGGCGCCACCGTCCACATTCACCTTCTCGGGGTCGAGCTCGGGCCACAGCCGCAGACAGGCGATGCTCTGCGCGGCGTAGGCCTCGTTGAGTTCGACGAGATCCACGTCCGACCAGCTCTTGCCGGCGCGGGCGAGGGCGCGGTTGGCTGCCTCCACCGGTGCGATGCCGAAGACGTCCGGGTCGTTGCCTGCCACTCCTCGTCCGATGATGCGGGCCAGGGGGTGTGCTCCGGGCAGGGCGTTCTCCCCTCCGAGCAGCACTGCCGAGGCTCCGTCGTTGAGGGGAGACGAGTTGCCCGCTGTGACGCTTCCGTTCGCGACGAACGCCGGCTTGAGTCCGGCCAGGGCAGCGAGGCTCGTGTCGTCGCGGATGCCCTCGTCCCGGTCCAGGTCGACGCCGGGAACGCCGATGATTTCTTTCGCGTAGGCCCCTTCCGCGAATGCGCGTGCCGCGTTCTTGTGGCTGCGCAGGGCGAAGGTGTCCTGCTCCTCGCGCGAGATCTCGAATCGCTCTGCCAGGATTTCGGCGGTCTGCCCCAGCGGGATGGTCCATTTCTCGGGCATGCGCGGATTCACGAGCCGCCATCCCAGGGTCGTCGAGACCATGGTCCTGTTGCCCGCCGGGTACGCTCGGTCCGGTTTGGGCACGACCCACGGTGCGCGGCTCATCGACTCGACGCCGCCGGCGAGTACGAGTCGGGCGTCACCGGCTTCGATGGCGCGGCTGCCCTGGATGACTGCCTCGACTCCGGAGCCGCACAGGCGATTGACGGTCACCCCGGGCACGTTGGTGGGGAACCCTGCCAGCAGCGCGCCCATTCTGGCCACGTTGCGGTTGTCCTCGCCGGCGCCGTTGGCGTTGCCGAACATGATGTCGTCGATCCGTCCCGGGTCCAGGTCGGGCTGCCGTTCGACGATGGCGCTCATGACGTGTGCGGCGAGGTCGTCCGGGCGTATGCCCGAGAACGCCTTGCCGTACTTTCCGAAGGGGGTGCGTAGCGCGTCGTATATGAAGCTACCGGTCATGACCTCGTCCGTGTTCGTTCATGGTCGTGGGGTGGCGGAACCGCGCCGGCGCTCGGTCGGTTCCGGTCGGCAACGGGGCGACTCGTCCGTCCTCGAGGTGCAGTCCGGTGGCCGAGGCGAGCGCGTCGATCGTGGCGCTGCCGAACAACTCGCGCACCACGAAGCCGGCGGGCGTGACGTCGAACACTGCCTGGTCCGTGTACACGCGGGACACACAGCGCACGCCGGTGAGGGGGTAGCTGCACTGTGCGACGAGTTTCGGTGTGCCGTCCCGGGTGAGCAGATCGGTCATGATCCACACCGACCTGGCCCCGATCGCCAGGTCCATCGCCCCGCCGACAGCCGGTATGGCGTCGGCGGCGCCGGTGTGCCAGTTGGCGAGGTCGCCGCGCTCGGAGACCTGGAACGCGCCGAGCACGCAGATGTCCAGGTGGCCTCCGCGCATCATGGCGAACGAGTCGGCGTGGTGGAAGTAGGAGGCCCCTGGCCGCTCGGTCACCGGCTGCTTGCCCGCGTTGATGAGGTCCGGATCGATTTGACCGGGTACTGGTGCGGGCCCCATCGCCAGCATGCCGTTCTCGGTGTGCAGGATGACTTCCAAATCGTCGGGAATGGCGTCGGCCACGAGGGTCGGTGCGCCGATTCCCAGGTTCACGACGGAGCCCTCGGGAATGTCGAGGGCGATGCGGGCGGCGAGTTCGCGTCGGGAGAGGCCGGAGCTGAGATCGGTCATCGTTGGTCATCCCGTGATGCGAAGGAGCCCGGGTTCGGGTTGCCTTCCGCGTCCGCGGCGCCGACGAAGACGCCCTCACGCAGCCATGCGCGCTCTCCGACACCGACGACCCGATCGACGAAGATGCCCGGCGTGACCACGGTCTCGGGATCGATCGCGCCCAACTCCACGACGCGGTCGACCTGTACGACGGTCGTCCGCGCGGCGGCAGCCATGATCGGGCCGAAGTTCCGCGCGGTCCTGCGGTAGACCACGTTGCCCCAGCGGTCGGCAAGGTGGCCGCTCACCAGGGCGTAGTCGGCGTGCAGAGGGTGTTCCAGCACGTGGTCGCGCCCGTCGATGACGCGATGCTCCTTGCCGGCGGCCAGCGGGGTGCCGAACCCGGTGGGAGTGAAGAACGCGCCGATTCCCGCGCCCGCGGCCCGGATGCGTTCGGCCAGTGTCCCCTGCGGCGTCAGTTCGAGCTCAATCTCCTTCGCCCCGTAGAGACGGTCGAAGACGTGCGAGTCACTCTGGCGCGGGAACGAGCAGACGATCTTGCGTACGCGGCCGGCGGCGAGCAGGGCCGCCAGGCCCGTGTCTCCGTTGCCCGCGTTGTTGTTGATGACCACGAGTTCGCGGGCGCCCTGCTCGAGAAGGGCGCCGATCAGCTCCACGGGCTGACCGGCTCTGCCGAACCCGCCGATCATGATCGTCGATCCGTCCTCGATCCCTGCCACGGCCTCGGCGACGCTCGTGCGGATCTTCGAGATCACGCGACACCACCCTTTCACTGTGCGGCCTGGGGTGCCGCTGTGCTAGCGGTCACCGTACATCGAAAGAGACGATTTGACATAGGTAAAGTGCTGATGCCTATGACATGGGCTAGGGTGTCTGCGGGCGTCGTACTCTCCTCGCCGACTGGGAGATGTGACGCGTTGGGCGATGGCGGGCCGAATCGACCGTGCGTATCCGCCAGCAGCACATGTGCGGGTTGGGAATTCAGAACTCAGGAGGCTGTCATGCGGGATGCCGTGATCATCGAGGCGGTTCGCACGCCGGTCGGCAGGGGGAAGCCGGGAGGCTCGCTCCACGGAGAACACCCCGTGGACCTGCTGGCGCGGACCTTGTCGGCGCTGGTGGAGCGGGCGGGGATCGACCCGGCGCTGGTCGACGACGTCATCGGGGGATGCGTGACCCAGGTCGGCGACCAGTCCTTCAACACCACGCGCAGTGCGGTACTGGCGGCCGGTTTCCCCGAGAGCGTTCCGGCCATGACCGTCGACCGGCAGTGCGGCTCCTCGCAGCAGGCGGCGCACATCGCCGCACAGGGTGTCATGAGCGGCGCGTACGACGTCGCCATCGCCTGCGGCGTGGAGTCGATGTCGCGCGTGCCCATGGGCTCGAACATGCTGCCCGGCAGCGACCCGTTCGGCCCCAGGGTGGGTGAGCGTTACCCCGATGGACTGGTCCCTCAGGGGATCAGCGCCGAGCTGATCGCGGCACGCTGGAAGATCAGCCGCGAGGAGCAGGACGCCTTCGCCGCGGAGTCCCACCTGCGCGCTGCCGGGGCCTGGGGGCGTGGCGAGTTCGATCGTGAGGTCGCCTGGGCCGGGCAGCAGGATGAGACCGTCCGGGCGGGCACCACCGCGGAGGGTCTGGCCGGACTCAGGCCGGCCTTCTACGGCCCGCAATTCGCCGAGCGGTTCCCCGAGATCGGCTGGACCGTCACGGCAGGCAACTCCTCCCCGTTGACTGACGGTGCCTCGGCGCTGCTCATCGTGGGCTCGGACGTGGCCGAGCGGCTGGGCCTCCGGCCGCGTGCCCGCTTCCACACCTTCACTGTGGTCGGCGACGACCCGCTGTTCATGCTCACTGCCGTCATGCCTGCCACTCAGAAGGTTGTGGCGAAGGCGGGGCTGACGCTCGACGACATCGACCTTTTCGAAGTGAACGAGGCGTTCGCCTCCGTGGTGCTGGCCTGGCAGCGTGAGACCGGTGTCGACCTGGAGAAGGTCAATGTGCGCGGTGGTGCCATTGCTCTCGGCCACCCGATGGGCAGCAGCGGGGCCCGCATCATGACCAGCCTCCTGCACAGCATGGAGGACCGGGGTGCCCGTTACGGCCTCCAGACCATGTGCGAGGCGGGTGGTCTGGCCAACGCCACGATCCTCGAACGGCTCTGACGGCCCCTCGGTTTCGTCGGCGACGCTGGGTGGTGGTGCCGCGGTGCGGTCTCTCGGCCCCACCACGGCGCCACCGCCGCTCAGCCCCGGCGCAGCCGTGGTGCCCACAGGAGAAGTCCGGCCGCCAGGCCGAGGGCCGCGAACAGTTGCCAGACTCGGTGGAAGGATTCGACGGCCGTCGCCGCCGTGGGGGTGCACGGCGACGAAGAGGCTGATGCCGAGGACGGCGCCGAGTTGGCGGAGGCTGGCGTTGATCGCCGAGCCGAGCGCGAACCGTCCTGGAGGAAGCGACTGGGCGGCGGCTGCGGACTGGACGGGCAAGGTGAGACCCATACCGAGCCCGGTCAGCAGCGTGACGGTCAGTCAGTGCGTGATCCAGTGCGGGTCGGCGCCCACGACCGCAGCGCTGAGGGTGAGGCCTGCCGTCCAGAAGAACGCGTCGGCGGTCAGTGCTTGCGCGCTCCGTACGCGTGGGAGAGCCGGCCCGCGGTGCGCGCGATGGCGGCCGGAGGGGCGCGGTCGGCGGGGGCCACAGTGCGCAGCCTGTGCCGCCAACTACTCAGGGTGGTCGCGGCGTCGGTGACGGTGTCGAAGACCTGCAGGACTTGATCGGCTCCGGTCATCTCCACAATCCGGTGCAGCAGGCCCGGGACGCAGGGCAGGACCAGTACCACCGCCGCGTTCTCCGCCTCCCGTCGCGCTCGCAGCAGCAGATCCGCCCCGACGAGTCAAAGAACGACGCATTCGTCCGGTCCAGCACGACAAGCCGCTCCGTGCGAGCGCGGAGGGGGCGCGTCGGTGTGTCCGGTGGCCAGTGCGGCATGGCGGTCGCCGCGCAGGGTGCGGAGGCGTGCAAGGCCGCGTGTGTCGAGGGGGTGGGGTGGGGGAGAGGTGCTGGGATCGATGGTGCTGAGCGTGGTCAGGGAGGAGGGGAGGCATTGCTCCGCTGTGTCGACGGACTCCAGGAGATGGGGCGGGGTGGTTTGCCCAGGCTCGCTGTGTTTCATCGGGGCGGTGTCCTGGGCTTGCTGACAGCGGGCGGAGGCCGGCCAGTGGACCGCCTCGGTCATCTCGTTCTCCTGGGGTCTTCGCGGGGTGGGGCCGTCGGGGCGACGGCCCCACCCCGCCTATTCCCCGGTGAAGTCGACCGCGGGCCGGGGCCGCCCGGCCTTGTAGGCCGCCACGGCCGACGTGAGGCCGGCAGCCACATCCTTCGACTCGAACAGCGGGATGGCGATGTCGAACATCGCATCGTCGGCGGCCTTCGTACCCCCGGCCTCCCACAACCGCAACAGCGCCTTGTGCGCGGCGTGCGCCCGCGTGGGCCCAGCGGCCACCTTGCGCGCGAACGCCCGGGCGGCTTCGAGGACTTCGCCGTCGGGGAGGACGTGGTTGACGACTCCGGCCTGCGCCATGGTGGCAGCCGGTACCTGTTCCGAGTTCAGCGCCCATTCGAAGGCTCGGGCACGGCCCACGCGAGCCGCCGACCGGTAGATCCCGCCGAGCAGGGTGACCAAGCCCAGGCTCTGCTCGGGGTGCCCGAACCGGGCCCCCTCACCGGCGAAGATCACGTCGGAGCGCAGAGCGAGCTCGAAACCGCCACCGAAGCACAGGCCGTTCACCGCCGCGACAACCGGTACGGGAATCTGCTCGAACCGGTTGAAGGCGAACATGTACCGCTCGAACAGCGTCCGCAACTGCCGCACGTCGAGATCGGGCCACGTGACGATGTCCCCGCCGTAAGAGAAGTCAGGCCCTTCGGCCCGCAGAAGAATCGCCCGCGCTCCCGCCGACTCCGCCTTCTCGACCGCGGCGAGTAGTTCCTCGGCCATCTGTTCGTCGATACGGTTCTGCGGCGGGTTGTCGAGGATGATCTCGGCGACGTGATCGTCGATGTCGACGCCCAGGTGACTCATAGGTGCTCCATCCCTTCGAGATGGGTCGTTCGGTGTCTGTGGGGACAGGTGGGCGAATCCGGCTATGCGCCTGCGGCAGCCTGCGTGTCGCCCGCGTAGAAGTGCTCGGGCGGAACCACGCCGGCCAGCCGATCGCGGATCGCGGCGGAGAACTGCAGGGCTGCTCCGAGAGGACGGTGGTGGATCGCCGCCCGCACGACCTTGCCATCAGCGTTCTTCTCCAGGACGGTGACGCCGAAGAGTTGCACTCCGCCGAACGCCGTCGCCTTCCACTGCAGGTAGGTCGTGGTTGCGTCGGAGGCCTCGGCCGTGAATTCCAGCGACTCGTAGATCGTGCTCGCAGCGGCCATGACCGAGGCGACGGACGTTCGGCCGGCGATGGGCTTGACCAGGACGCTGGCCTCCAGCACCACGTCTTCGGCGAAGCCCTCGCCGAAGGTACTGGCGGACTGCTCCGCGAAGCCGCTGCGCCAGCCAGAAGCCGCGGCGTCGGCATTCAGGTTCTGGAGGAAGACGAGGACTTCGCGGACCAGGGCATCAGGGTGCACAACGTGTAGCCAATGGCCGCCGTCGGGAATTGTGGCCAGGCTCGCGCCGGGGAAGCGGGGTGCGATGACTTCGGTGACCAGTTCTTCGGTGACGAACCCGTCGCTGTCGCCGCGGACGATGAGGACGGGGCCGGGGTATGGGCTCTTCTCCGGTGCCTCGTCGGCCCCGGTGTTCCAGATGTCGACGTAGCGGGCCACCACGGGCGGCGGGACCAGCAGGCCGCTGCGGCCCAGTTTGTCCAGTGCCGCATCGTCCAGCTCGGGTGAGAGCTGGCTGCGCACGGCACGCTGGGCCTCCACGTTCCCGCCGAGGGCCCGGAACGGCGCGACGGCTTCGTCGGGCAGATGCGTGCCTCCCAGGGGGACCGGAGTGAGCAGAACCAGCCCGGCCACGCGCTCGGCCCGGGCGGCCGCCGCGAGCTCGGCCACCTGGGATCCCATGCTCTGGCCAACGAGAACAACCGGGCCCTCGATCTCGTCGATGACGGATGCGACCTCGTCGGCGAACAGGGCCAGGCTCAGCTTCTGCGCATCCACGGAGGCGGATGCACGGGCCCCGGAACCCGGAAGGTCGAGGCGCACCGTCGTCAGGGCGCCATGCAGGGCCTGGATGAAGCCGTCCCAGACGGTGGTGTCGTCCAGGAAGCCGTGGACGAGCACCAGCGTCGGCGCCCCCGGTAGCGCCTCGCCCTCACGGGTGGTGGCAGGGTCGGTGTGCATGATGTCTCTGGTCATTTCGGTCCAGTCTTCGTTGATCCGGACGGCGACCATTCCGCCGTGTCGATGGGTGAGAAGTCCGTCGGACGTTCATCGAGCCGCGCGCTGCGCGTCACGCGCAGACGCTCGACGAGCTCCTCGGGAAGGGGGGTGGTGAAGATGTTGTCGACGAGCGAGTACTCGGCGGCCAGACGCCCGACGGCCCCCAGGGCACCGATGTCGATGCGCCCGCCGGGCAGGTAGAGGTCGTCGCGCACGTGGAAGCGCTCCACGCGCCCCCACACCACGTGGTCCGGCATCGGGGGCATGGGGATGATCCGATCGACCACGCACTCCATGGAAATGGGGGCGTCGGCGATCCGGGGCGCCGCTACGACCTCGCACTCGCCCTTCTCCAGGCCGAGTGCCTCGAATTCGTCGACATCCGAGGCGAACTCGAAGGCGGAGCGGTGCACCTCGTCGGCATGGCCGATCGAGGCCATGTTCACCACGAACTCACCGGTGTCCCGGATGTTGACGAACGTGTCCTTCAGGGTCACCTCGTCGGAGCGGGGCTGAAGGGAGATCGACACCATCGGGGGAAGGCGGCCTACGACGGTGAAGAACGACACCGGAGCCACATTGCCGACGCCCGCGGTCGACCGGGTGCTGACCCAGGCGATCGCGCGCGGCAGAACACTGCCGATGAGGAGTTTGTAGCTCGACCTGGCGTCGAGCGATGCCGTATCGATGATCATTCCACTCTCCGTTTAGCGCGCCTCAGCCGAGGTGCCGCCGGCTGCGGCGCCCGGCCCGCGGCAGGGCGTTGATCGCCATCCGTACAGGAGCGTAACGTCTATGGGTGTGTCAGTACCAGCCCTGCCGCACGAAAAGGCGGCGGGTTGGCCGGGGTGCTGCGGCTGTTCGGCCGGATCGGCGAGCGACATAGTCATACCGTTGTAACCTCTGTACGTAACTGCTACGGTCGGCCGCCATGACGGCAACGACGCTTTCCGGTACCGGTGGCTCCCGGTGAACGACGCTGGTCGGCACCTGCCTGATCAGAGAGGACTGGCAAACCATGGTTGACAGGCGAGACGTGGCATTCACCGCCGAGGGCGGGGTGACTCTGCGCGGGTGGTACTTCGTGCCGGAAGGCGAGGGTCTTCATCCGGCCATATCGATGGCTCACGGCTACGCCGGTGTCAAGGAGCACACTCTGGAGGGCTTTGCGCGGCTGTTCGCCGAGGCGGGCTTCGCGGTGCTGCTCCACGACCACCGCACGTTCGGCGCCAGCGACGGTGAACCGCGTCAGGACGTCAATCCGTGGGTGCAGACCGATGACTGGCGCCGCGCGATTTCCTTCCTGGAGGCGCAGCCGGAGGTCGATCCCGGCCGGATCGGTGTCTGGGGAAGCAGTTTCGCCGGAGGCCATGCCATCGTGCTCGGTGCTACGGACCGGCGTCTTAAGGCCGTCGTCGCGCAGGTTCCGAACATCAGCGGCCACCGGCAGGCACTTCGGCGGGTTCCTCCGCATCTCGTTCCCGCCCTCGAAGAGGGGTTCGCGGAAGAGGAGCGCAGTGCCGCCCGCGGGGAACGGGTCCGCTACCAGCAGATCGTCAGCTCCGATCCGGCGGTCCACGCGTCGTACTACTCCAGTGACGCTGTCGACTTCTATCTCCAGGAGCTGCCCGAGGGCGTCTGGGAGAACCGGGTGACTGTGCGCTCCACCCGCATGGCGCGCATGTACGAGCCCGGGCAGTTCATCCGGAGGGTGTCCCCCACGCCTCTGCTGATGATCGTCGCCGAGGCCGACTACCTGACCGTGACCGACGTCGCTCTCGAGGCCTACGAGGAGGCCCTCGAGCCCAAGAAGCTGATCCTCATCCCCGGTGGTCACTTCGACCCGTACCGCAGTCAGTTCGAACGTGCCGGCGCGGGAGCACTCGAATGGTTCCGGGAGCACCTGCAGGCGTAGCGCGAGGCGCGCTCATCGGGCCGTCGGGCATCGGCGCGTTCGGGGTCCGGCCGGGTGGTCGACCGCACCGCCTCGGCGCCCGACCAGCCCCACCCCTTAGACAAGTAGTTGCACAACATGGCATCTGCAACCGACTGCAGGAAGCAGTCGGTTCAGGACGAGGAGTCGTACCGATGACCGCTTACCCCCACTTGCTGAGCCCTCTGGACCTGGGCTTCACGACGCTTCCGAACCGGGTGATCATGGGTTCGATGCACGTCGGCCTCGAAGAGGCCGAGCGGGGCTTCGAACGGATGGCAGCGTTCTATGCCGAGCGGGCGCGGGGTGGGGTCGGATTGATCGTCACGGGCGGGATCGCGCCCGATGACCGGGGTCGGCTCGGCCATGGTGCTGCCCGGATGGCGACCGAGGCCGAGGCTCAGCAGCACGCGGTGATCACCGAGGCGGTGCACCGGGAGGGCGGCCGGATCGCCATGCAGATCCTGCACGGCGGCCGGTACTCCAACCACCCGGACCTGGTGGCGCCGAGCGCGATCCGGGCCCCCATCAATCCGAACGTGCCGCACGCGTTGACCGGCGAGGAGGTCGAGGAAACGATCCAGGCGTTCGTGCGGGCGGCCGAACTCGCCAAGGTGGCCGGTTACGACGGCGTCGAGATCATGGGCTCCGAGGGCTACCTGATCAACGAGTTCATCGTTCCCGCGACCAATCACCGCACCGACGAGTGGGGCGGCAGCTACGAGAACCGCATGCGCTTCCCGGTCGAGATCGTCCGCCGGACACGCGAGCGGGTCGGACCGGATTTCATCATCGTCTACCGGCTCTCCATGCTCGACCTGATACCCGGCGGCAGCACCCTGGACGAGGTCATCACCCTCGCCAAAGCGGTCGAGGCGGCGGGAGCAACCATCATCAACACCGGGATCGGCTGGCACGAGTCACGCGTCCCGACCATCGCCACCTCGGTGCCGCGCGGAGCCTTCACCTGGGTCACCGAGAGGGTGATGGGAGCCGTCTCCGTTCCCCTGGTGACCAGCAACCGGATCAACACGCCGGAGGTCGCCGAGCGGCTGCTGGCCGAGGGTCGAGCGGACCTGGTGTCCATGGCCCGTCCGTTCCTGGCCGACCCCGACTTCGTGGCGAAGGCGCGTGACGGGCGTGCCGAGACCATCAACACCTGCATCGGCTGCAACCAGGCCTGCCTGGACCACGTCTTCAGCGGCCAGATCACCACCTGCCTGGTGAATCCGCGGGCCTGTCACGAGACCGAGCTGGTCCTGTCCCCGACGCGCCGGCGCAAGCACCTGGCCGTTGTCGGAGCTGGCCCGGCCGGCCTGGCGCTCTCCGTCGCTGCCGCCGAACGCGGCCATCAGGTCACGCTGTTCGAGGCCGACGACGAGATCGGCGGTCAACTGAACGTGGCCCGGCGCGTCCCGGGCAAGGAGGAATTCGACGAGACGCTGCGGTACTACCGCGTCCAGCTCGAACAGCACGGCGTCGATGTGCGGTTGGGCACCCGGGTGACGGCGCAGAGCCTGATCGCGGGCTCGTTCGACGAGATCGCCCTGGCCACCGGCGTCACGCCCCGAGACCCCGGGATTCCTGGGCAGGATCGTCCCGAGGTGGTGAGCTACCTGGACGTCCTGCGTGACCGGGTGACGGTCGGCGAGCGCGTGGCGATCATCGGCGCCGGCGGCATCGGCTTCGACGTCGCCGCCTACCTGACCGACCCGGGCCACAAGGCGAGCCTTGACCCGGAGGTCTACTCCCGGCACTGGGGCGTCGACACGGACTACCGCGACCGCGGCGGCCTCGGCCCGGCAGAACAGGGGAAGCCGACCCGGACCGTACATCTCCTCCAGCGCAAGACGAGCAAGGTGGGCGCGGGGCTCGGCACCAGCACCGGCTGGATCCACCGGACCGAACTCAAGCACCGCGGCGTCACCATGGTGGCGGGAGCCACCTACGACAGCATCGAGGACGGCGGCCTGCGCATAACCGTCGACGGCGATGCGCAGCTCATCCCGGTCGACACGGTGGTGCTGTGCGCTGGGCAGGAGCCGAACCGCGGCCTGTACGAGGAACTGCGCGAGGCCGACCAGTCCGTCCACGTCATCGGCGGGGCCGACGTCGCCGCCGAACTCGACGCCAAGCGGGCAATCCGCCAGGGCACCGAGCTGGCGGCGGCTCTCTGACAGTGACCCCGAGGAACGCGGAGTTGTCCGCGCCCTGTCGGCCGAGTGCCCAGGGCCGGCGCACTCCCGGCTGGAGCGGTACAGGGAGCCCTGCCCTCGCACCGACAACGCCACCTCGACCACGGGGCACAGGCGCTTGGACCACTGAACCACTGAACGACTGAGCGACAGGAGTAGGCCTTGGCCGGTAAGAAGGATCTGCGGTACGCGGTCCACGTCTCACCCTCGATCCCGACAGCGATCAGTGATCTGCCGCCCGGTGTGGAGCGGCGGATGTGGTCGCCGATCTCATCGACGCTCGTCTACGGCGACCGCGACGCGGTTCTCGTCGACCCGGTCATGACGGCCCAGCAGGCTGCCGCGCTCGCCGAGTGGGTGGAGTCGTTCGACCGGAACCTGACGACGATCTACGTCACCCACGGACACGGCGATCACTGGTTCGGGCTGGCGACCCTCCTCGATCGTTTTCCGAGTGCCCGGCCGGTCGCCACACCCGCGGTCGTCGAGCACATGTCGAAGCAGATGGAACCGAGCTTCGTCGAGAGCTTCTGGAGCGCGCGGTTCCCGGGCCAGATCCCGCGCCGCATCGCCGCCGCCGACCCGGTGGAGGAGACGGTGCTCGAACTCGAGGGCCGGGAGTTGGTGATCGTGCCGCTCGGTCACACCGATACCGATGACACGACCGCGCTGCACGTCCCGTCGATCGGACTTGTCGTAGCCGGGGACGCCGCCTACAACGATGTGCACCTCTACCTCGCCGAGTCGCCGAGTGCGGGCCGTAAAGCGTGGAAGGAGGCGCTCGACGTGATCGGCGACCTTGACCCCGACCATGTCGTCGCGGGGCACAAGCGTCCCGACCGGCCTGACTCCCCGGACATCCTTGCCGAGACCCGCGTGTACATCGATGACTTCGAGGACTGCGTCGCGCGCACCGGTTCCACCGAGGAGCTGTACCGGGCGATGCTGGAGATTCATCCGGACCGTGTCAATCCGGGCGCTCTGTGGGGCTCGGCCCGTTCGGTGAAGGGCTGACGCCTCATGGCCGTGGCGCACCAGGCGGCTTCTCCAGCCGCAAGTTCGCCACGGACGGTGCCGCTGCCACGGTGTGCGAGGCGTTCGCGGTGCCACCGCTGTCGCGGGGCGCCGATCCGCATCGGTGCCTAAGACGTACAGAAGGCGTATATCGGAGCGCCACGGACCATGCGGTCCCGCCGTCCTGCCGGCGGATGCGGGCCGAGCGCACGTCGAGCCGACTTCCACATCAC
This sequence comes from Streptomyces sp. NPDC001536, assembly GCF_042894505.1. Classification (NCBI taxonomy): domain Bacteria; kingdom Bacillati; phylum Actinomycetota; class Actinomycetes; order Kitasatosporales; family Streptomycetaceae; genus Streptomyces; species Streptomyces sp. NPDC001536. The sequence continues at coordinate 39,716 of NZ_JBIAVQ010000028.1, forward strand.
TGACAGGGGCCACTCGCCCTTCTTCTCCGCCACTGACGTGCTCGCAGCGCGTTGTGGCACCGGCATGAGCGGGCCGGAGGCCCGGCTCAGGAATGGAACACCCTCATGACCCCCACCACCACCCGGACGGCGATCGTCACCGGGGCGGCGCGTGGCATCGGCGCCGCAGTCGCCGCGCGCCTGGCCGCGGACGGCCTCGCCGTTGCCGTGCTCGACCTCGACGGCGACGCCTGCAAGCCCGTGGCCGCCCGCATCGAAGAGGCCGGCGGCCGGGCTCTCGCCGTCGGTGCGGACGTCTCCGACGAGCAGTCCGTCGAGCGCGCGGTGGCCCGCGTCGCCGAGGAACTCGGCGCGCCCACTGTCGTCGTCAACAACGCCGGGGTGCTGCGCGACAACCTGCTGTTCAGGATGAGCACCGCCGACTGGGACACCGTCATGAACGTGCACCTTCGGGGCTCGTTCCTGGTTAGCCGGGCCACTCAGAAGTACATGACCGAAGCCGGCTGGGGCCGCATCGTCAACCTCTCCAGCGACTCCGCGCTCGGCAACCGGGGCCAGGCCAACTACTCGGCCGCCAAGGCTGGCGTGCAGGGATTCACCAAGACGCTCGCCATCGAGCTCGGCAAGTTCGGCGTCACTGTCAATGCCGTCGCGCCCGGCTTCATCGCCACCGACATGACCGCCGGGACAGCCAAGCGGGTCGGTCTGTCCTTCGACGAGCTCAAGGAGTACGCCTCCCAGAACATCCCGGTCCAGCGGGTCGGCGAACCGGCCGACGTCGCCGCAGCGGTGTCGTTCTTCGTCCGTGAGGACGCTTCGTTCGTCAGCGGCCAGGTCCTGTACGTGGCCGGCGGCCCCAAGGCCTGAGGGAGATTCGACATGAAGACGTACCACGGCCTTGACGGACTCGAGAAGGCGGTCGGCACCGTGATGGGCCGCAGCGAGTGGCACACCATCACCCAGGACGAGATCGACCGGTTCGCCGACCTCACCGGCGACCGGCAGTGGATCCACGTGGACTCCGAGAAGGCGGCGCGGGGCCCCTACGGCACCACGGTGGCTCATGGCTACCTGGTGCTGTCCCTCATCCCGGTACTGCTGGTCGAGGCGGCCCAGGTGGAAGGCCTGGCCACGCTCATCAACTACGGCAGCAACAAGGTGCGTTTCCCTGCCCCGACCCCCGTGGGCTCCGAACTGCGTGGCACTGTGGAACTGCTGGAGCTGAAGCGCGGTCCGCAGGGGGCGCAGGCTGTCTTCCGCGTGACGATCGAGCGCCGGGGCGGCGAGAAGCCCGTCTGTGTCGCCGAGACGGTGTCGTTGCTGGTGGAGTGAGTGTCTGGGCGACGCGGGGGGGTGGTGGGGGGGGGCGGTCTAGGGGCGGGGGGGGGGGGCGCGGGGCGGGGGCGGGGCCACCGGATGGAGGCCCCGGACGGGGGGGT
>NZ_JBIAVQ010000028.1:41164-62106 GCF_042894505.1 Streptomyces sp. NPDC001536
TGTGGGGGGCGGGCGTGGGGGGGGTGGTGTGGTTTGTGGGGGGGGGGGGGGCCCCGGGCCCGGCCAACTCCTCGCTCCGTGCCCCGCCCCCCCGCCCGCCCCCCCCCAGCCAGTGCACGAGCAGAAGCGCGGCGCGGACGTTGAAGTCGTGCTCCAGACTCCGGGCTGTCGCCGGTAGCAGCGCGGTGGCCTGCTGCACCCGGTACTGCACCGAGTTCCGGTGCAGTTGCATGACCTCTGCCGCAGCCGTGTGGCTCCGGTGGTGATCGAGGAAGGTACGGAGCGTCTCGCGCAGCATGGCGTTGCGTACCCCGGTGTCTGCGAGCGCTCCGAGCGTCGCCGCCGTGAACTCGTGGACGGCCACCAGGTCGCCTGCCATCAGTGCGACGGGCGCGAGGTCGTCGTATCGCACCCATTGCGGTTCCGCGGGCCGCTCGGATCCGGCGACCGGGCGCGCTGGCCGGCTCTGCCGGGTGGCGATGATCTCCTTGACCTGGGCGGCCTGGCGCGCCGTGGTGCGGAAGCCGGCCAGATCGGCGCCGGGCCGGCCCAGGGAGGCGTGCAGGCGCGTTGCGGCCGGAGGTTCGAAGGCGCCGAGCTCACGGTCTGCCCCGGGAGGCAGGGCGAGCCACAGCCTGCACTCCTGCGCGTCCGTCGGTACCACGAGCGAGGCCCGGGCACCTACCTTGGTCACCAGGTGTGCACGAACGTCCTCGACGGCGGAGGACAGCTGAGACGGAGTCATCTCACTGGTCGGCCAGAGTGCGCAGCCGAGGTGGACGGTGTCCAGAGGGTAGTGAAGTGCCCGTTCGGCGGCGGCCCGGTCGATCGGGCCGCCGCCCAGCAGTTTGCCGACCCAGTACTGGCGGACGCCGCTGGGGTCGGCAAGCCACCGGTCGCGCTCGCTTTCGTAGGCGCGGCTCACTTGTTCGCACACCTTGTGGATGTACATCCCGCCCCGGTCGACCAGCGCGACTACGAGATGCGCCCGCTCATCGGCGGGGAGATCGTCCAGTGCTGTGAGGAATAGGCTCAGAGCCTGCGTGTGCCCGACATGGTAGGAGCGTACGAGGGCCGACAGGGGAATGCCGCGTTGGGCCAGCATCCGTGCGTGGGCCAGAGCCGCGGTCGGGGTCTCGATGTGCTCGGCGTCGATGCCCCGAGCGGAGAAGTGCAGTACCGCCACGATGTTCTCGGTGATGCTCGCCTCGAGGAGGGAGCGCGCGACCGGGTCCTGGTCGAACTCGCCGATCTCCGCGCGGACCGTTCGCACGACGTCCCGGAGCACGGCATCCCGCATCGCCACAAGGCGGTCCGACACCAGGGCGGCAAGCGCCTCATCTCCCAACGTGGGCTGCATGGTAGGGCTCGCTCCTCGTTTCATTCGCCGGGCGCGGCGCGGAACCGAACGCTTACACGATCTCTCCGGCCGCGATGACTTCGGTCAACTGTGGCACCCGGCTGAGGTGGTGGGCACCGTAGAAGTCGGCGTCCAGAATGCGTCGCGCCGTGGACGGGTGTTCCGGTGCTTCGAGCGCGGCGAGGAGGATGCGTGCGTGCATCCAGCCGCCGGCAAGCAGTCCCCACTGCAGGAGGTAGGGGACGCCGCCGGCGAGCGCGTCCCGCGGGTTCTCGCGGGACTGATGCAGCAGCGCTGCGGTCGCCTGGCGACCGGCGGCCAGAGCCCGCTCCAGACGGTACGCGGTGCGCTCGGCGACCGGGTGGTCGTGGCTGCGCAGCGCCGGCAGGCACGACGCGACCAGGGTGTAGGCCGCCTCCGCGGTGGCGCCGCCGTCACGTGCCACCTTGCGACGGACCAGGTCGTTGGCCTGGATCGCGGTGGTGCCCTCGTAGATGGGCGTGATCCGGACGTCGCGCAGGTGCTGGGTGGCGCCGGTCTCCTCGATGAAGCCCGAGCCGCCGTGCACCTGGAGGGCGTCGGACGTGATCTGAACGGAGGTCTCCGTGAGCCAGCCCTTGAGGACGGGGACGAAGAATTCGGCGAACCGGTGTTCCTCGGCGGATTCCCCGGCGCGCCCCAGGTCGAGCCAGCCGGCCACCTGGACCTGCAACGCGCGCATGGCCGAGATGCCGCTGCGCATCGACAGCAGCAGCCGCCGTACATCCGGGTGTTCGGCGATGGGAGTGCTCGCCGGTCGTTCCACCACGCCGCCCTGGACGCGCTCGGCCGCGTACGCCTCGGCCTGCTGGAAGGCCCTGTCGGCCACGCCCAGGGCCTGGGCGGCCACCGCGACGCGGGCGTGGTTCATCATCACGAACATCGCCTCGAGCCCACGGTGCAAGGTGCCGACCAGCCAGCCCGTCGCGTCCTCGTAGTCGAGTACGCAGGTGGGGCTGGCGTGGATACCCAGCTTGTGTTCCAGGGACACGGTGTGGACGGCGTTGCGCTCGCCCGGGGTTCCGTCGGGCCGCGGGATGTACTTGGGCACCACGAACAGTGAGAGGCCGCCGAGACCTTCGGGCGCGCCCTCGGTGCGGGCCAGCACGAGATGAGCGATGTTCTCGGTGAGATCGTGGTCGCCCCAGGTGATGAAGATCTTCTGGCCCTTCACCGCCCAACTCCCGTCCGGGCGCGGCCGGGCGGTGGTGCGGATCCCGGCGAGGTCGGTCCCGGCCTGGGGCTCGGTGAGGTTCATCGTCCCTGTCCACTGGCCGGACACCAGCGGCGGCAGATAGACCTGCTTGATCTTCTCGTCCGCGGCGTTGAAGATCGCGTGAACCGCGCCGATGGTCATGCCCGGTCCTAGCGCGAACGCCATGTTCGCCGCGCACCAGATCTCGGTGGCGGCGTTGGAGACCACCGCCGGCATGCCTTCACCACCAGCGTGGCGCGGGAGGCCGATACCGACCCAACCACCCCCGGCGAACGCCTTGTACGCCTCGGTGAAGCCGGGTGCGGTCGTCACCCTGCCCTCGGTGAGCGTGGTCCCCGCACGGTCCCCGACCGCGTTGAGGGGGGCCAGCACCTCGGAAGCGAGGGTGCCGGCGTGTCCCAGAACTTCGCGGACATCGTCCAGGTCCACCTCGCCGTCGGTGGTGACGTCCAGGATGTGCTGGGCGTCGATGACGTGGCGGAGCAGGAAGTCGTACTCCTCCACCGGGGCCTTGTATTCCCCCATCACTCGCCCCCGAGGTCGGCGCGGAGGGCGGCTTCGGCGGGCGCGTGGCCAGTGCTTCGGATGCCTCGGGTGACGTGGGAGGTCTTACCCGGGGCAGAGAACGGGTGGGAGGACATGGCGGCTCCAGCGAGACGGTGCGTACGAAGAAGTCGAGCGAAACAACGCGTGAGCGAGGGAACGGCAGGTCGCCGTCGCGGCACTCGGCGTCGGTCAGTTGGCGGTGCCGTCCGAGGCGGCCGGGGCCGGACGCAGCACGCAGGTGAGACGGGCGGAGGCGACGCGGCGGTCCTGCGCGTCGGTGATGGTGATCTCGTACGTGGCGGCGGAGCCGCCGAGGTGGACGGGAGTGGCAACGCCGGTCACGTCGCCGGAACCGACGCCCCTGTGGTGCGTGATGTTGAGATCCACGCCGAGGGCGACCTTGTCGGGAGCGGCGTGGAGCATGGCTCCCAGGGAGCCGAGCGTCTCGGCGAGGGCTGCTGAGGCACCGCCGTGCAGGAGACCGAACGGCTGGGTGTTCCCCTCGACCGGCATCGTGGCGACCACGCGTTTGGGGGTCGCCTCCAGGACGCTGATGCCCAGTCGGGTGGGGAGGGGCCCATCGGGAATGCGGAAGTCGCCGATTCCCAGGGAGGTTGTCGAGGTGCTGAGGTCGCCCATGCGCGTGGGCTCCAATCGTGTCTGAGGCGACAGGCCGAGGCAGTCGGCTTCGCCGTCGAGATGCTCTCGCGTCGGGCGGACGACCCGCGGAGTGTCACAACCGTATGTACTTTACCTATGTTGCGCAAGGGTTGACGGCCGCCGGGCACCGGCCCGGGTGGTGTTCGGCCGGCAGGGGGCGCAGCGATGCTCCTGCCAGCAGGTGTGCAGGTCATTGCGTACGCTTCGTCGCTTTGCTCGGGTGTCCCGGCCGCGGCGCCCCTCCTCGATGCGGCCGGTTCGGCCACGGCGAGGTAGTCGCCTTGGACACCTCTACGGGCGCGCCTCGACGCGAGGCGCAACGGGTGGCTCCTTGTTCTCAGAGCACGACAACCATGCCCGGTCTCGTGCTCTGTGCCTGTAGGGCGTGCCCCGGCCGCTGTCTAGCGTCTCCTTCATCTCCCCCTCACCGGCGAGGGGAACACGGGACGAGGAGCCGTCATGCATTTCGCTGCCCTTCCGGATCTGCGGGCCCAGCGTGCCCCCGAGGATCTGTGCGTCGGTGACGACGTCGCCGAACTCACCAATGCCCAGTTCCTCACGCGCGTCCAACAGGCCGCCCATGTCCTTCGCGAGCGCGGGGTGGGGCCTGGGGACGTGGTGGGCGTGATGCTGCCCAACAGTGTGGAGTTCGTGGTGGCCCTGTTCGCCGCCTGGCGACTGGGCGCCTCGGTGACGCCGATCAACCCCAGGCTGACCGAGGCGGAGACCGCGTACCAGATCGGTGACTCGGGTGCCGTCGTCGTCGTCACGCCCGAACCCGCCCCGCTCGCCGGGAGCCTCCCCGCCGCCGCGTTGCAGGCCGGCCCGTCCGGCGAGCCCATCGCGCCGTCCACGGAGGCGCAGTCTCTGGCCTTGATCATCTACACCAGCGGCAGCACCGGGAGGCCCAAGGGAGTGCTGCTCGACCATGCCAACGTCTCAGCCATGGGGCGGATGCTCGTCGAGGTCACCGAAATGGATGAGACGGACCACAGCCTGCTGATTCTGCCGCTGTTCCACATCAACGGGATCGTGGTGAGCCTCCTGATGCCGCTGCTGGGGGGCGCCAGGGTGACCATCACCGGCCGTTTCCAGGTGGATACCTTCTTCGGCTACGTCGAGCGAGTGGGGCCGACGTTCTTCTCCGCCGTGCCGACCATGCTCATGATGCTCGCCGAGCTTTCCGAGGAGGTTCAGCCGGACTGTTCGTCGATCAGGTTCTCCATCTGCGGTGGCGCGCCGCTGCCACTCGACCTGATCGAAAGGTTTGAACATCGGTTCGGCATTCCCATTCATGAGGCCTATGGCATGTCGGAGTCCACCTGCGTGGTGTCGGTGAACCCGCTCGCCCGGCGCAAGCCGGGTACGGTCGGCCTTCCGCTCCCGGGCGTGGAGGCCGCCATCGTGCGCCTGGACGGCAGGACTGCGGCTGCGGGAGAGACGGGCGAGGTCGTCGTGCGCGGCCCCAACGTGACGCGCGGCTATCTGGGACGCCCGGAGGAGACCTCCCGCGCGATTCTCGACGGCTGGCTGCACACCGGGGATGTCGGCCGCTTCGACGAGGACGGTTATCTGGTCCTCGTGGACCGCATCAAGGACATGATCATCCGAGGGGGAGTCAACATCTACCCGAAGGAGATCGAGACCGTCCTCGGCGAGTACCCCGACGTCTTCGAGGCCGCCGTGGTGGGAGCCGCCGACACCCGCCTGGGCGAGGTGCCGGTCGCCTTCGTCGTCCTGCGCCGGGATGCGGCCGCCACCACCGATGAGCTGCTCGACCACTGCCGTGGATCTCTTGCCAAGTACAAGCTCCCCGTTGACTTCCACGTGGTCGACGCCTTGCCGCGCAATCCCACCGGAAAGATCGACAAGCCTGCCCTGCGAGCCACGCTCAGTAGCGTCGGAGCGGACCGCTGAAACAGAGGAGGCCGCCCGGTGCGGCCTCCTCGCCAGAGCGTGCCCGCCCGGAGGGACAGGGCATGGCGGAGGCCCTCGATGGGCAGCAGTGGGCCATGGAATACCCCGAGCTGTCCTTGGCCGACGTCATCGGGCAGATGCACGACAACGCACTGCACGATGAGGCCGCCGAACCGCGGGGCGCCGCTGCCCGCTACCGCAAGCCCCTTGTACCACTGCTCCAGGCACTGCGAGACGCTGACAGGGGATGGGAGATCACCGCCATCCTGCGGCGCACCATCGGCGCCGGCGACATCCCCGCCTACAAGGCCCAGCAGAACTTCGGCACGCGATACCACGGTGCACACAAGAGCGCCGACCGGGTCGGAGAGGTCTTTGCGGGCTCCTTGCCGCAGGAATGGCAGCAGAGGCGGATGCCTTGCACCATCTGTACTTGTCCACGACAGGGTCGCTCATCGCCCCGTTCGGCTACCCGCGCCTAGCTGAGGCAGGACACGACAGTTGCGGAGACTGGCCGAGCGCGAACGTCGACTCGCGGAGGAGAGCGCCGCCCCTCACAGTTGAGGGTGCCTGCCGGATTCACGCTTGCTGCGCCGCCAGCCGTGCCGGACCCCTCCGGAGCGGGCCTGGTGCCCGGCCCGCCCAACACTGCGCGCCCCCGCACGACAAGGAATTTCATTCCGTGCCCGAGAACACGCTGAACAACGCAAACGCCCCCGTCCGCGCCGAGCTCAGAAGCCCCGGCTACTGGCGGGTGACCTTCAACCACCCCCCGATCAACCTCTACGACCCCGAGGTGGAGGCTTCCCTCGCCGGAATCGTCGAGCGGCTCGAGGCGGACCCCGACGTCAAGGTCGTCGTCTTCGACAGCGCCCTGCCCGACTTCTTCATGGCGCACCTCAATCTGTGGAGAATCAGCGAGTTCGGGGACGGGATGCCGAGCTGGTTCGACCTGGTCAGCCGACTGCGCCAAGCTCGCTTCATCACCGTCGGTTCCATCCGAGGCCGCGCACGCGGCATCGGCAACGAGTTCCTGACGGCGCTCGATGTCCGGTTCGCGAGCCGCGAGAAGGCCGTCCTGAGCCAGCTGGAGATCGGTTTCAGCATCATCCCCGGCTGCGGCGGCATACAGCGTCTTGGGCAGCTCACCGGCCGGGCCCGCGCATTGGAGATCATCGCTTCGGGCGAGGACTACGACGCGGACACCGCCGAACGCTACGGCTGGATCAACCGCGCTGTCCCCGACGCCGGACTGGACGCCTTCGTCGAACGTTTCGCACAGCGGATCGCCTTCTTCGACGCCGAGGCACTCCACGCGATCAAGGAGATCCTCAACCAGGAAGTCCCCCCGCCCAGCCCCGCGAGCCTGGCGGACACCAACTCGCGCTTCAGCCAACTACTCGCCCGGGACTCCGTCCAAGAACGCCTCCAGCAATTGGGGGAGGCGAGCCCAGAAGCCACCCTCGATCTGGAACTGAACATGGGTGAGCGGCTCGGGCCCCGCCCCTGACCAGGAGAGGGCAGGCCGCAGGCGGGCTGTGCCGTCCAGTCCACGCTTCCCCGAGGGGTGGCGTACACCTCACTCGATCTCTCGCCCAGGCCCAGCTGATCGACGCGGCGGACCGAGGAGGCCATCGCCGCGATCCTGCGCCGCGACGGGCGGACGGGCGAGAGCGAGGCCGCGACGACGGCGCGCGTCGTGTCCGCCATCATGCTCCTCGCCATGGCACAGACCGTGAACGCCGCCGCGAGCGCCGACGAGATCCTGCGGGAGATCCGGGACCAGTTCGGCGTGCTGCTGCCGCGCTGACGGTGACGGCGGCCGCCGCGCCCGCGACTCCGGATGGGTGCGCGCCCCCGATCAGGCCGTCTCCGCCAGGGCCGCACGCGCGGCGGCGAGGATGTCGTCGGAGAGCGGGGAGCCCTGGGTGGCCCGGGAGAGGAGCAGCGCACCGACCAAGGTGCACAGCCGGACGAAGCCCTCCTCGCCACCCTCGCCGCCGGGCGCATCGGCGGGGGCGAGGTACGCGGCGAGGTCGGCCACACCTTGCGTGTAGGTGCGGCGGGCCTCGCGGTCTTCGGGTGCACGCGCGACATCGGCGGCAAGTGCCGCGACCGGGCAGCCGTCCGCCGCGTTGTCGCGGTGTTCCGAGGAGAGGTAGGCGTCGATCAGGTCCCGCTGAGCGGCGTCCCGGCGCCCTCCGTACTGCTCGAAGGGGGCCGCATGGCACCGGACCCATTCATCGATGGCGTGGGCGGTGACCTCGTCGACGAGCGCTTCCTTGGAGGCGAACTGCTTGTAGAAGGCGCCGTGGGTGAGGCCGGCCTCCTTCATGAGATCGGCGACGCTGACGTGCGTGCCCTGCTCCCGGAACAGCCGCGACGCGGTGTCCACCACCCGCCTGCGGTTCTCCTGCGCCTGCGCCTGCGATACGCGGCCCATGGCCACCTCCCGTTCTCTCGTTTGGATGCCGATTGGCATCTATCGTAGTCTGGTGTTTAGATTGGTAAAGCAATCTAAACACGTGAGGGTGCTCCGACGGCGCCCGACAGAACCTGGAGCGGACATGGAACTCAAGAACGCGGTCGCAGTGGTCACCGGCGCCAACCGGGGCCTCGGACGGCATCTCGCCGCCCAGCTCGTGGAGCGCGGCGCGAAGGTCTACGCGGCGGCCCGCCGCCCCGAGACGGTGGACCTGCCGGGTGTAAGCCCGCTGCGCCTCGACGTGACGGACCCGGAGTCGATCCACGAGGCCGCCCGCATCGCCTCGGATGCGACGCTGCTGATCAACAACGCGGGCCTCGCCACCGGCGCGACGCTCATCGGCGGCGACCTGGGCGACGTGCACCGCGAGATAATGACCAACTACGTCGGCCCGCTCATCGCGACCCGGGCCTTCGCCCCGGTCATCGAGGGCAACGGCGGCGGCGCCGTGCTCAACGTCCTGTCCGCCCTGTCCTGGTACCACCCGGCCGGCGCCGGCTCCTACGCGGCCTCCAAGGCCGCCGCCTGGGCAATGAGCGACGCGACCCGCGAGGAGCTGGCGCCCCGCGGCATCACCGTCTCGGCACTGCACGTCGCCTACATGGACACCGACATGGCCGCCGGTGTCCCCGCCGACCAGAAGGTCTCCCCCGCCGACGTCGCGGCGCAGGCACTGCTCGGCATCGAGGCGGGCCTGCCCGAGATCCTCGCCGACGAGGTCACCCGGCAGGTCAAGCAGGGTCTGGCCGGCACACCCGGGCCGGCCGCGGCCTGACGCCCGCCCCGCCCGTCCGTGCCGGCGCGGAATGCGCCGACAGGGACGACGCCACAGACTTCCCCTTACCGGCAGAAGCCCGTAACGGACACACCCCTCGTCCCCGCCCGTGCGGGAGACCGAACGAACGGAGATGACGATGAAGGCCTTCATGGTCGAGAAGTACGGCGACCCGACCACGGTGCGCGGCGGGGATGCACCCGACCCCCAGATGGGTGCCGAGGACGTCCTGGTCAGGATCGACGCGGCGAGCGTCAACCCGCTGGACTACAAGATCCGCAAGGGTGAACTGAAGGCGATCGTGCCCTACCGTCTCCCGCTCGTCCTGGGCAACGACTTCGCCGGGACCGTCGTCCGCGTCGGATCGTCCGTCACCCGCTTCTCGGTGGGCGACGAGGTCTACGCCCGGCCCGACAAGGACCGCATCGGCACCTTCGCCGAACGCATCGCCATCCACCAGAACGACCTGGCCCTCAAGCCCGCCACGCTCACCACGACCGAGGCCGCCTCCCTCCCCCTGGTCGCGCTGACCGCCTGGCAGGCCCTGGTCGAGCGGGCGAACGTGCAGCCGGGCCAGAAGGTCCTCATCCACGCGGGCGCCGGCGGCCTGGGCTCCATCGCCATCCAGCTGGCCAAGGCACTGGGCGCGCACGTGGCCGCCACCGCGAGCACCGCCAAGGTCGGCCTGGTCAAGGACCTCGGCGCGGACGAGGTCATCGACTACCGCACGCAGGACTTCTCCGAAGTCCTCCACGGTTACGACGTCGTCCTGGACTCCCTCGGCGGCGAGACCCTCACCAAGTCCCTGCGCGTCCTCAAGCCCGGCGGCCTGGCCATCTCCGTCGCGGGCCCGCCCGACCCGGCCACCGGCGTCGAACTCGGCGCGAACGCGGTCATGCGCCTGGGCGTCGCCGTGCTCAGTGCGAAGGTCCGGCGCCAGGCCAAGCGCCTCGGCGTCACCTACTCCTTCCTCTTCATGAGGGCCAGCGGCGACCAACTGCGCGAACTCACCGCCCTCATCGACGCCGGACAGATCCGCCCCGTCGTCGACCGGGTCTTCCCCTTCGACGAGACCCTCCAGGCCATGGAGTACGTCGAAAAGGGCCGCGCGAAGGCCGGCAAGGTCGTCGTCTCGATGACGTGAGCGCGGGCACCGATCCCGCCGGACACCAGAAGGGCGCCCCTTCACCCACGAGAAGCCCCCCTCCCTGTACCCCCCCCGTTATGTCACCGTCACCTGCGGGATCGGCGCGGCCTCGACCGCCCGGGCCACTCTCGACGCCGCCACCACCGAGCGCACCATGATCCTTGCCGAGCTCTACCGCAGGGGCGACGGGTGGCGGCTGCGAGCCGTCGGGCAGGGCTACGACCACGGACTGGCCGACCTCGCTCGCGGCTACGGCGTCGACGTCGCCGAGTGAGCGAAGCGACAGACGATCGCGCTGGTCGAGCCGTCGCCTCGCTACCCGGTGAGGATCGCCTCGATGTCCCGCCGCAGCCCGGCGAGAGGTCGGGCGGCGGGGCGGTTCGCGGGGAGCGGCAGCCGAGGCAGCGTGGGGGAGGGGCACGACCGTGGACGTCCGTCGACTGCTGGGACCCCGGTCCGTGAACACGGCCGGGGTCTTCCGCTGTGCGAAGCCGCCGGCGGCCGGCGAAGCAGCCACGTGCACACGGGCGGCCCAGCCGCGTTGTCCACGCTGCCGCGGGCCGGTCCTCAGGAACGCTTGTTGCGCTTCTTTGCTTCGTTGAGGATGTGGCCTCGGTCCAGGAAGCCGACACCGCGGTCCTTGAGGATGCGGTCGACGTGATGCGGCTTGCTGCCGGAGCGGAGAAGCCGCGTGGAGTGCCGGCGTGCACGGCGGCGAGCGCCGCAGGCACGCGCCTTTCCACGTCGCCCCACAGTGCCTCAACGGATGGGGAGTCGACGGCGACGAAGTCCTTGACCCAGCCGCATCGGCTGGTGGGCATCCGCTTGTGCACGCGTCCGGGGTTGTGCAGGTCGAACGGGAGCAGCTGCAGGCTGCCGCCCTTCGGCTCGGGCGCCGTGAACTCTGTGAGCAGGACCTGGGATATGAGGTGCTGCCGCGATGTCTGCTGTGCTGTTCCCACACGCCGAATTCTGCCAAGTGCCCCTCGCCACCCGCTCAGAGTTTCCCGGCTGCCGATCCGCAGGGTCACCGGTCAGTGCAGCCGGACCACGGTCACAACTTCCCTGATGATTGCTTGTGTTCAAGCGTCAGGGGGAATCGGCTGGTGGGCACGTGGCATGTGGTGTGGGTCCCGAATTCGGGACGGTGGAGAACGCTGCCAGCTGACGGCGTCCTGGGGGTACAGGACCTGCCGGAGGCAGTGGCACGGATCGGGCTGCGGCCAGGCGATCCGGTGTTCATCAGGCCCGATGGGATGGTCGACGCGGACCTGCTGCACTACGTCCGCTCGAGGGAATTCAGCACGCTCGAACGGGAGTCGAAGCGCAACTACGCGACGGGTACGCGGTTGCTGCTCGAGTTCTTGTCCTCGCGTGGGGTTCTGTGGCGAAGGGCCACCGAACGGGATCTTCGTGACTATCGGCACTGGCGATGTGTGGCGCCGGAGAACCCGGAGCGGATCAGCGGGGCGAAGTGGGACCGGGAGGCGGCGGCCTTCACGAAGCTGTTCCGGTGGGGGCAGGTGCGTCCGATGCCGGTGGATGTGTTGCGGCGAGGGGACCGGGCTGCGGACTCGGTCAGCTCGCGGGTGCCGTGGCTGACGCCGCGGACCTGGGGTCTGTGGTCGGACGTCGGCTTGCGCGGCCTCACCCCCGCGGGGTTGCCGGCAGAGGCTCTGATTGACTGTCCGCCAGTCGGGTAGGGAGGGGCGGCACATGGACTGGCTGCGGCGCGGGAAACGGTACGAACGGGCCCGAGCTGGCGCAGCGGCCGCCCGGGCGGCGGAGTGGGGCGGCGGCCCGGAGGGGGAGGCGCTGGCCGACCTCCACATCTTCCGGGACGAGGTCCTGGCGCTCACCGCCCTCCCCCCGGACGTCGAAATCCTGCTGTCGGACCTGGCCGTCGGCTGGGAGGACGTCACGCCGGAGCGCCCCGCCCTGACCGTCCTGCCGATGATGGAAAGCCGGGGACTCGTCGCCCTGCCCCGGGGCGGCGACGGACTGCGGCGGATCACGTTCCCCGGACGGCTGCACGCCCTCATCTCCTCCCACCGCACCCCGGAGGAGATCCGCGCCGGGCACCGCCGCGTCCTCGCCCGGGCCGTCACCCTGCCGCCGGAGGGCGGCCACTGGTGGCAGCTGCCGGTCGCCGAGACCTACCTCTGGCACCACCTGCCCTGGCACATCGCCGCCCACGACCACGCCGCCGCCGGACGACTGGTCCAAAACCCCCGCTGGCAGGCCGCGAAGGTCAGGGTCTGCGGCGTGGCCGCACTCCGCGCGGACCTGGCGATGTTCGACACCCCCGAGATCGACGCGGCCCGCCGGGCCGTGGACCGCGTCGCCCACCGCCTGGAGCGCCGCGCCTGCCCGGACCCGGTTCTCCGGGCCGGGCTGCTGCTCGACGCCCTGGCCGGCGAGGCCGTCCTGCGGGCGGAGGCCGACCTCCTCCGGCAGGAGCTGCGGGAGGAGGCCCCGGGTCGCGTCGCCACCGACCTGACGTCAGCCCTGGTGGGCGTGCTGCCGTCCCCGTCGTACGTCAAGGACGTCGCCCTGGCGGCGGACGGCAGCTGGCTGGTGACGGCCTCGGGCCACAAGGCCAGCCGGATCCACGACGTCGCCGACCGGAGCGTGCGGCACGTCCTGGGCCCGACCGAGGGGATCCACGAGGTGTGCGCGATCACGCCGGACGGCAGCCGGGTCATCACCGGGGACTACGACGCCGCCCGCTGGTGGGACGCCGCCACCGGCCGGCACCTGCGGTCGGTCGACGGCTGGACCACCCAACTCGCCCTCGACCCAGGCGGTGCCTGGGTCGCCACCGACACCTCGCCCCGCCCCGCGGTCATCGACAGCACGACCTACGCGATCAGACGGCTCGGGAAGAAGTCGGACCCCAGCACCCACGTCAGCGCCATGGCCTGCTCCCCGGACGGCCGGACCGTCGCCGTCAGCGACCTGAACGGGCGGATCCGGCTGTGGGACCCCGTCTCCGGCAAACTGCAGGCCGAACTCCCCACGTCACCGGGGACCGTCTACCGCCTGGCCTTCGCCCCCGACGGCAGCTGGCTGGCCACCGTCACCCTGGACGGGGTCCGGATCCTGGGTCTGCCCGGCGGCCGGGAGCGCCTGCACATCCCGGGCTCGCACCGGTTCGCCGTCGGCGACGGCGGCCGCTGGCTCGCCGTCCCGGGGGACACCGTCCGCATCCACCGGACCGACACCGGCGAACTGCTCGGCGAGTTCACCCCGGACCGCCGCGGCAGGGACCACCATGTGCGGACCTCGCCCGACGGCCGGTACCTGGCCACCTGGCACCTGGGCAGCGCCTCCATCCTTGTCTGGGACGCCCGACGGCTCGTCCCCTGACACACAGGGACAGCGCAGGAGAGCCGCCCGGTGCCGGCCCTTCACGCCCGCCATCGAGACCCTCCGCAGCCCGATCCCCGCTCCCCGGCACCCGCAGCCGCCCCGACGGCCCGATCCACATCGCCGTCCAAGTACACCGCGGCGACGAGTGGGACATCCTCACCGGCAGCCCCGTCCCCTCGAGCGCCGCATACCAGAGCAGGGCCTCGCTACAGTCGGTCGTCGACCACACCGGCTCGATCGGCGGGCCGACGTCGGCGAGCACGTCCAAGAGGACCTGGCGGCACTTCGAGTACGGGCACGGGCGCAGTTCGGGGAAGCCCGCTACGGGGTGGGCCAGGATGTCGAACGCCGAACGTACGTCGCCGGGTGGTGGTTGGCGAGCTCCCTCGCACGGCGGGGGCGGGACAGCGCGCGGGACTGCGCGGCGGCGAAGCTGA
The DNA here is from genome assembly GCF_042894505.1 of Streptomyces sp. NPDC001536. Lineage (NCBI taxonomy): Bacteria > Bacillati > Actinomycetota > Actinomycetes > Kitasatosporales > Streptomycetaceae > Streptomyces > Streptomyces sp. NPDC001536. The sequence goes on from NZ_JBIAVQ010000028.1 coordinate 55,119, forward strand.
TGTGCACAGTGCCGTCGTCGGAAGCGAGGTACACCACGGCCTCGCCACGACTCCTGGCGAGCTGAGCGTTCAGTTGTCAGTCTTTTCCCAACTGCCATGCGAGGTGCTCGCCGAAGCCTTCCTCATCAGCGACACGGGGACTGAGCCTGTACGAACAGACGACGCACTGCCCGAAGCCGACACGCCCCCACATGTCCAAGCCCTGGACACAGAAGGTCTCGGACCCACACACCGGCCACTCGTCGAAGTCGTGGCCGTCAGGGTTGTGCTTGGGGTGGTACTCGTTGGGGTTCTCGGCCGACTCCGCACGGCGCTGGGCCTCTTCATCACCGATGAGTTCCAGCAGAGCACGCGCCTGATCGGCAGACCGCCCGTCCTCGTCCTGGGCCCGTTCGTCGTCGCGGTCAGACTGGGCCTCGAGGAGCTTCCTCAGGGCGGGGTGGTGGTCGAGGGCAAGCAGGGCTTGAACGTGACGGTGTTGCAGGCGCCCCGTTCCGCTTCCATGGCGGGCCCGACCACTGACGTCGAGCGCATCGGTCAGAAGGCCAACGTCGATCCGGGTGTCCCAGAAGCCTTCGGGCGCACGGCTCTCCTTCTCCCACCGGGAGCGGACGTCGGCGTCGTGGTCGGGTATAACGCGCAGGCCCCGCCGTGTACACCCGGACTCTGGCTGTCGAGGTAGCGGCTCTCGCGCCTGTAGTGCTGGCGCCGCTGAGGCAGTCGCTTACATCGGCTCCCCCGTGTCGGTGTTTCCCGGCCTGCTCGGAGGGCCGGCATCGGGACCCACGATCTTCACACCGGAGATGTCGCCGACGTCTCCGCCGAAGCGGCTGCCCCGTACATTCACTGTGCCGGACGTCGAGTGCCGCCCTTCGTCGTCGACGCCTTCCCCCGAAGCCGGACTGTCAGATTCCACTTCGAGTGACCAGAACTTCAGCCGACGCAGACCGAGCTTCTTGGCAAGGAGAGCCGCCACGACCATCAGCACCAGTCCCGCAGCAACACTCACCAAGATCATGGTTGTCGAGCTAGACATCGAGGCCCTTCTTGTCAGACGGATTACCCAGGTGAAGCGCGTCCACAGGGCATGTCATGAGGCAGAGACCACAACCTGTGCAGCGATCTTCGTCGATCTTCAATAGGTCATCGGCCACCGAGATACAGGAAGCCGCTGACTCGGCACAAACAGGAACACACGCCCGACACAGTGTGCAGCGCATCATGTCAACTTCAGCCGTTCGGGTGAACCACTCGTCGGGGCATTGATCTGCGTCAGTCACCCACCGCAACCCCGACCCAATGATCGAGTCAAAGGACGCACCGCCGGCGGCCGCCAAACGGGAGGTCACGTTGTGTTCAAGGGATGCCCGGAGTTTCAAGCCGCGGCTCATAACGGCGGTAGCCACTTGAACGGCCCTTGCCCCGAGCATGGAGTAGTCGATCACGTCTGCCGCACCCGAGACACCGCCGACGGCCATGACGTCGGCCCCAACTTCGCGCGACAGCTGGGCAACCGCGAGGCGGTTCATGGGAAGGAGCGAGGATCCGGAAAGTCCCATCGGCGTCAGGGGGACGCCCTCGGCTTGTCCGAGTAGGTGATCGAAGGGGGGCAGCCCTGGGGTCGTGTTCGTACAGACGAGGCCGCCCGCCCCGTTCGCAATCGCCGCTGTCGCCGCCTCAACAAGGCAGTGGGACGACGCATTCATCTTGACCGCCACTGGGACGGCGGAGCCGGAACAGGCTGCCTTCACTACTTCGCCGAGCAAACCCGGGTCGTCGCCGATGAACGTCCCACGAAACTTCTCGGGAGCACCATGCGGACAGGAGACATTCAGCTCCAGGTACGAGGCTCCCGCCTCACTGCACTGGCGTGCGCTGATTTCCCAGTCGCGGAGCGAGGGTCCCTCCATGATGCTCACCCCAAGGCAGAAATCAGCACCTGCGAGTTGTCGGGCCGCAGGTATTTCCGTCGCGCACCACTCAGCTAGAGTCATCGGCGTCCGCAGCTCGTTGTTGAGCATGCCGATGCGCTGCCATCCGAGGTTTCGAGCCGGGAGTAGACTCGGCGTTAGATTACGGGTGTACTGCGGTTCACGGGTGAGGGTTTTGGTCACCGCTCCCGCCCAGCCCAGAGCGGCAGACCGGCCAATCGCCTCGGCCGATGCGGCCGGGGGTGCGGAAGCCAGCAAGAAAGGGTTCTTCAAAGGGATGCCCATGAAACTCGACCAGAGTCCGAAACTCAAGGAGATACCTCCTCAGTAGCTGTCAAATAGCGGGCCAGGGACGCTGTGAGTTCCGGAAGCGGAGTCGCCGTGCTCCCACCCAGAGTTCTGACGGCCGAAGCGCCTGCCAGTGAGCCCCACTGTGCGGCGACCTGCGCGGAACGACTTGCGAGATAGCCCATGACGACGCCTGCGTTGCACCAGTCGCCGGCGCCTGTCGGGTCCTGGCATTCAACCTGCTGAGCCGCCACCTGCAGGGTCTCGTCAGCGGATCGAATTAGGAGCCCCTCGGCCCCCATTTTGATGACAGCCATTGAGGCTCCGGCCTGGCACAGGTATGACGCGCAATGGCTGGCGTCCCGGGCGCCCGTGACCATCCGCGCTTCCTCCAGATTGGCGAGGGCGATGTCAACGTATGGCCAGCAGCCATCCGTGAACTCGGCCCATTGCCCGGAGGGATCCCAGCACAGATCGAGGGCGGTCACGGCACCTTGGATCCGGGCTTGAGACAATAACTCGGCCAGGGCTGTCCGACCGACATGTGTCAGAAACGGATCCGTGACCAGCAAAGCGTCGAACGGGCGGCTCAGCAGTACGGATAGGCATTCGTCCAACTGCAGGTCCTCGTTCACGCCAGGGCAGTAGAGGAAAGACCTGTCCTCGGACCCGACCAGAACCACACTGTGGGCCGTGGACTGACCGGGACAGATCATCGCGCCGGTCACCTGGGCCTTCTCCAATGAAGAAAGCGCCAGGGCCCCCGCCGCGTCGTCGCCTATCAGGGCGGCTATGCGTACATCTGCCGCGCCGAGCCTGGCCAGAGCCGTGGCAGAGTTGCCGCAGCATCCCCCTACGGCATTGATCAGCGAAGGTACTGGCACTAGTTCCCCAGGCTTAGGAAACGAGTCAGTACCTAGACGCACCACGGTATCAAGACATACCGAGCCGGCGCATAAAATGCGAAAACTCACCCCCGACCACCCTTTCAGTAGAATAGATGCGTCTCACCGTCAAGAAACCTATTTGCCAAGTGAGTCATTTTCTGATGATAGGAATCCCAGTTGTAGGGAAAGCTATCCCGCGTCACAGTGACCGTCGCCTGCTGATGAATACCTTGATGCACCAGTAGCCCCTCGGAGACAAACGCGTACCCCTCTTCCGTATGCACCCGGATGAGTTCATCGATGGGGCATCGGAATAGCCCGGCCAGTTCTTCCTCTTGCAGTTCAAAAGCCGTAAGCGGAGAATCATCCCGGACGATGCACACATCCACGACATTCCGAATCTTGTAACCGTTCCTGTCGGATAGGTACAACTTTCTGCCGAGAAAACAAACATCCTTTTGTTGGTACGTCTTACCCAGTTCCTCTTTCGCTTCCCGCAGCCCGTCGTAGAGCGACTCGCCGACCTCGTAGTGACCGCCCGCCGCCACGTCTAGGCATGAAGGCGCCCAAGAGGCATCGTGGGCGCGCTGCTGGTAGAGCAGAAACCGCCGGCCTTCGATTTCCTGAGCGATCCAGAGATTGAATGTGCCGATCCAGGAGCCTTCACGCCATGCCTCACGGATGTCCACCACTTTTCCGCTTGACTGGAAGGTGTTGGGGTCGAGAATCTCCACGTTTACCATGATTTTCCACCTGAGTAGATCCCAAACTATCCTGGACAAGCTGCCGAAGCTCCACAGCGCTTACTGCGGCTGCGGCGTGCTTCTCGAAAGCCGACACGATCTCTGCGGATTTCTTTGCGTTGTATCGTACGGCAGATTCCACGCTGCCCCTAAGTAAAGAGACCGCCTCCGCTGCACTTCCAGCGCGTACGGCGAGAACGGCGAGAACCATCAGCCCTTCGGCTCGATAGTGCCAGAATTCCTGCGCGCTGGAGAGAGCGACACATTCTTCCGCAAGGGTCCGTACGTCCTCATCGCTGAAGCCCTGGCCATCGAGGGCTAGCACGGCCTTCTTGGCGAGAGCGCGTGACTCGTTGATGGGAACCCTGGTATCCCGGGCTATTTTCAGAGACTCTTCTAGGTATTCCCTAGCAGACCAGCGGTTTCCGAGTTCGGTGAGCGCCTCACCCAGTAGTGAGAGGATCGGGCTGGTCTCGCGCTCCTGTCCTGCTGCCCGGTTCTGGCCCAGTACGGCCTCAAGCCGCGCGACCCCTTCTGCTAATACCACCAGGTCCCTGCGGATCTTCCCGACTCTGACCAGGAGCTCTCCCAGATCTTTCGCCAATAGTCTGAGGTGCCGTTCGGCTCCGATAACGGTGAATGACGCGAGGGCAGACTCATACCGCTCCCTGGCGTCCTCCCAGCGCTCGAGCTGACGTAGTACGTTTCCGGTGCTGTGGGCGACCTCTCCGGCAAGCAGGGGCTCTACTTCAGACATTTCCGCGAGACAGCGTTGGGCCCGTTCGTGCTCCTCAAGAGCCTTCGAGAGATCGCCCCGCATACGGGCGAGCCACCCCTGCCGCTGGATGGCCATAACCACGCCCACAGAGTCTCCCAACCTTCCGAACTCTTTCTCGGCGGCCGAGAAGTGGGCGGCTGCAGCCGCGTAGTCGCTCAGGCCACCGGTGTGAATGACCCCTTGATAGAGCAGCGCGTACGCCGCTTCCCAGCGGGAACTGGCGAACCTGCCGGTGCGGCCGACCTTCTCAGCGCGCTGGTACACGGTCAGGGCGGCGTCGAGTCGGATCTGCGTACGCAGGACAGTGCCCAAATCATTCAGACAGGCCGCGATGCTGAGAGCAGCCGCTTCGGTGGGGTCATCAGCATCTTCCTGCGCCATCTGGCTCAGCGGAAGGGCCTTCTCTGCCCAGTCGGCGGCGCGCGTGAGCTGGCCCTGGCGCTGTTCGGAAATCGCGAGCGACGACGCTGCCAGGAGGCGCAGTACTGGGGGATAGATGGCGTTCCCACAGATGGCCTTGAGCTGGCCTGTAGCCCTTTCATCCGGACGGGAGAAGAGTTGTGCCACAGCGCCGATGTAGACGAGCCACGCAGCCGATTCTGCGGTGGCCTCGATCTCCTTCAGCGAGTCCCAGGTGACGGCGATCAGGCGGACGTTGCGCATGCGCATGGCGGTCCGCACGTACGTCTCCGCGATGATGCGGACGTTGCGGTGGTCCGCCCTAGCGAGGTGGTAGACCATGTCCGGGAACTGCGGGACGAACATCCAGTTCTGCTCGGCGACTTCTTCGGCGTAGAGCCGGTGGAGGCGTGCGTGCGCCGCCCTCAGATCATGCGGCGCGCTGGCACGAAAATCTGAGAGGATCAACGAGCGCACGAGGGCGTGCATCTCCCACCCTCCGCCCCGGGCGGGGGAAATGAATCCAAAGTCGAGGATTCTCCGCCAGAGTGCAATGGCTCCAGCCACGGGCTCCGTCATGGTGGCTCGGAAGATGTGCTCGTTATTTTTGCGTGGGACTGCGAACATGCGCAGCGCGGTGACCATCGGCTCTTCAAGCTGGTCGAGAACACGTCTAACTAAGAACTCGGTGACGAGGGTGGTCTCAGCCTCACGGTAGACATCTTGACCGACCTCTTCTGTCCCCTCCGGGGCAGCCGCGACAATGGAGGCGACCAGGCTGAGGCAGAGTGGATTCAGCCGACTGAGCATGATGGCGGACGCAGCGGCTTCCTCGGTGATTGAAGCGCCGCACGACAGCTCAAGGAACAGACGCGCCTCGTCCTGAGTGAACCCGTCCAGGGACACATGGTGCACGGATTCGTACGCCCGTGCTGGCAGGTCCTCCCGGTTCAGGCGGCTCCTGCCAGCCATCACGTACTGAGGCAAGCTGCCGTGGGGGCCGACGGCGAGCGTCATGAACCGCGTCCACAGCCAGGACGAGAACTGCGCCCTGCCGTCACTGGACTCCGGCTCAGTCAGCAACTCGCACGAGTCCAGGACGAGAACCGGGGGCCTGTCCCGGCTCCATCCCTTTAACGCCAAGCCGAAGGCCCGGGTAACTCCAGTGATCCGCTCGTCATCGATCCGCTGGAGTTCGGAGGCCGGAAGGGCCATCTGGACGTTCTCCAGTTTGATCCCCACAACGTCCCCGACGTCTCCATGGAATGTGTTGTTTTCGACCTCTACGCTAATGCGCGGGGCGTTTGCCACATATGGTTCGAAGTGGAGCGAGGAAAGCAGGCGAACGGAGGTGTCATCGGCGGCTCTCCATAGCTCCTCTGCCTCTGGAAGGTTCAGCTGCTCGGCAAAATCGAGCATGAACGCGACAGGATCCCAGCGGGTCAGGTGACGGAAATCGATCACGGCAACCGCGTATCCGGCGCCGCTCAGCTCCTCGATCAGGCTCTCCAGAAGCCTTGTTTTGCCGGAGCCGGCGATTCCGTGCACATTGGTGATCTTCGCGCCTTCCTTCAGGATCTGACGCAGGAGGGACAGCTCGCGCTGGCGACGCACATAGACGGTGTGTGGTGAGCGCCGCCTCCGATCCACTGACACAGAGTCAGGCTAGCGTCACTCATCATCTTCTGTCTGCGGGTGCGTCACACCTCAGCCGCAACCGGGCGTTGCTTTCAGCGGAGGGATCCAGCGTAGTACGCCAGGTCTGCTCCGATCCGCATCGGGAAGGCGCCACAGTCGCAGGGTTTGCTACTCATTGAGCGTTTTCAGCGTTGCTTCTCCAGGGTGAGGACGGCCTTGGTGATGACGCTGTCCCCGTACTCGTGTGAGTGCACCACCAAGTACGGGGATAGGTGCACCACTCAGGCCACGTCGGTGTCTCGTTCGATGGCTTGGAGTCGGTTC
>NZ_JBIAVQ010000029.1:0-55783 GCF_042894505.1 Streptomyces sp. NPDC001536
GTACCGATGTAGATCCAGGAACCGGCGGTCATCTGCCCGTACATGGTCAGGCCCAGGGCCTCCAGACGGCGGAACTCCTCCCAGTTCGCCCAGTCTCCGACCAGGTTGGAGTTGGCGATCAGCACACGCGGCGCCCACTCGTGGGTCTGCATGACACCGACGGGGCGGCCCGACTGCACCAGCATCGTCTCGTCCTGCTTCAGCGTCCGCAGGGTGCGGACCATGGCGTCGAAGGAGCGCCAGTCACGGGCGGCCTTGCCGGTGCCGCCGTAGACGACGAGCTTGTCGGGGTGCTCGGCGACTTCCGGATCCAGGTTGTTCTGCAGCATCCGCAGGGCGGCTTCCTGCTGCCATCCCAGGGCACTCAGTTCCGTACCGCGCGGCGCTCGTACGGGGCGGGGTCCAGAAATTCCAGTCATCGTTCGTTGCTCCGGCGCTTGTCGAGGAAGGCCCGCAGGCCCTGGGTGTGGTCGTCGGTGGAGGAGTTGAGGGCGGCCAGGCGGCGTTCGGTGCGGATGCCGACGGAGAGGGGCGTCTCGAAGGCCGTCAGCACCGCCTCCTTCGCCAGCCGGACCGCGGTCGCGGGGTGGGCGGCGATGGTGCGGGCCGTGTCGTGGGCTGTGCGGTCGAGCTGGTCGGGGGGTACGACGCGGCTGACGAGGCCGGCGGCGAGGGCTTCGGGGGCGGTGATGGTGCGGCCGGTGAGGATCATGTCCATCGCGAGGGCCTTGCCGACCGCGCGGACGAGGCGTTGGGTGCCGCCCGCACCGGGGATCGCACCGAGACGCAGCTCGGGCTGGCCGAAGCGGGCGGTGTCCGAGGCGATGACGAGGTCGCAGATCATGGCGAGTTCGCAGCCGCCGCCCAGGACATGGCCGTTGACCGCCGCGACGAGAGGGATGCGGGTGGCGTACAGGGCCTCCCACAGGTCGCTGAAGTCGTCGAGGTACGTTCCGACCGGGCCGGACTCCGAGAGTTCCGCCAGGTCGGCGATGTCGGCGCCGGCCGCGAAGAGGCGTTCCGTGCCGCTGATGACGACGCAGCGGACGTCGGGGTCGGCGTCCCAGGCGCGTACGGCGTCCAGCAGAGCCGTCATCATGGCGCGGCTCAACGCGTTGGCCGCTTCGGGGCGGTGGAGGCGGACGTGGCCGACCGCGTCCTCGGTACGGGTCAGAATGGTGCCGGTGCCGTCAGCCATCGTGGGTCAACTGCCTGACGACGGCGTCCCGGTGGGCCTTGACCCGGTCGGCCCGTTCGCCGGGCCACTCGTAGAAGCCGTGTCCCGACTTGGCGCCCAGAGCGCCTTCGGCCACCAGTTTCCTCACGGACTCCGGCACTTCGGCCGAGCGGCTCAGCTCGGGCATCAGGATCGCCGACACCTGCTCGACCACGTCCAGCCCGGCCAGGTCCATCAGCTCCAGTGGGCCGCAGGCCGCCCAGCGTGGGGCGAGCGTCGTACGGACCGCCAGGTCGGCGTCCGCCACGGAGGTCACGCCCGACTCCACCAGGTGCAGCACCTCCCGCAGCACCGCGTACTGGATACGGTTGACGACGAAGCCGGGGACATCCGCCCGTACGACGACGGGCAGCTTGCCGAGCCGCCGGGTCAGCGACTCGGCGCGCTCCATCGCCGTCGCGGTGGTGGCCTCGCCGGCGACGAGTTCGACGAGCGGCATGACCGGCGCGGGATTGAACCAGTGCATGCCGAGGAACCGGCCGGGATCGTCAAGGGCCTTGCCCAGCAGGGTGATCGGCACGCTGGAGGTGTTGGTGGTGAGCAGGCAGTCCGGTGTCACCGCGGCCTCGATCGAGGCGAGGACGTCCTGCTTGAGGGCGACCACTTCGGCGACGTTCTCGCTCACCACGTCCGCGCCGTCCAGCGCCTCCGGCAGCGAACGCGTGCGGAGGACCTCGTCCGGGACGAGAGCGCGCGCGGCGTCCAGGGTGGCTTGGCTGCGGGACCACAAGGCGACCCGGCAGCCCGCTCGGGCGAAGACCTGGGCGATGCCCGCGCCCATGGTCCCGGCGCCGATCACCGCCACGGTGGGCAGTTTCTTCTCCGGCATCTCTTTCTCCATTCAGGGGCTCAGATCGCGCCACGGGCGCGCAGGCCCGCGATCTCGTCGGGGCTCAGCCCGAGCGCGGCGGCCAGCACCTCGTCCGTGTGCTGCCCGAGGACCGGCGCGGGTGCGGGGGCGGCGGGCTGCGCTCCGGAGAAGCGGACGGGCTGTCGCATCACGGCGACCTCGCCGGCCACCGGGTGCCGTGCGGTGCCCAGCAGCTGTCGCTGCCGCGCGTGGTCGCTGTCCAGGGCCTCCTTGAGGCTCCAGATGGGACCTGCCGGTACGCCCGCCGCCTCCAGTCGGTTCACGGCCTGGTCGACCGTCAGGTCACGCGTCCAGTTCTCGATCAGTACCCGGAGTTCGGCGTGGTGGCGGGCGCGCTGGGCGTCCGTGGCGAAGCGGGGGTCGTCGAGGAGTTCGGGCATGCCGGTCTCCTTGCACAGACGGGCGAAGAGGGCGTCGTTGGCGACCGCGAGGACGACCTGTCCGTCGCGGGCGGGAAAGCTGTCCATGGGGGCGGAGACCGGATGACGGTTGCCGATCCGCTCGGGTTCGGTGCCGTCGGCGGTGAACTGGGACAGCGACACGACCAGCAGGGACAGCACGGAGTCGAGCATGGCGACATCCACGTGCTGCCCGTGCCCGGTGACGTCGCGTTGCCGGAGCGCGGCCAGGGCACCGTACGAGCCGTACATCCCGGCGACGACGTCGCCGATGGACTCGCCGACGCGGGTCGGGCCGGTGCCGGGCCAGCCGGTGAGGCTCATGATGCCGCCCATGGCCTGGATGATGTGGTCGTAGGCGGGGCGGTGGGCGAGTGGTCCGGTCTGGCCGAAGCCGGAGATGCTGACGTACACCAGACGCGGGTTGACGGCGGCCAGGGTGTCGTAGTCGATGCCGAGGCGGGCGGTGACGCCGGGCCGGTAGTTCTCGATCAGGATGTCCGTGTCGCGCACCAGGCGGTGCAGCAGGTCGCGGCCCTCGTCGGACTTCAGGTTGAGGGTGATGCCGCGTTTGCCCCGGTTGAGCATCATGAAGTACGAGCTCTCGCCGTTGATGTGCGGGGCGAAGTGCCGGGAGTCGTCGCCGGCGCCGGGCATCTCGACCTTGGTGACCTCGGCTCCGAGGTCACCGAGCAGCGCTCCGCAGAGCGGACCGGCCAGGACCCGGGAGAGGTCGAGGACCTTGACGCCGGACAGCGGGCCTTTCTGATCTGTGTTGTTCTCGCTCGTCACCGTGCTCTTCATCGGGCCAGTCCTCCCACTACTGCTTCCACGGCCGCCACGAGGCTGCCGTCCGCGACCAGCTCCCGGGCCGCCGCGAGGTCGGGGTACATCTCGCGGTCCTCCTCCAGGGCGGCCACCCGCTCCCGGACCGCTCGGTACGCGGCCCCCGTCCCGGCTCCCGGGCGCAGGGTGCCGTGGTGCTCCAGCCCCTGCGCCGCCGCCAGGATCTCGATGCCGAGGCCCTGCTGTGCGTACTCGACCGCCTGCCGGGCCTGCCAGCCGGCGGGGACGCCCATGCTGACGTGGTCCTCCTGCATCGCCGAGGTCGGGATGTTGTGCACGGAGGCGGGCTGGGCGAGTGCGCGGGCCTCGGCGGCCAGCGCGGCGGCGACGTACTGCGGGATCATGAAGCCGGAGTCCTCGCCGCCGGGGGCCGCGAGGAAGGCCGGCAGTTCGCTGAAGTGGGCGTTGGTGAGGCGGTCGGTGCGGCGCTCGGAGATGTTGAGCAGGTGGGTGACGGCGATGGCGAGGACATCCAGCGCCATGGCGACCGGGGCGCCGTGGCCGTTGCCGCCGGTGTGGGCGGTGAGCTCGTCGCCGGCGACGGAGAACAGCGGGTTGTCGGTGACCGAGTTGGCCTCGATGGTGACCGTGCGCTCGGCGTAGTCCAGCGCGTCGCGCACGCTGCCGTGGACCTGGGGCGCGCAGCGCAGGCTCAGCGGGTCCTGGAGGCGGTGGTGACGGTGCGCCGCCACGATCGCGCTGCCGTCGAGCAGGGCGCGCAGGTTCGCGGCGGTGGCCGCCTGGCCGGGGTGCGGGCGGGCCTGCTGGACGCGGGGGTCGAAGGCGCGGTCGTTGCCGCGCAGGGCCTCCAGGCTCATCGCCGCCGCTATGTCGGCGGCGGCCGTCAGCAGCCGGGCGTCGTGGACGGCGAGCGCCGCCATCGCGGTCACCTCGTACGTGCCGCTGATCAGGGCGTGGCCCTCGCGGGGGCCTAGTTCGAGAACGGGCAGACCGGCGCGGCGCATCGCCTCGGCGCCGGGCAGCAGCTCGCCCTCGAAGTACGCCCGGCCGAGACCGGCCGTGACCAGGCCGATGTGTGCGGTGCCGATCAGATAGCCGACCGAGCCGCGGCCGGGGGACCAGGGGGTGACGCCTCGGTTGAGCATCGCGACGAGGGTCTCGACCAGACCGAGGCCCACTCCGCTGCGGCCCTGGGCCATCGCCCGCACGATCAGGAGGATCATGGCGCGCATGACTTCGGGCGGGTAGGGCTCGCCCACCCCGCAGGCATGGCTCTTGAGCATCTTCAGCTGGGCCGACGACACGTGCTCCGGGGCGACCGACACGTCGTAGAGGTCGCCGACGCCCGTGGTGAGCCCGTAGACGGGCGGTCCGTCCGCGTCGAGGCCCGCGAGCATCCGGACGCGCATGCCCTTGACCGCCAGGGCGGCTTCCTCGGTGAGCAGCACCGGGGCGCCGTGCCGTGCCACCGCCACGATGTCGTCAATGGACAGCGGCGTGGATCCGATGGCCACCGGCTCCCGAGAATCACTCACGGCATTCCTTCCCAGCGGTGCGTGTGTATGGAAACGGACGCTAAGGACGCCCGGTTTCGCGTCTCACTCGCCGAGGTTTCTGCCCGATGAAACCCGATTGCCACCAGGCGGCAGAGCGGCCTGCTCAGGATGTTCTTTCGGGCTCCGCGCATATCTGTGGCAGTGCAATCCTGCCCTTCCGGGAGCATTTCCCCTGCCGAGTGGTGACTCTTCGTGTGCAAATAGCCACCATGCGTTTCGCGTATTCCGTCTGGTGGCAATCGGGATTCACTCAACAGAAACCGAACTGAATACATCCGAAAAGAACCGTCCCTAGTGTTGCCACCTATTCAGGAGGTGGGGCATGGGCGAAACGTCGACACGGACGGCGGAGCGGGCGATGGCTCTGCTCGGCGTGGTCTGCGAGCACGGGGCCATCACCCTGGCGGAGAGCGCCCGGGAGACCGGGCTGGCGGCCAGCACCGCGCTGCGCCTCTTGCGCGCGCTGGAGAACGGCGGCTTCGTACGACGCGAGGCCGACGGATCGTTCCGCCCCGGCACCCGGATCGTGCAGTTCGGGGCACGGGCCCTGAGTCACGAGTCCCTGGTGCCCTACTGCCGCGAGGCGATGGAACGGATCGTCGCAGTGACCCGGGAGTCGGTGTACCTGAGCATCCCCTCGCACGAGGACACCGCCCTGTACATCGCGATCACCGAGGGCACTCACTCGGTCCGGCACACCAGTTGGGTGGGCCGGACGATCCCCCGGCGCGCCAGCGCGGTCGGGGCGGTGTTCGCGGGGGAGACGCCGGCCCGGGGTTACGTCGTCGTGGAGGACGGCGTCGAGAACGACGTCACCGCGATCGCGGCACCACTGCTCACCGGATCCAGGGTGATCGCCGCCCTGAGCGTGGTGGTCCCCGACTACCGGCTGCGCGGCGACAAGGTCGTACGGATCGGAGCCCGGCTCGCCGGTGAGGCCCACGACCTGTCGCGTTCGCTCGGCGGACAGCTACCGCCGCCGGCACAGCCGGCACAGCCGACATACGGCACCGTAACGGAGAGAATGTCATGATCCGATTCGACAACGTCACCAAGGCATATCCGGACGGTACGGTCGCCGTCGACCGGCTCAGTCTGGAGGCACCGACCGGGAAGATCACCGTTCTGGTGGGGCCGTCCGGCTGCGGCAAGACCACCTCCATGCGCATGGTCAACCGCCTGATCGAGCCCACCTCCGGCACCATCACACTGGGCGGACAGCCGGTCTCCGGGACCGACGCCACCGAGCTGCGACGGAAAATCGGTTACGTCATCCAGCACGCCGGCCTCTTCCCGCACAAGAACGTCGCCGACAACGTCATGGCGCTCCCCCGGCTCCTCGGGCTCGGCCGCCGCGAGGCCCGGACCCGGGCCCTGGAACTGCTGGAACGGGTCGGCCTCGGCCCGCAGTTCGCCGACCGCTACCCCTGGCAGTTGTCCGGCGGCCAGCAGCAGCGCGTCGGTGTCGCCCGCGCACTGGCCGCCGACCCGCCCTACCTGCTGATGGACGAGCCGTTCAGCGCCGTCGACCCGGTCGTACGCGCCCAGTTGCAGGAGGAGTTCCTCCGCCTCCAGCGCGAGATCGGCAAGACGATCGTGCTGGTCACCCATGACATCGACGAGGCGCTCAAGCTCGGCGACCAGGTCGCGGTGCTCCGCGAGGGCGGGCGGCTCGCACAGGCCGCGGCCCCGGCCGAGCTGCTGGCCCGGCCCGCCGACGCCTTCGTCGCGGGCTTCGTCGGCCGTGACCGGGGCTACCGGGCGCTGGGCTTCGCCGGTACGGGAGACGGCGTCATTCCCGCCGCCGAGCCTGCCGTCGTGCTCGGCGCGACGCGCGCCGAGGCCGAGGCGGCGGCGCTGGACGGCTGGATCCTGGTCACCGCCCCCGGCGGTGAGCCGGTCGGCTGGGCCGCGCTCAACCGGCTCGACGGCGACCGGGTCACCGAGCAGGACCTCAACCTCAGCGCCACCACGGCCCGCACGGACGGCACCCTCCGCGAACTGCTGGACGCGGCACTGTCCTCTCCCAGCGGTCGCGGTGTCCTGGTCGACGCCGAAGGACACCTGGCCGGGACCGTGTCGCCGACAGCCGTGGCCCGCGCGATCGAAGAGGCCGCAGCCGCCTCGGCGACCGCCCCTGCGGGGGCCATCGCTGGGTCCGTCGAGTCCGCCGCCGAGGCCCCCGCCGGGAGCCACCTGTGACCGCCGCGGAATGGCTCCGCCACAACGCCGGAGAGATCGCCGACCTCACCGCATGGCACCTCTGGCTGTCCATACTGCCGCTGCTCATCGGCCTGCTGGTCGCGCTGCCGCTGGGCCGGCTGGCCCACCGCAGCCGCCGGCTCTACCCGCTGCTGGTGGCGCTGGCCGGGCTGGTCTACACCGTGCCCTCCCTCGCTCTGTTCATCCTGCTGCCGAAGTTGCTCGGCACCCGGATCCTCGACCCGGTCAACGTGGTCATCGCGCTGAGCGTCTACACAACGGCGCTCCTGGTGCGGGTCGTGGCCGACGGACTCGCTGCCGTACCCGCCGACGTCATCCAGTCCGCCCACGCCATGGGCTACCGGTCGCACCAGCGGCTGATACGGATCGAACTGCCCATCGCCGTACCGGTCATCGCCGCCGGGCTGCGGGTCGCGGCGGTCTCCAACGTCAGCATCGTGTCCATGGCTGCGCTGCTCGGTGTGCCGCAGCTCGGCTCGCTGTTCACGCAGGGCTTCCAGCTGCACTTCTTCACCCCGATCGTCACCGGCGTCGTACTGAGCCTGGTCATCGCGCTGGTGCTGGACGGGCTGATCCTGCTCGCCGGCCACTCGCTCACCCCTTGGCAGCCCAGGAGGTCCGCCCGATGAGCACGAGCATCACCGGCTGGCTCACCGATCCCGTCAACTGGAGCGGTCCCGACGGCATCCCCGCCCAGACCCTGGTCCACCTCGAACTGTCCGGCATGGCGCTGGGCATCGCCCTCGTCATCGGCGTACCCGTCGGCCTCCTGATCGGTCACACCGGGCGCGGCGCCTTCCTGGTGGGCGGCCTCGCCAACGCGCTGCGTGCCCTGCCGACGCTGGGTGTGCTGATGATCGCGGTGCTGCTGATCACCCCGCACATCGCCTCCGACCTGGCGTTCACCATTCCGAGCCTGATCGTGCTCGTCCTGCTCGCGGTGCCGCCGATCCTGACCAACACCTACGCGGGTGTCTTCGCGGTGGACGCCGCCGCCGTCGACGCCGCGCGCGGCATGGGCTGGCGTCGCCGGGACATCCTGCTGCGCGTTCAACTGCCGTGCGCGCTGCCGCTGATCCTGTCCGGGATCCGGGCCGCGGCGCTGCAGATCATCGCGACCGCGACCGTGGCCGCTTACGTCTCGCTCGGCGGTCTCGGCCGGTTCCTCATCGACGGCCTCGCCCAGAGCGACTACGCGCAGATGGCGGGCGGAGCGATCCTCGTCGCCGCGCTCGCCCTGGCCGTCGAACTCCTCCTGCTCGGGCTGGCCAGGCTCCTCGTCTCGCCCGGCCTCACCCGCAGGGTCTCCCGCCGCACTTCCCCTCCCCCAGTACCGGCATCCGCCACCGCCACCGCACAGTGAAGAGAGTCCCATGAACAGCACGTCCACAAGAAGCAAGAAGCTCCTCGGCCTCGCGGCCTTGACCGCCACCGGCGCCCTCGTCCTCACCGCGTGCGGCAGCGGCGGTGACCCGATGAGCACCAGCGCCACGGCCGGCGCCTCGTCCGCCGCCGACACCATCACCGTCGGGTCGGCGAACTTCACGGAGAGCCAACTCCTCGCCACCATCTACGCGGAGGCGCTGAAGGCCAAGGGCGTCAAGGTCAAGACCCGGCTGAACATCGGCAGCCGGGAGACGTACATCCCCGCGCTCAAGGACGGCTCGATCGATCTCCTCCCGGAGTACACGGGCGCGCTGCTCCAGTACTTCGACCCGAAGACGAAGGCCAGCAGCCCGGCCGAGGTCTCCGCCGCGCTGACCAAGGCGCTGCCCTCCGGCATCTCCGCGCTCAAGCAGTCCACGGCGGAGGACAAGGACGTGCTGGCCGTCACCCAGAAGACGGCGACCGCCCACGACCTCACCACCATCTCCGACCTCGCCCCGGTGGCCGGCACGATGGCACTGGGCGCACCGCCGGAGTGGAAGACCCGGGTCAACGGCGTAGTCGGGCTGAAGAACGTCTACGGGTTGTCCTTCAAGAAGTTCGTCTCGCTGGACGCCGGAGGCCCGCTGACCCTCGCCGCCATCACCAACAACCAGGTGCAGGTCGGTGACCTGACCAGCACGGACCCCGCCATCGCCAAGAACAAGCTCGTCACCCTCAAGGACGACAAGAACCTCTTCCTGGCCGAGAACATCCTGCCCGTCATCAACAAGGACAAGGTCACCCCCACCGTCACCAGCACCCTCAACGCCGTGTCCGCGGCGCTGACCACCGAGGGACTCATGGAGCTGAACAGCAAGGTCGCCAAGCTCGACGACATGAGCGACGTCGCCAAGGCCTGGCTCACGTCCGCCGGTCTGAGCTGATCTCCATCGCCTTCTCAGCCTCGTCTCACGTTCTCTCGCTGATCTGGGTCTTCGAACTTGAGCGGTGTGCCCTTCGTGTGCGCTGACTGACAGTCACTGCACGGTGGTGGGTGGGCTGTTGGTGGCCCTGGACGCAGGACGCCCGTGGTCCTGGGTGATCATTTCTGTTGTCTAGGCAGAATGATCGTCTGGGAGCCACGGGCTTGGTCAACGATACGACGTTGCTGCTGGACCTCGACGGGGTGTCCGTCATGCGGGTCGAGCGGCTTCAGTGCGGTGGGCGCCGGGTCCATCTGGCCGCGGCGGATGCCTCGGCCAGGGCCCGCCCGGCCTGCGGGGTCTTCGCCTCCCGCGTGAAGGGCTGGCCGGCCCCCGGCCACGTGATCTGCCCTACGGGGAGGGCAGGCTGGAGTTCGTCTGGCACAAGCGGCGCTGGTGGTGCCGTGAGACGGCCTGTCCACGGCGGTCGTTCACCGAGCGGATCGAGCAGATACCGGCCGGGGCCCGGATCACCGGGCGGCTGCGGGCCGCGTCCGGGCGGCGCGTGCGGGATGCCGGCTCCACGGTCATCCAGGCGGCCCGTGATCTCCACCTGTCCTGGCCGACCCTGATGGGCTCCTTCCGCGCCGCCGCCCGCGAGGACGTCGAGGCTCCGCCGCCCGAGGTCGAGGTGCTGGGCATGGATGAGACCAGGCGCGGCAAGCCCCGCTGGGAAGAGGCCTGAAGGCCGATGCACTACGAATGAATTCCGGTAGCGGCCCGCCTCGCGCCTTTGCTCCTGTTGGTGCCCGCACTGCCGCGGCGCGTTGGCTTGGCGGGCACGCTCTTCTGCGTTGTGGCCTTCTTTGTGCCGGCCACCGCCCGCGATGGCGCTGTCCGGGGCGATGCGATCGGCCACTTGAACTCGATCTCCAGCTCAATCTCCCCATCATCGATCTCGACCTCTAGCTCGCTGTCGAGGTCGTCGGGGATCCGCAGGCTCAGCGTTCCGGAGCTGAGTTCCAGTTCGGCATCCGTACCTTCCCTCAGCGCGGTTGCGAGTGCCGTGAGCTGGTCGGCTGCCTCAAGACGGGACAGCGAGCGCTTCTGTTCAAACTTGAGGTCTTTCATGGGTGTCTCCGATCCGGGACGGCCTGGGCCCGGGGTCGCAAACCCGAGGCCTCCCCTGTTTCAGTGTTCTGACGGCTGGGAGCGGTGCACGGTGCCCAGATCACGAAGCCGTTGATCGCGATCAGGACGATGGCCCAGAACGGGGCGTAGGGGATCCAGAGGAAGTTCGCGAGCATGGCCAGGCCGACCAGCCCCACGCCGACGCGCCCCTCGCCCAGGTGGCACCCTGGAACAGGGCAGCTCCAGCGAGAGTAATGACCACGCCCATGAGCAGATGGACGCAGCCCCATCCGGTGATATCGAACTCGTACACGTAGTTGCGGGCGGCGACGAACACGTCGTCGTTGGCAATGGCGGCGATGCCCGCGAAAAGCGTCATCAGACCACCGAAGATCATCATGACGCCCGCGAAGACCACCCACCCGCTGCCGATACTGGACCTCCCCGGACTTCGCACGGCCGCACCCGAGCGGCTCCCACTCACATGACTGGTCATCGCAGAATCCTTCGTGTCGTACGGCCTCGCAACGGCGCGTCGCGCTCTGCCCGTCGGCCTGGTTCCCTTCGCAGGGATCGCGGGGAATTACGCACCCGGTCGTTTCGCATGTCGATCCCGGCGCCGACGCACGGTAAAGGCACTGGCGAGCATGCCGAGGCCCCAGGCGATGAGAAGGGCACCCCCATGGCGGCATGGTCGCCTCTGGGATGAGAAGGCAGATCTCGACATCCCCGCGGTTCTCGAAAATGAGGTCCAGATCGATCGTGGTGATCAGAACGAACGGTGCGGTGCGCCGGACACCGGGGCGGGACAGGAATGGTGTCTGCGGCTGCTGCTGTCGGCGTGTGGTGGTTCGAGCCATGAGATGTCTCCATCACATTGCCCCTCCATCCAGCCTCCTCCCCCAGCACACGGCTCGCTACCGGAATTCATTCGCAGTGCATCGGCCTTCAGGCCGGTGGTGAAGCGAATGTGACGGTGGCGGCGCGGAGCGTCGCAGACTCAGGTCCGTCGGCGCCGACCACTGCGTTCCTTGCCGACGGCGCGGAGCGTCGTGAGGGCTTCGCCAGGCGGAGCCCGGGCGGGAGCCGGGCGGTTCTCGCACCGGCCGGATCTGCTGCTCAGCAGCACGTTGCCCACCGGCGCCTGCTGACGCCCGGCCAAGGCGCCGTCCACCAGCAACTCCAGCATCCCGGTCGGGCGAGGGTGGAGGTCGGAGTCGAGCTGGCCGGTGGAGGTGAGTACCTCGACCTCCCATGTGTGTGCATCGGTGCGGAACACCAGCCGCGCCCCCGAAGGCATCACGGTCACCCCGTAGACCGACGGATCCTGGTACTGCTCCTTGGTCCACGCGGGCAACCGGCGCTGTATCACCCCTGCCTGTGTGGTCTCCAGGTCCAGGGCGCCCCGTAGCTCCACCGGCCCGCCCACCAGCGGAACCGCCCGCATCGCCACCGTCACCGCTCCTGCCCCAGGTCAATGGGGTCCGAAGACGACATCGACCCGGCGCCTTCGTGGCTCATCGGCGCCCGCCGAACTCCCAGTCGTGGACCTCGATGTCCGCGTACCGCTCCGCGGTCAGGACGGCTCGTGCCGTCTCCGGATCCGGTGCCCTGAGCAGCACCGCCGTACCCAGCCAGGTGTCGCCGTCGTCGGACAGGAGCGGCCCGTACGCGACCAGATCATCCCGGTCCGACGGCAGGGCAGAATCGGCGGCCGGGCCCTCGCCGAGACCGAGCACCAGGTACCGGTTGCCACCGCTCCGGCCACCGGGGAAATCCCACATGGTGCGCCCCAGCATGTTGCGCCAGCGGCGCAGCAGCACGTCCCGGTACGCGCCGGCCTGGTAGTTGGGCTCGTCGAAGGCGAACGCGCGGGCAGCGGCGGGATCGGGCAGGTCGACGATGTGCACGCTGCCGGTGAGTGTCTCACCGTCATCAGCGAAGGTCGGGCCGCGAGCGATCAGCTCCTTCGCGTACCGGTCCATGTAGGACCAGTGCTCCTCCCCCAACTCCTCGCGCAACGCGAGGGAGCCGGGCCGGTCACGGTGGTAGCAGAAGAACTCCATGACCACAGACCCTTCCCCGTCAAAGGCACCATCTCAACTGGCTTTTGGCGACGATGACCCCGCGCTCCGGACGAGGCAGCATGGGCGGGCAAGACAAGTCCGGGCACATCCCGTGCATACAGCTGGACTACCGGGACCATCGCGACCGGCTCCGGCCCTACAGAGCGTCGAGCGGCTTGTAGTGGTCCGGTTCGGCGCACATCGGCCAGGGCTCGTCGGACGGCCACAGCAACGGGCCCGCCGATGGAACTGTCCCCCGGGCCCGGCTGCCCGGCCCGGGAGTAGCGGAATGGTGACCTCGCGCGCCGTACCGATCAGCTCTGGAAAGACGGCCTCAACATCGAAGGAAAGCGGAGCCAGCGGCCGGGTCCCGGGCGGTGTCCTGCTGCGCGTGCTCTGACGGCATGGCGTCTCTGCTGCTTGTGGTCGTAACGCCGCCGGCGCCAGCCCCCGCCCCGCCTCCCGTTGCTCCCCGTTCAGCCCGTCGGCGACAGGCCCGCCACATGCCGACGCTATCCGGGAGTTCGTACCCGTGCTCTGCGGGGCGGGGACCCTGGATTCGTCCTGCTGCTGAAGCACTTCGTCACGGCAGCCGATGGACCCGCCCTGATAGCCCTGCACAACGACCTGATGGATGCCGCCCGGGACGTGCTACCGGAGCTCAACTGAGCGACTCCAAGGTCGGCCCGGTCAGCTCGTTGATACAAGGTCCAGCGCAGGTGGCTGCGATCCGCCGCCTGGCGGCCGATGGCCAGGTGGGGGTCCGACGGCACCTTCAAGGCGATGTTCTGAAGTTCTCCGGTGGCGGCCTGCAGACCTGAGTGAGATGCAGTGATCACAAAGGGTGCGATCGGTTCCGTGTGCCGGTAGACGCCGGGCAGGCGTCCACCAGGCGATGGACAGCCGGCCCCGGATGGGCATGGCCCGCGGGGTCCTGATCGCTCAACTCGGCTGCTCGGCCGAGGAGTCGTGGGAAATCCTGGTCGAGGTGTCCCAGCACAGCAACACCCGGATACGTGTCCTGGCCGAGTAGATGATCGCGGCCGTGACGGGCAAGGAACCCTTTCCCGACAGCCTGCGGGATCACCTGGTCACCGCGATGGCACGAAGGTCAGTGCCTGAGCATGAGCCCGGCTTGACGGGGTAGACGCGCAGCGCCGGCCGGGGAAGGACCGTGTCCTGGGGAGGTCAAACGGTCCTTCCCCGTTCTCGAGACCGTCAGGACGACGTCCCGGCCCGGGCCAGCCGGCATCGTGCCCGCGGGACACCCCTTCCCGACGAACGAGCCCGTGCCGGTCAGCTGACCCCCGGCAGCACTTCCAAGGCGACATCCGCCAGTTCGTCTCGCAGAGCTATCAGAGCCGGGGCGTCCGCAGCCGCGACGAAGTGAGTCAGCAGCGGGACGAACACAGCGCCTCCCCTCAACACCGCTCACAGGGACTCCCCCAGCCTGTCCGGAACGAGCCCCCGGCAACACAGGAAGGCCAGCCGCCAGCGCGCGCCGTCCCGCAGCGCGGAACGCGCCGAGACCATCCGCCGGGCATTCCCCGCTCCTCGCCGGCCAGCCCCCGGCGCCGCCTGGAGTCGTAAATCGTTGCGGCGTGAAGCAGAAGCGGGGCGGGCGGCCGCCCTGACAGGTGGCCGCCCACGCGCGCTGTCACAAGCTGAGGTAGAAGCGCACGGTCGTGCCGTCGTCGCCGGTGTGCATGCGCACCAGGTCGGCCACGTAGTGGACCAGCATCAGGCCCCGGCCGCCCAGTTGGCCTTGCTCCGGCGGGCGGCGGCCGGCCAGCGGATCGGTCAGCCGGCCCGCATCGCGGACCTCGCACACCAGCTGTCCCTGCTCGGCCCAGACGGCGAGTGTGCCGCGGCCTCCGCCGTGGACCACGCTGTTGGTCGTCAGCTCCGCGACCGCCAGCTCCACGTCCATGAGCCGCTTCCCGGCCAGGCCCAACCGCATCGCCTGAGCGAGAGCGAACTGGCGGATCGCCGGAAGGTCCTCAGCACCGTAGGAGAAGGCTGCGGCGTCCGGTGCAGGCGCAAGCGTCTGGTTGTACCGGTCTACGACTGCCTGCCAGTCGTAGACGTCGCTGACCGACTCATGGCCTTCCCCGCTGATGAGGGTCGGGTGGGTAACCCGCGCATCGGCGATCACCTGCGGATCCAGCCGCACCTCGTCGTAGGGGCACAGGATCGTCACCGCCCGGCCCTCGAACGCGGCGTTGATCAGCGCTTCGTGCTGGGCGCACGCCGGGTACTCCACCGCGCTGCGCCCGGCCCAGATCGGCTCGCCGATGATCCGCACCCGCCCGTTCGGGTGGGCGTCGGCGAATCCGCGCAGCACCTTGGGAATGATGCGCCCCGGGTTGCGGCCGGCCTCGGTCATGTCCAGGAACAGGATGCCCTCGGCGTCCCCGCCCAGACCTGCCTGGATCAGCTCCAGGTTGGGGCCGGGCACCGCCACGGCCATCGGCTCGCCGTTGGTCAGGCCCTCGCGCAGGAAGGCCACCGTCTGCTGCGTGTACTCCTGCTCGGTGCGGTAGAAGAGGGCAGGGTGCACGAACGCCTCGTGGGTGGTCACCGTGCTCATCACAGAGCCACCTCGATCCGGTCCAGGCCCGGCCAGAACATCTCCAGGACCCGCGGCAGCTGCGGTGGGGGATTCTCGACCACGACCCTCCCGTCGGGCAGGTTCATGGCGGTGACCGCCAGCGCGGTTACCCCGGCCACGTCGACGAACGCCACATCCGACAGCTCCAGGTACGACACATCCGCGTGCCGCCGGGCCAGCTCGGACAGTGCCTGCTCCCACGACGGGCGAGTGAGGGCGCTGATCTCACCGCGGGCGCGTATCCCGGAACGACCGGGCAACGGGCTCACCTCCAACGCGGCCCTCCCGGGCAGTGCCGGGGCGGTCCTGCCCGCCACATGTGGGGCATCCACGCTCGGACTCCTTCGCATCAAGCCGCCTGCCGGCCCTCCCGGCACGGGAGAGGAAGAGTTCCTCCCGACGGGGCAGTGTATCCAGGCGGCAGAACGCCGGGTTCTGTGAGCGGGAGCGAGCGACGTCCATCGACGGTTTGGGACAGCGCTCGGGGATCGCGGAGCCCGAAAATGTCGATGGGGGCCGGACGTTGACGTCAGCCGCAACGGCCCCGGGTGCGAGCGTCATGGGTGCGGGGACGCGCGGTCGATCACTTCTTCAGGCACGTGCCGGTTGATGCTTCGCTGGTGGGGTGCTGGCAGGCCGGCACGGTTCGTGGTGGCCCGCGGGGGTGACAGGTTCTCGAACACGGTCAGGGCGCGGCGCTGCCCGATGTCCTTCTCAGGGAATTGCACGCAGCGCTGGCCCGTCACGCCGCCTCACGCCCCGTCAGACGGGGGCTGCGGTGTCGTCCACAGTGGCCGGGGCGGTTTCCGCTGGAAGCCGACCTGGCCATCTACAGGGAGCTGCGGCCGGTGATGGCGCTGCCGGGGTCGTCCAGGAGGGCGATGCGGGCGGTGATGCGCTTGCCGACCGGCTCCCGCTGCGCTTCCAAGCCCTGAACGACAGCCAAGACGACCTCCAGACCGTGTTGACCCACCCGGCCCGCGTCGGTGACCCGGGCCACCGGCAGCACCGGATCGCAGTCCCACACCACCACCTCGACCACGTCGCCGACGACGCGCAAGTCCAGCAGCACCGGGCCCGGCGCGTACTTGCGGGCATTGGTGACCAGCTCGCTGACCACCAACTGGGTCAGGTCCACGGCACGCTGCGAGACCGGCAGGCCATGCTCGGCCTGAACGCGCATGAGGAAGCCGGCGGCGATGTGGCGGGCCCGTGCGATGCACGCGCCGTCGCCCTCCAAGGCCACCGTCGTCTGTATCGCCTGCTCATCCGGTACCGCGCTGTCCTCACCCACCGGGGCTGGTTCCATCGCGGCTCGCTTCTCCTACCCCGTTCACACCCCGCGCGTACCCACGCCTGCTTGGTACACGCTTTACGCCCTGGTCGCGATGGCATTACCCGATCGGTGCAGGGCACCGCTGCAGGTGAAGGTCTTGGTGTGCCAGTATCACCGACATGGCCGATGGAGAGATGGCGGACACCGGACAAGCCGCGCAGCCGGGCCGGCTGACGGTGGTCTCCACCGCCACCGACGGCATCCGTGTGCTGACCCTGGCCGGAGAGATCGATTACGACACCGGCCAGTCGCTCCGCCAGGCCCTGGACGCCGCCGAAACCCCTCGCCCCCGCATCGTGGTCGATCTGAGCCGTGTCACCTTCATGGATTCCACCGGCATCAACCTCTTCATCGCCGCCCACCGCGACCTCATCGAGGCCGGCGGCTGGATGCGTCTGGCGGCACCGACCCAGGCGGTGATGCGCACCCTGCAGATCGTCGGCGTCGACGCCGTCATCGACTGCCGCGAAACCCTCCGACAAGCCCTCAGCAACTGACCTCTCCCCCGTACCGCCGTGGGCTGCCCCGACCAGCTCGGTGTGGTCCAAGCCGAGCAAATACCTGCCGAGGGACGCGCGATTCGCTCAGCGGGTAGGACTCGCGCACTTCGGTCGCGGGAGGGCGGTACCCGCGCACGGGGTACCGCCCTGCTGCGTACTGACCAATGCTGCGTACTCCCCCAACGCCGCGTACCCTCTCCGCCTCGCGGCCCGCGACGACCGTATGCTGACCTGGATTTACGGGGCCGGGGCCGGGTGGGGGTTGGCGTGATGGGACGTCCTTGGGCGAGGGTCGCTGCGGCGGCTGTCGCCGTGATCGCTTCAGCCGCGCTCGCTTCGTGTGCGGGAGGTGCGCGCTCCGCCGAGCCTCGCGACAGCATGTCCGCATCGCCGCAGCGGCAGGCTCCCGCCTCGCCGTCGCAGAAGTCGTGGCAGGCGCAAGTCGAGCGGCACCGTCAGAGTGTGCTCAGCGAGATCGCCAAGGGTGACGCCCCCGACCGTGCGGGCTTGAGTCTGGTGAGCGTGGGGGCCAAGGGCACGGTGTTTTTCTGGATGACGACCGACGCGCGCCACTGCTCCGTGTTCTACTCCGGAACGGCCAGCGCGTCATCGTGTTCGACGAAGCCCGACGACGTCATCAGCCCCGCGCCGGCGCTGAACCGTCTCCGCGAAGGGGATGTGTACAGCGCCCGGAGTGCGTACGGGCTCATCATCGCGGCCGACAGAGAGACCGTTCGGTCCCTCTCCTGTGGTGACGAGCGCCTCGTCGTGAGAAGGGTTCGGGTCCTCAAGACCGGTGACGCGACCCGCACGATCTATGGGGTGGAGCTCGACGGACGCACTGCCGGCACTTTGCGGGCCGAGGTCGTGCGAGCCGACGGCCGACACAAGGAGACGCTGCCTCTCGGAAACACGGCCGACGAGGTCACGGCCGGGCACGGCTGGAAGGTCTGCGCCTAGAGCGCATCTCTTTGATCGATTGGTCCGTTGACCGGGTGTGTCCGTCCGGTTAGTGA
Source organism: Streptomyces sp. NPDC001536 (assembly GCF_042894505.1). NCBI lineage: Bacteria > Bacillati > Actinomycetota > Actinomycetes > Kitasatosporales > Streptomycetaceae > Streptomyces > Streptomyces sp. NPDC001536. The sequence continues at coordinate 18,044 of NZ_JBIAVQ010000029.1, forward strand.
TCACTGATGCGATGTGGGACCGTATCGAGCCGTTGATGCCGGCCGATCCGGTCCGCGGTCGGCGGTGGGCCGATCACCGCCGAACCCTGGAGGCCATCGCGTGGAAGTACCGCACCTGCTCGCCGTGGCGGGACCTGCCCGACGAGCTCGGCTCGTTCCAGACCGCCCACAAACGGCTGATCAGGTGGGCCATGGACGGCACCTCAGGTAGGCCATGGACGGCACCTGGGAACGCATCCTTACCGCGGTCCTGGCAACGGCCGACGACACTGACGACATCGGCTGGACCGTGTCGGTGGACTCCACCGTCTGCCGGGCTCACCAGCATGCCGCCGGAGCCAGGAAAAAGGGGCGCCAGTCCGGGCCGAACCTGGCGACCACGCGCTCGGACGCTCCCGCGGCGGCCTGAGCACGAAGGCCCATCTCGCCAGTGACGCCCGTGCACGGCCCCTGGCCCTTCGTGTCACCGCAGGCCAGGCAGGCGACGCACCAGCCTTCGAGACCGTCATGGCCGCCAACCGCGTCCCGCGAAGCGGCCCCGGACGACCAAGGACCCGCCCCGATGCCGTCCTCGCGGACCGCGCGTACTCATCCCGCGCGATCCGAAGTCACCTCCGCCGACGCGGAATCCGCACTGTCATCCCCAGCCCTCCGACCAGATCGGCCACCGGCTGCGGCGAGGCAGTGCCGGAGGTCGATCGCCCGCCTTCGACGCCGAGGCATACAAGCAGCGCAACTCAGTCGGACGCTGCATCAACCGGCTCAAGCAATGGCGCGGCCTGGCCATGCGGACCGACAAACTCGCCATCGCCTACCAGGCCGCACTCCACCTCGCCGCGATCCTCATCTGGGCACGGCGATAGCCCGTTCAGCGATCGACCACCCAACGCGCGTCCGCAGGCCAAGAGCCCGTGCCAACGATGTGCTCCACGAGCCTGAATGCCTCACGGATGGGGACGGTGTCCTCATCCGGATACTCGTCGCCCTGCCCGTTGGAGAGGACGAACCCGTCGCTCGACCCCCCAGTTCCGGGGTCCACGGCATGCTCGCCGGGATCACCCTCGCCTTCGAGCAGCACCACCATCGCTCGCTCGGCATTCGTCACAAAGGCCAGCAACCGTCCAGACGAACTGGTCAGCCACGTCTCAAGCTGCCCGCTGTCGATACCTCGACCGAAGAGCCTCCACCACCCCCGCCGACGACACAGGGACAGGGCTGTTGTCATTGATCACCCAAGACTCGATCACGAGCACGACGATCTCACGGACGGATCCAAGAGACAGGCCCTAGCTCGGTGCGACTGGGCCAGCCGGAAGGCGACGTGGGGAGTGCCTGCGAGGTGACAGTGGACATGTCCGGCAGGCCGTTTAGTCACGTCTCGGCAAACCTGGCAAAAGGAAGTGATGACGGTGTCGGGCACCTCTTGCTCCGTGCCGCGTCCGCCGAGCACGCACCTGGTCACCGGGAATGCCTCGACGCGCGGTGAACTCCAGCCTCTGGCGGGCCGCGGACCGGGTCCGCTCCGCTCGGGGCGTGCGCCGCTGCTACGGGGCGGTGGGACGCGGGGCGGGTGAGGGCGAAGAAGTAGCCGCGTTCGTCGTCGAGACGCGGGGCGTGGGGGACGGAGGCCAGGACGGCTTCGGAGAGGTGCGGGTGGTGGCTCTGCTCCAGGCGGGTGTAGTCGGCGGTGACACCCGCCAGGGGCACGACCTCCTCACCGCTTGGGCACCCGGCGCGCCCCGCGCCCGGAGGCAGTCCGGCCGTGTCTGGGGTGAGGAAGGCGCGACGGGAGCGGAGAAAGTCGCCGAGTTCGCCGTTGTGCCCCAATCCTCAGGTATTGGAGGCGCGTGGGACTGTGTGGGGTGCGAGGTTGGCCCAGACGACGCTCAGGTGGCCGGTGCGGTGGAGGGCGGGGCCGTCGTCCCCCGGACCACGAGGTGTGGAGCGACCACCTGTTCCCCGGCACCGGTGTCGCGACCGTCCAGGCGCGCGATGGCCCGGTCCACGGCGAGGTGGGCGAGGCGGGGGATGTCCTGCCCGACGGTGGTGAGATTGATATGGGCCAGGCGGGCCAGATGGCTGTCGTCGAAGCCGACGACGGAGATGGCGCCGGGGACGGGAATGCCGCTGCGGAGGAAGACATCGAGGACACCGGTCGCGCAGCGGTCGTTGAAGGCGAGCACCGCAGTGGGGCGCGGGTGGGAAGCGGCGAGAACCTGGGCGGCCTCGGCGCCCTCTGCCTCGGTGAGGCCCCCGGGCACGACGCGGATGTGCTCGGTGAGACCGTGGCGGCTCATGGCGGTGCGGTAGCCGCGTCGCCGGTCGGCTGCGCCGGGTGCCTTGCCGCCGTCGATGTGGGCGATGGCGCGGTGGCCCAGCGCCACGAGGTGGTCGACCGCCTGGCGGGCGCCCTTGTCGTCGGCGGTCCGTACGACCTCCAGGCCGGGGACGGATGGCCGCAGGTGGCGGGCCACGGAGACGACCGGCAATTGCCCGGCGAGCTCCGTCAGCCGTGAGGCGGGGGCCTGTGGGCCTAGCAGGATCAGCGCCTCGCAGCGGTCGTCGAGCAGGGTGTCGACGGCACGCTGCTCACCCCGTCCGGCGCTCACGGCGCTCAGCGCGATCTGGTATCCGGCTGGTTCGGCGGTGGCGTAGATGCCCTCCACCAGGTCGGCGTGGAAGGGATGCTGGAGGCCGAACTGCACGCCGAGCAGGTGGGAGCGGTGGCTGCGCAGCAGTCTCGCCCGGGCGTCCGGGCGGTAGCCGATCTCCCGCGCGGCCTCCAGGACACGCTCGCGGGTGGCGGCGCTGGCCCCCTTCGCCCCGCGCATCACGATGGAGGCCAGCGCGGTGGACACACCTGCCCGCGTCGCCAGGTCGGCGAGCGTCGGCCGCCTGCCGTCCGGGACCGCCGGGGTCGCAGGCATCCTGTCCTCTCCTGGTCGGTCTCGTCTGCTGGGGACCGATTGTAGAACGTTCCATGTGGGCGTTGCTTCAGGAGGGGGCTCGGCAACGGCATGGTGACGTGAGAGGTACGACCCTGGCGGCGGCCGCTTGGGCCGGAGAAGGCGCCGCCGAGGCGGCGTGCGTGTGCTCGGTGCTACGGCCGCACTGTCACCGGGCTCTCCCTGACGTCACCCACGCTGACCGCACCGCCCGTGGCGATCGAACCGATCGCGGCGAGGGCGATGCCCAGCGCGGCCCGAGCGTCCTCGCCGGTCACCGACGGAGCACGCTTGTCCCGGACGCTGTCAGTGAACTCGGCCAGTTCGGCCACGTAGGCCGCGTGGAAGAGATCCTGGTCGTAGCTGACGCACTCGGCGGCAGCGCCGGCCGCACCGTAGGACGTGAGGTGGCTGCTGCGCAGGTCACCCAGGGTGAGCATGCCGGTCGAGCCCTTGACCTCACCGCGGACGTCATAGCCGTACACCGCCTGGAAGTTGGCCTCCGCCGTGGCGATGGCGCCGTTGTCGAAGCGGATCGTCACCACGGCCGTGTCGAGCAGTCCGTGGTCCTTGAAGTCGGGCCGGACCAGGGCGTCGGCCATGGCGAAGACCTCGACGGGCTCTGAGCCGGGGTTGAGGTAGCGCAGGACGTCGAAGTCGTGGATGAGCGTCTCCAGGAAGATCGTCCATGGCGGGATGCGCGACGGGTCGTGCAGTTCGGGGTCCCGGGTGAGGGAACGCAGCAGCTGCGGGGTACCGATGTCACCAGCGGTGATCTTCTCGTGGGCGGCGCGGAAGCCGACGTCGAAGCGGCGGTTGAAGCCCACCTGGAGCGCAACGCCCGCCTCATGTGCGGCGGTGATGGCGCGGTCGGCTTCGTCGAGGGTGACGGCCATCGGCTTCTCGCAGAAGACCGACTTGCCGGCGCGTGCTGCGGCCTCGATGAGTCCGGCGTGGGTGCGGGCGGGCGTGACGATCACGACCGCCTCGATCTCGGGGTCGTCGAGCAGGTCACCGATCTCCGTGTACGTCTTGGGGCAGCCGAGACGATCGGCCAGAGCCTTCGCGGCCCCGGGTGCGGGATCGGCCATGGCGGCCAGCCGTACACCGGGGAGGCGGCGGGCCAGGGTCTCGGCGTGAAAGGAGCCCATGCGTCCGGCGCCGATGAGGCCGACCGCGAGGGACTGGGGGGAGGTCATGGCACATACTCCGTGATCTACGTCGTGGCTTCGGTGGTGGCGGCTGCCGTGGTGCGCGGAGGCGAGGGCGGGGCAGATGTCCCGCGGCCGCTCCTGTCAGACGGTGAAGGCGGCCCGGAAGCGTTCCAGGGCGGCCTCGCTGTCGCTGGAGGCCCATGCCTCCATGGCGACGGTGCCGTCGTAGCCGATGTCTGCGAGGGTGCGGGCGATGGCCGGGTAGTTGATCTCTCCCGTGCCGGGTTCGCAGCGGCCCGGCACGTCCGCCACCTGGATCTCACCGATGAGTCCCGCGCCGTGGGCGCGGCGCACCAGCTCGATCAGATTCCCCTCGCCGATCTGGGCGTGGTACAGGTCCAGGTTCATGCGCAGACCGGGCCGGTTCACGGCGGCAACCAGCGCCAGGGTGTCGGCAGCCTTCGCGAAGGGCACCCCGGGGTGATCGACGGCGGTGTTGAGATTCTCCAGGGTGAAGGTGACCCCGGCGTTCTCGCCGAGCTCGGCGATCCGGGTGAGTGTGCGGTGCGCGGCCATCCACATCGCGCCGGTGGGCTCCCCGGGCACCGGCACCACGGGCAGCCCCTGGCCGTCCAGACCGGTTCCGTGGAGGTTCAGGCGGGTGCAGCCCAGGTGCTCGGCCGCCTTGAGTGACTCCTCGGCCGTGCGCAACAGTTCGGCGGCGCCGTCGTCATCGGTGAGGCTGCCGCTCACGTACCCCGTCATCGAGACGATCTCGGCGGACGAGCGGGCGAGGGCATCGAGATCGTGCCTCGTCCAGTCCCAGATCTCGACCTGGAAGCCGGCCTCGTGGATACGCCGCGCCCGCTCCTCGATCGGAAGGTCGCGGAAGACCATCTCCGCACAGACCGCCAGTGCGTACATCGTGGTTCTCCTCATCTCCGGACGACCGGAAACTAGAACGTTCTATATCCTGTGACCAGTACGCCAGTCACCATCAGCGGCTGTCAAGTGTCCGGTGGCCATGAAGCCTGTAACGTTCTAGAAATCTCGCGTGGAAGCCGTCAGCACCGCATAGAACCCCGCCACGGCGCGTCAACTGCGCCGGGGTCTCCATGCTCCGGCCACCGCGCGAGCCGGTCGCTCGGTCACTTGTTGGCTCTGCTCGGCTGCTCGTCGGCAGGGAGCGTCAGCCTCGGGCGTCGGGCGCCGGTCAGGCCGCAGCCGGCCAGGTGCTCGCGCGTGCTGACGGCGATGGGCAGCGGCACCTCGGGGGCGCAGGGGTAGAGGTCTTGTTCGACGATGACGAACAACTCGGCGTCGAGGGTGGCGAGTGCGGTGACGTTGTCGGCGGGGTTGGGCACGCCGGCGGGCGGGGAGACGCACACCCCGCGCTTGACGGCCTCGCCGAAGGAGAGGTTTTCGGCGGCGACCTGGGCGAGGATCTCGGGGTCCATCTGCTTGATGTGGACGTAGCCGACGCGTTCGCCGAAGCGGCGGATGAGGTCGAGGTTGTCGCCGCCGCCGTAGGCGACGTGGCCGGTGTCCAGGCAGAGGTTGGTGTAGCGGGAGTCGGACTCGTTCAGCAGCCGTTCGATCTCGGGCTGGGTCTGGATGTGGCTGTCGGCGTGCGGATGGAGGACGAGGCGTACGTCGTACTCGTCGAGCAGCAGCCTGCCGAGCCGGTCGGCGGCCCGCCCGAAGCCCGCCCACTGTTCGGCGGTCAGCTCGGGCGACTCGGTGAACGCACCGGTCTTCTCGTCCCGGTACATGGGCGGGATGAAGACGAGGTGGTGGGCGCCGGCGGCGGCGGTCAGGCCGGCGACCTTGGGGCGCGTGTAGAAGCGGATGCCCTCGGATCCGTGGATGGGGTTGTCGCCGATGAGGGAGTCCTTCCAGCCGCCGAAGGAGTAGTACGACATCGGCACGGGCACGGGGACGTTGATGCCGATCATGCCGACGTGGATGGTGCGCTGGAAGCGGCGGGCGGCTTCGCCGGAGGCGGTGAACAGGGCGGTGCCGTTGCCGTAGGGGTTGGCGTTGATGACGCTGATCGCCTCGTCCAGGGTGTCGACCCGGAGGATCGCGAGGACGGGGCCGAAGAGTTCCTCCTGGTAGCCGCCACCCTCACACGGGGCCGCCCGTGCCCGGCCGTACCGCACGCGTCAGCCGGCGGTCATCGCCGTCACCGCGTACGTCAAGGAGATCAGGGCCAGTACGGCGGCCGGGACGGCCCGGGGCGGCGGGTCGCCGTGGCGCAGGTGGACCACCGCCGCCGCGGCCATCAGCAGGGCGAGGCCTGTCGCGGCGGCCACGCCCAGCGGCATCCAGGTCAGCCCCGTCAGCAGACCGGCGACCCCGGCCACCTCCAGCGCGCCGACGACGCGATAGAGCTGGACCGACATGCCGAGATGGGCCGCCGCCTGGCGCATGACCGGCGCCGCGGCGAGCTTCGCCAGCCCCAGCGGAAGGAAGACCAGGGACAGGACGACGGCGAGCACGGTGGTCATGAGGCGGACCTGCCCTTGCGGCGCTCCTCACCCAGCCGGGCGTAGTGGTCGATGAGTTCGGGGCTGTCCACCGTGGCCGGATTGACGACCTCCTCCACCGCGGCGCCCTGGAGCAGTCGCTTGATCGGGACCTCCAGCTTCTTGCCGGTGCGGGTGTGCGGGATGCCCGGCACCTCGAGGATCTCGTCGGGGACGTGGCGGGGTGAGGCACCGGTGCGGATCACGTCGCGGATACGGTCGCGCAGGGCGTCGTCCACCTCGACACCGGCTGCCGGGACCACGAACAGCGGCATCCAATAGCCGCCGTCCGGCTCCTCCGCGCCGATGACCAGCGCTTCGGCGATCTCGGGGAGGCGTTCGACGGCGTCATGGATGTCGGCGCTGCCGAGCCGTACGCCGTTGCGGTTGAGGGTGGAGTCGGAGCGGCCGTGGATGATCACCGAGCTGTGCCCCGTGACCGTGATCCAGTCGCCGTGTCGCCACACCCCGGGGTACGCCGAGAAGTAGGCGTCGCGGTAACGGGTGCCCTCCGGGTCGTTCCAGAAGTACAGCGGCATCGAGGGCATGGGGCGCGTGACGACCAGCTCGCCGACCTGGTCGATGACGGGGAAGCCCTCGGCGTCGTACGCGGCCAGCGCCACACCCAAGTGCGGCGCGGACAACTCGCCCGCCCAGACAGGGGTGTTGGGGGCGCTGCCGGCGAACCCGGAGACGATATCGGTGCCGCCGCTGATGGAGGCCAGCAGGACGTGTTCGCCGACGTGCTCGCGGACCCAGGGGTAGGCGGAGGCGGGCAGGGCCGAGCCCGTGCAGCCGACGACGCGGATCGACGACAGGTCGTGGACGGACGGATCGATGCCGAACTTGGCCATGCCCAGCAGGTACTGGGGGCTGGTGCCGAAGACGGTGACCCGGTGGCGGGCGGCCAGTTCCCAGAGGCGGTCGAGCTTGGCGAAGGGGGCCGGACTGCCGTCGTACGTACAGGTCGTCGCGCCGGTCAGGAGGGTGGAGGCGACCAAGTTCCACATCATCCAGTGGGTGGTGGTGTACCAGAGGAGGCGGTCGCCGGGGCCCAGGTCCGAGTGGAGTCCCAGGGTTTTGAGGTGCTCCAGCAGCACGCCGCCGTGGCCGTGGACGATGCCCTTGGGCAGGCCGGTGGTGCCGGAGGAGAACACGACCCACAGCGGATGGTCGAACGGGACCGGCACGCAGGCGAGTTCCTCGGTACGGGTGGAGGCGTCCTCCCAGGGGATCACCAGCGACGGGTACGCCTGCGCCGGCCAGGGCAGACCCATGTGGTCCACCAGCACGGTGGCCTTCAACGTGGGGAGGGCGTGGGCGAGTTCGAGGACGGCCTCGCGGCGGTCGTGGGTGGTGCCGTTGAAGAGGTAGCCGTCGGCGGCGATCAGCACGGTGGGTTCGAGCTGGGCGAAGCGGTCGGCGGCGGCCTTGGGGGCATAGTCCTGCCCGCACACCGACCACACGGCGCCCAGGCTCGCGGCGGCGAGGAATGTGGCGATGGCGTGCGGGGTGTTGGGCAGATAGCCGACGACCCGGTCGCCCTTGCCGACGCCGAGGTCGCGCAGGGTGGCGGCCACGGACGCCACGAGGGCGCGCAACCGGGCGCCGGTCACCTCGTACCCGGAGCCGGTCTCGTCGAGGGCGATGATCGCCACGTCGTCGTCGGCCAGGTTGCGCAGGGCATGATGGGCGTAGTTGAGGGTGGCGCCGGGGAACCAGCGGGCGCCAGGCATCCGCTCCTCGGCCAGCACCTGCTCGTAGGGGGTGTCGGCGTCGATGTCGAAGTACTCCCACACCGCGCCCCAGAAGCCTTCCAGGTCGGTGACCGACCACTGATGCAGGGCGGCGTAGTCGTCGGGGGCGATGCCCTGACGCCGGGCGAAGTCCGCGATGCGACTGGCGGCCGCCGTCTCCGGATCGGGGGTGAAGAAGGGCGTGCTCATCGCGTCGTACTCCTCAACAGGCTTTTCGGGGCCGTCTGTTCGGAAGGGGCAGGGCTTCGGGTGGTGTGCAGCAGGGAGGCCCAGGCGGTGGTCGACGTGAAGTCGTGACTGCCCGAGGGGACGACGTCCATCACGAGGCGGTCGGGCCGCAGCAGGACCGAGTCCGCGCGTCCGCCGCGCAGCCAGGCTGCGAGGGTGCCGTCGTCGCCGAGGTCGGCCACGGAGAGCGCGCGTATGCCGAGGCTGTGGGCAAGCGCGGTCAGTGAGGGGCCGGGTTCGGTGGCGGTCAGCATGGTGAAGGAGTCGCCGAGCAGCTGGTCGAGACGGGTACGCCGTCCGTCGACGCTCACCCACGGTTGGGGGCAGTGCGTGCCTGCCAGGCGACGGCGGACCCCGCGCCACACCAGGGGCCCAGCGGTGAGGGGCGGGCTGAGGTCGCGGCCGGCCAGCTCGGTCAGGCCGGGTATGCGGCAGGCGGCGGCCAGCGCCCGGCGGCGGAGCGCGGCGGCGCCGTCCTGGCCGCCGGTCATGGCCCAGCCCATGGCGACCGCGAGACGGACCACATGCCGTGCGTGCGGCTTGCGTTCGCTCTCGTAGGTGTCCAAGAGCCTTTCGTCGGCGCCCTGTTGGAGCACTCGGGCGAGCTTCCAGGTGAGGTTGTAGGCGTCCCGCAGCCCCGAGCACAGGCCCTGTCCGACGAACGGCGGAGTGAGGTGGGCGGCGTCGCCGAGCAGGAAGACCCGGCCGCTGCGCCAGCGGTCGGCGACGCGGGCCCGGAAGGTGTACTCCGTCTCACGGATGACCTCGAAGTCTCCGTCGTACGAGGCCGGCAGCCACGGGGCGATCAGCTCACGGGCCGTCTCTTGTCCTTCCCCGAGCCGGAACTCCCAGCGGTAGCGGTTCTCGCTCACGCGCATGAATGTGGCGGGCCGGGCCGCGTCGCAGATCTGGTCGACGCCCTCCCAGCTGCGGACGGGGCCCGTCGTGTCGACGTCGATGACCTTCCAGCGCTCCTCGAAGCGCAGGTCCTCCCAGGCGCCGCCGATGGCTTCGCGAGTGAGGCTGTTGGCGCCGTCGCAGCCCAGGACCGCGTCGGCCCACAGTTCATGCTCGCCACCGTCCTCGTCACGGTAGGTCACCCGGACCGGGCCGGTGGACTCCGGGCCGACGCCGGTGACCTCCACGCCACCACGCAGTTCGCACTCGGGGCGCCGGGCCAGGGCGTCGCGCAGCACGCGTTCCAGTTCGGGTTGGTCGAACATGCTGGTCTGCGGATAGCCGTGGTGGCCGTGCTCGGTGCGCCGGAACTCGGCCATCACCCGGTGCCGGGCGTCCAGCAGCCGCAGCCCCTTCGCCGGTCGGGAGATCGCGGCGAACTCCTCACCGACGCCCGCGGCCTGGAGGATCCGGCACACCTCGTCGTCGGTGGCGACGGCGCGCGGGAGCGGGTAGACGTCCTGGTGGCGCTCGAGGACGACACTGCGGACTCCGCGCCGGGCCAGGAGAAGGGCGGCGGTCACGCCCACCGGCCCGGCCCCGACGATCACGACGGGCACACGTGCGGTTTCATCGACGGTCATGTGCGGCTCACCTCGGGTATTAGTTCGCGGCCGCGACGGGCGTGCGCTGCTCGCCGAGGTCGATGCGGCCGTCGGGGGTCGCGATCGTCGCCGTGATCACGTCACCCGGGCTCAGGTAGTGCGGGTTCTTCGCCTGGCTCTTGAAGAACGCCTTCCACTTCACTGCGGGCGGCAGCAGCGCGCCGATCTTCTCGACGGCCTTCGGCGGCGCCTTCAGGGCCGTGCCGCCGGGAGTACCGGTGAGCAGCAGGTCGCCGGCGTCCAGGGTCTGGAAGCGGGCCAGCAGGGTCAGCGCCTGTGCCGGGCGGACGATCATGTCGGCCAGGGTGCGGTCCTGGCGCAGCTCGCCGTTGACGCTCAACTTCAGCCGCAGGTCGAGGAGATGGGCGAAGTCCTCCGGCTCCAGCAGCGACAGGTACGGGCCGGTCGGCGTGAAGGTCGGGTACGACTTGCTCTCGTAGAACTGCGTCTTGGTCAGCTGTACCTCACGGGCGCTGACGTCGTTGGTGATCACCAGTCCTGCGACGTACGACGGCAGGTCCCGCTCCTCGACCACGGTGCCGACGGGCAGCGCAGCGCCCATGACGAGCCCGAGTTCGATCTCGTAGTCGAGGAATTTCACGTGCGACGGCCGGACGACGGCGTCGCCGGGGCCGCTGACCGAGCCGGACGCCTTGCGGAAGAAGGCGGGCGGGATGTCGCCCTTGAAGCCCGAATCGCGGGCATGGCTGCGGTAGTTGACCATCTGGGCGACCACCCGGCAGGGCGTGGTGACCGGCGAGATCGCGACCAGGTCGGCGACGGCCGTGCCCGGTTCGGCGGAGGCAGCGGCCTCGCGGACAGCCGGTCGGTCGGCCAGCAACTCGGCGGTGGTCACGGCCTTGGTGTCGACCGGGACGGCTCGGTCGCCTCGGACGACCCACCAGCCGTCGGCGGTGCGCAGGACATTGGTGCTCATGTCAGTGCCTTTGTGAGGAGGATTCGCGTGCGGGGGTCAGGAGTTGGCGGCCTTGAGCAGGCCGAACAGTCGGGCCGGGTCCATCTCGTTGTCGCCGCGCAGGGCCTCGATGACATCGCGGACCCGCTGCGGGGAGGGGCTGGCGCCGAGGAAGTCGCGGGTGGCGGGCGGGCCCCACTGGGCCAGGCCGCTGGTCGACATGGGCGCCCAGCCGGGCTCGACGTCGCAGGAGAACAGGTCGCCGTCGGCGAAGTGCTCCAGCATGAAGTGGTCGGGGTCGCGCCAGTAGTCGAAGAGCTGGCTGCCCTGGATGTGCCGGCCGATGCCCCAACTGCGCTTGTAACCGCGCTCCTTGAGGTATTCGCCGCCGGCGGCGATCGAGTCGAGGTCGGTGACCTGGTAAGCGGAGTGGACGTAACCGGTGCCCGGACCGAGGTGCATGGCCAGGGTGTGGTGGTCGGCCGGCACGCCGCCCAGGTCGCAGCGGATGAACGCCATCGTGGGACCACGTCCGCGCTGCCCGTCAAGGAACAGGAAGTCGGACACGATCATGCCGAGGGTGTCCAGGTACCAGTCCAGGGCCCGGCCGAACACCCGCGTCTCCAGCACCACATGGCCCAGGCGCTGGATGCGGGACGGCTCCCGCGGCGGCCGCTGGGTGGCGTTGGTACGCCGGTGATGCGTGCCGAAGTTGAGCAGCAGCGGCTGCTGTTCCGGCAGTGCGGGGAGCTGTTCGCCGCAGTGCACGACCCGGACCGGGAAGCCCGACGGGTCGAGCAGGTCGACCACCTCGCCGCCGCCGGGCACGTCGGAGTCCCGTACGGACGATCCGGTGGCGCGAGCCAGCCGGTCCAGGTCGCCCCGCTCGGCGGCGCGGAACGCCGGACCGATGAAGCGGGACGTACGACCGCGCCGGATCACCATGCAGGGCGAGCCTGCGAAGGTACCCCGCAGCCACAGTTCGCTGTCGGTGCGGGCGGCGACTCCGAAGCCGAAGTCGCGGGCGAAGACCTCCGCCCGGTCCAGGTCGGGCTTCTCGAACTCCAGCCAGGCGAGGTCCGCCACCTTGATCACGGGATTCCGGGAGCGGCCGGGATGTTCGCCGCGCAGGGCGCCCTGCTCGCTGTGGAGGTCCTGGTGGGCCGTGATGACGTCCCCGTTGACGCGTGTTTCAGACATGGCGCCCTCCGAGCAACATTGCCGTAATGAGGAAATAATCAACTGTGACAGTTCTGTCGTCAAGGCGTTCGCCGCAGGAAATGATGAATTCATCAGGACTGCGATCTGCATCGGGTAACCGTTAGACTTCTGCGCATGTCTACGTCAGCCCCGCCCAGCAACCGTTTCGAGCGGCGTCGCGCAGAGACCCGTGGGGCTCTCGTGCGAGCGGCCCGGCAGATACTCGCCGAGAGCGGCGACACCAGCGCGAGCATCCAGGCGATCGCCGAGCGAGCGGATGTGGGCTTCGGCTCCTTCTACAACCACTTCGACTCCAAGGCGGAGTTGTTCGAGACGGCAGTGATCGACGCCTTCGAGGAGTTCGGGCAGGCCTTCGACGAGCGTCTGACGGGGATCGACGACCCGGCCGAGCTGCTCGCGGCCGGCTTCCGGCTCAGTGCCCGCATGGCCGACTCCCACCCGGAGCTGATGCAGGTCCTGCGCCGCCGTGGCCTCGGGCACATCCACTCGGGCAACGGACTGTCCCGACGCGCCCTGCGTGATCTCCAGGCCGGCATCGCCTCCGGCCGCTTCACCACCACTCTCGACCCCGTGGTCGCCCTGACCGCGCTGGGCGGCACCCTGCTGTCCCTGGTGGAACTGCGCTTCGCCCGCCCCGAGGTGGACGGCGACGAGGCCGCGGTCAACCTCGCCGAGATGGTCCTGCGGATGCTGGGCCTGCCCGCGGACGACGCCCACGAGGTCGCCCGACGCCCCTTGCCTGACGCCCCCTGACCTCACGCGGACGACGAGTCCGGGTGGAACGTGACCGAGCGGCCTGTGAAGTGGGCATCGATTCCGTCCTCGCCGGTGGTGACCGACCGCAGCCGGAGTCCTTCAGGCACGTTCTGCAGCGGAATGGGCTCGTCCAGGGCCTTGTCGAGCAGTGATTTCAGCGGAGGGAGCAGTTCACCCTGCTCCGCGCGTACGTCCGTGAAGGCGATGCGGTTGCCGTCGGCCGCCGAGACGGCCGCGCTCACGGTCACGTCGCCGACGAGCGGCAGACTCACGGTCGCGTTGACCCGGCCCGACTCGTCCCCCTGTGACACCTGCACGCCGAGCGCGCTCGACACGTCCGCGTACGACAAGAACGCGGTCGCTGTGACGCTGTCCGCGTGAGCCTCGTCGGCGCTCCCCGACGTCTTCAGCCCGTCCATCCCGACCGTCAGCTTCGTCACCGGCAGCGGCCGGCTGGTGCCGTCGGCCGGAATGTCGTGGGCGGTCAGGTCGACATGGTCCAGGCTGCCCGCAGCCAGTTGGTTCAGTACGGGAAAGCCCCTGACGTGCACCGACGGCCGATCGGCGGTTCCCATACCGTCCTGGAACGCCTTGGCCACACGGCTCTCCGCGCGAACAGCGGCGATCCGGTCGACCGCGACTCCGCCGGCCAGCAGGGCCACCAGGGACGCGGCGGCGATGATCATGCGCCGCCTGGTCCGGGTCGGAGGGCTCACGTACACGGAGCCGTCGCCGTAGTAGGGCTCGCCGACGTAATCCTCGTCGCGCTGGGACTGATACATGGTTCTCCTCTTCGAGTGGTGCTTGGGAGGTGCGCCTACGCGGCGCCGCCCGCGGGCCGGACGAGCCCGTCGACGCACGCCGCAGCGCTGTCGCCTGCCACGCCCATTGCGATCAGGGCGGCGGTGGCGGTGCCGGTGCCGTCATCGCTCCAGATCCCGCTGTTCACGCAGTCGAGAAGCCCTAGCAGGTGCCCCTCCAGCGCCCGGGTCAGGACGACCGGAGGGACGCCGGTCTGGAAGGCGCCCTGCCGTTGCCCCCGGCCGATGATCGTCTCCGTCATGTCCCGCGCGGGGGCCAGGACTTCAACGAGCCGATCGGTCCCGAGGTCCTGCGGGGCGAGGCGGAGCAGGATGCGGTATCGATCTCCGACGGGCCACACCGCGAGGACGAAGCGCGCCAACTCCGTGACGGCGTCCGCCGCCGGTGCGCGCGGGACCGCGAGCGCCTGCCGCAAGGCCCACGTGGCCTCCTCCACCAGCCCCTCCATCAGTGCGGCCCGGCCGTTGAAGTGGCCGTAGACCGTACGGCGAACCACTCCCGCCGCCTCGGCGATGTCACCGAGGCTGCTGTCGGGGTCACGGGCGAGTTCCTGCCGGGCCGCCTCCAGGATGCGGGCCCGCGTGAGCAAGGTGCGGCTGCGTTCCGGGGCGGCTGTCAGGTGTGCGTGGATCATGTCGAACCTCCGGTCGTCGGGGGAGGGCGACTCGATAGTTGCACATCGACGAGCAATAAACTAGTCTGCACATCAACGGGCAATTAGCTGCCGCTGGTGCCGGGCCTCTCTTGGTCCCGCGTGCACCGATCCCATTGATTCCGCACCCCGAAGCCTCCGCTTCACCTCCTGCCGAGGAGCCTGACCATGCCGCTCTTTCCGAACACACCCGTCGAGAAGATGACGGAGCCCTACCACCGGCGCTGGTGGGCTCTGCTGGTCCTGTGTCTGAGCCTGCTGATCGTCGTCATGGCGAACACGTCACTGATCGTGGCCGCCCCCGACATGACAAAGGACCTGGGGCTGAGCAGCAGTGACCTGCAGTGGGTCATCGACGGCTACACCGTCCCCTACGCCGCGCTGATGCTGGTGCTGGGCGCGATCGGTGACAAGTACAGCCGCCGTGGCGCCCTCGTCCTCGGCCTGCTGATCTTCGCCGGAGGTTCGGTGATGGGCGGCCTGGTCGATGAGACGAGTCTCGTCATCACAGCCCGCGCGATCATGGGCGTCGGTGCCGCCGTCGTCATGCCGGCCACACTGTCGCTGCTGGTCGCGATCTTCCCGCGCGCCGAACGCGCCAAGGCGATCACCGCCTGGTCCGCGACCTCCGGCCTCGCCATCGCCGCCGGCCCACTGGCCGCCGGCTGGCTGCTGGAGAACCACGCCTGGGGCTCGACCTTCCTGATGAACGTCCCCATCGCCGTCCTCGGCGTTGTCGGTGCGCTGCTCCTGGTACCGCCGTCGAAGGCGGAGGGCATGGGCCGCATCGACTACGTCGGCGGTCTGCTGTCGATCGTGTCGGTGGGTTCCCTGGTATACGCGACCATCGAGGGCCCGCACTTCGGCTGGGGCGCCGGCCCCATCACCGCGGCCGTCGTCGCCGGCGTGGGCCTGCTGGCCTTCGTGGCCTGGGAGTTGAAGCACCCCAACCCCATGCTGAACGTGCGCAAGTTCACCGAGCGTCCCTTCAGCGGCTCGATGCTCGCGGTGCTGTTCTTCTTCTTCGGCACCTTCGGCTCGATCTACTACTCCACCCAGTTCCTGCAGTTCGTCCTCGGCTACGACGCCCTGGAGACCGGCATCCGCCTGCTGCCGCTGGCCGGAGCCGTGTTCGTCGGCTCCGCCGTCACCGGCAAACTCGCCCCGAAGCTGGGCGTGAAGATCGCGGTCGGCACCGGCATGGTCATCGGCACCGCGGGCGTCTTCCTGCTCACCCAGATCGAGACAGGCTCGACCTACACCGACTTCCTGACGCCCCTGCTGCTGCTCGGCTTCGCCATCGGCCTCAGCCTCGCCCCGGCCACCGACACCATCATGGGCTCCTTCCCCGAGGACGAACTGGGCGTCGGCGGCGGCGCCAACGACACCGCCCTCGAACTCGGCTGCGCCCTGGGCATCGCCATCCTCGGCTCGCTGCTGGCCACGTCCTACAAGGACAAGCTCACCGACATGGTCGGCGGCCACCTCCCGACCGAGGCCATGGACGTCGCCAAGGACTCCGTCGGCGGCGGCATCGCGGTCGCCGAGCAGGTCGCCAAGAACCCCCAGGGCGGCGCCGAGCAGGCCCAGACCCTGCTGGGAGCGGTGCACGAGTCCTTCGCCCACGCCATCGCCCACACCAGCCTCATCGGCGGGATCATCATGGCCGCCGGAACCCTGATCGTCATCGCCGTCCTGCCCGGCCGGGGGCACACCACCAAGCACGGTGAGGAAGAAGCGGCACCGGCGACCGAGGAACAGACGGAGACCGTGGGCGCCTGAGCCCCGTACACCGGAGGCCGGAACCGTGATTCCGGCCTCCTCCACCCCCATGACGGGCTGTGCCTGAGCGGCGCACGGCCCCGGGACGGTGCCGGGAGGGGACACCCGGCACCGTCCCCCCTTTTTTTGTCGTACGCACAGTCCACCCAGACCGGCCGACGATCTACGATCTTCGTCGACCGTTGTCGGGCAGAGGGATCCCCCGAACCGTGCCACCAGCGGCTTCCCGTTCTCCCGCAGCTGACGGCCCGAAAAATGGGGTGCGGTCGCTGAACTGGGGTGCAAGGTAAGCGATGTGACAGAGAGTCTTGAGTATTCCGCCCTGCTGCGACTGATCGACGAGCGGTCGGCCGCGTTCAGGAGTGCGGTTGCCGCCGCGCCCGGCCTTGACGCGCCGGTGCCGTCCTGCCCCGAGTGGACGGTGTTCGATCTGGTGCAGCACCTGGGTACGGGCCAGCGCTGGTGGGCCGCGATCGTCGCCGCGGGCCCGGCCGGGGCTCCGCCGGCCAAGGATGCCGCGGAGGCGCCGCGCGCGCTCGACGCGCTGCTGGCCTGGTACACGGAGTCGAACGAACTGCTGCTGAGTGCGCTGCGCGAGGCGGGCCCGGAGCGCGAGTGCTGGACATGGTGGAGCGCCGGTGTGTCGCCGGCGAACGCCTGGGGCGTTGCCCGGCGCCGGGTGCACGAGGTGCTGGTGCACACCTACGACGCCCAGCTCGCCGCAGGCGCCGTGCAGCCGATGCCGGTGGACGTCGCGATCGACGGTGTGGCCGAGTTTCTCGACACCTGCAACTCCACCCCTGCGGCGTGGCCGCACGAGGCCGCCACCATCCACTACCACGCCACCGAGGGCCGCTCCTGGCTCCTCGCGCTGGACGGCACCGGCGCCTGGCCCGCACCCCTCACCGAGGACGCCGCACCTGCCTCCGCTTCGGCCACGGGGACGGCCGAGCAACTGCTCCTCTTCGTCTGGGGCCGCCTCACGCTGGACGACCTGAAGATCGAGGGCGACCGGCAGGTGTTCGAGCAGCTCATCGCCTGGGAGCCCGAGGAGTAGGCAGGTCAATCCCGTCGGCGGACGGTCGCGATGACGTCCGCCGGCGGTCAACGACGTATCACTGGCTGCCGTTCGTCGCCCCCGGCGTCGTCGCCGTGTCGTCGTCCGGTGTCCCGTCGTCCGACGACGTGTCCTGGGCTTCCTCGGTGACGACGACCACCGTGCTGCCCGCCTCGACCTCGCTCCCGGCCGCCGGGGTGCTGGAGGTGACCACGGCGTCGGAGGCCTGGGAGTACCCGGAGGCGACGGTCGCCTGGAGGCCGAGGTCACCCAGTTCGCTCTGGACCTCGGCAAGGGTCTTGCCGATGATGTCCGCCGGAATCTGCACGGTCTGCACCGACTTGGCGATCTGGACGCCGACCGACGAGCCGGGCTCGACCTCATCTCCCGCGGTGATGCTCTGTCCGACGACGGTCCCGGCCTCCGCACTGCTCTCCACCTCGGTGGTGTCGCCCAGTTCGAGGTCATGCTCGGCGAGCAGCTTGCGGGCCTCGCTCAGGGTGCTGCCGGTGAGGTCGGGAACCGTGGCCTTCTCGGCCTCCTTGGCCACCGTGAGCGTGATCTCGGTGCCCTTCTCGACGCTCTCGCCTCCGGCCGGATCCTGCTCAAGGACGGTCCCGGCGTCCTCGGTGGACACTTTGTGCCGGACCTTCACCTTGAAGCCCTTGTCCTCCAGGATGCGGGACGCGTCGTCCTCGTCCTTGTCCGTGACGTCCGGCACCTCGACCTTCGGGGCACCGGTGGAGACCGTGACCGACACGGCGTCGCCCTTGTCGAGCCGACCGTCCAGCGGGGTCTGCTCGCAGATGTGGTCCTTGGGCTGGTCCGCGCAGGGCTCCTTCTTGGTGACGGTGAGCGTGAGTCCGACGTTGTCCGCCGTGCGCCGGGCCTCCTCCAGGGTCTGGCCGACGAGATCGGGTACGTCCGTCTTGCCGTCGTCGGCTGCACCGCGCCCGAACATGAACCAGCCGAGCACGAGTGCCGCGACGACGACCGCTACACCCATCCCGATCAGCGCGGCACTGCTGCCTCTTCGGCGACCGTTCTCCGCCGCGTCATCGCCGTCCGGCTCCTCGTCGACGCCGTCGAACGCCCGGTCCAGGACGGTCTGCGCCCCGAGGTACGCCTCGACGTCGGCGAGCATCTCCTGCGCGGACTGGTAGCGATACGCGGGGTCCTTCGCCAGTGCCCGCAGGACGATCGCGTCGACCTGCGGTCCGACCTCGGGGTTGTAGAGACTCGGCGGTCGCGGTTCCTCCTGGACCTGCTGATACATCACCGCCATCGGCGAATCGCCGGTGAACGGGGCGCGCAAGGTGAGGAGTTCGTACAGGAGACAGCCCACCGAGTACAGGTCGGAGCGGGCGTCGATGGCGTGTCCCATCGCCTGCTCCGGGGAGAGGTACTGCGCGGTGCCGATCACCATGGAGGTCTGCGTCATGCCGACGTCCCGTGCGTCACGGGCGATGCCGAAGTCCATGACCTTGACCTGGCCGGACCCGGTGACCATGACGTTGGCCGGCTTGATGTCCCGGTGCACTATGCCGTGCTGGTGGGAATGGGCGAGGGCCTCCAGAACGCCGGCCGTCACCTCCAAGGCGCGTTCGACGGTCAGCGGCGGTCCGGAGTACAGGGCCTCGCGCAAGGTCGTGCCGTCGACGTACTCCATCACGAGGTACGGCAACTGCGCCCCGTAGGAGAAGTATTCGCCCGTGTCGTAGACCGCGGCGATGGCCGGGTGGTTGAGCGAGGCGGTGGACTGGGCCTCCCGCCGGAACCGCTCCTGCAGTGCCGGATCGTGGGCGAGGTCGGTGCGCAGCGTCTTCACCGCGACGCCGCGGTCGAGCCGGAGATCGTGCGCGAGATGCACCTCGGCCATGCCTCCGGAGCCGAGGAGCAGCCGCAGTTGGTACCTGTCGCCGAGGACCGCCACCGGCGCAGGGTGGGAGAAGGCCAGATCGTCTGGTCCACCGAAGTTCATGCACCAGATAATTGCACATCCGAGGGTAACTAAAGAAGCGGGGGCGGACGCGGAAAGACCCCGGCGCTTCGCACCGGGGTCACGTCGTACTGCGGTGGGATCTCACCCCTCGGCGGCGGCCACCTCGTCGACGATGATCTGCGCCCGCTTCTCCGGCACTCCGGCCGCGATCAGCGTGGTGACGGCCACCCGGGTCCCATCGTCCTCCAGCGCCCCGGTGTTGACCTCTTCCAGCAGGGCGACCGTCATCGCCTCCAGACCGGCGCTCAGTACCGGGGCCGGCAGGTGGGAGTGGAAGACGCCGTCCCGCTGTCCCTGCTCCACGATGGCCGTGACTCTGACCCGGGCGGGCTCCAGGATGCCGGCGACACGGTCCATGCCGAGGTCCCGTCGGGCCAGCGCCAGGAGCATCCGGTACTGGTCCCCCACGGGCCAGAGCGCGAACGTGAAGTGAGCGAGCGCCCGGTCGGCCGGTTCCGTCGCCCCCGCTCCGATCGTCACGGCGGCCTGGAGCGCCTCGGCGGCCTCCTCGGCCAGCGCGTCCAGCAGCGCTGCCCGGCCGGGGAAGTGGCCGAACAGCGTGCGCCGTACGACACCGGCGGCGCGGGCGAGTTCCTCCAGGGTGATGTCGGGATTCCGGCCGAGCTCCTGACGGGCGGTGGCGAGGATGCGCGCCCGGTTGGAGCGTGCGTTGCGTCGCTGGGGCACGCGGCCGACGGGCTGGGACACGAAAGGAACCTCGAAGAAGCCAGAGCGGAGGATGGACGTCTCCATTCTGGCACGCGCGTCCCGACCGACCCCGGACGCATCCGGGGTCGGTCGGGACCTGGTCAGGCGGGCAGCTCCTTGATGTCGGACGGCTCCTGCGGCTCGATGCCGTTGAAGCGGTGCCGGAAGTCGCTGGAGGCGGGGTACGCGGCGCGGCGGGAGCGCATGATCGAGCCCAGCGGGCGGTGGGCCTCCGTTGCGTGCCAGGGGCTGAAGGAAAGAACGTCGTCGGCGTAGCGGCGGCGGGCGTCGCTGTAGGCGTCCTGGGCGGGCAGATGCAGCACGGCCACGGTCTGGTGCGGCGACAGTTCCTCGGGCCACAGGACCGAGGCGTCCTCCACCGGCATCCGCTCGATGTCCGTGCACAACTGGGCGCGGATGTCGTACTCGGCGCTGTTGTCTGCGAAGAAGTCGACGACGAGGTCGCGCAGGGCCGACTCGCCGGCCTTCTTGTCGACGTGGCTGCCGGTGAGGGCCCTGACGTTCGCCGAGCGGGGCGCGGCGGACATCTTCGCCACGTGGTCGCCGTAGCGCAGCGCGGCCATGGAGTGGAAGGTCTCGCCGAGGATGTGGTCGTTTACGGCGGCCAGGGTCTCCACGGCGGGCGGAAGCGGACGTCCCACGCGCGTGAGGGCCTTGGCGGCCACGCGGGCGGCCGCGCCGGTGAGCTGGAGCTGCTGGTCGCTCTGGCCGGGCTGTTTCTCCAACAGGTCCTGGAGTTTGGCGTATTCGGCGATGTTGCCGAAGGGCAGGGTGGGGTGGTTGACGAGCAGGAAGTCCTGGGTGGAGAAGCCGTCGTCGAGGGCACGGGGCCCGGGGGCGCCGATCACCTTCATCGCGAGGCCGCGCTGGACGGGCACCTGGTCGGAGCGCAGGTCTCCGGGGGCGGAGGAGAAGCGGACGATCACCGGGTAGGTGGCCGGTGCGGCGAAGAGGCCCTGGGCGAGGTGGGCGGGCAGGTCGGGCTGGATGCGCAGCTCGCCGGCGAGGACGCCGTGGCTCTTGGCGTGGGCGTCGCGCAGGCCGTGGCGGTGTTTGTCGGCGACCTGCTGGTTGGCCTTGCCCATGGCCGCGACGACTTGGCGGACGAGTTCGTCCTCGTTCGGAAAGGGCTGTTCGAGGGCGGGGCTGTAGCGGACGTACGAGGTCATGGGGAGTGTCTCCGCGCGAGGTGGGGGGTCAGTTGCCGGCGAGCCGGCGGATGGCGGACAGGCTGGGCATGAAGAAGTACTCGCCGCCGAGGAGGGTGTTGAAGGACTGGATGTTCTGCACCCGGCGCGGCGGAGTCCCGGGCACGGTGAAGTAGGCGCCCTTGTCCTGGAGCGAGATCATCGGGTCCTTCTCCTTGCCCAGGCCCATGAGGTTGCCGGAGCCGACCCATTCGCTCTGGAGGAACTCGACGTTGTCGATGGCTCGGGCGCCGAGGGCGATGAAGTCCAGGCCGCGCGGTGTGCCGTCGTCCTTGAGGCGGTCCGGGGGCAGCGGGGTGCCGTAGGAGGTGCCGCGCCGGATGATCCGCCGGATGTTGACGTCGCTGAGGACCGTCAGCTTGGTGTCGCGCGGGTTCATCCGGCGGATGTGGGAGCCGAGCGGGGTGCGCAGTCCGCGCGGGTCGGCGGAGTAGTCGAAGTCGTTGATCCGGTTCGGGTCCTCGCCGATGGCGGGGGTGTCGCGCTCCGGGGTGAGGGCGAGAGGTGCTCCGCTGCGCCAGCGGCCAACCAACTTGGCTGCCAGCAGCTCGCGTTCGGCCCCGGTGGAGGCGTTGTCGTGCAGCCACTTGTTGAAGGCGGCGACGTGGGAGTGGTACTTGCGGAAGACGACGTACGTGCCATTGCGGCCCAGGACGTCCGGAGCCGGCACGGGCAGTGGTACGCCGGTCTCGCTCGGGTAGCCGAGGACGAACTCACCGGCCTTGATGGGCCGTCCGTCGCCAGGCAGCGGTTCGGCGCCACTGCCCTCCACCACCGGCTGGCTGAAGCCGTCCCGGTAGCCGAAGACGTTGAACCCGTCGGCCGCGAAGTCCTGGTGCGACAGCAGCTTTACGCCAGGGACCTCGCCCAGTTCCTTTTCGTACGCGGCGACTTCGGTCCGCCAGTCGTCCTCGCTCGCGGCATACACCGTCACGGCCATGTGCACGCGCGGGGTGCCGAAGGGGAACTCCCAGCGGTCCGGCGCGTTCGCGCCGGTGTCCCGCAGCCGCTCGGCGCGGGCTGCCATCCCGGCACGGAAGTTGGCCGGGAAGGAGGCCAGTGAGGTCTCCGGCAGCCCTAGTGCCACCAGCCCCTGGTAGCTGATGGCGAGGGCCAGCCAGGACGGCTGCGGTTCGTCCCAGCGCGCCGCCGAGGTCACCCTCGGCGCCAGTCGGCGCAGCAGTTCCTTGCCCGCGGCCGGTTCGGTGATCTCCAGGATCGTGTGGGTGCCGAAGTAGGGCTCGGGCCAGGCCCGCAACAGGGTCGCCTGGATGTCGTCGAGGTCCAGGGTGGGCGGGCGGCGCAGCCGCCGGAACAGCGGGGAAGTGATGGTGCGCCTGCCTTCAGTTGAGGTCCGACAGGAAACGCTGCACGGCGGCCTCCTGCCGCTTGAGCCGGTGGCCCTCCGCGACGGTGAGGTTGGGGTGGGCGACGAACCAGGCCTCCGCCGGGATCTGGTACTTGACGATGAACTCCTTCACGTCCGGCGAGGTAATGCCGGGCCAGCCCTCGACGTTGCTGAACAGGTAGTCCATGAACTCGGGGATCTTGGTGGCGAAGTCATCGATGTAGGGGTCCCACTCGCCGCGGCACCGGGACGGGTGCACCGCCTGTCGGGAGGACACGCTGACACGGGATGTGGAGGCGGACGGCACTGACCGCGTACCAGCGGTTGCACCGGCGCGTGCGGGTGACCCTCGGCCGCTCGCGAGCGGCTGCGGTCGAGGGGCGCCAAGCATTGGCGGCGCCGGTCATGGCAGCGATGGGGGCACCGGCAGCGGATGATCAGGCGGATCCCGGCCGGCCCGCGGAGCGGGTATGTGCGGCGCTGATGTGTCCTCAGACGCCCGCTTCCACCAGGTCGTCGGTATGGAAGGTGCGGCGGTAGGAGGCGGGTGAGACACCGAAGGCGGTGCGCATGTGGGCGCGCAGGGAGTTGGCGGAGCCGAAGCCGCAGCGGTGGGCGACCAGGTCGATGGACAGGTCGGTGGTCTCCAGCAACTGCTTGGCCAGTTCCAGGCGTTGCGCGGTGAGCCACTGCACGGGGGTCATGCCGACCTCGTCGCGGAAGCGGCGGGTGAAGGAGCGCAGGCTCATCCGGGCGTGTTCGGCCAGGCGGTTCAGGGAGAGGGGTTCGCCGAGGTGTTCCAGGGCCCAGGCGCGGGTGGCGGTGGTGGTGGCGACGGTGGGTTCGGGCACCGGGCGGTCGATGTACTGGGCCTGGCCGCCGTCCCGCCAGGGCGGTACGACGCACATGCGGGCGGCGCGGTTGGCGGCGGCGGCGCCGTGGTCGCGGCGGATCATGTGCAGGCACAGGTCGATGCCGGCGGCGACGCCCGCGGAGGTCAGGACGTCGCCGTCGTCGACGAAGAGGACCTCCTCGTCGACCTTGACGCGGGGGTAGGCGCGGCGGAACTCGGGGGCGAGGCCCCAGTGGGTGGTGGCGGGCCGGCCGTCGAGGAGGCCCGCGGCGGCCAGGACGTAGGAGCCGGCGCAGATGGACACCAGGCGGGTGCCGGGCCGGATGCCGGCGATGGCCGCGGTGACCTCGGGCGGCAGCGGGCCGCCGCGGCCCAGCTCGGGCATGGCGTGCGTGGGCGGGACGATCACGGTGTCCGCGGCGGCCAGGGCCTCGGGACCGGCCGCGGGCTGCACGGTGAACCCGGCGTCGCTGAGGACCGGGGCGCCGTCGGCGGTGCAGACGGTGATCTCGTACAGCGGGCGTGAGTCGGCGTCCAGGACGCTGCCGAAGACGCGGGAGGGGATGCCGAGTTCGAAGGGCGGGACGCCGGGCAGGGCGAGGACGGCGATGCGGTGCCGCCCGGCCGGCTCGGCGCTCGGGTCGGGGAGGGGGTCGGTACACGGCCACTGCGTCTCACTCATGGCCAGATCCTGTCACATAGTGGCCAGACGGCCAACACCACGCTCGGGGCGGGTGCCGGATCGTGGACTGCGTCGCTCCGGGAAGGGCCCGGGCGGCCGGTATCCGATCAAGACGGAAAAGAGTGAGGCGAACAGCATGCGTGCGGTGGTCGTGGAGCAGTGGGGCGGACCGGAGGTGCTCGTGGAGCGTGAGGTCGCCCGGCCCGAGCCGGGAGTGAACGAGGTCCTGGTGCGGGTCCACGCGGCCGGTGTGAACCCGGTGGACTTCAAGACCCGGGCCAGCGGGGCCCTGATCGAGTGGGGCGAGGTCCCGGCGGTCGGCTGGGACGTCTCCGGCACCGTGGAGGCCGTCGGACCGGGCGTGGGGATGTTCCGCCCCGGGGACGAGGTGTACGGCATGCCGCTGTTCCCGCGGCAGGCCGGCGCCTACGCCGAGTACGTCGTCGCCCCGGCCCGCCACCTCGCGCCCAAGCCGGCGAACCTCACCCACGTGCAGGCGGCGGCGCTGCCGCTGGCCGCGCTGACCGCCTGGCAGGCCCTGGTGGACACCGCCGGGGTGCGCGCCGGTGAGCGGGTGCTGGTGCACGCGGCGGCCGGCGGGGTCGGCCACCTGGCCGTGCAGATCGCCAAGGCCCGCGGCGCGTACGTCATCGGCACGGCCAGCGCCGCCAAGCACGACCTGCTGCGGCAGCTGGGCGCGGACGAGGTGATCGACTACCGCACGGTCCGCTTCGAGGACGCCGTCGGGGACGTGGACGTGGTGCTGGACGGGCTCGGCGGCCAGAACGCCGAGCGGTCCCTGACGGTGCTGCGCCCGGGCGGCCGGCTCATCACCCTGCCCGGCCCCGACGACGTCCCCGCCGACGTCCCCGGCCACGTGCGGGCGGTGTGGATTCTGGTCGAGCCCGACCACCTGGGTCTGCGCGAGATCGCCGCCCTGGCCGAGCGGGGCGCGCTCACGCCCGTGGTCGAGACCGTAGTCCCGCTGGCCGAGGCCGCGAAGGCGCACGAGATCGGCGAGCAGGGCCGCACCACCGGGAAGATCGTCCTGAGCGTCGCCTGACGCCGCCCTCCGGCCGGGTCGGCCGCGGGCAGGCGGATCGGGACTGGAGCCCCGGGACCGACCGGTCCCGGGGCTCCGGACGCGGCCGAACGGGACGGGACCTGCTGCTGCCGGCGAGTACTCGCGGCCGGTATGTGGCACCGGGGAGGGCGCGTTGCGGGCCCAGGACGCCCTCGGTTTGACAATAATCCTGAGTCGACTCATAATTGAGTGCACTCGGGTTGAGTGAGTGAGGCGAGGCCCCATGCCACGCCGAATTGGCCGATCTGGCCTCACGCCTGGATAAGCAGGATGAAGACAAGGAGTAGCGCCCCATGCGAGCGTTCGTCATCACCAAGTACAAGGAGCCGCTGCAGGAGGCGGACGTCCCCGAGCCCACCGTCGGGGAGCACGACGTGCTCGTCCGGGTGGAGGCTGCCGGGCTGAATCAGCTGGACGAGAAGATCCGCGCCGGTGAGTTGAAGCAGATCCTGCCCTACAAGCTGCCGCTGATCCTGGGCAACGATGTCGCGGGCACTGTCATCCGCGTCGGGACGGCGGTTCGCGGCTTCAAGCCCGGAGACGAGGTCTACGGTCGGCCCGACCAGGACCGCATCGGCACGTTCGCCGAACGCATCGCCGTCGCGGAGGGCGACCTGGCGCTCAAGCCCGCCTCGATCAGCATGAATGAGGCCGGCTCGCTGCCGCTGGTGGCGCTCACGGCGTGGCAGGCGCTGGTGGAGCGCGGAAAGGTGCGGCCCGGGCAGAAGGTTCTCATCCACGCCGGGGCCGGCGGGGTCGGTTCGATCGCGATCCAGCTCGCCGCGCACCTCGGTGCGCACGTCGCCACGACCGCCAGCGCTTCCAACGCGGACTTCGTGCGCGCGCTCGGCGCGGACACGGTGATCGATTACCGCACCCAGGACTTCGAGCAGCTCCTGACCGGCTACGACCTGGTGCTGGACAGCCTCGGTGGGGAGACTCTCGAGAAGTCCCTGCGGGTGCTCAAGCCCGGCGGCAAGGCCATCGAGATCGCCGGTCCCCCGGAGCCCACTTTCGCGCGCGAGGCCGGCCTCAACCCGGTGCTGCGCCTGGGGGTCGCCGTCCTGAGCCGCAAGATCCGCAAGCAGGCGAAGAAGCTCGGCGTGACGTACGAGTTCATGCTCATGCGCGCCAGCGGCGACCAGCTCCGCCAGATCACCACCCTCATCGACCAGGGCGTGGTGCGCCCGGTCGTGGGAAAGGTGGCCGGCTTCGACCAGACCCCGCAGGCGCTGCAGGCCCTGTCCCAGGGCGGCATCCGCGGCAAGGCCGTCATCGCCAACAGCTGACCCGCCGCAACCGCGACGGGCGACACAGAACGCACGAGGACACCGCCATGTCTGTCGCCCCCCGACCGGTCGGACGGCGCGAGCGGAACAAGCAGGAGAAATTCGACCGCATCGTCGCGGCCGCCACGGAGCTGTTCGCCGAACACGGCGTCGACGACGTCACGACCCAGCAGATCGCCGACAAGGCCGACATCGGCACCGGAACCCTGTTCCTCTACGCCAAGACCAAGGGCGAACTCCTCCTCCTTGTCCAGAACGCCAAGTACGCCGAAGCGCTTGAGCAGGGCCGGGCGGACGCCGAGACCGTCCCCGGCGTGCTGGACGCGCTGATGGCGATCGTCCGGCCGATCGTCGAGTGCAACCGCATCCAGATCGACAACGGACGCACCTACCTGCGCGAGATGGTCTTCGGCGACCCCGAGGAGCCCCGGCACGGCGCGGCACTCGCCATCGTCGCGCAGACCGAGGAGGCCGTCGCCGCCGTACTGCGCCGAGACGAACGGGTCACGGAGGGCGACGCCGCGACGCTGGCACACATCGTGTCCGCCGTGATGTTCCTCAGCATGGCGGTGAGCGTGAACATCGCCCTGAGCGTCGAGGAGATCCTGCAGGACATCCGGGGTCAGGTCGACGTCCTGCTGCCTCACTGACGCGCGTCCCCGGGCCCAGGCGACCATCCGGGTGGTCCTCGGCTGCTGCATGGCCCGCATCTCCAAATGGCAGGTCATCCGGCCTTTGCTGCCCATACCGGCATGACTGGACGGGTGGGGCGGCCGGCCGGAGGGCTGTCGCCACCGCGTGCTGCTGGGATTCCGGAGATTGCCCACCTTCGTGGCGTCGAGTCCCCGTCGCGCAGTCCCTGTCCCCAGGATTCCGGGTCGAGGCAGGGCGCGGTAGCCGGCCGGTGGGCCGACGGCCGTATCGCCCTACGGAGCCGTAACGGCAGCGACTTGAGCCGGGCGTTCCCGGAGATCGAGGAGGCCGTGCGACGGCTGCCGGACGATACGACGGTCGACTGCGAGCCCATCGTGCGGGAGGCGGGCCGGCTCGCGTTCGAGCGTCTCCAGCAGCACATGCACCGCCGCGGTGCGAGCGCGGCCCGCGCGGCCGTCGAGTTCCCGGCGCAGCTTGTCGCGTTCGACCTGCTGCGCGTGCGCGGCCGGGACCTGACCGGGCGCCCTTCAGTGAACGGTACTGCGCGCTGGAGACGTTGTTCCTCGAGGAGGGTCTGGCGGCGCCGTGGCCGCCGTGCCCGAGCACGACCGATGCGGAGCCGGCGGCCCGCTGGCTGGCCGACTACACGGCCCTCGGCATCGTGGGGCTGGTGTTCCGGCCCCTGGCGGGCAGGATGTACCGGGCGGCCGCGGGTGGACCAAGTACAAGGCGCGGCAGGCCACGGAGGCGATCGTGGGTGCGGTCACGGGCAGTCTGCGGGCGCCCACGACGGCGTTGTTGGGCCGCTACGACGAGGGCGGTGTGGAACTTCACGTAAATCCCCAGCAGCAGCGTCAACTTCCCCACGCAGTCGTTCGAGCCAGGTGCCCTCGTTGTGCATCGGGCTCTGTGTGGTAGTGGTCAGTCCCACCAGCCGTCGCCGGCGTGCCAGCGTTGCACCCATTCCAGGAATCCGACCGCCTCCGGCATCGGATACGGGTAGGCGCCGACTTCGGTGACCACCCAGACCTTGCCTCGCTGGGGACCGGTCACGACCAGGACCCAGTAGGAGGGGCCGTCGTCAGTGCCGAGCACGATGGAGCCGTGGTTGTAGACCTCGGCGACGCGCTCATGATGGTCGTCGGCGAGGGGTTCACCTTCCCACGCCCAGGCCTCCTGGAGCGGGAACGGGGCGGCGGGATTGCGGTCCCTGTCGTACGGCCAGTCTGGCGGGAGCCAGCCCAGAGGGAGGAGGCCACCATCTTCCGGCGGTCCGAGGGACGACCCGTTGGTGATCTCGGCGATCAGACTCCGGTACGGCTCCGGAAGCACGACCCCGTGCTCGGATTCCCACGCCAAGACGCCATCGTGTCCCAGTGCCGGCTCGCGCCACTCCGTCTCAATTGCGGAGCGCAGGAATTCCAGGGTGTCCTCGGCAGGGCGCTGATCAGGTGATGTGGTTGTCACGGCAACATGCTTGCAGAAGAGACTGACAGAGCCGCTGCGGGGCCATCGCCCTCGAACATTTGGGCGGGAAGTTGACCCTGCCGCTGAGGAATTACGTGAACGTCGACAGCCCGAGGTCGTCGCCGAAGTCGCCGTCGAAGTCGCCCGGGGCAGCGCCGGACGCTGACGCCACCTGACCCGGCTCACCCGCATCCGCACCGACATGGGAACCGGCGAGGTGCCGCTGTTCGGGGCGGCCCTCTAGTGGCTCAGTCGGCAGGTGTTCCAGTTGCGTCCGTCGCGGACCAGGGCGCCGCTGCGTATGAGGTTCTGCAGGTGGTAGACCCCCGATGCCGGGCTGCGCAGCCCCAGCGCCGCTCCCAACTCACGCACCGACAGTGCTTCGCCGCGGTCAAGGATCGAGCGGCGGATCTGGGACAGGACCCGCTCCTCGCGCACCGTGAAGTGCTCCGGGCGACGGCTCACCGGGCACCTTCCAGCGCCCCAAGCTGTCGCCCCTGACGGCCCAGTTCCGCGCGGGCCGCCAGCACTGCCACCGCCGTGCGCGTCCCGTACGGGTGCCTACCGGGCTGCGCCTCCGGCCACTCTGCCGCCCACCGGCCCCAGGTGGGCACCGTGGAGAGACTGGGTTCAGTGCCCGCAAGAGCAGTGGAGAAACCAGGGAAATCGACCGTATGCTCTTGCATTCGCCGGGCACGAGGAGCGATGGAGGTTGATAACTATGGTTCCCCTGCTTCTCGTTCTTCTGCTGGCTCTGATCCTCTTCGGCGCGGGTTTCGCGCTGAAGGCACTGTGGTGGATCGCCGTCATCGTGCTGGTCGTCTGGTTGCTCGGCTTCGTCATGCGCTCCGCGGACACGGGCGGCCGCAAGGGCCGCTGGTATCGCTGGTAACCCCGCAATCAGCAGCATGCCTGTGGGCTCCGGAGACATCCGGAGCCCACAGGCATGTCCCGGGACCTCTCTCCGGGCAAACGGTGTAACTACCGCCTTCCCGTGGCACCGGACCCCGTAGCTGGGGCCCGGTGAAGCAGTGGAACCTGCGCCTCCAAGCCACCGGACCCCAGCCTCCCCGGCATCCCGCGCCGCGCGCGCTCGCCAGACAGCAGATCACCCGCGCGTCGTTCACAGCCGTCAGGACCCAGACCCAACTACGGTCCCTCTCCCTGTACCCGGGACGGAACTGCGCGGGAACCTGAAGGTCGGCGCGCGGGCCTCCCAGCGCCGACCGTCCGGGACGGGGCAACGGGTTGCGGTCAGGAGCCGACGATGCGGCGTACGTTGTCGACGGCACCGCAGCCTTCCTTCAGCTGACGCGCGCGCTCTTCCACGAACGCCTCGCCCAGTTCCTCACGGCGCTCCATGGCCACGTTCTCGCGTGCTCCGTTGAGGATGGTGCGCTCCTCCTCATCGGCGTGGTGGGTGACGGCCTGGACGAGTTCTTCCAGCTTCTCGTCCCACTCCTGGGAGCCGACCTCGTCGACTTTCAGGAGTTCCAGGAGCGCCTTGTTGCCCTCCTCGTGCTCCTCCTCGCCGTGTTCCACCTCTTCATCGTCGATCTTCTTGTAGCGCTTGAGGGCGGGATAGACCTTCGCCTCTTCCGCGAGCGCGTGCGCGATCAGCAGATCGGAGAATTCCCGCAGAGCGGCAGCCCGGTCGGCTTCGACGCTGCGCATCAGACGAAAGAGATCCTCCATCTTCCGGTGGTCCTGGAGAATGAGTTCAACGACGTCTCGTGTCTCTGCCATGGGACTCGCATCACTTTCGTGCGGGGGGGACCTTGCCTGAGTCCTGCTACCCCATCCAGTGGCGTTCAGCAGGACGGCCCGAATCAACGACGCGCGGAACCCCCGGACCGGCCTGCACCATCTCACCGAGAGCAGCCCGCCGAGCGCCGGCATGACCGGACACGACCTGTGCCTCAAATCATCGCCGACACCCTCGGCCTGGTGCTGACGGTGCTGGTCATCGCGGCCGGCGTCCAGGACTCCACCGCCGGACGCACCCTGCTCGACCAGGCCGCCGCCGACCACCCCGGCCGGCGCAAGATCTGGGTCGACGGCGGCTACCGCAAACACTTCGTCGAGCACGCCGCCACCCTCGATATCGACCTCGAAATCGTCCAACAGCCGTCTCGTACTCTCGCGGCCTCAGGAGCGGCCCTGGCCGACGTTTTCCCAGGAGACGGCTAGGGTGACCGGCCTCGTGCTGCGCGAGGTCAGATCGCGGCGACGCCGGGGCGGTCGCGTCGGGCAAGACGGTGTCATCGGGGTTTCGCGGACGGCGGGTTCAAGTCGGTGTCGGTGTCGGGCGTCCGCTCTGGCTGCGGCGTGCGAAGGCTTCGTTCAATTGCGTCGCTGGCTCGCATGATGGTGGTCTCTGCCGGGGGCGCAGGCCACGTGATGATGAGGTAGTCCTCCACCGGTTCCATGCTCACCTGATCGGGGTGAAGTGCACGACCGCGCGCGTGGACACGGACCCGATACCAGGCGGGTCCTGCGGGACTGAGTATCGCGGAATCGTCCGCGAGGGGGCCGGACAGAGGCGAGTCCACCGCGAGCTTGCCGGCGGGGGCATGCACACTGGCCTCGACGATCTCCTCCCAGTCGTCTGCGGGTTGATCTGGTGTGCTGCTGTACGGTCCCTGGATCGTCACCCTGACAAGGCCCGTGTTGATACCAGTGACGATCAGGACACCCTCGCTCATGGGAGCCACGAAGCCGTTGGACCAGTCCGCCGAGTGAGCGGGAATCTCCCCACTGTCCAGAAGGCCGAACTGACCCTCGATGACGAACACCTCGTGCGTGACCGTGGCCAAGATGTCTCCTTCCAATGAAGTGTCCTGAGACCAGGACGGCATCCCGCAGCAGGGGAATGCTCGCACGCAGGTCTCGGGGCGTGCCGATACGCCTGGTCACGCACCGAGGCAAGAACGTCGGGCCGCTGTCAGGACACCGAAAACAGCTCCAGGAACACATCACGAGAGCACGCGATGCATGATCGCGAACAGGCGGAGCAACGGGCTCAGCCATCCGGATCACAAGATCGTCGACAGAACCAAGATCCGTGACGGCGCGGTCGCCAACCGGCCCATCTGTGTCGCCCTGGCCGTCACCGCCGAGGGCCGGCGCGAGATCCTGGGGCTGTGGGCCAGCGATGGCGGCGAGGACGCCAAGCACTGGCTGCACATCCTCACCGAGATCCGAAGCGGTCGAGACCGTCTGGCTCAGGACGATCGTGCAGACCTGCGTCGTCCATCGAAGCCGTAAGGATTCAACTTGGCGTTTCGCTGTTTCCTGTGATGGATGCGAGTAAGTCGGTGGCGGTGGCGAAGCGTCGTTCCGCAGGCGTCGGGACGTGCGGATCTTGCTCGAGGAGGGGACGGACGTCGTCGATGGCGTTGCGGATGGTGCCGCGGCTGACTCCGAACAAGTCGGCCAGGGTCTGTTGGTTGCATAGATCTCGCTGGGCAAGGACCGTCGCCAGGATCCGGTCAGCATCAGTGATCTTTTGACGGAAGACGCCGCCACGGGTTCCCGGGCGTCGATCACCGCCGCGCTGGTGATGCCGACGTTGTTCGAGTGCGGCCTGGTAGGGCACCGTGATCCGGTCGATCAGCGCCTGGAAGTCCAGACGGGACATGCCGGTGAGCGCGGGGTGAGACAGAGTCTGGGAGAGATCCATTTTGCTGGTGGTGGCGCCGTCCTGCGCCCAGTCGCGCAGTTCCTGGGCGCAGGCGAAGTAGTGCGCGGTCTGCGAGACGGTGATCTTCTGCGCGTCCATGAGGGTGCGGGTCTCGCCGATTGCCTTGCCGATCGTGACCGGGTTGATGGCGAGCAGGTCGACCAGGACTTTCTGGGAGCAGATGCGGCGCAGGTAGATCACGGTGATCAGGACGCGGTCGGCGTTCGAGAGTAGGGGTTTGCCGTGTGCTCCGGGGCTCTGCAGGCGTCGGCCGCCGCGCTGCTGGAACTTGCGCTGTTCGGCCTGGGCGGCCTGCGCAGGGGCCAACTGGGCGCACAGTGCGCCCAGTTCGGCTGAGGTCATGCCGCTCAGGCGCGGGTCGGCGAGCATCGCCAGGACCTGTGACCTGGTGTGGTCGCGGTCGCTGGTGTTGATCACGCCGTCGCCGGTGGCACCGGCCGGGGCGATCGTGTAGTTCCAGGCTCCGTGCCGGTCATGGTGCGTGATCGGCAGTGAGCGCACGTGCTCGCGGCTGACGGAGATTCCCACCGGGTAGGTCCCGGTGTCCAACTCGGCGTGAACGCGCAGGCCGGTGCGGGTCCGGGTCGCGGCGATGCTGTTGACCACGACTTCGTGGCTGGTCAGGGGCCTGCCACGCCAGTTCATGGAGATGTGGGAGAACAGCCGGTGCTCGATCTTGTTCCATTTCGAGGTGCCCGGCGGAAAGTGACAGACGCTCACCGTGAGACCCGTCTGGGCGGCGAACGCGGCGAGTTCAGCCTTCCAGAGCCGGTAGCGGTAGCTGTTGGACCCTCCGCAGTCCGCGGTGATCAGCAACCTGTCGGCATCCGGGTAGTCCATCCGGCCACGGGCCCGCCACCAGCGGCGGATCGACTCGACGGCGAACACCGAGGTGTCGTGATCGGTACCGACGTTCACCCAGCCGCTGTCGCGGGCCAGATCGTAGATGCCGAAGGGTATCGCCACCTCGACGTCGGGGCCGATGAAGTAGAAGCTGTGGTCCTCCACCTGCACCGGATCGCCTGCGGGGCGCCATTGCCGCCCGGGGTTCGGCAGCTGCCCTATCTGCTCCTTCTTCTTGGCGTCGATACTGATCACCGGCTGACCGCCGGACTGACGCTCCTTGACCTGCTCGTTGATATAGCGGAACTGCGCGTCCCGGTCAGGGTGTTGCTTGCCCTCCAGCGTCTTGGCGCTGACCTGCAGACTGAAACCCTGCTCCCTCAGCAGCCGGCCGACGGTCGGAGCGGAGACCGGGTGGCCTTGCCCGGTCAGCTCCACGGCGAGGTTGCGCAAGGACTTCGTGGTCCAGCGCAGCGGCGACATCGGATCACCCCGCTCGTCCGGCTCCACCAGCTGCAACAACGCCGGAACCAGGCAGGGATCCCTTTCCTCAGCGGGCTTGCGGCCACCCCCGGGACGCCGAACGCACCCGTCCTGCAACGGATCCTCGCCTGACTCCAGCTCGAACACGCCGTTGCGGACCGTCGTCTCGCTCACCCCGGCAACCCGCGCCACGGCCCGTACCCCACCGTGTCCGAGTAGTCGCGCCTCCTGCCCCAGCGTCAGACGCCGCTGGCGCTCGTTCAGATGCGGCAACACGACCTGGAACCGCAGCGCGAGCTGATCCAGAACGTTGTCGGCGAAGCTCATACCAGAGCAACGGGTTTGTCCTATGAAAGCAACGGGTTGTTCCTTGACGGCTTCATCTGCTGCGCAACTCCTTCCGCTATGCCGCCCGCCAGGACTGGGGCAAGATCGCCAAACTTCTCAAGCCCGTCTACACCGCCCCGACCGAGGAGGCGGCCCTGGTGCGGTTCGCTGAGTTCACCGATGCCTGGGGCCGGAAGTATCCAGCAATCGTGAAACTGTGGGAGAACGCCTGGGAGGAGTTCACCCCGTTCCTGCGGTTCGACACCGAGATCCGCCGCATCGTCTGCACGACCAATGCGATCGAGTCGGTGAACGCGCGGATCCGCCGGGCGGTGAGCACTCCCGGCCGGGCCGGGGGCATTGTTGTCCAGGGCAAGGATCCCAAGGTGCGGATCGCCGGGCAGACCGCCGGATTGGACACGCTGGCGCCAGCGCAGCACTACCTCCTGGAAAGCCTCGGCATCGACCCCGCGCGCGAGCCAGAGCTCCGGCCCCGCCGGTCCCAGGAGGCACTGTGGGAACGCAACATGACCGCCGCGCGACAGTTCCACGCCCGCCAGCAGCTCCTGCGCGTG
Source organism: Streptomyces sp. NPDC001536 (assembly GCF_042894505.1). Classification (NCBI taxonomy): domain Bacteria; kingdom Bacillati; phylum Actinomycetota; class Actinomycetes; order Kitasatosporales; family Streptomycetaceae; genus Streptomyces; species Streptomyces sp. NPDC001536. The sequence continues at coordinate 52,671 of NZ_JBIAVQ010000029.1, forward strand.
CCGCGACAGCATCGCGAGGACGTCGACGGCGAACTCCTCGGGCTCGGATCGTTCATCGCCAATGCCCGCAGGAGGGCCAAGCGCCAAAGGGGCGGCTCCGGGCCGATGAGTTCCGGAGCCCGGCGTGGTCTACCTCTGGACGAGCGAAAGCTGTACACGAGTTCTGTGAGGGACCATGACCACCCACGCACTACCACCCGTCGTCGACGCCGCATCCTGGGAGCGCCAACTCGAGGCGCTGCGTGCCCGGGAGAAGGCCGCGACGCGGGAGCTCGACGCCATCGCCGCCGAGCGTCGTCGCCTGCCGATGGTCGAGATGCCCGACTACACCCTGGAGGGCGAAGACGGCCCCGTTCGGCCGGCGGACGTCTTCGAAGGCAAGAGGCAACTGATCGTCTACAACCACATGTGGTTCGCCGGAAAGGAATGGCAGTGCCCGGGCTGCACGGGGTTCACCTCGCAGTACACCCGCCTGGAGTTCCTGGACAACTACGATGCGCGATTCGTCATCGTCACCCAGGGCCCGATCAAAGAGGCACTCGCCTACCGGCAGCGGGTCGGCAACCAGATGACGTGGTACTCGACTGCCAACAGCTCGTTCGGGGCCGACGTCGGTGCACCGCCCGACGCAGGATTCGCGGTCAACGTGTTCCTGCGCGCCGGCGACACCGTCTATCGCACCTGGCACACCAACGGCCGGGGCACCGAACAGCTCAGCCACACCTTCCCGCTGATCGACCTCCTGCCGTACGGACGGCAGGAAGAGTGGCAGGACTCCCCCGAGGGCTGGCCTCAGTCGCCCACCTACAGCCGCTGGGCGACGTCCAAAGACATCGCTGCCCTCTATGGCCCGGGCTCCGGCGGCTGAACGACCTGCATCGCGGCCGGGTGAGCGGGTGAACTCGGTGATGCTGCCGGTGCGCGACGGGTTGACCATCGCTCGGCGTCCCCGTGACTGCCGGCCGAGTTGCTTACACGCTGCTCGGTCGGGCCCCCCTCGGGGCCTCGTCACGTGCCACGCACACTCCCAGCGGGTGTCGCGCACCCGCCACCCTGTGATCGACATGGCGCTGGACGATAGTTCGTGGACAGCTCAACAGCGCATAACCAAAGTGGGACGGCTACCGTGCACTGACCGGCCCGTGGGCCGACGACGGTGTCACCGTCAGCAGCCGCAACGGCAGCGATCTGGCCGAGCGTTCCCGGCGATCGAGGAGGCAGTCCGCCGACTGCCGGACAATACGGCGGTCGACTGCGTTATGTGACCTGCACGGGTGTCTCAGGTGCTCGGTGTCTCACCGATGTCCCGGCGCAGCGCCGGCACGTAGGAGTTACGGTGCAGCGACTGGATACGCTCGGCCTCGGCAGCGGGATCGACGCCTGCCGGGCCGCAGGCAGGTTCAGTCCGGGTCTGTGCTGAGATCAAGTGCCGGGGTGATCATCGCGAAAGCCTGGTCGACCAGCTCGTCCATGGCCTTGGCGCCGTCGCTGTCCACCCAGCGGCGCAGCGCGGTCTGGAACGCGGTGAGGGCGACGCCGGCGGCGAGGGCGGGGCGCAGGTCGGCGTCAGGATCCACTCCGGCGCGTCCGGCGAGGATGCCTGCCATCTCGGCCTGGCACTGCGACTGCCGCTCCAGGAACCGGGCCAGCAGGGCCGGCGTGCAGCCCGGCAGACACAAGCGGCCCCGGGATGATCAGCCATGACGTCCGGGGCCGCTCATCACCGGCCGGTCCAACCAGGTGAGGAGGCGCGGCCCGGTCCCCTGCCGGGCAGACAGAGCCCGGACCGCCGACACGCCCACGCTGACGCCTCACCCGGTCAACGCACACACCCCAGGCCACGTCACGGCCGTGCTGACCCACGGCCCACGCAAGCACTTCGATCTCGGACATGGAGAACAGGCACGAATGGCCGGACTGGCTTTGTACACAAGAAGGGAAGTCGTTCGTCGACGGCTTCGGGAGTCACCGCGTGGGCCGGTTCCTTGATCAATGTCGATGAGTTCGGGAGTCACTCACGGCCCGGCGGGTGGTTTGTGCGACATCCCGTGAGTAGTTGAGGTACAGGAGCTCCTGGCGAGATTGATCTTGGTCGGAACGGCTGGCCAGGGAAACGCGGCCGGGCGTCCCGGGCGAACGGCTACGACTCCGCGGTCAGAGTTCGCCGCGGCGTGCGAGCTGCTTCAGCGCGTTCTCACGGATGATCTCGTTCTCGTCGTCGCGCAAGCCCTCGAGGGCTTCCCGGGCCTCCGGGCCGGGAATGGCGCCGAGAGCCCAGATCGCCTTCACCGCGAGGGCCCGGTTCTCGTCCCAGTCCAGGTACTCGGGAACCCAGCGAGTCGCCAAGACCAGCGTCGGCAGGGTTTGGGGCGAGCGGAGCGTGCCCAGCATGGACACGATGTCCTCGTACCCCCTGTGCCAGTCGGCGGGGAACAGCTCGGTCAACGGCTCCAGGAACTCCTCGGCCGAGGCGTCGGCGGCGGCATGGACGATCAGCGCCATCTCGACGTCGTCGGCGTCCTGGCGCTCCATGGCGTCCCGGAGCAGCCGGAGCGCCAGGGCCGCGCCGTCGGACTCGCCGAAGTGGGCGAGCGCCTCGTCGATCGTGCGTGTCGGGGGCGAGCACGGTGCGACCGCCAGGCCCATGACCAGATCCTGCTCCTCAGGGGTCATCGCCTGACCACCTCCCATGCGTTGATCGCCCCAGCTCTTGGGTGGACCCTAGCAAGATCATTTTCAGCAGTGCCTCCCGGCCTCGCGAACATCGGCCTGGCCGCCGACAGGACGCCTTCTGAGCTCATCGACAAACGACTCCCGTTCTCGCGAACAGAGCCAGCACGTCGAGATCGTCGACGGCTCGCGGACTCCGATGCCCTCGGCATGCGCTGGTAGAGGAGCTGCCCGGGCGTCACGCGACGCCCGACCATGGCGGTCCGGGCCTTGCCCATGCCCAGGAACAGGAGCCGGCTAACGACTCGACAATCATCGCCAGGCCGCCGCACAGCGGGAGTTGGCGCGGCTACTGAGGTTTTCGGCCTAGGGTGACGGTGATCTCGTGGGTGGGTGTATCTCTGTGTGATGCGGTATCCCGATGGGGGTGGCCTGACCGCGAG
>NZ_JBIAVQ010000030.1:0-45613 GCF_042894505.1 Streptomyces sp. NPDC001536
CAATACCGGCACGACCTGCTCGACGGCTTCATCGCCGAAACTCAGCTGATCACGACGCCGCCATGACGTCACCCCGAACCGAAAACCTCAGTAGCGGAACCGGCGGCCACGGGGATGCGTTCCCGGCAGACGCAAAGCAGCTGCTGCCGAGCCCTCGTACGGTGAAACCCGTCCCACCCGCCTCGGCCCCGAGACGAACGCCCCCATACCGAGCGGCGCGAGGCCGCCCGGCACCGTGCCGGCCCGGCGACCACCACGCCCGTCCCGAAGATGACGGCATGTGAGCGACGGCCGTCGCGTGCGGGCATCGCTGCCGTACTCAACGCCGGTGAGACGGGCAAGCATGACGAACTGTCGGTGAGCCGTTGGACGTCCGCGGATCGACGGTTGTGCAAAGGGCTTTGGATACCTAGCTTGTGCGCCAGGAACGAGCGAGTGTCCGCGCCGGACCCGAGCCGAACGGCCGACGGCGCACACGCCGCCTCGCTCCGGCGCCCGTTCCGTCGGGTCGCTGAGCGGCCCACCCACACCCCAACCGACACAGTCCGCCCCGGTCAACGGCCGAGGGCTGGGCCCACCCTTGCCTGCCGGCACTGCACTGCCTGCACGACCACCTCTCGGACAGAGTGGAAGGACCACCATGCGACACAGACTTCGAACGCGTCGCAGACGCACGCTCGTGGCCGGTCTCACCGCAGCCCTGCTCCTCGGCGGACTGGCCGTCGCCGGCGGGTTCGCCGCGGAGCCCGGTGGCCCCGATGCCGTCGAGCAGCACGGCATACGGCTGCTGGACACCCTGACCGTGCCCGCCGGGACGAGCGAGTTCGGCATGCCGTTCGGGGGGCTGTCCGGCATCGACTACGACAGGAAGTCCGACGCGTACGTCGCCCTCAGCGACGACCGCTCGGAGAACGGCAAGGCCCGCTTCTACACCCTGCGACTGCCGCTGGACGGGACCGCGTTCGCGCACGACAAGCCCGACCTCGATGCCCTGACAGTGCTGGACGACACCACCGGCGAGCCCTTCGCGGCCAAGCAGGTCGACCCCGAGGCGATCCGCTGGGCACCGGGCGGCAAGAGCCTGCTGTGGACGAGCGAGGGTGCCTCCTCGTCCGGACAGCCCGCCTTCGTCCGCGAGGCGAGCACCTCCGGCGGCTACGAACGGGAACTGCCGCTGCCCAAGGCGTACGCGCCGGTGAGGTCCGCCTCCGGAACGCTCGTCTCGGGCGTCCGCAACAACCAGGCCCTGGAAGGTCTGACCCTCTCCCCGGACGGCAGCCAGGCCGTCACCGTCACGGAGAACGCCCTCGTCCAGGACGGCCCCGCGGCAGGACTGACGGCCAAGAGCCCGTCCCGGCTGCTGGTGACGGACCGTGAGACCGGCGCCGCCGAGGCCGAGTACGTCTACGAGGTCGACCCGATCTCCGACGCGCCCACCGCCCCGCTGCCCGCCCCCGTCGGCACCTACTCCGCGGACCGGGGGGTCTCCGAGATCCTCGCGGTCAACGAGACCGACTACCTCACCGTCGAGCGGTCCTTCGCCTCCGGAGTCGGCTTCTCCATCCGCCTGTACTGGACGAGCACCATCGGCGCCACCGACGTCGGCGGCAAGGACGAACTGTCCGGCTCCGAGAAGCCGATGCCGAAGAAGCTCCTGTACGACTTCACCACCACCGGCACCGACGCCGACAACGTCGAGGGCATCACCTGGGGCCCGACCCTGCCCGACGGTTCACGTTCCCTCGTCCTCGTCGCCGACGACAACTTCGGCTTCAACGGCAGCGTCACCAAGTTCCACCTGCTCTCCGTCCGCCCCGGGCTGCTCGCCGCCCACACCCCGGACATCAACGGCGACAGCACCGTGAACGGCAAGGACCTGGCGGCCCTCCCCGGCGCCGGCCCGGACGGTGACCTCGACGGCAACGGCCGCACGGACGGCAAGGACATCAAGCTCTGGACGTCGTACACCCGCACCTTCCCCACCGCGCCAAAGCCCGCGCGGACCGTCGACGTCCAGCTGCTGTCCTTCAACGACTTCCACGGCAACCTGGAACCGCCCACCGGGCGGGACGCCAACCTCGGCTCCAAGCTGGACCCGAAGTCCACCACCGTCGGTGGCGTCGAATGCCTCGCGACCAGGCTGAACCAGCTCCGCGAGGGCACCGAGGCCTCGCTGACCGTCGCCGCGGGCGATGTCATCGGCGCCAGCCCCTTCCTCTCCGGACTGTTCCACGACGAACCGACCGTCGAGTCCATGGAGAAGCTGCACCTGGACGTCACCAGTGTCGGCAACCACGAGTTCGACGAGGGCACCGAGGAACTGCTGCGCATGCAGCACGGCGGCTGCCACCCCGAGGACGGCTGCTACATCAAGGACGAGCCGTACGACGGTGCCGCGTTCCCCTGGCTCGCCGCCAACGTCATCGACCGCACCACCGGTGAACCACTCCTCGCCCCCACCTGGATCAAGAAGGTCGACGGAGTCAAGGTCGGCTTCGTCGGCATGACCCTGGAGGGGACCCCCGAGGCCACCGGCCAGTCGGGGATCAAGTCCGTGCGCTTCCTCGACGAGGTCCAGACCGCCAACGCGGCCGCGAGGAAGCTGCGCGAGGAGGGCGTCGAGGCGATCGTGGTCCTGCTGCACGAGGGCGGCATCCAGGCCGGCAGCTACGGCCAGTGCGACGGAATCTCCGGGCCGATCGTCGACATCGCGAAGAACCTGGACCCGGCGATCGACGCCGTGGTCACCGGCCACACCCACCAGCCGTACATCTGCTCGCTGCCCGACCCGGCGGGCAAGCCGCGCATGGTCACCTCGGCCTCCTCCTTCGGCCGGGTGGTCACCGAGACCCGGCTGACCGTCGACCGCCGTACCGGCGACGTCGTACGCGACCGGGTCGCCGCGATGAACCACCTCGTCACCCGCACCGGCACCAAGGACGCCGACCAGAGCGAGGTCATCGCCAAGTGGAAGGCCCTCTCCGCGCCCCTGGCCAACCGGGTCGTCGGCAGCATCACCACCGACATCACCCGCTCCGAGACCCGCGACACCGAGTCCGACCTGGCGAACCTGGTCGCCGACGCCCAGCTCGCGGCAACCTCGGCCGCCGACAAGGGCGGGGCCCAGATCGCGCTGATGAACCCGGGCGGGGTGAGGGCGGACCTGGTGTACGCCACCTCGACGGGCGGCGAGGCACCCGGTGAGATCACCTACGCCGAGGCGTTCGCCGTGCAGCCCTTCGCCGGGAACCTGGTGACCGTGGACCTGACCGGGGCGCAGATCGAGAAGATCCTGGAGGAGCAGTTCAACGACTCCGGCACCCGCGCGCCCACGCTCATCCTGGGTGTCTCCGAGGGCCTGACCTACTCCTACTCCCGCAGCGGCCCGGTCGGCGACCGTATCGACCCGGCGTCGGTCAAGCTCAACGGCGAGACCCTGAACCCGGACACCACGTACCGGGTGGCCGCCAACACCTTCCTCGCGGCGGGCGGCGACGGCTTCACCACCTTCGCCCAGGGCAGGAACACCGTCGGTGGCGGTGACGACATCGCTGCCCTGACCGAGTACCTCACGGCCCGCAGCCCGCTCACCCCTCCGGGCACCGACCGCGTCACCGAACTCCCGTGAGCCTGGCGGAGTTCACGTCAGGGCTTCATCGGCGGTGGGCCGGGGTGGGGTTGGTGCCGTGATGGCGGCGCCAGGTGGACCGGTGCAGTAACTGGCCGGGTCCCGATGAGGCCGTGGAAGGACCGCGCCGCAGGGCACCGTGAGCAGTTCGCGGGGCCGGCAGGAACGAGCGCGACGTCGATGTCCGGGGGTGGCGGCAGGGCGGCAGGGCGGCAGGGGATGGTGAACTCGTCCGGCGAACGGTCAACCGGATCTGCCCACACCGCGAACTTCGCCGACCGGCCGCGCGGCCCGCCCTGCGGCCGCGCGTCGCGTCCTTCGCCGACTGGATCCCGACCGCTCGGCCACCTTGCGGCGCCTCTCGGTGGGGCCTACGGCGCAGCCGTAAGTCTCAGCGGCACGTCGCTAGGCGTGGAGATCGGCTTCGCCGACGACGTGGACGCCCGTCTCCTCCCCCGGACCGACCGGCAGCGGTCCCGCGACCCGGACGGCGACAGGGGTGTCGTGGCCTTCGACAGCTACGGTGACCATGGCGTCGTGGCCGTAGTAGCAGATGTCGGTCACCGTGCCGTTGACCGCGCCGTCGGAGTCCGCGTCGGTGAGACGGAGTTGTTCCGGGCGGAGCAGCACGGTGCCGGCGCGGAGGCCGGCAGGTGGGGCGGCGAGGGGCAGGGGGCCCAGGGCGGTCCTCGCTGCGCCGTCGGGGTCGACGGTGGCGGGGAGCAGGACGGCGTCGCCGACGAAGTCGGCGATCCAGGGGTCGGCGGGCCGGCCGTAGAGGTTCTGCGGGGTGTCGCACTGGGCGACCCGGCCGTCCCGTACGACGGCGACGAGATCTGCTGTGGACAGGGCCTCCTGCTGGTCGTGGGTGACGAGGAGGGCGGTGGCGCCGGTAGCCCGCAGCGCGGCCCGCACATCCGACCGCAGTCCCGTCCGCAGTGCGCTGTCGAGGGCGTTGAAGGGCTCGTCCAGGAGCACGAGTTGGGGGCGCGGGGCGAGCGCGCGGGCGAGGGCGATGCGTTGTTGCTGGCCGCCGGAGAGTTCGTGCGGCATGCGGTCGCCGTATCCGGCGAGTCCGACCAGCTCCAACATCTCCTCGGTGCGGCGCCGTCGTTCGGCGCGGTCGGTGCCGGTCAGCCCGAAGGCGACGTTGCGGGCGACGCTCAGATGCGGGAAGAGGGCGCCCTCCTGGGGCACGATGCCGATGCGGCGGCGCTCCGGCGGCAGGTGGACGCCGGAGCCGACGAGGGTGCGGTCGCCGAGGCGGACGGAGCCTGCGTCGGCGTGCAGGAAGCCGGCGATGATCCGCAGGAGGGTGGTCTTTCCGCAGCCGGAGGGGCCCAGGACCGCGGCCAGCGCGCCTGCGGGGACGGTGAGTTCGAGTCCGCGCAGGACCGGCTCTCCGGCTCCGTAGGACTTGGTGAGTCCTTCGACGTGCAATGCGTTCATGTCCGGTGCCTGCCTAGGAGGTACGAGGGGACGGCGGCCAGCAGGATCAGCGCGGCGGCGTAGGGGGCGGCGGCCGCGAAGGATCCGGCGCCGGTCTCCGTCCACAGCCGGGTGGCGAGGGTGTCCATGCCGGTGGGGCGCAGCAGGAGGGTCGCGGGGAGTTCCTTCATGCAGACCACGAAGGTGAGCGCGGCCCCGGCTGCCACGCCGGGCGCGGCGAGCGGCACGGTGACCTCGCGCAGCACCTGCCACGGCCGTCGCCCGAGCGATCGGGCCACGTCCTCCAGGACGGGCGGCGCCTGAAGCACGGCCGCGCGGGTGGCGGCCACCGCGACCGGTAGGAAGAGGACCGCGTAGGCACCGACCAGGAGCGGGAGTTGCTGGTAGAGCGGGTAGGCGTAGCGCACGGCGAAGAAGACCAGCGCGAGGGCGACGGTGATGCCGGGCAGCGCGTGGCCTGCGTAGGCCGCCTGCTCCAGCAGGCGTGCGCCGCGGCCCCGGTATCGGGCGGCGATCACCCCGACCGGCAGGGCGAGGAGCGTGGTGAGACCCGCGCCCGCCGCCGCCACCCCGAACGTGGCCCAGGCGGTCTGGGCGAGTGCGGTCAGGTCCCAGGTGGCCGAGGTGCCGGCCGCCAGCCAGTACCCGAGGGTGCCCAGCGGGAAGGCGACGGCGACGGCGGTCACCGTCCCGCACCACAGCAGGGCGAAGGGCCGCCACCGGCCGAGGGCGACCTGAACGGAGGGGCGGGCGGTGCCCGTGCCGGTCCTGGCGTGCCCGGCCCGGCCCCGGGTGCGGGCTTCGGCGGCGACCAGCGCGATCGTCATGACCACCAGGACGACGCTGAGCGCGGCGGCCGGAGTGCGGTCGAACGAGGCGCGGTAGGACGTGTGGATGGCCCGGGTGAAGGTGTCGTACCGCATCAGCGAGACCGCGCCGAAGTCGGAGAGCACGTACAGCGCGACGAGCAGGGCGCCGCCCGCCGCGGCCGGTCGCAGCTGCGGCAGCGTGATGCGGAGGAAGGTACTGAGCGGGCCGTGGCCGAGGGAGCGCGCGGCCTCCTCCTGCGCCGGGTCGATGCCCCGCAGCGCGGCGGCGACCGGCAGGTACACGTACGGGAAGCTGACCAGAGTCAGCGCCAGCGCGGCCCCGCCGAAACCGGCGAGGTCCGGTTCGGCCGACAGCCAGGCGAAGGCGGCCACATAGCTCGGCACGGCCAGCGGCAGTGTGGCCAGCACGGACCAGGCGCGGCCCCCGGGCAGCCGGGTACGGACGGTGAGCCAGGCCAGTGAGACACCCAGCACCAGGCAGGCCGCCACGACTGCGACAGTCAGCCAGAGGCTGCGGCCGAGCAGATCCAGGGTGCGTTCGTCGGCGACGACGTCCCAGGCGAAGGCAGGACCGCGTTCCAGGGACCGCACGGCGAGATAGCCGAGGGGCAGCAGGGCGAAGACGGCGGCCACGCAGGCCGGGACGACCAGGATCAGGGGCGGTCTGCGACCGGCGGTGACGAGCCCCGCCAGGCGGGTTGCTCGTCTGCGCCCCCTGTCCGGACTGCTTTCCGGCTCGCCCCCGACCGGAGCGACGGGGGCTTCGGTCGGGAGCGCGGAGGACGGTGATGTGGGCACGGCCGACTAGACCAGTCCGACGTCCTGGAGCATGGCCAGCGTCTCTTGGAGGGATTCCAGCTTGCCGAGGTCGATGTCGGGGGCCTGGAGGGACTCGAACGGCGGCAGTCCCTCGACCTTGCTGGTGACGCCCGCGGCCAGCGGGTATTCCTTCGTCTCGTCCGCGAAGTAGGTCTGCGCCTCCTTCGACAGCAGGTAGTCCACCGCCTTCTGCGCCGACGCGCCCTGCCCGCTGTCCTTGAGGATGCCGGCGCCCGCGACGTTGATCAGCGCACCGGGGTCCTTGCCGGGCAGGAACTTGAGCTCGGCGTTGACCTTGTCCTCCCCCTTCTCCGCGACGCGTTCGTACCAGTAGTAGTGGTTGACCAGTCCGAGGGAGACCTCGCCGGCCTCGACGGCGTCCAGGGTGGCGAGGTTGTGGGCGTAGGTCTTGGCGCCGTTCGCCTTCAGGTCTTCGAGCCACTTGCGGGTGACGTCGTCGCCCTTCAGGACCCGCATACCGGTGACGAACGCCTGGAAGGAGGCGTTGGTGGGCGCGAAGCCGACCTCGCCCTTCCACTGCGGCTTCACGACGTCGAAGACGCTGTCCGGGACCTCGCCTTCAGCGGCCTTGTCCGGGTTGTACGCGATGACGCGGACGCGTCCGGAGAGGCCGACCCAGTCGCCGTCGGAGCCGCGGTACGCCTCGTCGACCGCGTCGAGGGTCGCCTGCGGGAGCTTCTGCAGCATGCCTTCCCTGGACAGGGCGCCCAGGGCGCCGGCGTCCTGGGAGAAGAACAGCCCGGCCTTGGTGCGGTCGCCCTCCTCCAGGATCTGCGCGGCGAGTTCCGCGCTGTCGCCGTAGCGCACCTCGACCTTGGCGCCGACCGCCTTCTCCAGCTTGTCCAGAAGTGGCTTGACGAGCTTCTCGTTGCGGCCGGAGTAGATGACGAGGGAGGAGTCGCCGCTCCGGCTCTCGCCGTCCTTGTCCTCGGAGCCGCATGCGGCGAGGGCGGGAAGCAGAAGAACCGCTGTGACCAGGGCGGTGATCCGACGAGCCGTGGGGCGTCGCATGGTGTGTGTGCCTTCCTGCGGGGCTCGCCTGCACGCCGCCGGTCCTGTCGGTGGAGAGCGATGGGCGAAGTGATCCTGTGACCTTGCTGTGGCTTGTTTACGACCATGCTATGAATAAGGTAAACCTTGCCTAATAGTCAAGGGTTGCTAAAGCGGACGTTGCCGCGGAAAGGGCACGCCCCGTGATCCACTCCTCCCCGCCCCTCCCCGCTCCGCTCCCTTCTCCCCGTCCGGCAGGCCCCTCAGGGGCCGTCGTGCACCCGGCCATACCCGGCCTGCTTCTCCCGCAGCCGAAGGGAGTGCCGTTCGCGCGCGAACTCGCGGCACACGGTGACCGCACCGCCCTCATCACGGCACAGGGGCAGTTGTCGTATCGCGAGTTGGCCGAGCGGGTGGCCGTCACCGCCGAGCGCCTCGGGCCTGTACGGCGGCTGGTACTGCTGGCCGGCGCCAACCGGGCCGACGCGCTCGTCACGCACCTGGCCGCCCTGTCCGCCGGCCATCCCGTCCTGCTGGTCCCGGGCGACAGCGAGAGCACGATCCGCTCGCTGACCGAGGCGTACGCCCCCGACGTCGTGGCCCGCCCGCACACCGACGGGACCTTGACCCTCGACGAGCGGCACCCCACGAGCGCCCACACCCTCCACCCGGACCTGGCCCTGCTGCTGAGCACCTCCGGCTCGACCGGCTCGCCCAAACTGGTACGGCTCTCCCACGACAACCTCCAGGCCAACGCCGAGTCCATCGCCACGTACCTCGGCATCGACGACACCGACCGGGCCGCCACCACCCTGCCCATGCACTACTGCTACGGCCTGTCCGTCATCCACAGTCACCTGCTGCGCGGCGCCGGGCTCGTCCTCACCGAACGGTCGGTGTCGGACGCCGCCTTCTGGGAGGAGTTCCGCACCGGCCGCGGCACCTCGCTGGCCGGCGTGCCGTACACCTTCGACCTGCTCGACCGGGTCGGGTTCGAGCAGATGGAACTGCCCCACCTGCGCCGCGTCACCCAGGCCGGGGGCCGGCTCGCGCCGGAACGCGTCGCCCGGTACGCCGAGTTGGGTGCCCGCTCCGGCTGGCAGGTGTTCGTGATGTACGGGCAGACCGAGGCCACGGCCCGGATGGCCTATCTCCCGCCGCACCTCGCCGCCGAACGCCCCGAGACCATCGGAGTGCCGATACCCGGTGGCTCCTTCCGGCTGCAGCCGGTCGACGGCCATGGTCCGGACGTCGGCGAACTGGTCTATTCCGGGCCGAATGTGATGCTCGGTTACGCGGAGAGCCCGGCCGACCTCGCTGTCGGCCGGACCGCCGAGGACCTGCACACCGGGGACCTCGCCCGGCGCACGTCCGACGGGCTGTACGAGATCGTGGGCCGCCGCAGCCGCTTCGTGAAGATCTTCGGCCTGCGGATCGATCCGCAGCGCATCGAGACGCTGCTCGAGGAACACGGCGTCACCGCGTACTGCGCCGGGGACGGGGAGACGCTGGCAGTGACCGCGCTCGGGGACGCGAGCGGTGAGTCCCATGTCCGCCGGTTGATCGCGCAGGAGTACGGACTCCCGGCCCGCACCCTACGGGTCCGGGCCGTGGCCGAACTGCCCCGCCTGGCCTCGGGCAAGCCCGACTACGAAGCCGTACGGCGCCTGACGCGCCCCGCCGAGGAGACGGCACCGGCACCCGGTCCCGCCGAGGATCTGGTCCGGCTCTACGCGGAGATCCTCGACCGCGCCGACGTCACCGAGGACAGCAGCTTCGTCGGCCTGGGCGGCGACTCGCTGTCCTACGTCGAGATGTCCCTGCGCCTGGAGGAGGCGCTGGGCCACCTGCCCGCCGACTGGCACACGAGAACCATCCGCGATCTGCGGAACCTGATCGCGCCCGTGCAGCAGACGCCGCACGCCCGGGGCGGATCCGTGCCGCGGCCGGGTCGCGGGCTCCGCAAAGCACTGCACACCTGGACCAGCCCCGACTCGTGGCGGACCCGCCGCACCCTGGAGACCGGCGTCGTCCTGCGCGCCGTCGGAATCGTCCTCATCGTCGGCTCACACATCCGGATCTTCGACATCAAGGGCTTCGCCCACATCCTCATCGGCGTGGCGGGCTACAACTTCGCCCGCTTCCTCCTGACCGACGCCCCACGCCGCGAGCGCGTGCGACGCCTGTGGCGCAGCATCGCCCGCATAGCCGTGCCGAGCATGGCGTGGATCACCGGCGCGGTGCTCCTGACCGACTTCTACGACCCCGCCAACGCCCTGCTGCTCAACACCCTCCTCGACCAGGGGAACGACCGCTTCGACTGGGCCTACTGGTTCGTGGAGGCCCTCGTCTACTTCCTGATCGCCCTGGCCCTCCTCATGGCCGTACCACTGCTGGACCGGCTGGAGCGGCACCACGCGTTCGGCGTGCCGCTGGCGCTCATGGCCGTCAGCCTGGTCGGCCGCTACGACCTGCTCGACCTGGCGTCCGCTCGTCCCCAGCTGAGCCCCTCAGTGGTCTTCTGGCTGTTCGCACTGGGGTGGGCGGCCGCGCGGGCGGAGACCGTCCGGCAACGGGCCCTGCTGACGGCGGTCCTGCTGCTCACCATGCCCGGCTTGTTCCAGGACCAGCCCCTGCGCACGACCCTCGTCATCGCTGGGCTGGGGCTGCTGATCTGGGTGCCGACCCTGCCCAGCCTCGGCCCGATCAGCGCGCTGGCGGGCGTCCTGGCGAGCAGTTCGCTGTACATCTACCTGACGCACTACCAGGTCTACCCCTACCTCCAGGTGGACTTCCCGCTCACCGCCCTGTTCGCCTCGCTGCTACTCGGCGTCGGCTACGCGGCGGTCGTGACCCGGGCTGCGCGAGCCGTCCGGTGGCTGTGACGACGGTCCGCCGCCCAGGCGCGACCGCGGCCTGCGAGTAAGGCCGCCTGCAATCCTGCGCAACGATCAGGCGCCGCACCGTGCCGTCCGAGCCCAACCGTGACTGGGCGGCCGGCCAGGGTCAGCTCCGGCCGTTCTCCAGCGCGGCCAGTGGCGCCCGGCAGGCCGTGGGCGACGACCACGGGGACCGGCAGCTGCCGTTCGGGCGGTGCCGTGGTGCCCGCCGTCACCGGCGGGGCGGCGCGGTGGACGGGCAGCCGGCGGGCGAAGAGGGTGAAGCCGACGGATCCGTGCCGGAGTCCTCCCCCATACCTGGTCCTCACGGGGGTTCAGGCGCTGAGACGGCATCCCACCCACGCACACAGTGGATGTGAGCAGATTTCGGATAGGACATGCCGGTCTCCGAGCGAGGACCGATCTCAAAGAGGTCGATCATCAAGAAGAGCGGGTAGTGGGGAGATTGAGACATCCGTTTCACGATGACTCCCTCGCAACCGATGATCGTGCCCGACGGTCCCCAGATGGCCGTCCAGGTGTGCGGTCTCGACGCGTCCAGGGGAAGGCCGACTTCCGTCATGTCGGTTGTCAGCCGTTCGTCGGAATGGGCTTTCAGCCCGCACCGGGCGTGGCTCATCCCCTGGCCGACTGCGTCGGCGTCGATCTCGAAGATGCAGACCTCGCCACTGTCCTTCTCGGACAGATGCTCCGTTCCCACGAGCCACGCCGCGAGCATGCACCCCTCGTCCACGCTCGCACTGACGGTCACCTCCACACGTCCGGCGGTGGGCGCCCACAGCAGACGTTGTGGTGTCTGTGTGCGGACGACGAGCCCGTCCGAACGATGCCGGTGTGTTCCTCGCCGAGAGCCCGATGGACCGGAAAACACCCCGGTCTGCAGGTTGGACACGCGAAGCGGGGCGTCTTCCTCTCGCCAGTCCAGCTGGTCAGCGTCGATAAGCAGCCGCAGCCCGGAATCGTCGATGGCGTAACGTGCCTGAGACCGCTCGGGTGAGGTCCAGTGCGGCAGATAGTGATCCACCCAGCAGTCTTCCCTGAGCTGCGGAGCGGTGAAGTTGTCCTCGAAATCGGGCCTACGGGCCGGAGGTTCGGCAAGACGAGCGGCATCAGCCATCATGACACCAGCCTGCCTGACGGCACGATGACCCCGTGCAAGGCGACGCAAACACCGTCCCGGGCGCTGACATCCCCTCCTGTCGCATTCGGCACGAGGAGCGCTCAGCGTGCTCACTCTGCTGCACCGCAATGACCCTTGCTCGGTCCCATCGGTGTTCGACGACATGACGCCGGAACGCCCTTCCACGCCGTCAAACTCGCCTCGCAGAGCGACACGCCCCCTGGTGGTACCGGCGCAGCAAGAGCAGGGCGGTGGCGGCGAGGCCGGTGAGGAGGCCGAGATTCCTGCCGCCTCCGCCGTGCAGGGAAGGGAGACCTTCCCGATCGGGACATGGCCAGGCACCAACGCGCCACCGCCAAGAAGACCCGACAACGCCGCACGACGCACCTCGCCGTAACCCACTGCCGTGCCGGGTGAGTGGCGCCCCGGCGCCAGGGCAGCACATGGCCGTCATCAAGCCCAACGTCGATCTGCACCCGGTGGCCGGGCAGCTGCTTCTCGTACCGCTTCCATCTGCGGTCGCGGCGCTCGTAGCGCTGTGAAGCCGGCAGACGGGCCATGTCCAGGCGATTCAGGATGCGCCGGCGTTGACGCCTTCGCGGATCCGCTGGGCCCAGTGTCGGCCGGTACGTCCTGGGCCGCCGCGGTGGTTGGCAGTACAGCGAGCTGTGGCGGTGGCCGTGACCGGCTGCAGAGGCCTGCAGTCAGGCGGTGTGGCGCGGCGGTGGAAGGCGGGGTCAGAGCCGTGTGGCCGTGCGGATCAGCCCGGCGAGGGCGAGGGAGCGGCTGTGCGCGGGCCAGGCGATGTGGGTGACGACCGGGGGTGCGTCGGTCAGGGGGACGGCGGTGTGTTCGGCCCATAGCCAGGCTCGGGCTGAGTCGGGGAAGACGGCCACGGTGCGTCCGAGGGCGATCAGTTGGGCCAGCTGCGTCTGGTCGTGGATCTCGGGGCCTGGGCCGGGTGGGTACGTGCCGTGGCGGGACCAGCGGGCGAGCGGAAGGTCGGGAATGTCGCTGACATCGGCCAGGGACAACTTCTCGTGCGCGGCGAGGGGGTGCCCGGCGGGAAGGATCGCGATCTGCCCCTCCGTCATCAGTTCCTCGCTGTCGAACCCGGCGAGGGAGTTGAACGGCGCATGCATGAGCGCCACATCGGCGCGGCCGTCGCGCAGCATCTCTTCCTGTTCGCACGTGCCGCTCGGCAGGACCTCGATCTCGGCGGCGTCGGGCTCGGCCGCGTAGGCGTCGAGAAGCGTGTGCAGCAGTTCGTGCGACGCGCCTGCCTTCACCGCCAGCACCAGGCGGTTACAGGGACCGCCCGGCGTGTCGGCGCCACCGGCGCGACGAGTGCGGCGAGCAGCGGCGGTGGTCGCGTCGAGGGCTGCACGGCCCTCGTGCAGCAGCACCTCTCCGGCGCTGGTCAGAAGGACGCCCCGGCGGTTGCGTTCCAGCAGGCGGACCCCAAGACGTCGCTCGAGCTGCTGGATCGCCCGGGACAGCGGCGGCTGGGCCATGCCGAGACGCTCGGCGGCGCGGCCGAAGTGCAGTTCCTCCGCGACAGCCAGAAAGTACCTCAGCTCGCGCGTCTCCAAGGCGTCCATGGCCACAACCTACCGCTGTGATACCTACCGGGTATAACAGAGCGCTGTATTGGTGTTGGATGCGGCGCTCGTCCGTGAGCCAGCATCGACACCATGAGCGAAACGAAGACCGCGCTGGTGACAGGCGCGAACAAGGGAATCGGGTACGAAATCGCAGCTGGGCTGGGCGCCCTCGGCTACCGGGTGGGCGTGGGAGCACGCGACGAGGCCCGGCGCCGGTCCGCCGTCGAGAAACTGCGCGCCACCGGGGTGAACGCGTTCGGGGTGCCACTGGACGTGACCGGCGACCAGAGCGTCACCGACGCCGCGGAACTGATCGAGCGACAGGCCGGGCGCCTGGACGTCCTGGTGAACAACGCCGGCATCTCGGGTGAGACGGGGCCAGGTTGGGCGCAGGACCCGACCACACTCGACCTCGAACTGGTCCGCGCGGTCGTGGAGACCAACGTCATCGGTGTCATGCGGGTGACCAACGCGATGCTGCCGTTGCTGCGGCGCTCGACGTCGCCACGCATCGTCAACGTCTCCAGTGCCGTCGCCTCCCTGAACCGGCAGGCGGACCCGGACGTCGAGATCGGCCCCATCATGGCGGCCTACGCGCCGTCGAAGTCGTTCCTCAACGCCGTCACCGTGCAGTACGCCCGGCAGTTCGCCGGTACGAACATCCTGATCAACGCCGCCTGCCCGGGCCTGGTCGCGACCGACTTCACCGGCTTCCACGGGCCCCGCACTCCTGAGCAGGGCGCAGCCACAGCGATCCGGCTCGCCACGCTGCCCGACGGCGGCCCGACCGGTTCGTTCTTCGAGGACGACGGCGTCATCCCCTGGTGACCCCGAACATGCCGTGATCACGCCGTAAGCCCTGGCGCGCTCGACCCGCTCGCCGACACCCTCCACGTCCGGGCGGCACGGACCGTGTCCGTGGTCCGGGGTTGCGGGGCACAGACAACCCCGAGTCAGACCGCAACAGCACATGGGCTGCCAGTGTCATGCTGGCGAAGCCGTCCGTCGACGTCGCCCTCTTCGACGCGGCACCGGGATCCTGCGCACGCCGGACGGCCGCGAGAGTGAGTTCATTGCCACGAGTGGCGGCGAGACCGAAGTCGGCCTGCCGGGAATCGGCCCAGTGCCATTCGTTGCGCCGCGGTTGCAACGGCGGAAGGCCCGTTGCCCGTCGGCTACGGCTTCCTCTCCACTTGCCGCGCCACCCACTGGATCGTGGATGCGTCCGGCACGCGGGATTCTCAGCCCGGCGGCTGCAGGCAAGCCGCCCCGCGCCGTACTCGCGCAGACGATGAACGCCCCGCCTGGTTTGGGCGGGGCGCCCGCTGTCACGCCCCCTGCGTCACCACGTCAGTGATCTTCACGGTGATCTTTACGGCTGAGGAGCGGGTGCTGACCAGCGACGGTCTGAAGTTCAGCGTGGTCTGATCCGACAGTTCCGCTGTCGCAATGATCGGCCCGGATTCGTCGCCGCGGATCTCGTAGGTGATCTCGTAGACGGCGTCCGGGTCAAGGTCTTGAGTGAAGCCGTTGTAAGTGAGCTTGGGTTGCACTGTGACGTTGCAGCCAGCGGATCCGAAGCATTGCCGGTCTGTGGTGCGCAGGTCCATGGTGAAGTCTTCGGCGTCGATGTCCGCGTAGGTGGGCTTGGGCGCGGCTTCTTCCTCGACGTCGGTGGCGTCGTCTACCGCAGGTTCGGACACGATAGTTCTGGCGGGCTTACTGTCGTCGGTCTTCCCCACGACGATGATGCCGGTCGCGACGACTGCGGCAATGACTGCGGCTGCCGATCCGACGATGACGGCTGTGCTGCGGTACTTTCTCGGATCCGCGGCCGGGACGGCCGGCGGGTGCTCGGGCGGCGGCGGGGTGGCGGGCTGCTCTGGCGTGTGGTCGTTCATGGTCCCCCCAGGGATGTCCGGATGCGGGATGCTATCTCTGGTTGATGCGTGTTACCGCTGGTAGATGCAGGATTCACCGGTTCGAGACGATTGCATCCGCTACCGCTGGTGGTTGTTCTGAGCAGCCCCCACAGCCGGTTGCCCAGGACTGGCCCCGTCGAGTACGCAGCCGGATGTCAGGCAGCTGCGCGCACCGCCTCAGTACAACTGGCGCCTTCCTCGTCGCTCAACTGGTCGCTCTCGTGGGCGTCTGGCAGCAACTGAAGGGCAACGACCCCATAATCCTGATCCAGCCGGACGACCCGACGGACCGCTCAGGCGGCCCCAACAGCACAGGCTCCTGACCGCACAGACGGGCGCTCCACGTCATGCTCCCTGGCCGTCCGCGTCGCGCGCGGGCGACAATCGCCCGCATGACCGAGTCCTCCGGTGGCCCGTCCACCTTCCGTGACCTGTCCGCCCTCGTCGCCTGCCCCCGCGTCAACTCCCTTGCCCTGTCCGTCGATGGCACTCGTCTCGTCGCGGCCGTGCAGTCGCTGTCCAGGGACGGGACACGGTTCGTGTCCGGTCTGTGGGAGATCGATCCGACCGGGGAGCGCGACGCGCTGCGGCTGACCCGGTCCGACAAGGGTGAGTCGGGACCGGTGTTCGGCCCGGACGGGACCCTGTACTTCCTGTCCGGACGCGCCGCCACGGACGGCGACGAGGACGAGGGCGCAGCGCTGTGGGCGCTGCCGCCACGCGGGGAGGCCGTGGTCGTGGCCCGGCACCCTGGCGGGATCGCCGCGGTCACCGTCGCCCGGGACTCCGGCGCGCTGTGCCACACCGCAGGGCTGCTTCCGGGAGCGGCCGACGCCGAGGCGCACGGCAAGCTGCACACGGCGCGAAAGGACGCGAAGGTCACCGCGATCCTGTATGAGGCCGGGCCGACCCGTGCCTGGGACCACGACCTCGGCCCGGCGGAGCCGCACACCTTCGTCCGTGCCGGTGCTGACGCGGAGCCGGTCGTCGTCGGCGGGCAGGGGATCGGTCTGGAGGATCCAGGGGACGCGGCGTTGTCGCCGGACGGCACGCGGGTCGCGTACCGCAGGTTCGTGCCCGGGCGGGTTCCGGACGAGCATCGCACCGCCGTGGTCGTGGCCGACACGGTGAGCGGTGAGGAGATCCACGTCGTCGGCGATCTGGAACACCTCTATGAGGCCCCGCGGTTCACCCACGACGGCTCGGCCCTCGTGTGCTGCCGGATGCGCTACCCGACATACGACAACCCCTGGGACGCGACTCTCATCCGCATCGACCTGACCAGCGGCACCGTGCAAGACCTCCTGCCCGGGTTCGACAACTGGCCTGGTGGCGTGGCCTGTTCTCCGGTGGACGACACGCTCTTCTTCACGTCCGACGAGCAGGGGCACGCGCCCGTCTTCCGGCGCGACCCGGACGGCGGCGTCACCCGTCTCACCGCTTCGGGTGCGTACGGCTCGCTGACCGTGAGCCCCGACGGGCGGACGCTCTACGCCCTGCGCCACGCGGTCGACGCGCCGCCGACGCCCGTCCGGATCGACGCCGACCTCGTCGACCAGACTCCGGTCGCGCTGCCCGCCCCGGGTGGTGTCGGCCAGCTGCCCGGCACGCTCACCGAGGTGCACGCGGAGGCGGACGACGGGTTCGTGCTGCGCGGCTGGCTCGTGCTGCCCGAGGGCGCGTCCGCCGAGCGGCCCGCGCCGTTGCTCGTCGCCGTCCACGGCGGACCGCAGTCCAGCTGGAACGGCTGGACCTGGCGGTGGAACCCGTGGCCGTTCGCCGCGCGCGGCTATGCGGTGCTGCTGCCGGATCCGGCCCTGTCGACCGGCTACGGGCAGATCAACCACCGGCGCGGCTGGGGGCAGTGGGGCGGACGCCCCTACTCGGATGTGATCGCGCTGACCGACGCGGCCGAGGCCCGCGACGACATCGATGCCTCGCGTACGGCGCTCGCCGGCGGCTCGTACGGCGGATACATGGCGAACCGGGTCGCCACCAGCACCGACCGGTTCAAGGCGATCATCAGCCATGCAGGTCTGTGGGACCTGCGGATGTTCCAGGGCGACACCGATGTGCCCTGGTACTTCCAGCGCATCTTCGGCGACCCGCTGACCCGCCCCGAGCGATACGAGGCCGACTCGCCGCACCTGGACGTCGCGAAGATCCGCACCCCGATGCTGGTCATCCACGGCGCCAAGGACTACCGCGTGCCCGTCGGGCAGGGCGCCACGCTCTTCCAGGAACTGCAGCGGCACGAAGTCCCCGCCAAGTACCTCTACTTCCCGGACGAGAACCACTGGATCCTGAAGCCGAACCACACGCGCCTGTGGTACGAGACGTTCCTCAACTTCCTCGACCACCACGTCCTCGGCACCGAATGGCAGCAGCCCGGCCTGCTATGACCCACCCGAGCCCGGCAGCCATCCACTCAACCGCCCTGCGCCACCATGGATGACCGGCATGCCGGACTCACGACGGCCCGGAGAGGATGCCGCAAAGCGCCCACCGGGCCAGTGGACGAAGAAGACACCGGCACCGGATGACCGCAGGGCCACTCGGCGCCGGCCTCACGGCAGACTGTCAGATCTCTCCGCATCCGGTCAGCAACGATCACCACCACACCAGCCCCGGGTTCACCGTCCCATCACCTCCTTGAAGAGATCCTTTGGGCATGGAATTTCTCTGCTACCACCGCGACCGGTCTGGCTCCCTGCCGATGCGCTACGAGCTGCTGGAAGAGCATTGGTCCTACATGGACCGGTACGGAAAGGAGATGATCGCCCGGGGCCCGACCCTCGCCGACGACGGCGACACACCCACCGGCAGCGTGCACATCCTCGACCTGCCCGATCCCGCCGTCGCCCGTGCGTTCGCCTTCGACGAGCCGGGCTACCAGGCCGGGGTCTACCGGGACGTACTGCTGCGGCGGTGGCGCAACCTGCTGGGGTGCACCATGTGGGACTTCCCTGATGGCCGGACCGGCGGCAACCGTTACCTGGTGCTCGGCCTCGGCGCGGGGCAGGCCGCCGACCTCGCGGTGCCGCCCGACCGGGACGAGCTGATCGCCTACGGGCCGCTGCTGTCCGACAACGGCGCCACCTGGCTGGGCACGGCGGCGTTGCTCCGGGCGCCGGCCCCGGACACGGCACGCGCCATCCTGACCCCGGACCGGTACGCCGACATCGAGGTGCACAACTGGCAGTTCGGCGGGCGGCCGTCATAACCCCAGGACGTCCGGCCGACGTCACCACCGAAGCCCCTCGGATCACTCAGCATCCTCGCGTTCGCGCTGAAGAACCTTCGGTTTCCATGAACCCACGGGGATCGTGGGATGCGACCGAGATACGCGCCAAAGAGCAACGGGATGATCTTGAAGCCCTGAGCGCCGGGCCGCCCTCGCCGTATTTCAGAGGGACACCCGCGCTGTTCTGCCAGCGGCAGAACACCGGCCGGACCGGGCTCGACGATCACTACAGTCCAGTCTCATGACGACGATCACGACGCGTACGGTCGAGTACCCGGCCGACGGTTTGACGATGATCGGGCACCTCGCGCTCCCGACCGGTGTCGACCGCCGGCCCGCGGTGCTGCTCGGACCTGAGGGCATGGGGCTCAGCGACGTCGAGCGCCGCCGGGCCGATGCCCTCGCCGAGCTGGGATATGTAGTGCTGGCCTTCGACCTTCACGGCGGGCGCTATTTGGGTGACCCCGAGGAGATGCTGGCCCGTTGCATGCCACTGCTCGCTGACCCCGACCGGATGCGGGGTATCGGTCACGCGGCGCTCGACGTGCTGCACACCGAACCGCGGACCGACCCCGACCGGATCGCCGCCATCGGCTACGGCACCGGGGGCGCCGTCGGGCTGGAACTCGGCCGCGACGGCGTCAACCTGCGCGCGATCGGGACGGTCAACGCAACCACCACGGGCCGACCGGGCGAGGCAGCACGCATCGGCTGCCCGGTGTGGGCCGGCGTCGGGTCGGAAGACCCGATCATGCCGGCCGCACAACGCAACGCGTTCACCGCCGAGATGCAGGCCGCAGGCGTCGACTGGCGCCTCACGGTCTACGGCGGCGCCTTGCACGCCTTCCACCACCCGCCGGTCGACCACCCCACGGTCCCCGGCGTCGGCTACCACCCACAGCACGCACAGCGAGCCTGGCGCGACGTCGTCGACCTGCTCTCCGAGTGCCTGCCTGTGACGGAGAACCTGGGGCCATGACCCAGCAACGGAGCCCTGGCCGTGATCGCCGCGCCCTGCGGCGGGCCGTTCGGGCTTCCCCGGCGAGATGTACGCGTTTACTGCGGCGTCACTCTGCTGACCACGCGTAAAGCCGCATGAAGGTGACTGCGGCCACCTACAACGAGTTGGGGCCGCCTTCCCTCGCCTCGTCCTCGTCTTCACCGTCGCGGCCACTGACCTGAACGCCGGTCGTAGACGGCATCGGTGACTACTCACCACCCCCCGTTCGTCACGTACACCGTGTACGGGACCAGAACCGCCGGCAAGGTCAGCAAGCGTGGCTTGAGAGGACGGCCGGCGTACAGGGGGCGCAGGACGTCGAAGAGGAGGAGCAGCAGGACGACGAGGACGCCGATCAGCGTCAGGCCGATCAGGACGAAACTGCCGTTCTCGATCTGGTCGTAGGTGCAGCCGTCCAGGTCGCGGCGGCCCAAGTCGTCGTAATCGCAGTGGCCGTAGGCGATGTACCAGCGCATGCAAAGGATGGCGAGGGCCGCGGGGACACCAATCAACAGATGAACCAGGAGCGGCGGCAGATAGCCGCGTAGGGCGGACGGAACGGAACGCATCCGGCCACCCCACCAGGGCAGGCCCCGGGCGGGCTATGGCGGAAGCCACTCCTCCGGCCAGCAAGCCGTCCCAGCAGCCGCAGCGTGTACCTGCCTGACACCTCAAGCGGACCTCCCAGCCGTGGCCCGGCACCATCATGGGCCCCGTGCGGAGTTCGCCGACCCCTGAGTTGCCCCATGCCCCCGACTGGCCGTCGCGTCAAGGAACGTGCCAGCCGGAACTGCTAGTGGTCGCGGCCCTGCCACGCATGGCCAGGACAGAGACGTTCGTACCCTTGGACGACGGCCTGCCAGTCCCGCCTGGCCCGCACGTCCGGCGTCGCCGCCCGGCTTACGTGCCCAAAGAATCAAGTACCAACTCGCCGACGCCCTGCACCGGCTGTCCTGCCTAGTCCGGCCGAACGCTAGCAACCGGACTCGTACTCGCTGCTGGTTCTTTCGGCATACGCCCTGGTGCCGGCCCGCGTTGATCCTACGGAGGGCGCTGGGCTGACGAAGGCGTGTATTTCAACCGCCGAGGGTCACTTGCTGTCCAGCCGCCCCAGCGGGTGGGCGTCGGCGAGGACGGATCGGGCCACCCGCCAGTCGGTGTGGTCGATGCCGGTGATGTGGCGTAGGTAGGCGAGGGTGACCTGCTGGACGAGGGCGACGCGGTTGGGGTTCTCGTCGGTGGTCTCCGCTGCCCGGTAGCCGGAGATGCCGCCGAGGAAGTGCTCGCCGCCGTAGACGGTGAGCAGGCTCTTGTCGCCGCGGCTGAGGGTGTAGGGGTCGCTTGTCCAGGCGGGTCCTCGGGTGGTGAGCGGAAGGTCGTCCTTGTCGCCGGCGACCACCAGTCCCGGGGCGGTGATGTGGGAGAAGTCCTGGTCGCGGAGCCAGGGAAGGTTCTCGTGGGCGAAAGGGGTCAGTTCGTCGCCACCCTCGCCGGCCGTGGCCAGCTGGATGCTGGCCATGACCCGGGAGTCGGACAGGTCGTCCGCGGTGCCGGTCTGGGGGTCGGTGACGCGCAGACCTACCAGGATGCCGGCGGTCTGGCCTCCGAAGGAGTGGCCCGCCGCGACGATGCGGCTGTGGTCGACCCGGCCGGACAGGCCGGGCACGGATGCCTCCAGCGGCTTGAGCTCATCCAGGATGCGCTTCATGTCCTGCACGCGGTAGCGCCATAGGTGCGGCCTGCGGGAGTCGTCCGCGGCGATGGCGACCCGCTTGGAGTCGAGATGCGTGGCTTGGATCACCACGAAGCCATGAGAGGCCCAGTGGTCGACCAGCGGTGCGTAGCCGTCCAGGTCGGACCCGAATCCGTGCACGAAGAGCACGATCGGCAGGCGTGCGCCAGTGAGCGGTGCGGATACGCGTACGTGCAGGTCCTGGCCGCGCTGGGGGGCGGGCAGCACGATCGGCTTGACCGTCACGGTCGGGGTGGGAGCGGGGCCGGTGAGGCCGGTCGTCTGGTGGGTGGTCACGTGCGTGCTTCTTTCCGGTGTGGTGTGAGTGGCGGGTCAGGTGATCTTCAGGTTGAGGATGCGTCCGGCGTTGATTCATGACGTATCGGGCGAAAACCCCGGGGGCGTGTCAGCTACGCTAAAACTTGACGTCGACGTCAAAGGCAAGTCGTTACGGCGTAGTTCACATGGAGCTCGGAATGCGCATTGGGGAACTCGCCCGCCGCACAGGCGTCAGCACCCGGGCCCTGCGGTACTACGAGGAGCAGAACCTGCTCACCGCCGAGCGCAGCAACACCGGCCAACGCCACTACCCGGAAACCGCGGTCGCCCGGATCCTCCTGATCCGAGAGCTGTTCACCGCCGGCCTGTCGAGCAAGACCATCGCCGAGCTCACACCCTGCGTCATCGACGGCAAAGCCACACCCGAACTCCTGGACCGTCTGGCTGTGGAACGCGGTCGCATCGACCAGCACATCGCCGATCTCACGCACACCCGAGACAGGCTCGACTCGGTCATCGCCAGCGCCTCCGCATCCATGGACACCGGTACCCCCTGCCGGCCCGACCCGGCATCGCCCGCTCCAACGCAGGTCAGCGGCGCTACCCGTGGTATCAAGATGCTCGGGAAGGTAGGCGATGACGTCGTCCAGTCCGCTTGCGGTGCGCTGGAACCGTGACCAGCGCGCGCTGCTACGAGAACTGGCGAGCTCGCGAACGGCCCCGCTGCGGCGGGTGAAGCGAGCGCATGTCGCCCTGGCCTGCGCACAGGGCACCGCGAATGCCGCCACCGCCCGCACGCTCCGGCTGCACCTTGACACCGTGCACCGCTGGCGTAAGCAGTTCACCGCCGAAGGACTCGCGGCTCTGGAGGACCGTCCCCCGGCCGGGGCACCCGCGCCGCTATGGTCCCGAAGTGAAACACACAGGAAACGGGTGCTTCCTAGACTCCGGCAGATGCGCCACCTCACTGTCCTCGAAGCCCCCACCGAGTGGAGCCGGTTCACCGAAGGTTCCGTCGAACGCCGGATGCTGATCGCCCTCGGCGACCGGCTCGGTACCAGGCTGCGTCCGAAGCCGCTCAAGCTGCCCGACGGCAACCGCGTCGAGGTCGAGGGGATCGACGCCGACGGCCGGGTGCTCGTTCAGCTCGTCGGCAATCAGGGCGCGTACAAGCCCGCTTACCGCAACAAGGTCATGGCGGACATGTTCAAGCTGCTCTGGCTGCGTGACGCGGTGCCCACCGCCGAGCGGGCGGTGCTCCTTGTCTCCGAGCTGATCGTGCAGGCGCTCGGCGGCTGGGTGGGAGGCGCGGCGGCGGACCTCGGAATCGAGATCTACGTCTTCGACGGCAGCACGGCCGTAACGCTCCAGCAGCGAACGTAATACCCACGAAACAAGAAGTGGTGACGGAGCGAAACACAGGGCTCCTACGGTCGGAAACACCTAAGCGGATTTCCGCGTCGCAGTCTCCCGCACTCGCTACGCACGCTCTCCGACTTCCAGGATCGGGCCTTCGTGCTCGCGACATGGATGGGAGCGTGAAGGTGACTGGTACACCAGCACTTGAGTTGCGATCGGTGCACCGGGTCTACGGATTCGGGCCGTCCGCCACGAATGCCCTCGACGGCGTCGATCTGACGGTGCCGCCCGGCCGGTTCGTCAGTCTCATCGGGCCCAGCGGCTGCGGCAAGTCGACGCTGTTGCGCATGGTGGCCGGGCTTGAGCAGCCCGATCGCGGTGATGTCCGGGTGCATGGCGTGACGCCGGCGAAGGCGTGCGCCGCCAAGATGATCGGACTCGTGCCGCAGAACCCCGCGTTGTTGCCCTGGCTGTCCGTGCTGCGGAACGTCACACTGCCGCAGAAGATCAACAGGGGTGCCGCCGGGCGCCGCGAGCGCATCGGCGGATTCGCGAAGCGGCAGGCGGCCCCGGACATGCGGGACCTCCTGGTCAAGGCGGGGCTCGGCGAAGCCATGCACAAGCTCCCGGCGCAGTTGTCCGGCGGTATGCAGCAGCGTGCCGCGATCGTGCGCGCCTTCGGTCTGCGCCCCGACGTGCTCGTCATGGACGAGCCCTTCTCGGCACTCGACGAGTTCACCCGCGAGAGCCTTCAGGACCAACTGCTCGACCTGTGGGACGAGTTGAAGACAACGGTGCTGTTCGTCACCCACTCCGTCTCGGAGGCCGTCCGGCTCTCCGACACCGTGGTCGTCATGGCACCGCGGCCGGGCCGCATCGTGGACACCATCGACATCGACCTGCCCCGGCCGCGCGGAGAGAACCTCTTCCGGGAACGTCGCTTCCACGAGTACGAGGACCTGATCCGAGACCGTCTCCGCCACGCCTGGCACGGCGCGGCCGCGTGAAGGGGGTGCGGGAGATGACCGTGACCGACGAACGCGCCGGCACCACCCCGGCGACGGAGCCGCAGACACCCGTCGAACCGTCGCGCTTCAGCCTCAGGCATCCGAGGTCCCGGATCGCGTGGGTCCGTCCCTCCGTGTGGCTGCCCCTCGCCGTGATGCTGGCCTTCCTCGCCGTCCTGTGGCAGTGGGGAGCCAGGGAACTGCCCTACCTGCTGCCGCCGCTGCCGAAGATCGGCGACTCGCTCACCACGGAGTTCAGCTACTACGTCGACAACGCCCTGGTCACCCTGGGTGAGGCGACGGCCGGCCTTGCGCTGGGGTTCGTCGCCGCGGTCGTCCTCGCGGTGCTGACGACCGAGCTTCCCGTGGTGCGCCGGGCGGTCATGCCGATCGCGGTCGTCCTCAACGTCACCCCGCTCGTGGCGATCGCACCGGCACTGGTCGTGGCCTTCGGTTTCGGCCCGCTGCCCAAGCTCGTCATCGCCGGCCTGATCTGCTTCTTCCCGATCCTCATCAACACCGCGGCCGGTCTGCGGTCCGTGCCGCAGCAGGTGCTGCAGGTGTACCGGACGATGGACGCGGGCCGCTTCGAACTCCTGCTGCACGTGCGCTTCCCCAACGCGCTGCCGTTCCTGTTCGCGGCGCTGCGCATCGTCTTCCCCCTGTCGATCGTCGGCGCGGTGGTCGCCGAGATGTCGGCGTCCGGATCGACCCGCGGTCTCGGCACCGCGATCAGTGTGGCCTCGTCGATGAACCAGCTGCCGGTCGTATACGCCTCGATCCTCGTCCTCGCGGTCCTGGGCGTACTCCTGCTGCTCGTCGTGACGCTGGTGGAACGCCGCGTCCTCCACTGGCACGACAGCGCGCACAACTGACCCGCCCTCACGTCTCTGTCCCCGGTCGCCCGCGATGGCGGGGCACTCGGCGCCCCATGCCCTGATCCGCCCCATGGGCGGCGCCCTTCTCCGGCACACCCCTTCCCAGGCACCCCATTCCCCGGCGGCCCCCGCCAGTTCGGAGTCACCCATGCAGTCCACCCTCATCAGATCCGGCCTCGCCTCCCTCGCCGCCGTCGTACTGACGGCCGGCCTCGCGGGATGCGGCTCGGACTCCTCCGACAGCACCTCGGCCGGCTCTGCAGGTTCCGCGATCTCCGCCGCGCGGTGCGCCGAGAACAAGGCCGCCGGAAAGATCACCTACCTGTCGGGCTACCAGTACCAGTCGTCCGTGTCGATCCTCGAGTACATCGCCGCCGCCAAGCTCGGCTACTTCAAGGACCTCTGCCTCGACGTCGCCCTCAAGCCCGGCACCGGCGACACGGCACAGAACACCAAGCTCCTCGCCAGCGGACAGGCGACCGTGAGTCCGGTCGCCGAGCAGGACGTCATCCAGGCCCGGGCCAACGGCATCGACATCACCGGCATCTCCTCGTACTCGAACGCCGGCCTCGAAATCCTGATGACGAACAAGGACATCACCAAGCTGACCCAGCTCGACGGCAAGGTCGTCGGTCACAAGGGCTACGTACCCGCCACCGTCCAGGCCATGATGGTCAAGGCCGGAGTCAAGTGGGACTCGCTCAAGCTGGTCAAGCAGGGCTACGACCCCTCCGTACTGCCCCGCAGGCAGGGCGGCCTGGAGGCGCTCACCGGATTCGTCTCCAACGAGCCCAACCAGCTCAAGGCGGCCGGCGACAACGTCACGGTGTGGAAGCCGGTCGACTACGGCGTCCCGAGCTCACTCGGCGCGATGGCGGTGAATCCGGCGTTCGCCAAGGCCCACCCGCACGCCGTCGAGGACATCCTGCGCGCCGCGCTGCACGCCTACGACTACTGCACGTCCAGCGACAAGCACATCGCCGAATGTGTGGGGTACGCGGCCGAGCTGTCCGGACCGACCTACGACAAGAAGCTGAACACGGCGATCTGGAAGACCGAGACGCAGGTCGTCAAGGACAACCCGACGCCCGGACAGCCCCGGGGCGGCATCGACCCCGACAACGTCACGGGGCTGGTCGGCATGCTGCACCAGTTCAAGATCGTGCCCGACAGTGTGACCGCCGACCAGGCCCGGGGGTGGTTCGACGCTTCCTTCGTCAAGAACGTGTACGCCGCCGACAAGCTCGTCTGGCCCGCCCCCTGACCGCACCCGCCGCTTCAGCAGCCCGCACGGCTCCCGGCTCCCCGCACGGCGCCGGCGATCTCACAGAAGGACTCACCCGCATGCCCGCGAAAGAGTACGGAATCTTCCTCCCCATCGGGAACGGCGGATGGATGCTGTCCACGACCGCACCCCACCCCGAGGCGACCTACGCGTGGAACAAGCGCGCAGCCATCCACGCGGAGACCATCGGCCTCGACTTCGTCATGTCGATGGCGAAGTGGCGCGGCTTCGGCGGCAGCACCGACCACTGGGGCCGCTCGCTCGAATCGATGACGATGATGGCGGCGCTCGCCGAGGCGACCAGCCGCGTCAAGATCTGGGCGACCCTGCACGCCAACGTCCACAACCCCGCCCTCGCGGCGAAGATGTACGCCACCCTCCAGGACATCTCCGGCGGCCGCGCCGGCATGAACATCGTCAACGGCTCCTACGCGGGCGAGTTCGAACAGTTCGGCCAGTGGGACCCGCGGCTCAGCCACGCGGACCGCTACCGGATGACGGAGCTGTGGACGGAGGCGGTCACCCGCCTGTGGACCGAGGACTCCGTCACCATGCGCACGCCGTACTTCGACCTGGTCGACTGCGAGTCCCGCCCGCATCCGGCCACCCGCCCGACCCTCATCAACGCGGGCAGGTCGGAGGACGCCCGGCGCTTCCAGGCCAAGTACGCCGACGGTGCCTTCCTCTCCGCCGAGAGCCTCGACGAGATGCGGATGCTCTCTGCGGACGTCCACGACCGGGCGAAGGCCCACGGCCGCGTCTGCAAGACCTACTCGATGCTCACCGTCGTCCAGGACGAGACCGACGAGCTGGCCGCCAAGAAGGTGAAGCAGTGGGGCGCGGGACTCGACCGCGAGGCCCTCGCCCACATGCGCCGCACCTGGGGCATCCCCGAGGACCAGGCCCGCGCGTGGGCCGACGGCGCGGACGGCGAGGCGGCGTTCCAGACGCCGTACGTCGCCGGATCGGCGCAGACGGTCACCGACCACATCGAGTACATCGTGCGCGAAGCCGACCTCGACGGACTCATGCTGATCTTCCCGGAGTACGACGAGGACATGCTGCTGTTCGGCGAGACCGTACTGCCCGCCCTGCGCGCCCGCGACGAGGTGGCCGCCTGATGCCCGGCCTGCGCGACACCCAACTCGCCCACCTCACCCGACCCGGCAGCGGGCCCGCGCTGGTCGTGGTCGACGTACAGCGCGACTTCGCCGATCCGGCCCGCCTCACGGAATACGGGCTGACGGACGCCGCGCTGGCTGCCCTCGACCAGGCGGTCACCCGCGTCGGCGACCTCGTCGACGCGGCACGCGCCGCCGAAGTGCCCGTCCTCTGGGTCGAGTTGGGCAGCGACCCGGCCCGTCCGTGGCGGGCGAGCAACTGGCTGCGCGGCGGCGACTACGACGCCCCCATGAGCCCGGCCGAACCGTGCGTCCGCGGTACATCCGGGGCGGAGTGGTACCGCGTGCGGCCCGCCGAAGGCGAACCGCACGTCGTCAAGCGCGGCTACAGCGGCTTCCTCGACACCGATCTCGCCGCCCGGCTCCACGAGGCCGGCTGCGACTGGCTCACCGTCGTGGGCCTGACGAGCGAGTGCTGCGTGTACGCCACGGCCCAGGACGCCATGCAACTGGACTGGCCCGTGGTCGTCCCCCGGGACGCCACTGCCGCCTACGACCTCGACGTCAACGCCGCCGCCCTCGCCCAACTGGCACTCAACGTGGCCGTGCTCAGCGACGCCGACGAGGTAACCGAAATGTGGAAGAAGGCAGCGCGGTGACCGGCATGCACATCGGCTACGACCTCTCCTTCACCCACACCGAGGGTGCCTGGGCCCGGCAGGGCTCCTGGGTCGGGCACGACTTCCCCGACGTACGCATGTACATGGAGCTGGCCCGGACGGCCGAGCGCGCCAGCGTGGACCTGCTGTTCTTCGGTGACGGAAGCGGCATCCCCAGCACCTGGCGGGGGAGCATCGAACCGGCCGTGGAGTGGGGCATTCAGTGGCCGCGCCACGACATGTCACCGGTCATCGCGGCGATGTCCACCGTGACGGAGAAGATCGGCTTCGGGCTGACGTACTCCTCCACGTTCATGCATCCCTTCTACGTCGCCCGGCTGCTGAACTCGCTCGACCACGTGACGGGCGGACGCATCGCCTTCAACGTGGTCGCCTCGACGCGCGGCGCGGACGCGGCGAACTACGGGTTCAACGAGCTGATGGACCACGGTCTGCGCTACGAGCGAATGGAGGAGTTCGTCAAGGTCTGCCGCGCGCTGTGGGACTCGGTGGCACCCGACGCCATCGTGCGCGACCGGAACACGGGCCGGTTCGCCGACCCCTCCAAGGTGCACCCGATCGATCACGCAGGGCGCTTCTTCACCGTCAAGGGCCCGCTCGCGTCGGTGCCCAGTCCGCAGCACCACCCGCTCGTCGTGCAGGCCGGCAACTCGCCCCGTGGCATCACCGCGTCGGCACGGCTCGCCGATCTCGTCTTCGGTTTCGGCGGCAACCTCATGGCCCAGCACCGCCACCGCAAACTGCTCGACGAGGCACTCCTCGCCGAGGGGCGCGACCCGGCCCGCGTGGGCATCCTCTGGGCCACGCAGGTCATCGTCGGCCGCACGACCGCCGAAGCCGAGGCACGCCGTGACGCGGCGCACGAGTTCTGGAGCGAGGAGGCCGTCGCCACCTACCTGTCGCACAACGCCGGCTACGACCTCTCGACGCTGCCGGACTCCTTCCGCCTGGCCGAGCTGCGCGACGAGATCGTCGCGGCCAACGCGAGCCCGGCCGGCCTCGTCGGCTCGCTCATCGCCGAGTTCGGCGAGGACCACACGATGAGCCGCGACGAGTTCTTCGAGCACGGCCGTGAGCGGGCGACGGGGCTCGACCACGGCATCGTCGGCGACCCCGCCACCGTCGCCGACGCGCTGGAGGAGAACTTCGCCGCGACCGGATCGCGCGGCGGCTACATGTTCTCCAGCCCGCTGGCCATGCCCTCGGGCTTCGCTGAGATCAGCGAGCTGCTGCTGCCTGAGCTGCGCCGCCGCGGTGCGCTCGCGCCGGCCTACCCGGGCGCCACGCTGCGCGAGAACCTGGCGGTGTGACATGACAGCACCGAGCGAGCGACGCCATTGGCTCGCTCTCGGCAGTCTGTGCACGGGGTTCTTCATGCTGCTGCTGGACAGCACGATCACCTCGGTCGCGCTGCCCGCGATGATCACCGGCCTGGACACCACCGAGACCCTCGCGATGTGGGTCAACAGCGGCTACCTCATCGCCTACGCCGTGCCCCTGATCATCGCGGGACGACTGGGCGACCGCTACGGCCACCGGCGCGTCCACCTGGTCGGACTCGCGGCGTTCACCCTCGGGTCGCTGCTGTGCGCGCTGGCCCCCACCATCACGGCACTCATCGCCTGGCGGGTGGTCCAGGGCGTCGGCGCCGCGCTGATGACCCCGCAATGCCTCACCATCATCAAGGCGCTCTTCCAGCCGCCGCGCCTCGCCGTCGCGCTCGGCACCTGGGGCGCCGTCGGCGGCGCCGCGGTGGCCGTCGGGCCGCTGGCCGGCGGTCTGCTCGTCGCCGTCGGCGGCTGGCCCGCCGTGTTCTGGGTCAACGTCCCGGTCGGCATCGCCGCGATGGCCGCCGTGGCCGCGTTCGTACCCGCCCTCCCCCGCCAGAAAGCCGGCATCCCGGTGTGGGCCATCTGCGCGAACGCGACCGGCGTCGGCGCGCTCGTCCTCGGCATCCAGGGCACGGACGCCGGGAGCACGGACGTCCTGGGTGCCCCCCGGTGGCTTCTCGCCGTCGCCGGCACGCTGGTGGTCGCGGCCGTCGTCTGGGTGCAGCGTCGCGAGGGGCAACGCGCGCTCGTGCCTGTCGCGTTGCTCCGCAGCCGCGGGTTCGTCACCGCGTCCTGGGCCGGCGCCGCCGCTGCCTTCAGCGCCGGCTCGGCCATGATCCCCCTGATGCTCTACCTCCAGCAGGAGCGCGGGCTCGATCCCGGCGCGGCGGCGCTCACTCTCGTACCTATGGGTGTGCTGTGCCTGCTCGGAGCGCCCGTCTCGGCCCGGCTCAACAACGGCATCGGGCCCCGTGCGGTCGCCGTTCTCGGCTCCCTCGCGCTCGTCGTCTCCATCGGGGCCTCGGCGGTGCTCGTCGCGACGGACGCGCCGATCCCCGCGCTGACCGCCGCCTTCGCGGTGTACGGGGTGGCCAACTCGTTCGTCTGGTCGCCCCTGTCGATCGCGGCGGTGAGCTCGGTGGCGCCGGACGAGGTCGGGGCGGCGTCCGGAACCTTCAACGCCATGAAGCAACTCGGCGCCGTGCTGGGCAGCGCGGTCTGTGCCGTTCTGCTGGCCGGATTCGACTACGCGGCCACCCTCGGTGGCCTCGCCGCCGTCGGACTGCTCTGTCTTCTCGCGTCTGTGTTCCTCCGGGTCGACCGTCCCGGGGCCGCTTCCGCCGCGGTCTCCGCCGCCGCGCCCCCTCTACCCACAGGAGTCGCCTGATGAAAGCCGTCGCCGTCGTCGGAAACCCCAAGGGCGGCTCGCGCACCCGCGATGCCGCCGAACGCCTCGCCGCAGCCCTCGGGCTCGACTGCGATGTCCTCGAAGTCACCTCCCTCGGAGCCGGCCTGCTCACCTGGGGCGACCCGGACGTCACCGCGGCCGTCGAGCGGGTCAGGTCCGCCGACATCGTGATCGCGGCCTCCCCCACCTACAAGGGGACCTACACCGGCCTGCTCAAGCTGTTCCTCGACCAGTTCCCCACGGCGACCGGCCTCGCGGGCCAGGTGGCACTGCCCCTCATGCTCGGTGCCGGACCGGCACACGCCCTCGCCCCCGAACTCACCCTCAAACCCGTGCTCGTGGAACTCGGTGCGACCTGTCCCGCACAGGGCCTCTACCAGCTCGACTCCACCTACACGACGGACAACTCACTCGCCCGCTGGGCCGGGCAGTGGGGTCCGATCGTCCTCGACGCCGCGAAGACGGGAGCAGACCGATGACCGCACTGAAGGGTTTCACCTCGGATCAGGCCGAGGTCAAGCGGGCGTTCGCCGGATTCCCCTCCGGAGTCGCGGCCGTCTCCGCACGCGTCCACGGCGAACCCACCGTCATCATCGTCTCGTCGTTCACCGTCGGAGTCTCGCTCAACCCGCCCATGGTGTCCTTCGCCGTGCAGCACACCTCGACGACCTGGCCGGTGCTGTCCCGCGCGGACACGATCGGGGTCTCCGTCCTCGGAGAGGAACACAGCGACAAGACGCGGCAACTCGCGTCCCCCAGCAAGGAGGGCCGGTTCGCCGGCGTCGAGACCGTCCAGGCGGAATCCGGCGCGATCTTCCTCGAAGGTGCGCCGGTCTGGCTGGAGTGCACCATCGAGCACCGCTACCCGGCCGGCGACCACGACATCATTGTGCTGCGCGTGCTCACCATGCTGACGGACGACGACCACAATCCGCTCGTCTGGCACCGACAGGCACTGAAGTCGCTGGACAGCTGACAGGACCTCGGCGGGTTGTTCCAGGCGCGGTGAGCGTCCGGAACAACCCGCCGAGGCAGGAACTGGTACAGGTGGGGCGGCACTTCAGCCCGGCAGACGTCGGCGTCAGTGGCTGGGAACCACGCGTCGTCCCACAGATGCTGAGCCATGCGCTCCCCGCTGTGATCAGATCAGGCCCGCGCCTCCGTCGACATCGAGGAGCGCCCCTGGGCGGGCGGGATCGGTGGTGATGCGTCGGCGGGCACGGTCTTCCACTCGGAGCACGGGGCGTAGGAAACTCCCTGATTGTGGAAGCCATGTCTGTCGACTTCCCCGAACCGGCACCCACTTGACTGAGCACCAGATCAAGCCACCTCACCAACAGCGCCGAAGCCCCGGGAGACTGACACTCGTGGAGTCCCAGATCATCGTGAGTCTGGCGTCTACAGGAGTCGCGGCCTTGGCAGTCGTCGCGAGCCTGGTGACGACACTGCTTTCCCTGCGCGCACAGCGGGAGAACACGCGCAACACGCTCGACACGCAAGAGCGGCTTTCCGCCGCGCAAGAACGCTCGCTTCACGAGCGATCACATGCGCAGGACCTGCGCGACAAGCGAGCCGAGCCGTATCTCGCCTTGATCAAGTGGGCCGACCGACTGCTCGTAGCGCTCGACGAACTGGACGAAGTCGCCAAGCCGTACTTGTCAGTCGAGGAATGGAACATCACCCCGGACGTCGACAACCTGCTCGACCTCTACGCCTCCGACGTCATCCACGTGCGATACGCGGCCCTCCGCGGCAAGCTCATCGGGCTCGTCGCCACGGACGGCCCGCGGACTCCCAAGCTGGTGACCTGGACGGAGTCGGAAGGCGAGGTCGACAACGTCAATATCGAGACCGGGGCGCCATGGAGCGCCTGGCCCGCACGAGTGGAAGCCCGTGCCCAGCTGATGGACGACGCCATCGATCTCATCGCGCAGGTCCGGGCCGAATTGCAGGGGAGAACGAGTCGCGGATACTCATCATCTGGCGGTTGTCCTGACAGACCGACAGCCGATGCAGAGCGGCGTGCTCCGAGTATGTCCAGTCCACCACCGGGCATCAGAGACTCCACTCCCCGCGCCGCACGCTCACTCATCTCAGCTCCATACGACCGCAAAACGGACGCGACGCGACCATGCCGGACACCGCCGCCAAGTGCTGGATGAATTCGCCGCCGTTTTCCTCGGAGGACCCTCATACGAGGGTGAGGACGTGCGGGCGCGTCGCTACGCCGCGTGTGACGCGGTGCTTTTCGCCGATGCGCGCGGCTCGATGGTCGATATCGTGCAGATGGTCGGACGGGCCCTGCGGTTGGATACCAGCGGTCTCCGTGTGTGCCAGGGAGTTCCAGCCACTTGGCGGGGGTGTAGCCGACGATCGTCGGATGGCCGACGGAAGGCATGGGCTTCCAGGCTGATGGCATGACAGAGCGTGCGCAGGAGCTGAAGCCCAGCACTTCCCATCGGCCGCCGGCCGGAGCAAGGGCCCGTGGGAACGTTGGGCGGCGCGGGAGCGAGCTCTGGGAGTTCCTCGGCATGGCGCTCGTGGCGAGCGGCCTCTGTCTGGCTGCCGCTGGCCCTGACCTCCGCGCTGCCGTTTTGCACACGGTCGCCGCGACGGCCGTCGAGCCGGCCTCCTGAGTCGAGCGCCACGGCCCCGTTCGGACCGATGCCCGCCGCTGCTGACGCGCTGCGCGGGAGACCACGTACGAAAGGAATCTTGTGAACACCGCATCCGCCTCGGAGGCGACGACGGGTGCCGAGTCCCTGCGCGTCCGCGAGACGCTCAAGGCGATGTACGGGTACGTCCGCCCGCACCGGTGGGCCGTCGCACTCGGTCTGCTGCTGGCGCTGGTGGGCGCCACCGGCGGGCTGCTACAGCCGCTGGCCACGAAGGCGCTGGTCGACCGGCTCTCGTCCGGCGGCACGCTCGCCGCCATCCTGTTGGCCCTGACCGTGCTGGTGTTGCTGAGCACGGTGGCCGAGGCGTTCGGCGCCTATGTGCTGGAGCGGACGGCCGAGTCGGTGGTCCTGGCCGCCCGCCGCGGCCTGATCGGCCGGCTGCTGCGACTGCGGCTCACGGCTGTGGACCGGATGCAGCCGGGCGATCTGATGTCGAGGGTGACCTCCGACACCACGCTGCTGCGGGCCGTCAGCACTCAGGCGGTGGTCAACGCCGCGACCGGGGCGCTGACGCTGATCGCGGCGGTCGTGGTGATGGCCTTCCTCGATGTCGTCCTGCTCGGCGTCGCGCTCGGTGTGGTCGCGGTCGTCGGCGTGGGCGCCGCCCTGGTGATGCCGAAGATCGGGCAGGCCGCCGAGCGCGCGCAGGAGGCTGTCGGGGAGATGTCCACCGGCCTGGAGCGGGTCTTCGGCGCGTTCCGCACGCTGAAGGCGTCCGGCGCCGAGGAGCGGGAGACCGCTCTCGTCGAGGCTTCGGCCCGGCGGGCCTGGCGCCACGGCGTGCGCGGCGCGAAGTGGGAGGCCCTGCTGGGAACGGCGGACAACCTCGCCGTCGAGCTGGCGTTCCTCGCGGTGCTCGCGGTCGGCGGGGCGCGGGTGGCGTCCGGGGACATCCCCGTCTCCACGCTCATCGCCTTCCTGCTGTACCTGTTCTACCTGATGGAGCCGGTGTACAAGCTGGTCGAGGCCGCCTCCCAATACCAGGAGGGTGCGGCCGCGATCTCCCGGATCAAGGAGGTGGACCGCCTGGCGGCTGAGCCGCCGGCCGAGCGCCGGCCGGTGCGGCCCGAGGCGGCGGCACTCGTGCGGCGTCCGGCATCGGTCCGCTTCGAGGAGGTGTCCTTCCGCTACGGGCCCGGGCTGCCGTACATCCACCAGCAGGTGGACTTCGAGGTGCCGGGCGCAGGGATGACGGCCTTCGTCGGCCCCTCGGGTGCGGGCAAGCCGACGGTCTTCTCGCTGATCGAGCGGTTCTACGAGACGACCGGCGGGCGCATCCTGGTCGACGGCCGGGACATACGGCAGTGGCCGCTGTCCGAGCTGCGGTCCGTCATCGGGTACGTCGAACAGGACGCTCCGGTCCTGGCCGGCACGCTGCGGGAGAACCTGGTCTTCAGCGCCCCCGGCGCGACGGACGACGACATCCGCGCTGTCCTCACCCGTACTAGGCTCGACACCCTCGTCGACCGTCTCCCGCACGGCCTTGACACCCTGGTCGGACACCGCGGCTCGAAGCTGTCCGGCGGCGAACGCCAACGCGTCGCGATCGCCCGCGCACTGCTGCGCGGACCTCGGCTGCTGCTCCTGGACGAGGCGACCTCGCAGCTCGACGCCGTCAACGAGCTGGCACTGCGGGACGTCATCGCGAAGACGGCACGCGAAACCACCGTCCTGGTGGTGGCACACCGCCTGTCGACGGTGACGGACGCGGACCGCATCGTCGTCATGGACGCCGGGCGGGTCCGCGCGATCGGCACCCACGAGGAGCTGGTGGCCGAGGACGAGCTGTACGCACAGCTCGCCGCGACCCAGCTCCTGCTCCCCATCGGGCGCCCCGGCCACTGAGAGAAGTCCCCGGCTGCCCCCGCCACACGGCGGGGGCAGCCCTGCTGTACGGCGTAGTGGTACCGGACAGCCGTCGGATTCCGAGGCACCAGACGATGCGTGAGGCTGACGGGCAGTGCCCGCGTCACCCAGCGCTCCGCTCTTACGCGCTCAGTCCGCCACCTCACCTGGAGCCCCACGCCCGCCCGGCAGTTCCGTGGCATCGACGAACAGCAGGACCACCAGGATGACTTCGGCCGCGTGCTGGGCGATCTCGGAGTTGAGCGTGACCGCGATCTGGCTGTGCGTGAACAGCTCGGTGATGACGCCCGCGAAGACCAGCACCACAGCGGCTCTGACGTGCCCCCGCTCAGCCCTCGGGCGACAGCGGCCCACCCGGCTGTCACTGCGGTGATCACGGTCAGGACGAAGGTCATGTGGATTCCGGTTCCGGGGCGACGACACGTATGAAGCAAGAGGGGCCGGGCCCTGCCGCACGAGGAGCACGCTCCCCACTGCTTCGTGAGCCCGGCCGCAGCGCCGCCGTATCCGATCCTAAGATCCACTGTCCGTGGACGGCGGCGTCGAGCGGGCCTCGGAGCCGGGGCGGGCCATGAAAGGCCGCCCGCCCCGGTCCTGCGTCATCGGATGTGCTTCGCCGGCTTGGTGGCGGCGTTGAGCAACGCCTCCAGCGGTCCGCGGCGGAAGAAGCGGGACCAGACCGCGGCGAACACGATCGCCCCGAAGATGAACGTGAGCACGGGAATCCAGGACGTCTGGGTGCTTTCGCCGGCCGATACGCTGAGCATGGACTGCGCGAGGAAGTGGCCGACGTATGCCGTCAGCGACATGGTGCCCACCGCGATGACCGGCGTCGCCAGGCGGCGCAGGCGCGGCAGGCGGTCCATGAGCACCGTCGCGCCGACGATCACGAGGATGGCGACGCCGACGCTGCCGATGATGTCGAAGGTGGTGCCGCTGTGCGGCCCGGCAGACAGCAGTTCCGAAGCCGCCCGCTGAGGGGCCTCGAAGGATCCGCTGCCGAAGGACGACGCCTTCTCGAACCCGGCGGACGACGACTTCCCGTCCTCCGCCATGCTGCGCAGAGCGTCCTTGCCCGCCAGCAGCAGGGACAGCCCGTACGCGCCGATGGTCAGGGCGGCGCCGAGAGCGGCCAGGCGACGCTGGACGGAGACGGCCGAGAGGTCGAGGCGGGCCAGTGCCATGCCGGCGACGACGAACGACATCCAGGTGATCGTCGGGTAGAAGCCGGTGAGCAGCAGGTCGAGCACGCCGACCTCGCTGAGCTTCTTGAGCGGGTCGTAGGCGTCGACGGTCTGCTGGACGGACTCACTCAGCCGCGAGTTCAGGACGAACGCCAGCTGGGGTGTGACGAGCGCGAGCCCGGCCGCGGTGATCGCCAGTGCCTTGGCCGACAGCCGCAACAGGGGCAGGGCGAGAAGGAAGTAGACGCCGTAGAAGCCGAGGATGATCACTCCCCCGTACTCCATCGCCAGCACGGTGCCCAGCGCCAGCAGGACCACGGCGCGGATCGCGATCCGGGCCTTCGCCTGCCGGCCGGCGAGGCCGGTCTTCGGCTCGCGGCGGCCGGCGATCAGCATCAGCGAGAACCCGGCGAGGGTGGCGAACAGGACCGACGAGTGCCCGTCGGCCATATACCGGACCCAGGTGCCGGCGCCGTGCGTGGAAGAGAGCACCGGGCCGATGTGGACGATGTACATACCGAACACCGCCAGCGCACGGGCCAGGTCTACCCCGACGAGGCGTCCCATCGAGGGCTTCCCTGCGGACTCGGACGAGATAGGGAGTCCTGAAGGCGAGTTCTCCTGCGGAGACGATGTCGCCTGCGGCGGTTGTATCTGTGTCATACGAAGAATCTCCCGGTGCGGTACGGACGCGGACCATCCGGCAGGCTTCGGTGACACCCCCGCCGAGCGGCCGGAAGCACCCCCGCCGACCGGCGGGCCAGGAGGGACGGACAACTACCGGGAAGTGGCCGACGTATGCCGCCTAGCCAGTGCCTCAGCACTCATCGCTGGCGGGGCGGGCCCTGGTCCTCGAAGCGGTCCGGACATCGGCTGTGGACCGCGGACTCGGCGCGGGGCCACGGACCGATCGCATGGACCGATCCCACGGAACGAGGACGAGGGGCGCCATCCGCCGGGCCTCGCCCGCCGGCCTGCCGACCGGCCGGAGCGCACCCCCCGAACGGCTGGAGCGGACCCGCCGGGTGTCCACAGTCCGTGGGTGATCACATCACCGCGTACCCTGCCCGACGTACGGTCGACGTCAGGCGAACACCGTACGAGCGCGCGGAGCATCGGGATGGATGGGTCGCCGAGCAGCGGGACACAGCAACAGAGCAGACGAGTGCGAGGCGAGACGCCGGTGATCCGGGTAGTGGTGGTGGACGACGAGGCCCTGGTGCGGTCCGGGTTCCAGATGATCCTGAACGCGTCCGACGGCATCGAGGTCGTGGCGACCGCGGAAGGGGCGCAGGCCGCCGACGTGATCCGGCGCGAGCGGCCGGACGTCGTGCTCCTGGACATCCGTATGCCGGACGTGGACGGCCTGACCATCCTGCGGCAGATCCAGGAACTGCCCGAACCGCCGCACGTGGCCATGCTGACCACCTTCGACACCGACGAGTACATCCTCACCGCACTGCGCTCGGGGGCCTCCGGTTTTCTCCTCAAGGACACCGAGCCCGAACAGCTCGCCCAACTGGTCCGCACCCTGGCCGCGGGTGGA
The DNA here is from genome assembly GCF_042894505.1 of Streptomyces sp. NPDC001536. Taxonomy (NCBI): domain Bacteria; kingdom Bacillati; phylum Actinomycetota; class Actinomycetes; order Kitasatosporales; family Streptomycetaceae; genus Streptomyces; species Streptomyces sp. NPDC001536. The sequence continues at coordinate 37,882 of NZ_JBIAVQ010000030.1, forward strand.
GTGGTGATGTCCCCCAAAGCCTCACGCGCGCTGCTCCGCAGCCACCCGGGGGCCGGAGCACCCCAGGACGCGGACGTTGCACGCGTCAGCTCGCTCAGCGACCGGGAACGCGACGTCCTCACCCTGATCGCGGAAGGACTCTCCAACGCGGACATCGGCACCCGCATCCACCTGAGCCAGGGCACCGTCAAGGACCACGTCAGCTCGATCCTCACCAAACTGCGGGTCACCAGCCGAGTCCAGGCCGCACTCCTCGCCGAGCGCGCCGGACTGCTCACCCGCACCGACGACGACACGACCCGGAACAACGGACGATGAGTTCGGGCCGGGCACTGTGGCGGCGCCTGCCGCCCTGGGCCGTCGACACGGGCCTCGTGGTACTGGCCGCGCTCGACGCATGGATCAACCTCCTGGGCGAGGGCACCACTGTGATGTGGGCCTGCGCCGCCGTGGGCTCAGCCGGACTCATACTGCGCAGGCGCTTCCCGCTGGCCGTGTTCCTGCTGACACTGCCCATGGCCCTGTTCATGGACGTCGCGGTCGCGCCGATGGCCGCCCTGTACACACTGGCCGCGTCCACCCGCAGCCGCCCGCTGCTGGCCGGCTGCGCGCTCCTGAACGCGGCGGCGGGCACCCTTGTCTGGCCGCTGTCCGGCGGGTTCGACGGCGACCGGACCTGGACGCTCGTCCAGTTCGTCTACACGCTCGCCACGGCCCTCGCCCCCGTCCTGTTCGGCCAACTCGTGCAGGCCAGGCACGATGTGGCCCGCCAGCTCGTCGAGGTCGAGGAGGCACGGGAACACGAACGCGCCCTCTACGCCCAGACCGTCCTCGCCCGCGAACGCGCCCAACTCGCCCGCGAGATGCACGACGTCGTCTCCCACCAGGTCAGCCTCATCGCCGTCCAGGCCGGAGCCCTACAGGTCGCGGCGAAGGACCCCGATGCCCGCGAGGCAGCCCTCACCATCCGCACCCTGAGCGCGAACACCCTTGACGAGCTCCGCCACATGGTCACGCTGCTCCGCGCCTCCGGCGGGAAGACAACCGAACTCACCCCCCAGCCCACCCTCGCCGACCTCCAGCAGCTGATCGCCAACAGCGGCATCGAGACCACCCTGACCGGACAGCTCCCGGACGACATCAGCACCACCGCCCAACGCGCCGTCTACCGCACGGTCCAGGAAGCTCTCACCAACGTGCGCAAACACGCCCCCGGAGCCCGCGCCGACGTCCACCTCTGGCACGACACGCACCACTTCGGCGTCACCGTCACCAATACCTCCCCCACCCGCCCATCCGTCGCCCTGCCCAGCGCCCGCCACGGCCTCATCGGCCTGAAAGAACGCGCCGAACTGTTCGACGGCACCCTCACCGCCGAACCCACCCCAGAAGGCGGCTACAAGATCGAACTACGAGCCCCCACCCGGCCCGCCTGACCACAAACCGCGGAAGCGAACAGCCCGGTACCGCAGTTGCGGTGCCGGGCCGGATCGAGGTTGTGGCTCAGGACGTCAGCCCTGGCGGGCCTTGAAGCGCGGGTCCTTCTTGTTGAGCACGAAGGTGACGCCCCGTCGGCGTACCACCTGGGCGCCGGGCTTGGCCTTCAAGGAGCGCAGGGATTTGCGGACCTTCATCGGGTCTCCTTCCGGGGGGCGGAACGGGGTGCGCCGTCAGGGGCGGACGGCAGCGGTGGTGCCGTAGCGCCGCTGGAAGCGTTCTACGCGGCCCGCGGTGTCCAGGACGCGTGAGGTGCCGGTGTAGAAGGGGTGGCTCGCCGACGAGATCTCGACGTCGACGACCGGGTACGTGCTGCCGTCCTCCCACTCGACCGTGCGCTCCGAGTGGAGGGTGGAGTGGGTGAGCAGGTGGAAGCCTGCCGCGCGGTCGCGGAAGACGACGGGGCGGGAGACGGGGTGGATGCCGTGCCTCATGGGGTGGCCTTTCTCTTTGCTCCGACGGGGAGCCGTGGAGAGGGGTGTCAGCGTTCCTCTCGGAACAGGACGTGCGCGCCGACCTGCGGGTCGTACTTGCGCAGGACCATCCGGTCGGGATCGTTCAGACGGTTCTTGCGGGTCACGTAGGTGACGCCGGTGCCGGCCGTCGACGTCAGCCGGACGACGGGCCGCGTGGTGCTGCGTGCCATGAGGTGCTCCTTCCGCCACCACCCGAGCCATTTGACCCGGACATGTCATACATCTTCTTCAACGCCGACGATCGGTGTCGCATTCCCGACGCTCGCCGCCCTCGGCGAAGGATCATGGGGGTGAAGGGCGGTCGCCTACGCGGCGAAAGGCTCTGCGGGGCTTCAGCCGGACGATCGTCCCCGCAGGCGATGGATGAGGCCCGGGGACACTGTCCCCTTCACTCCCACGCCGGCTTCAACACACCCGCCCCGGCCGGCATTCCCGACGCGGAGCTCTCAGGCCACCGCCCCGAATGACACCCGCCGCGGCAACGCCGGGCATGTGGAGGAGCCCCGTGGCTCCTCCACAACGGCGGCCCGCCCCCGGCGGCCGGGAGTACAACCGCCGTGCCGCGTCGACGACCTCACGGCTCAGCGGAGCGTGCGCTCCAGCCGTTCCGCCACCAGCTTCACGAACCGCGCGGGCTCCTTGGGCTGTCCGCCTTCAGCGAGGACGGCAAGTCCGTGCAGGAGTTGGGCGGTCTCGGCGAGCCCCGCCCGCTCCTCCTGCTCCGCGTAGGCCTGCCGCAGGCCACGGACGAGCGCGTGAGCGGGGTTGAGTTCCAGAATCCGCTTGGTGACCGGCACCTCCTGGCCCATCGCCCGGTACATGTTCTCCAGCGCCGGAGTGAGGTCATGCGCATCGGAGACGACACACGCCGGTGACACGGTCAGGCGGGTCGACAGCCGGACGTCCTTGACCTCCTCCCCCAGTTGCTCCTTCATCCACTCCAGCAGGCCGGCGTAGCTCTCGTCCTGCTCATCCCCCGCACTGTCCTCCTGCTCGCCGCCCTGGACGTCGAGGTCGATCTCACCCTTGGCGACGGACCGCAGCTGCTTGCCCTCGAACTCGCCCACGGCGTCGACCCACACCTCGTCGACGGGGTCGGTCAGCAGCAGGACCTCGACGCCTCGGGCCTTGAACACCTCCATGTGCGGGGAGTTCTCGATGCTCTGCCGGGACTCGCCGGTCAGGTAGTAGATGTGCTCCTGGCCGTCCTTCATCCGCTCCACATACTGCTGGAGCGTCGTCGGCTCATCTGCCTCATGGGTGCTGACGAAGGACGCGACGGCGAGGATGGCGTCGCGGTTGTCCGGGTCGCCGAGCAGTCCCTCCTTCAGCACGGCGCCGAACTCACGCCAGAAGGTGGCGTACTTCTCGGGGTCGCGGGCCTTCATCTCCTTGACCGACGACAGGACCTTCTTGGTCAGCCGTCGCTGGATCATCCTGATGTGGCGGTCCTGCTGGAGGATCTCCCGGGAGACGTTGAGCGACAGGTCCTGCGCGTCGACGACGCCCTTGACGAAGCGCAGGTACGGCGGCAGCAGCGCCTCGCAGTCGTCCATGATCAGCACGCGTCGGACGTAGAGCTGGAGACCGCGCCGGAAGTCCCGGGTGAACAGGTCGTGCGGGGCGTGGGCCGGGAGGAACAGCAGCGACTGGTACTCGAAGGTGCCCTCGGCCTGGAGCCGGATCGTCTCCAGAGGGTCACGCCAGTCGTGGCTGACGTGCTTGTACAACTCGTGGTACTCGTCCGCCGAGACCTCCTCGCGCGAGCGTGCCCACAGGGCCTTGCGCGAGTTCAGCGTCTCCGGCTCGGCCGTCTCCGCGCCTTCGTCGTCCTGGGGGACGAGGCGGATCGGCCAGGTGATGAAGTCCGAGTACCGCTTGACGATCTCCCTGATCTTCCAGGTGGAGGTGTAGTCGTGCAGCTGGTTCTCGGGGTCGGCGGGCTTGAGATGGAGGGTCACGGACGTGCCCTGGGGCGCTTCCTCGACCTTCTCCAGCGAGTACGTGCCCTCGCCACGGGACGACCAGCGCGTGCCGCTGCTCTCACCGAGGCGCCGGGTCACCAGAGTCATCTCGTCGGCCACCATGAATCCGGCGTAGAACCCGATGCCGAACCGGCCGATCAGCCCCTCCGCGCCGGCCTCGTCCTGGGCCTCCTCCAGTTCCTTGAGGAGGGCGGCCGTGCCGGAGTTGGCAATGGTGCCGATCAACGTGCCCACCTCGTCGTACGACATCCCGATGCCGTTGTCCCGCACGGTGAGCGTACGGGCCTTGGTGTCCACATCGATCTGGATGTGCAGGTCGGACAGGTCCACGTCGAGACCGTCGTCGCGCAGGGCGGCCAGGCGCAGCTTGTCGAGCGCGTCGGAGGCATTGGAGACGAGCTCCCGCAAGAAGACGTCTTTGTTCGAGTAGACCGAATGGATCATCAGCTGGAGGAGCTGACGGGCCTCTACCTGAAACTCAAACGTTTCGGTGGACATGGTTCGCGTGTCCCTCACAGGTCCCTGAGTCGCGGAAAACGGACGACAGTCACTTTAAAACACCACGTCAGGGAGTTTCACGTGAAACTGACAGCTCGTCACACCTCAGTCCCGGCGGGCCGTGACGTCACCGTTGACCGTGGTCAGGTGCATCAGGCGTTTTCGGTCGGCATCCTGAGCGTGGGCATCGGTCGTGGTGCGCCCGTTGTCGGTGCTCATGATGACGCGGTAGGCCGGGGCATCGTGGGGGACGGTGACATCGACCGAGCCGTTGACGGTCCTCGCGGTCACACTCGCGGGTGAGGCAGCGCACTGCATCACCACATCGCCGTTGACGGTGCTCGCGTGCAGCCGCCCGGCCTCGAGCGATGCCGCGCGCACCGATCCGTTGCGGGTGGACAGCCGCAACAGGGCGTGCTCCTGGCCGGAACGGGTCACCGTCACATCGCCGTTGACGGTCGTGACGTCCAGCGCGGCGGCGACGCCCACCACGTCGACGCCGGCATTGCGGGCGGTGACAGTGACCTTCGCGCCGTCGGGGATCTCGACGTACGGCATCCGTGGACAGCCATGGTCGTCGTGGTCGGCGCAGTCGAGGTCCAGGGTCCAGCGGTCGCCGTGGTGGGACCAGTGCCCGTCGATCCGGTCGTCCACGCTGATGTGGTCGCCGTAGGCCGGGCGCAGCCGCAGTCCGTTGTCGGTACTGATCAGCACTTCGCCCCCGGACGCCGCCGCACGCAGTGCGTTGTCGGCTCGGGACGCGTCAGTGCCACCGCCGCCGCAGGAGCCCGCGAACGGCAGCGCCAGCAGCAGCAACAACGCCGGAGGCACGAGGTGCCGTGGGGGCATCACCTTCATGCCTCTACGGTTTCCCACCATCGACGCGGCCATGGCGGCGTGCACGGTGCCGGCCCTCACGCTCCGGCTTGCAGACGAAGGCCTGTCAGGGTCAGCTCCAGGGCGGAGCGGAACTGGTCGACGTCGTCGTGGCCGTCGAACTCGTCGACGATCTCGTGGACGAACGGGAATTCCTGTGGGTCGAGTTCCCTCCAGGCCTGGGCGACGCGGTGGAGGTATTCGTCACGGTCCACGACACCGTCGAGCATCTCTTGGGTCGGCTCCTGTCCGAGGTCGACGGCGGAGCCGACGACGACTCCCACGATGGCGGAGACGGCGTGGAACCGCTGGTGCGCGGTGAGGTTCAGGCGGAGAGTCTGCTGACCGAGCTTTTCGTACAGCCCCAAAGTGTTGTTCTGGATGCTGGTGTTCCGCATGAAGTAGGAGCTCAGCCAGGGACGTTGCACGATCGCGTCGAACATCGTGATGGCCATGGCGCGGAGATCGCCGATCGGGTCGTCGCTGAGGGGAATCTTCTCGACGTCGGCGAGGACGGGGCCGATGGCGTGGTCGGCGGCCCGGTCGAGAAGTTCGTCCTTGTTGGCGACGTACCAGTAGATGCTGGCGACGCCGCCGCCGAGGCGCTGTGCGAGCGCCCGGAAGGTCAGAGCCGGGGCTCCTGCCTCGTCGAGCAGAGCCACCGCCTCGGCGAGGACGGACTCCATGGAGTGCGAAGCCCGTCGGCGTCCCCCGCCGGAGCGGTTCTGCTGGCGTGTCACGGCTTGATCCCTTCGCGTCTTGCACCGTATCGAACGTTGTTCTATCGTACCGCATCGAACCATGTTCGATAGCCGAACGCCGTTCGATTGGAGAACCGTCATGACCACCGCAACGCTGCACACCCCCGCACGCACCTATCCATCCCTGCGCGCGGCGTGGATCCCCCTCGCCGCCCTCTGCCTGGCCTTCTTCGTCGAAATGGTCGACAACACCCTCCTGTCGATCGCCCTGCCCACCATCGGCCGCGACCTCGGCAGCGGGACAACCGCTCTGCAATGGGTCACCGGCGCCTACTCGCTGACCTTCGGCGGACTGCTGCTCACCGCCGGATCCATGGCCGACCGGCTCGGCCGACGCCGGGTGCTGCTCATCGGGCTCGCCGTTTTCGGCTCGCTCAGCCTGTGCGTCGTCCTCGTCACCACAGCCGGCCAGCTCATCGCCCTGCGAGCCGCACTCGGCATAGCCGCTGCGGCAATGGCCCCGATCACGAACTCACTGGTCTTCCGCCTGTTCGACGACAAGGCCCTGCGGATGCGCGCCATGACGGTGATGATCATCGTCGGCATGTCCGGGTTCGTCCTCGGACCACTGCTCGGCGGCACCGCCCTGGCTCATGTCCGCTGGGAGTGGCTCCTCGTCGTGAACGCCCCCATCGCCGTGATCGCATGCATCGGCGTGCGACTCGGCGTCCCCAGCGACCGGCCCGAAGACCTCACCAAGGACTCCCTCGACGTCCCCGGAGCCGTCCTCAGCGTCGCTGCCATCGGCCTCGCCTGCTACTCGCTGACCAGCGGCGTCGAGCACGGATGGCTCTCGGCCATCACCCTCGCGTCGATCACCGGCGCCATCATGGCGGCGGTCGCGTTCATCCGGCACGAACGGCGCAGCAAAGCCCCCATGCTCGACCTCGACCTCTTCTCCAACGGCACGGTCCGCGGCGCCGCCATCGCGCAGATCGGCACGTCCATCGCGATGGCCAGCGTGATGTTCGGGCTGATCCTCCACTTCCAGTACGCCTACGGATGGAGCCCGGTGCGGGCCGGCCTCGCCAACCTGCCGATCATTGTGACGATGCTGACCGCCGCGCCCCTGTCCGAGTGGCTCGCACGCCGGTTCGGCCACCGCGTCGCCTGCCTGGTGGGCGCCGCCTGCCTGGCCGGATCGCTGGCGGGCCTGTCCTGGGCCGTCGGCCACGGCTACGCCGCCATCGCATCCTGCATGGTCCTCATGACCGTGGGACTGCGCACCGTGATGACGATCTGCGCGGTCGCACTCGTCGAGGCGATGCCGAGCAACCGCACGTCCATCGGCGCCGCCCTCAACGACACCGCCCAGGAAGCCGGCTCCAGCGTCGGCACCGCCGTCGTCGGCACCTTGATCGCCGCCCTCGTCACCACCCAGCTCCCCGCCGGGACGTGGAGCAGCGGCCTCATCGCGTCGTTCTTCCACGGCGAGCGGGTCACCTACGCGCTCCTCGCGGTCGTCGTAGGACTGATCGCCGCGGGCGGCGCGCTGAGCCTGACCGACTCCCGCACCGTCGAGGAGCACACCGCCGAGGAAGCTGCCTACTGACTTCCTCGGGTTGTTGTCGGCTGCTGGATGAGGGGCAGTCTGGTGCCTGCCAGGCAGCCGTCGATGAGGTCGGGCTGGAGCTGGATA
>NZ_JBIAVQ010000031.1:0-39418 GCF_042894505.1 Streptomyces sp. NPDC001536
AGCGGCAGCGTCTCCGAGACGGTCACCAGCTCCCGCAGCGGATACCGCGCCAGCACCGCGTCCACCTCGGGCGTCAACGCCCCCGCCAGCCGCGCGGCGGCCGGGCGGGTCTCGTCCCGGAGGGCGACCACGGCGGCGCGGATCACCTTGCGCAGGCCCTCCCCCTTGGGGACGCCGTCGGCGGCCCGCTCGTACAGGCGCGCGCCGTCCTCCAGGACGAGGTCGGTGTCCATGCCCGCCGGGATCTTGATCTGGGCGTGGTGGCGCCAGGTGGTGATCGGATCGCCCCAGGCCTCGACCTGGAACGTCCAGTGACCGGGTTCGCCGGCCGTGACGTCGGCGCCCCAGCGGTCGGTGCCGGGGGCCAGTTCGCGCATCGGGGTCCAGGGGCCCGCGCGGCCTTCGGGGTCTTTGAGTACGACGTTGGCGGCGACCGCGTCATGGCCTTCGCGGAACACGGTGGCCGAGATCTCGAAGGTCTCGCCGGTGACCGCCTTCGCGGGCCGGCGGCCGCGCTGGACGATCGGGCGGACGTCGAGGACGGGTATGCGCCCGATGCCGTCGCCGGTGGAGGGTGGCTCCGGAGGCGGTGGCTGGGTGCCGGTCGAGCGTTGCTCGGGGGATGTCTCGGTGCCGGCCGTCGGGGGTGCTGACGAGTGGTGCGTGGCGGGCATGACCGCTCCTGTCCGCGTCAACGTGGGTGGGCGGATGGCTGTGGGGAGGTGGGTCCTGCGTGGTGTTCCTGAGGGTTGTACCGGAGGAGCCTTCCCACCCTATTCGGGTGGGCAATCCGGCACTTTGTTAACTACTCACGCGTATGTCTACGCACAAGACCGGCCCCGTTCGAGACGAACGGGGCCGCTCTCCGCATGCTGTCACTACGAGGTCGGGACCTGTAGGAGTTTGTTCGGTGAAGCGAGGCCTCGGCCGGAGATTTTGCCGGAAACCGCCTGTGCGACCAGTGCCTTGGACACCTGTGCGGGTGTGGCCCTGGGGTGGTCGGCCAGATAGAGCGCGGCCGTGCCCGCCGCGTGCGGCGACGCCATCGACGTACCCGAGTAGGTGGCCTTGGCGTTGTCGCTCTTGTTGGACGCCGAGGTGATCGCGACGCCCGGGGCGAACAGGTCGAGGGCCGCTCCGAAGTTGGAGAAGTCGGCCCGCGCGTCCTTCTGGTCGCTCGCGCCGACCGTGATCGCCTGCTTGACGCCGGCGGGCGAGTAGAGGCTCGCCGGCAGCGCGTCGTTGCCCGCCGCGACCGTGTACGTGACGCCGGACTTGATCGAGTTGCTGACGGCGGCGTCGAGTTGGGCGTTGCGGTAGCCGCCGAGGCTGACGTTGGCGACCGCGGGCTTCCTCGCGTGTTTGGTGACCCAGTCGATACCCGCGATGACCTGGGCGGTCGTGCCCGATCCCGCGTTGTCGAGGACGCGGACGGCGACGACCTCGGCCTGCTTGGCGACGCCGTACTTGGTGCCCGCGATGGTGCCGGCGACATGGGTGCCGTGGCCGTTGCCGTCGCTCGCGGTCCTGTCGTTCCCGACGAAGTCCCAGCCGTGGCTGGCGCGTTTGCCGAAGTCCTTGTGCGAGACGCGGATGCCGGTGTCGATCACGTACACCGTCACTCCGGCGCCCCCGGGCTCCGGATAGGTGTAGCTCTTGTCCAGCGGCAGGTTCGGCTGGTCGACGCGGTCCAGGCCCCAGGACGGCGGGTTCCGCTGGGTGTGCTCCAGGGTCACCCGGGTGTCCTGGGTGACCGACGCGACGCGGGAGTCGGCCGCCAGCAGCCTGGCCTGTCTCTCATCGGCCTTGATCGCGTAGCCGTTGAGGACCGTGCCGTAGGTATGGCTTATTTTCGCCCCGTACTTCTCGGCGAGGCTCTTGCCCGCCGACGACGGAGCCTTCGTTCCCCCCTTGAGAGTCACCAGGTAGCTTCCCCCGACGGAGCCGGGGGACCCGGCGCCGAGTATCTTCCCCTCCGGTGCGGCGTGCGCGGGCAGGGTGATGGCCGAAAGCGCGGCGGCACAGGTCACCGCGGTCAAGCCCCCCGCCCAGCGCAGACGCCGTGAGCGCGTCCGTGCCATGGTGTGAGTTCCCCTCCTCGTCGGCGTACGGCGGCCGTGGTTGGAACTGCTTGGCCGGGAGTCGACCGGCGTGGCCGGTACGCCACTTGCAGCCTCTCGTGGGGTGCGAAGCCACCACAAGGACGCCTACGGGGGCGGAATCGGCCATATCGTCCATGAGGAGTGCGTGAAGGTTGCGGCAGGGTTGCGGCGATTTCCGGACCTCCTGATCCGGTCCGGCGCCGGCGGGTGGGGCCCGGCGGCCTGAAACGGCGCCATGGTTACGACGCCCGCGCACCGATACCGTCGATGTCGACGACGGGACGCACAACGCGGTGCGTCCGCTTCCGCACGCCTGACGAGGTGGCAATGAAGGCTATCCGTCGATTCACCGTCCGACCCGTCCTGCCCGAACCCCTCCGGCCGCTGAGCGACCTGGCGCGCAATCTGCGCTGGTCCTGGCACGCGGAGACCCGTGACCTCTTCCAGTCGGTCGATCCGGAGTGCTGGGCCGCTTCGGGCTGCGATCCCGTACGCCTGCTGGGCGACGTACCGCCCCGGCGCCTCGCGGAACTGGCCGAGGACCGCCGGTTCCTGCGCCGACTGACGGCCGCCGCCGACGATCTGCACGACTACGTCTCCGGAGAGCGCTGGTACCAGGCGCAGTCCGGCGAACTCCCCGCCGCCGTCGCCTACTTCTCGCCCGAGTTCGGCATCACGGCGGCCCTGCCGCAGTACTCCGGCGGCCTCGGCATCCTGGCGGGCGACCATCTGAAGGCCGCCAGTGACCTGGGCGTCCCACTGATCGGCGTGGGGCTCCTGTACCGCCACGGCTACTTCCGCCAGTCGCTGTCCCGTGACGGCTGGCAACAGGAGCACTACCCGGTCCTCGACCCCAACGAGCTTCCGGTGGCCCTGCTGAGGGAGGCCGACGGCACCCCCGCACAGGTGTCGCTGGCCCTGCCCGGCGGCAAACAGCTGCACGCCCGGATCTGGCTCGCCCAGGTCGGCCGCGTGCCCCTGCTGATGCTCGACTCCGACGTCGAGGAGAACGACCTCGGCGAACGCGGGGTGACCGACCGGCTCTACGGCGGCGGCAGCGAGCACCGCCTGCTCCAGGAGATGCTGCTGGGGATCGGCGGGGTCCGCGCGGTACGCACGTACTGCCGGCTGACCGGCCACGCCGCCCCCGAGGTCTTCCACACCAACGAGGGCCACGCCGGCTTCCTCGGCCTGGAACGGATCGCCGAACTCTGCGACGAGGGGCTGGACTTCGACTCCGGCCTGGAGTCCGTCCGCGCCGGCACGGTCTTCACCACCCACACTCCCGTCCCCGCCGGCATCGACCGCTTCGACCGTGAACTGGTCGCCCGGCACTTCGGCGCGGACGCCGAGCTGCCGCGCATCGACGTCGAACGGATCCTGCGGCTGGGCATGGAGACGTACCCGGGAGGCGAGCCCAACCTGTTCAACATGGCCGTGATGGGCTTGAGGCTGGGCCAGCGCGCGAACGGCGTCTCCCTCCTCCACGGCCACGTCAGCCGCGAGATGTTCTCGGGACTCTGGCCGGGATTCGACCCCGACGAGGTACCGATCACCTCCGTGACGAACGGGGTGCACGCCCCGACCTGGGTCGCCCCGGAGGTCTTCCGCCTCGGCGCCCGGCAGATCGGCGCCCAGCGCACCGAGGACGCGCTGACCGTCGGCGGCTCGGACCGGTGGGACGCGGTGGGGGAGATCCCCGACCAGGACATCTGGGAGCTGCGCCGGGTGCTGCGCGAGCAGCTGGTGACGGAGGTGCGCGAGCGGCTGCGGGTGTCGTGGCGCCAACGGGGTGCGGGGACCGCGGAGTTGGGGTGGATCGACGGGGTGCTCGACCCCGACGTCCTGACGATCGGATTCGCCCGGCGCGTCCCGTCGTACAAACGCCTGACGCTGATGCTGCGCGACCGGGACCGTCTGATGGACCTGTTGCTGCACCCCGAGCGGCCGATCCAGATCGTGGTGGCGGGGAAGGCGCATCCGGCGGACGACGGTGGGAAACGCCTGGTGCAGGAGCTGGTGCGTTTCGCGGACGATCCCAGGGTCCGGCACCGGATCGTGTTCCTGCCGGACTACGGCATGGCGATGGCGCAGAAGCTGTACCCGGGCTGCGACATCTGGCTCAACAACCCGCTCCGACCGCTGGAGGCGTGCGGGACCTCAGGTATGAAGGCGGCGCTCAACGGCTGCCTCAACCTGTCCGTCCTGGACGGCTGGTGGGACGAATGGTTCCAGCCCGACTTCGGCTGGGCGATCCCGACGGCGGACGGCACGGGGACGGATCCCGACCACCGCGACGACGTGGAGGCGGCGGCGCTGTACGACCTGCTGGAGCAGCGGGTCACGCCACGCTTCTACGAGCGCGGCCAGGGCGGGTTGCCGGACCGCTGGATCGAGATGGTCCGCCAGACGTTGACCTTGCTCGGGCCGAAGGTGCTGGCCGGCCGCATGGTCCGCGACTACGTGGAGCGCCTCTACACCCCGGCCGCGCACGCGCATCGCGCGATGACGCCGGAACTGGCGGGGGAGCTCGCGGTCTGGAAGGCGCGGGTGCGCGGGACCTGGTCCTCCGTGACCGTCGACCACGTCGAGACGTCGGTCGCCACGACCACGGCGGAACTCGGCACGACCCTCGGGCTCCGGGTGCGCGTCGGGCTCGGTGAGCTGGGGCCCGAGGACGTCGAGGTCCAGGCCGTGTCCGGGCGCGTGGACGAGGAGGACCGGATCGCGGACGCGATGACGGTTCCCCTCAAGCCCGTGGGCGGGCCCGATCCGGAGGGGCAGTGGGTCTACGAGGGCCCGCTGTCACTGGACCGCACGGGGCCCTTCGGCTACACCGTCCGCATCCTTCCGGCGCATCGACTGCTGGCGTCGGGGGCGGAGCTGGGGCTCGTGGCGGTGCCTTCGGAGGACGTGGTGGAGGCGGCGGGTGTGCTGATGAGGTGACGCGCGCGGGTGCTGGTCAGGCGGCTGACGCGGGTCGGGGCGGGACTCAGTCCTCGTCCCCGCCGCTCAGCCGCCGCAGCACCACCCCGCACCGCCGTGCATAAGCATGCTGCAACCCCCGCGTCGCCGGCCCGCCCGCCCGGGCGTACCACTTCGCCGCCCGGCTGAACGCGGAGATGGTGAGCCACACCGTGCCGTCCCCCGTCCGGTCGACGACGAAGGACTCCTCGCCGCACTCGGGGTGGCCGGAAAGTGTTCCGTAGGCCCAGCCCGCGCGGCGGTGTTCCTCCACCGTCCAGACCACGCGGCAGGGTGCCTTTATGACGCCGGCCAGCGTCACGGTGACGTCGACGTCGGGTGCCGCGCGGTCCGCGGAGGCGTCGATGCCGACGCCCATCGCGCGGTGCATCTCCCAGGTCAGGACCGCTTCCGAGGCGCGGCGGAAGACCTGTTCGCCCTCGCCGATGCGGGAGCGGACGTGGAGGGGGCGGAAGCCGGGCGGGCAGAAACCGTTCCGCTGGGTCGCGCCTACGTCGTCGTACGTGAAGGACATGGGAGACAAGGGTAGGGCGGCACCCCGGAATGCCTTCGTCCCGGGTGCCGCCCAGTAAGCCCCCCTCGGGCTAGCTCACGTTGACCGCGGACCAGGCCGCGGCGACCGCGTTGTACTCGGTGCTGCCGGAGCCGTACAGGGCGGAGGCCGCCGAGAGCGTCCCCGTACGTGCCGCCTTGTAGTTGGTCGTCGACGTGAAGTACGTCGTCAGCGCCTTGTACCAGATCTGGAGCGCCTTCGCGCGGCCGATGCCGGTGACCGTGGAGCCGTTGGACGTCGGCGAGTTGTAGCTCACGCCGTTGATCGTCTTCGCGCCGCTGCCCTCCGAGAGGAGGTAGAAGAAGTGGTTCGCGACGCCGGACGAGTAGTGGACGTCCAGGCTGCCGACCGAGGAGGACCAGGAGTCCACCGAGCCGCCGTCCTTGCTGGGCTTGTCCATGTAGCGCAGCGGGGTGCCGTCGCCGTTGATGTCGATCTCCTCGCCGATGAGGTAGTCACCGACGTCGTTGGAGTTGGCCGCGTAGAACTCCACACCCGTGCCGAAGATGTCCGAGGTCGCCTCGTTGAGGCCGCCGGACTCGCCGCTGTAGTTCAGGCCCGCCGTGTTCGAGGTGACGCCGTGGCTCATCTCGTGGCCGGCCACGTCCAGCGAGGTCAGCGGGTGCGTGTTGGACTCGCCGTCGCCGTAGGTCATGCAGAAGCAGCTGTCGTCCCAGAAGGCGTTGACGTACGCGTTGCCGTAGTGGACCCGGGAGTAGGCCGCGACACCGTTGTTCTTGATGCCGCTGCGGCCGAAGGTGGACTTGTAGAAGTCCCAGGTGGTCGCCGCGCCGTAGGCGGCGTCGACGGCCGCGGTCTGGTCGGTGGTGGAGCTGGAGGCGGCTCCGGTGCCCCACGTGTTGTCGGCGTCCGTGAAGAGCGTGCCCGCGGAGGAGCTGGTGGCGTGGGCCTTGTTGTACGTCTTGTGGCTGCCGCGGGTGCCGTCGGTCAGCTGGTACGTCGAGCCCGACAGGGTGGTCTCCAGGCTGACCGTGCCCGAGTAGAGGCTTCTGCCGGTGCCGGTCGCGTTCTCGATGCCCTGGTACTCGAAGAGCTTCTTGCCGGTGGCGGCGTCGGTGATGACGTGCAGCTGGTTCGGGGTGCCGTCGTCCTGGAAGCCGCCGACGATCGTCTCGTAGGCGAGGACGGGGGTGCCCGAGCCGGCCCAGATGACCTTGCGCGCGCCGTCGGCGGCGGTCTTGTCCGAGCCCGCGGCCTTGGCGGCGCTCAGCGCCTGCTTCTCGGCCTTGGCGACGGTGAGCTTCGGGGTCAGGGAGGCGACCTTGATGGTCTTGGTCGTCGCCTTGGAGACGCCCTTGGTCACACCGGACTTCGACTCGTGGACGACCAGGTCGCCACCGAGGACCGGCAGGCCGGCGTAGGTGCGCTCGTACCGCGTGTGGACGGTGCCGTCGGCGTCCTTCACGACGTCCTTGACGACCAGCTTCTCCTTGGCGCCGAGGCCTATCTCCTGGGCGGTGTCCGAGGCGCCGGCCTGCTGCTGCTTGATGAGCGTGGTGCGCGCGGCGGGAGTCAGCTGGAGCGGGGCGGCGGCGAGGGTGGCCTTGCCCGAGGCTTCCGCCGGGCTCTGCGCGGCGGCGCTGCCGGTGGTCAGACCGGTGGTGAGCAGGGCTCCGGCCGCCACAGCGGTGGCGATGGCCAGAGTGGTGCGCTTGTGACGCGCGTAGACGGGGGTCACACAAGCTCCTTAGTGGGGGATCCCGGACGGCTGTGGGGCAACCGGGCCGGGGTGGTTGTGAAGTTGTGCGGCGGGTGTGAGGAAGAGTGACATCAGGGCCGCATAAATGTCATGACCCCGTCGTGATGTTGGCCGAAAAGCAGTTCCCGGGTGAACATTGCCGCAATGTAAAGCGACTTGACCTCGGCAAAGGCCCAACAAGACGTCGGTAAGGCGCTGGCAAAAAAGAGGGCGCCGCCCCGGGGAGTCGAACCTCCGGGGCGGCGCCCTGTCCTTCAGCCGATCGGCACCATCCGGTCTACGGGAAGGTGAGCTTCCAGCTGTTGATGTAGCCGGTGTCGACGGCCGCGTTGTCCTGGACCCTCAACTGCCAGGTCCCGTTGGCGACTTCGGAGGACGCGTTCACCGTGTACGTGGTGTTCAGGTTGTCCGTGCTGCCACCGGTGCCGTACGCCTTCAGCGTGTACGCCGTGCCGTCGGGGGCCACCAGCTGGACCTGGAGGTCGCCGATGTAGGTGTGCACGATGTCGACCGCGACCGCGAGGTTCGACGGCGCGTTGCCCGTACGGCCGGACACCGTGATCGGGGACGTCACCGCGGCCCCGTTGTCCGGAATCGATACGTCGGTGGTGCTCTCGAAGGAGGTACCGCCGCCACCGCCACCGCCGGGACGCGAGCCGACCGCGACGCCCGCCCAGGCGTTCTGGACCGCCGTGTACTCGGCGCTCGTCGTGCCGTACAGCTCACCCGTCGCCGCGAGGGTCCCGGTGCGGGCCGCCGCGTAGTTGGTCGTGGAGGTGAACTTCGTGGTCAGCGCGCGGAACCAGATCTTCTCCGCCTTGTCGCGGCCGATGCCGGTGACCGGAAGGCCGTCCGCGGTGGGCGAGTTGTAGCTGACGCCGTTGATGGTCTTGGCGCCGCTGCCCTCGGACAGGAGGTAGAAGAAGTGGTTCGCCGGGCCGGACGAGTAGTGCACGTCGGCGTTGCCGATGCTGGACGTCCAGTTGTTGTACGACGAGCCGTCCTTGCTCGGCTGGTCCATGTAACGCAGCGGCGTGCCGTCGCCGTTGATGTTGATCTCCTCGCCGATGAGGTAGTCACCGACGTCGGAGGAGTTGGCCGCGTAGAACTCGACGGTCGTGCCGAAGATGTCGGAGGTCGCCTCGTTCAGACCGCCGGACTCACCGCTGTAGTTGAGCCCCGCCGTGTTCGAGGTGAGCCCGTGCGTCATCTCGTGCGCGGCCACGTCGATCGACGTCAGCGGGTTGGCGTTGCCCGAGCCGTCGCCGTACGTCATGCAGAAGCAGCTGTCGGACCAGAACGCGTTGACGTAGTTGTTGCCGTAGTGGACCCGGGAGTACGCCCCGACGCCGTCACCGCGGATACCGCTGCGCCCGTGCACGTTCTTGTAGTAGTCCCACGTCAGCGCGGCACCGTAGTGCGCGTCGGCGGCGGCCGACTCCAGGTTGGACGGGGTGCCGTTGCCCCAGATGTCGTCGGCGCCGGAGAAGAGGGTGCCGGTGCCGGAGGTGCCGCGGTTGAGGTTGTACGTGCGGTGGTTGCCGCGCGCCCCGTCGGTCAGGTTGAACGTCGAACCCGACTGCGTGGTCGTGAGGTTGACCGTGCCCGAGTACACCGTGTTGCCGGTGCCGGTCTCGATGGCCTCCCACTCGTACAGCTTCGCGCCCGTGGCCGCGTCCGTGACGACGTGCAGCTCCTGCGGGGTGCCGTCGTGCTGGAAGCCGCCCACGACCGTCTCGTACGCCAGGGTCGGCTTGCCGTCGGCCGCCCAGATCACCTTGCGCGGGGCGCGGTTGACCTCGGGGCTCTTGGCGTCCTCGGCCTTGGCGGCGCTGAGGGCCTGCGTCTTCGCCTTGGCGGCGGACACGGCGGCCGTGGTGGTGGCCGGCTTGATGGCCGCGCGGGTCGCCTTGACGACGGCCTCGGTCGCGTCGGCCTTCGTGGACTCGACGACCAGGTCACCACCGAGGACGGGCAGACCGTCGTAGGTCCGCTCGTAGCGGGTGTGGATCGTCCCGTTGCCGTCCTTGAGGACGTCACGGACGACCAGCTTCTCCTTGGCGCCCAGGCCCAGTTCCTTGGCGGTGTCCGCCTTGGTGGAGTCGGCCGTGCGGATCAGCTCGGCGCGCTGGGCGGGGGTGAGCTTGACGGACTCGGCGCCCGGTATGACCTTGCCCGCGGCCGACGGTGCCTTCGCCGGGGCTGCGGACGCGGCGCCCGACTGGACGGCCGCGGCGATCAGGGCGGACACACCGATGAGGGCGACGGCGGCCGCCTTGCGGTGGGGGGTGTGGGAGGTGCGTCTGTGGGAGGAACTCTCTCTCAACACTGACTCCTGCGTCTGCGGGCCGCGGGTCGCGCGGCCGGGGGAGACCGGACGGCTGGTGGGCCGGCCGGGCAGAACGGGCGTTGCGCGTGCGGGAGTTCGGCCGCGGCACAGCACTGTGCAGGTTGCTGTGGGGTTGCTGTGGCGGGGCCGTGGGAAGAGTGGCAGGAGTTTGCGGTTTCTGTCAGGACCGCGTCAGGAAGTTGGCCGGAAATCGTCCGTTGCCCGGTTGGTCATGTTCGTTATACGGGCAATTTGCCTGATCGTCAGGACGGCCGGTCCCCGTGCCACGAGTGCCACAGCGCCGCGTACGCCCCGTCGGCCGCCACCAGCTCCTCGTGCGGGCCGAGTTCGGTGAGCAGTCCGTCCTCCATCACCGCCACCCGGTCCGCGTCGTGCGCGGTGTGCAGCCGGTGCGCGATCGCGATGACGGTACGTCCCTCCAGTACGGCGGCCAGCGCGCGCTCGGTGTGCCGGGCCGTGGTGGGGTCGAGCAACGCCGTGGCCTCGTCCAGGATCAGGGTGTGCGGGTCGGCCAGGACCACGCGGGCCAGGGCCAGTTGCTGGGCCTGTGAGCCGTCGGTGGGGTGACCGCCGTCGCCCAGCGCGGTGTCGAGACCGTCGGGCAGCTCCCGCACCCAGGCGTCCGCGCCGACCGCGGTCAGCGCGGACCACAACTCCTCGTCCCCGGCGGACGGTTCGGCGATCAGCAGGTTGTCCCGGACCGAGCCCAGGAACACATGGTGCTCCTGGGTGACCAGGACTACCTGGCGGCGCAGCTGCTCGGGGCCGAGCTCCACGACGGGCACCCCGCCGACGGTCACGGTGCCCTCGCCGGGCGCGTCGACGCCCGCGATGAGCCGGCTGAGCGTGGTCTTCCCGGCGCCGGACGGCCCTACGACCGCGAGCCGCTCCCCGGGCCGTACCGTCAGGTCGACCCCGCGCAGCACCTCGCCGCCCCGGCCGTAGGAGTACCGCACGCCGCTCACGTCGATCCGGTCGCCGGCCGGGGCGAGGGCCTTGGCCTCGCCGGCCCGCGGAGCGCGCGCCAGCCCCTCCACGCGGGCGAACGAGGCACTGGCGCTCTGGAGTTGCTCGACCCGGACCAGGATCTGGTCGAGCGGGTTGATCAGCTGGTTGTAGAGGAGCGCGGCCGCCACGACCGAGCCCAGGCTCATCGCCCCGTGCGTGTGCAGCAGCCCGCCGACGATCAGGATCCCGGCGATGGGGACGATGTACGACACCTCCACCGAAGGGAAGAACACGGAGCGCAGGTAGAGGGTGTGCAAGCGGGTGCGGCGGGCTGTCTCGATGGCGTCCCTGCTCGCCCGGATACGCCTCTCCTCCAGCCGCAGCGCTTCGACCGTGCGAGCGCCCGCCGCCGTCGCCGCGACGATCTCGGCGACGTCGGAAGTGGCCGCGCCCTCGGCGAGGTAACCGTCCCGGGCGCGGCGCAGATACCAGCGCAGGGCGAGCCAGATCGGGGTGAGGCCGAGTACGCCCACGAGGCCCAGGACCGGGTCGATCAGGAAGATGGCGATCAGCGCGAACAGGAACCGTACGGAGTTGATGAACAGGTCGGGGCCGGCGTCCCGGAGTGTCTGGCCGACCGTGGCGACGTCGGCCGTGCCGCGTGCCGTGAGGTCGCCCGTTCCCGCGCGCTCCACGACCGATGCGGGAAGGGAGAGGGTGCGGTCCACGAACTCCTCGCGGACGCGGGCGAGGGTGCGTTCGCCGAAACGGTGGCCTACGTAGCGGGCCCAGCGCGCGAGGAGGAGTTCCGCGACGGAGCAGATCAGCAGGGCGAGGGCCAGGCGGTCCACCGCGCCTACTCCGCTGCCGGCGCGTACCTCGTCGATGATCCTGCCCAGCAGCCAGGGGCCGCCGAGGCCGGCTACCGCGGCCAGTGCGTTGAGGGTCAGGGTGGCGGTGAAGGCTCGGCCGTCCGCTCGGATCAGGCGGCGCGAGGCCTTGCGGACGTGTGCGGGGTCGGCGACGGGCAGGTGTCCGGACGTCGTCACCGTACGGCCTCCTCGGAGTCGGTGTCCCTCGCCACCAGTGCGCGGTATCCCGGTTCTGTGTCGAGGAGTTGGCGGTGCGTGCCGGTGGCTGCGACCTTGCCGTCCACCAGGTAGAGGACGGTGTCCGTTCGGTCCAGGACCAGGGGGGAGGTGGTGGTGACGACGGTGGTACGGCCGTTGCGGGCCGTCTTGAGGCGGTCGGCCACGCGGGCCTCTGTGTGGGCGTCCAGGGCCGAGGTGGGCTCTACGGCGAGGAGGATCTCCGGGTTTGCGGCGAGGACTCTTGCCAGGCGGATGCGTTGGCGTTGGCCGCCGGAGAGGTTGCGGGCCTGGGCGTCGATCGGTGAGTCCAGGCCGTCGGGGAGGGCTTGGACGATGTCGTCGGCTACCGCTGCGTGGAGGGCTTGGGTGATGTGCGCCTCAGAGAGTGCCTCAGCAGGTGCTTTGGCGTGTGCGGGTGCGTCGTGGCTGGTCGCGCAGTTCCCCGCGCCCCTGAGGTGCGCTGCCCTGCCGCCCACCATTTCGTACAGGGTGTCTGCGAACAGGTCTGCCTCGTGGTCCGCTACCAGGATGCGGGCGCGGATCTCGGGCAACGGGATCTCGTCCAGCGGGACTTCGCCCCATGTCGTCCTCGACGGGGTGTATCTGCCCAGGCGGTCGATCACCGTCGCCGTCTCCGCCGGATGCGCGCTCGCCAGTGCCGTCAGGCGGCCCGGTCGCACCCTCACCCCCGACTCGGGATCGTGCAGTACCGACGGTTCCGCGGGGGCCGGTCTCGTGCCCGCGTCCTCCATCGGCTCCAGGCGCAGGAAGCGTACGACCCGGCGGGCCGCCACCACGCCGCGGCTGAGCATGTAGCCGCACTCCACCCAGAAGGCCACCGGGCCCACCAGGACCGCGACATAGCCGTAGACCGAGACCAGCTCGCCGATGGTGATGTCGCCCTGGGCGGCGAGGCGGGCCGCCAGCCAGGTCACCACGGCCAGGAAGAGGGTGGGCAGGCCCACGCCGAGGGCCTGGACCCAGCTGGTGACCGCGCCGACGCGGTAGCCCTGGGCGCGCAGGTGCTGGGAGTCGCGGTGGAAGGCGTCCGCGACCAGGTTCTTGCCGCCGAGGCCGTTGAGGACGCGCAGGCCGCCCGCGAGGTCGGCGATGCGGGCGGTGAGGACGCCCTGGCGTTCCCGGTACTCGGTCTCGGTGCCCTGGAGGCGGGTGAGGAGCGGGCCGACGAGGAGCACGATCGTGGGGATGCCGAGGAGGACCACCGCCGCGATGAGCGGGGAGACCGACACCAGCAGCCCGGCGATCACCAGGTAGGCGATGACGGCCCCGACGCCCGGGCCTACCACGGTCAGGGCCTGCGCGATCGTCTGTACGTCACCCACCCCGATCGTGACGACCTCCCCGGCGCCCGCCCGCCGCGACAGCGCGGCCCCGAGCCGGACCGCGTGGCCGACGACGACCTTCACCGTGCGGAAGTTGGCGTCCATCCGCACCCGGGTCATCGTGCGGTGCCGCATGATGCTCAGCCACGCGTTGAACGACCCCACCACGAAGAGGGCAGCCGACCAGCCGGTCAGCGCACCGAAGTCGCCCGGTTCCAGACCCTCGTCGATCGCCTTGGCCATGAGGTACGGCGTCGCGGCCAGCAGCACCATCCAGGTACTGGCGAGCACCGCCCCGAGGGCACAGCGGCCCGGCTGGCACCGCACGAGCCACCACAGATACCGCCAGCCGCCCCGCGCGTCGGGCGTGCCGGGATCCTCGTACGCGTCGATCACCTGTCGTCCCCCGATCCCCTACGCCAGGCTGTCCCGCCACGCCCGGTGCAGATCCGCGAACCTGCCTGTCCCCGCGATGAGTTCGGCCGGCGGACCGTCCTCGACGATCCGGCCGTGCTCCATCACCAGCACCCGGTCGGCGATCTCGACCGTGGACAGACGGTGGGCGATCACCACCGCCGTACGGCCGTGCAGAACCGTCGACATCGCCCGCTGCACGGCCCGTTCGCCCGGGATGTCCAGCGAGCTGGTCGCCTCGTCCAGGATCAGCACCGCCGGATCGGCCAGCAACGCCCGGGCGAACGCGACGAGTTGGCGCTGACCGGCGGAGATACGGCCGCCCCGCTTGCGCACGTCCGTGTCGTAGCCGTCGGGCAGGGCGCTGATGAACTCATGGGCGCCGATCGCCTTCGCGGCCCGCTCGATGTCCTCGCGGCCGGCGTCCGGGCGGCCGATGGCGATGTTGTCGGCGACCGTGCCGGAGAACAGGAAGGCCTCCTGCGTCACCATGACGACCCCGCGCCGCAGTTCGGGCACGGCCAGCTCGCGCAGATCGACCCCGTCGAGCAGGACCCGGCCCTCGGAGGGGTCGTAGAAACGGGCCAGGAGCTTGGCCAGCGTCGACTTGCCGGCACCCGTCGAGCCGACCACCGCGACCGTCTGTCCCGCCGGAAGGGTCAGGTCGAAGCGCGGCAGGACCTCGCCGCCGGTGCGGTAGGCGAAGCGGACCCCGTCGAAGACGACCTCGCGGCCGGGGTGCTCGGACTCCAGGGCCGGCAGCTGCCGGGGCTCGGACGGTTCCGGCACCGACGGCGTCTGCGCCAGCAGACCCGCGATCTTCTCCAGCGAGGCCGCCGCCGACTGGTACGAGTTGAGGAACATGGCGAGCCGGTCGATCGGGTCGTACAGCCGCCGCAGATACAGCACCGACGCGGCCAGCACACCGAGCTCCAGCGTGCCGCCCGCCACCCGGTAGGCACCCCACAGCACGATCAGCGCGACGGCCGTGTTGGCGACCAGGCGGGAGCCGACCACATAGCGGGCCATCTCGATGAGCGCGTCGCCGTTGGTGCGCTCGTGCCGCGCGTTGAGCACGGCGAAGTCGGCGTCGTTGGCCGCCTCACGGCGGAACGCGCGCACCGGGCGGATGCCGTTCATCGTCTCGACGAACTTCACGATCACGGCGGCGATCGCGGTGGACCGCCTGGTGTACACCTCTCCCGCGCGCCGCTGGTAGATCCGGATGAGGAGACAGAGCGGCACGAACGACGCCACCGCCACCGCGCCGAGGCCCAGGTCCAGCCAGAGCAGCAGCGCCGAGATGTAGACGAAGGACAGGACGACCGTCACCAGCTCCTGGAGCCCCTCGCTCAGCAGCTCGCGCAGCGACTCGACGTCCGCGGTGGAGCGGGAGATGAGGCGGCCCGAGGTGTAGCGCTCATGGAAGTCGACGCTGAGGGCCTGCGCATGACGGAAGATCCGGCCGCGCAGGTCGAGGAGCACATCCTGGTTGACCCGGGCCGAGGCGAGGATGAACACGTACTGGAGCCCGCCCGCGGCCAGCGCGCACAGCAGATAGCCGACGCCCACGGCGATCAGCGGGCCGTGGCGGTCCTCGCGGAACGCCGGTACGGCGCTGTCGATCGCGTACGCCACCAGCAGCGGGCCCGTCTGCACCGCCGCCTGCTGGAGCAGCAGCAGAACCGCGGCGCCCAGGGCGCGGGCCCGCATCGGCGCGAGCAGGGAGCGCAGCAGGTCGGAGGTCGCGCGGGGCGGGGTGGGCAGGACGTCGCGGTCGAAGGGGTCACCGCCGCCGGCCTTGTGGACGTCCGGTTCCTCGTCGGCGGTGGTGGGCGCGGCCGTCGTCGGCGCCGTCATCGGTCCTCCTCCGTTTCCCCGGACCCCGACATGAGGTGGGCGTACTCGGCGTTCGTGCGCAGCAGTTCGTGGTGGGTGCCCACGGCGGTGATCCGGCCGCCGGACAGCAGGGCGACCCGGTCGGCGAGCAGCACGGTCGAGGGCCGGTGCGCCACGATGAGCGCGGTGGTCTCGGCGAGCACGTCCCGCAGCGCGGCCTCCACGGCCGCCTCGGTGTGCACGTCCAGCGCGGACAGCGGGTCGTCGAGCACGAGGAAGCGGGGCCTGCCGACCACCGCCCTGGCGAGGGCGAGCCGCTGCCGCTGTCCGCCGGACAGGCTCAGGCCCTGCTCACCGACCTGGGTGTCGGTGCCCTGGGGGAGGGCGTGCACGAAGTCGGCCTGGGCGACGGCGAGGGCGCGGTCCAGGTCCCCTTCCTCGTCGCCCATCAGCACGTTCTCGCCGACGCTCGCGGAGAAGAGGGTGGGCTCCTCGAAGGCGACGGCGACGAGTTCGCGCAGCGATTCCCTGGACATGGCGGTGATGTCCTGGCCGTCGAGCGTGATCCGGCCGGACGTCATCTCGTGGAGCCGGGGGACGAGCGCGGTGAGGGTGGTCTTGCCGCTGCCGGTGGCGCCGACGAGGGCCATGGACTCGCCGGGGCGTATGTGGAGGTCTATGCGGTCGAGGGTGGGAGGGGAGTCGGAAGGGGCGTCGGGGTAGCGGAAGACGACGTGGTCGAAGCGCAGCCCGCCGTCCTTCCGGCCGACGTCGGCCGCGCTCACCCCGGAGTCCTCCGGCGTTTCGTCCATCACCTCGAAATACCGTTCCGTCGCGCTCGCCGCGTCCTGGCTGATCGCCAGCAGGAAGCCGATCGAGTCGATGGGCCAGCGCAGCGCGAGAGCCGTGGACAGAAAGGCGACCAGGGTCCCCGCCGACAGGTCCCCGTCGGCCACCTGCACCGACCCCAGCACCAGTGCCGCCCCGATGGCGATCTCCGGCAGCGTCACGATGACACCCCAGATCGACGCGAGCAGCCGGGCCTTGCGCAGCTCCGTCCCGCGCAGGGTCCGCGACAGGTCACGGAAGGCCTGTGCCTGGCTCCGGTGCCGTCCGAAGCCCTTGATGATGCGGATGCCGAGCACGCTCTCCTCGACGACCGTCGTCAGATCGCCGACCTGGTCCTGGGCGAGCCGCGCCACATGGAAGTACCGCCGCTCGAAGAGCACACAGGTGACGATCACGGGCACGGCGGGCCCCAGGATCACCAGCCCGAGCGTCCAGTCCTGGAGCAGCATGATGATCACGCCGATGACGATCGTCACCCCGTTGACCAGGAGGAACGTCAGCGGGAACGCCAGGAACATCCGCACCAGCATCAGATCGGTGGTGCCGCGCGACAGCAGCTGTCCCGACGCCCACCGGTCGTGGAACGACACCGGCAGCCGTTGCAGATGCCCGTACAGATCCGCCCGCATCTCCGCCTCGACATGCGACAGCGGCCGCGCCACCAGCCACCGCCGCAGCCCGAACAGCAGCGCCTCCCCGAGCCCGAGCAGCAGCAGGAACAGCGCGCCCAGCCACACGCCCGCCGGATCCCGGTCCGCGACCGGTCCGTCCACCATCCACTTCAGGACGAGCGGGATCACCAGCCCCGTACAGGACGCGAGGACCGCCACGAACGCGGCGGCGAACAGCCGCGCCCGGACCGGCCGGACATACGGCCACAGGCGCAGCAGGGTACGGACGGCGGAGTGTTCCTCGGTGGTTGCACGTGTCGTGGGCATCAACGGCGAGCCTACGGATCGGCACTGACAACGACGACCGAGTTTTGGCCGGACCACAATCGGCCGCTGGACCTACGACCTGCGCGTTCGACCGACCGTACGGCGGGGTCGTACCCCGGCATCAACCGATCGGTCGATGCCGCTTCGAGCGCGACGGCCGATGTGCCCGCGGCCCGCCCACCGCGACGCTGATGCCATGTCCGTCATCGAAGTCACCGAACTGCGCAAGTCCTACGGCGGCCGGCCCGTCGTGGACGGTGTCTCCTTCGCCGTCGAGGAAGGCGAGATCTTCGGCGTCCTCGGCCCGAACGGAGCCGGCAAGACCACCACCGTCGAGTGCGTCGAGGGCCTGCGCGTCCCCGACGCCGGCCGCGTCCGCGTCACCGGCCTCGATCCGATCGCCGACCACGAACAGGTCACCCGCGTCCTCGGCGCCCAGCTCCAGCAGAGCGAGCTCCAGCCCAAGCTCACCGTGCGCGAGGCCCTGGAGCTGTACGCGGCGTTCCACGACAAGCCCGCCGACTGGCGCCCCCTCGCCGAGCGCCTCGGTCTGGCCGGCAGGCTGACCACCCGGTTCGGCAAGCTCTCCGGTGGCCAGAAGCAGCGCCTGTTCATCGCGCTCGCCCTCATCGGCAACCCCCGGGTCGTCGTCCTCGACGAGCTGACCACCGGCCTCGATCCACGCGCCCGCCGCGACACCTGGGAGCTCATCGAGGAGGTCCGCGCGGGCGGTGTCACCGTCCTGCTCGTCACGCACTTCATGGAGGAGGCACAGCGCCTCTGCGACCGGATCGCGGTGATCGACAAGGGCCGGATCGCCGCCCTGGACACCCCGGCCGGGCTGATCCGCCGCTCGGCGGGCGCCACCGTCATCAGCTTCACCCCCTCCGCCCCGCTCGACGAACGCGACCTCAACGCGCTGCCCGCGCTCGCGTCGATCGAGCACCGGGACGGCCGTATCACCCTCTCCGGCACCGACGAGACGGTGAACGCCGTCCTCACCCTCCTCGCCCGCACCCACGTCACCGCCCACCAACTCCGGGTCACCGACGCCACGTTGGACGACGCGTTCCTGGACCTCACCGAGACCAAGGAGACAGCGGCATGAACGCCACCGTCCTGAGGACCGAGCTACGACTCCTGCGCCGCGAACCCGGCGCCCTCTTCTGGATGCTCGCCTTCCCGACCCTGCTGCTGGTGATCCTCGGCTCCATCCCGGCCTTCCACGATCACGAGGACAACCTCGGGGGCCTGCGGACCATCGACGTCTACGTCCCCGTGACCGTGCTGCTCGGCCTGATCGTGGGCGGCGTCCAGGCGATGCCACAGACCCTCACCGGCTACCGCGAGCAGGGCATTCTGCGCCGGATGTCCACCACGCCGGTCCGTCCCGCCGCGCTGCTGTCCGCGCAGCTGGTCGTGTACGCCTCAGCCGCCCTGGCATCGGCGCTGACCGCCCTCCTCGTGGGCCGCCTCGCCTTCGACGTACGACTGCCCGAGCAGCCCTTCGGATACGTCCTCGCCCTCGTCCTGGCCGTGCTCGCGGTCCTCGCCCTGGGTGCCGTGATCTCCGCGCTGTCCCGTACGACGAAGATCGCGGCGGCGATCGGGTCGGCCGTGTTCTTCCCGGCGATGTTCTGCGCGGGCGTGTGGCTGCCGGTGCAGGCCATGCCGGACATGCTGGCCCGCATCGTCGGATACACCCCGTTCGGCGCGGCCGCCGAGGCCCTCAACCGGGCAGCCGGGGGCGACTGGCCGGGCTGGACCCACCTGGGCGTGCTGGTGGTCTGGACCGGGCTGCTCACCGCCGCCGCGGCGCGCTGGTTCCGCTGGGAGTAGGGCAGCGGCCGTGCAGACTGGGGAGATGACCGTGTCGTACGCGCACATCGACCGGCGCCAGGACCAGTTCCACAGCTGGGGCCCCTACGGGCTGCTCCTCGTCTCCACCCTCCTCTCGCTCGCCGCGCACGAACTGATCGCGAGCCCCGCACAGTGGTACGCGGGCGGGGCTCTCGTCGTCGCCGCGGTGGGGCTCCAGCTCTGGCTCGGGCCGCGCCACGGCTGCCGGACCCCCTCCCGTCGCGGAGCCGTCATCTACGGCCTGCGCTGGGCGGTCGCCTTCGCGCTGACGTGGATCAACCCGTTCTTCGCGTTCTACGCGGCCGTCGGCTACTTCGACAGCGACGAACTGATTCCCGGCAGGCGATGGCAGCGGCTCGGCCTCCTCGGGCACGCCGTCGTGATCGCGGGCTCGCAGGCCGGCGGGTTCCCGTTCCACAGCTGGATCCAGTGGGTGCTGTTCGGCGTCATGCTGGTCGCGAACAGCACCCTGCTGATGATGGTCGGCCACTTCGCCCGCCAGGAGGAGCAGCGCTCCCGCGACCGCGCCGTCACCATCACCGAACTCGAACGCACCAACACGGCGTTGCAGCAGGCGCTCGACGAGAACGCCGCCCTTCACGCCCAACTCCTCGTCCAGGCACGGGAAGCGGGCGTCGCCGACGAACGCCGGCGGCTCGCCGCCGAGATCCACGACACCATCGCCCAGGGTCTGACCGGCATCATCGCCCAGCTCCAGGTCGTGGCGAACGCCCCCGATCTGTCCGTGGCGCGGACCCATCTCGCCCGCGCCTCCGACCTGGCCCGGCACAGCCTCGGCGAGGCCCGCCGATCCGTGCACAACCTCGCGCCAGTGGCGCTGGAGGACGCCGGACTGCCGGACGCGCTGAAGAAGACGGTCGCCGAATGGGGCGAACGGACCGGTGTGCGGGCCGAGTTCACCGTGACCGGGCGGGCGGAGCAGCTGCACGAGGAGGTCGCGGCCACGCTGCTGAGGATCGTCCAGGAGGCCCTGTCGAACGCAGCCCGCCATGCGCGGGCCACCCGCGTCGGGGTGACCCTGAGCTTCCTGGGCGACGAGGTCATCCTCGACATCCGCGACGACGGCCAGGGCTTCGACCCCCTCGCCGTCCCGGCCCGCACCCGCACCGGAGGCTTCGGCCTCGACGGGATGCGTGCCCGCGCCGAGCGCATCGCCGGCTTCCTCACCGTGGAGTCCGAGCCGGGTCACGGCACGGCGCTGTCGGCTCGCGTACCGTTGGTCCGCCATGACAGCTGATGACGCGCCCAGCGGAAAGACGATCTCCCTGCTGATCGTCGACGACCATCCCGTCGTACGGGACGGTCTGCGCGGCATGTTCGAGAACGCCCCCGGATTCACCGTCCTCGGCGAGGCCTCGAACGGCGTCGAGGCGCTGGCGCGGGCCGCCGCGCTGGACCCCGACGTGATCCTGATGGACCTGCGCATGCCGGGCGGCGGGGGAGTCGACGCCATCCGGGAACTGACCCGCCGGGCCGCCCGCGCGAAGGTGCTCGTCCTGACGACGTACGACACGGACTCGGACACCCTGCCTGCGATCGAGGCGGGCGCGACGGGCTATCTGCTCAAGGACGCCCCGCGCGACGAACTGTTCACGGCGGTACGAGCGGCCGCGGACGGCCGTACCGTGCTGTCCCCGGCGGTGGCCTCCCGCCTCGTCTCAGCCGTCCGCGCCCCGGGCAACGAGCCGCTCTCCGCGCGCGAGCGCGAGGTGCTGGCCCTGGTCGCCAGGGGCACGTCCAACCGGGAGATCGCCCGTGAGCTGTTCATCAGCGAGGCGACCGTGAAGACCCATCTCACCCACCTGTACGCCAAGTTGGGCGTCAAGGACCGGGCGGCGGCGGTGGCGACGGCGTACGAGCGGGGAATCCTCGGCTAGTTCGGGTACGGCAGCAGGGTGGCGGCGGTCCTCTCCCAGGACGCCTTCAGCTCGGCGAGCAACTCCGGCTTGTCCGGGGCGAGATCGGCCTGTTCGCGGGAGTCGGCGGCGAGGTTGTAGAGGTGGTCGGTCTTGTCGGCGTCCTGGTAGTACTTCCAGTCCCCGCGCCGCAGCGCCCGGTTGGCCCGCACCCGCCAGAACAGGTCCCGCTCGGGCGGCGTCTCGCCCTTGAGCAGGTATCCGGCGAGGCTCGTGCCGTCCAGCGGGTACGCCGGGTCGGGGCGGGCGCCGCCGACCTCCAGCAGGGTCGCGGTCCAGTCGGGGGAGAAGTTCGGTTCGTGGCTGACCTGGTGGCCGTCGACGCGGGCGGGCCAGCGCACGATGGTGGGGACGCGGATGCCGCCTTCGAGCAGCACGAACTTCTCGCCGCTGAGCGGCCAGTTGTAGGAGTAGCGCTCACCGCCGTTGTCGCTGGCGAAGAGGACGAGGGTGTTCTCCTCCTGCCCGGAGCGGCGCAGCGCGGCGAGCACCTCGCCGACGGCGGCGTCCAGGCTCTCCACCATCTCCTTGTACTTCTCGACGGAGCCGCCGTC
The DNA here is from genome assembly GCF_042894505.1 of Streptomyces sp. NPDC001536. Taxonomy (NCBI): domain Bacteria; kingdom Bacillati; phylum Actinomycetota; class Actinomycetes; order Kitasatosporales; family Streptomycetaceae; genus Streptomyces; species Streptomyces sp. NPDC001536. The sequence goes on from NZ_JBIAVQ010000031.1 coordinate 21,484, forward strand.
GTAGTGGTTCAGCGCGTTGACGACCTCGGCCTGGGTCTTGGCGGCGCGGATCTTCGCCTCGATCTCGGCCCCTGTCGCCTCGTCACCCTCCGCGAGCCAGGGCCAGTGCGGGGTCGTGAAGTTGAGGTTCAGCAGCCAGGGCCTGTCGTGTTCCCGGCCGACGTACTCCACGGCCCGCTCGGTCAGGACCTCGGTGTAGTAGCGCAGGTCCTTGTAGGTGGCGTCGCCCTCGTACAGGTCGTAGTCCCCGAGCTGACCGAGCTTGGAGAAGTACTCGAGGACGCCCCCGTGGTTGCCGAAGAACTCGTCCCAACCCGACTTGGTGGGGCTGTAGTCCGGCAGCCACCCGCAGTGCCACTTGCCGATCAGCGCCGTGGCGTAACCGGCCTTCTTCAGCAGGGACGCGAGCGTGGGGTGGTTGGGGTCCAGCCCCTGCGTCCGGTTCCCGATCGGCTCGGCGAGCCCGCCCGGGGTACGACCCGGATACCGCCCGGTGTACAGACTGAACCGCGTCGGCGAGCAGGTCGCCGACCCCGAGTACCCGTCGGTGAACCGCACCCCCTGCCGGGCCAGCCGGTCCAGGTGCGGCGTCCTGATGTGCGGCGCACCGTAGCAGGAGAGGTCGGCCCAGCCGAGGTCGTCACCGAGGATGACGAGGAGGTTGGGCCGCTTGCCGGAGGAGCCTCCGGTCCGGGCCTTGAAGGGGCGTTCGGCGGGAGCCGCTTCAGCGGCGGCGGTCGTACCGGCGACAGCGGTCACGGCACCGCCGCCGACGAGACCACCGAAGGCACGGCGGGATATCTCGGGCATGTGATCGAGTCTGCTCAGGGGGTCGATGTATTGGCCAGCGATCACATGCGCTGTTCATGGGACTGCAATCTCCCCCGGCGCCTTCCGCCTCACCCCGCCACCTTCAGCAGCAACACCGCCCGCGCCGGCACCGTGATCGACGCCCCCGCCCGGTGCACGACCCCCGGTGCCTCCCCCTGGTCCTCCCGCGCCGTGTCCACCACAACCTCGTACCGCTCCGCCCACGGCGGTCCCGGCAGGACGAAGCTCGCCGGGCGGTCTCCGGCGTGCAGGACGGCGAGGAAGCTGTCGTCGAGGATCGGGGCGCCCCGTTCGTCGCGGCCCGGGATGTCGCGGCCGGAGAGGTACATGCCGAGGGTGGCCGCCGGCGCGTACCAGTCGCGTTCCGTCATCTCGGAGCCCCGCGCGGTGAACCAGGCCAGGTCCCGCAGCCCGTCCGCGGAGTGGGCGCGTCCGGAGAAGAAGGCCCGGCGGCGCAGGACCGGGTGTTGGTGCCGTAGTGCGATGAGCCTCGATGTCAGGTCGAACAGGGCCTTCCAACCCGGCTGTTCGAGCAGCTCCCAGTCCAGCCAGCTGATCTCGTTGTCCTGGCAGTACGCGTTGTTGTTGCCGCGCTGGGTGCGCCCCAGTTCGTCGCCGGCGACCAGCATCGGCACCCCCGTCGACAGCAGCAGCGTCGTCAGCAGGTTCCGCAGCTGGCGGCGCCTGAGCCCCCGTACCCGCTCGTCGTCGGTCTCGCCCTCCGCCCCGCAGTTCCATGAGCGGTTGTCGTTGGAGCCGTCCCGGTTGCCCTCGCCGTTGGCCTCGTTGTGCTTGCGCTCGTAGGACACCATGTCCCGCAGCGTGAAACCGTCGTGCGCGGTCACGAAGTTGACCGAGGCGTACGGACGCCGGCCGCCCCAGGCGTAGAGGTCGCTGGAGCCCGAGAGGCGGTAGCCGAGATCCCGCACGTCCGGCAGCGCGCCCCGCCAGAAATCCCGTACGGCGTTGCGGTACCGGTCGTTCCACTCCGTCCACAGGGGCGGGAAGGCGCCGACCTGATACCCGCCCGACCCCACGTCCCACGGCTCGGCGATCAGCTTCACCCGGCGCAGCACCGGGTCCTGGGCGATCACCGCCAGGAACGGGGACAGCATGTCGACGTCGTGCATCGAGCGGGCCAGCGCGGCGGCCAGGTCGAAGCGGAAGCCGTCGACGCCCATCTCCGTGACCCAGTAGCGCAGGGAGTCGGTGATGAGACGCAGGACATGCGGCTGCACCACATGCAGGGTGTTGCCGCAGCCCGTGTAGTCGGCGTACCTGCGCGCGTCCGACTGCAACCGGTAGTACCCCCGGTTGTCGATGCCCTTCAGCGACAGCGTCGGGCCCAACTCGCCCGCCTCCGCCGTGTGGTTGTAGACCACGTCGAGGATGACCTCGATCCCGGCCGCGTGCAGCGCGCGCACCATGCGCTTGAACTCGCCGACCTGCTGGCCTGTCGTACCGGAGGCGGCGTAGCCGGCGTGCGGGGCGAAGTAGCCGATGGAGTTGTAGCCCCAGTAGTTCTTCAGGCCCCGCCGCAACAGGTGGTCCTCGTGGGCGAACTGATGGACGGGGAGCAGCTCCACCGCCGTGACGCCCAGCTTCACCAGGTGCTCGATGGCCGCCGGATGCGCCAGCCCGGCGTAGGTGCCGCGCAGGTCCTCGGGTATCCCCGGGTGCAGCTTCGTGAAGCCGCGCACATGCAGCTCGTAGATGACGGAGTCCGCCCACGGTGTCTTGGGGCGCCGGTCGTCCGCCCAGTCGTCGTCATCGTGGACGACGACACCCTTGGGGACGTACGGCGCCGAGTCCCGTTCGTCGCGCACGGTGTCGGCGACCTGCTGCTGCGGCCAGTCGCGGACATGCCCGTACACCTCGGGCGGCAGACTGAAGTCGCCGTCCACCGCGCGGGCGTACGGGTCAAGGAGCAGCTTCGCCGGGTTCCAGCGGCCGCCGGTCCACGGGTCCCAGCGGCCGTGCACCCGGTAGCCGTACCGCTGTCCGGGCATCACACCCGGCACGAAGCCGTGCCAGATCTCGTGCGTCAGCTCGGTCAGCCGCGCCCGTGTCTCCTTGCCCCGCTCGTCGAACAGGCACAGCTCGACACCCTCCGCCCCGCCCGCCCACAGCGCGAAGTTGGTGCCCGCGACCCCGTCCGGCCCCACCCGGAACCGGGACCCGAGCGGCGTCGGCGCACCCGGCCACACGGGGACCGGCGGCGGCGCCGCAGGCCGCGCGCCATTGACGGCGGCGGCCGGACGCGTTCCCTCGGCCACCGCCTCCTGCTCGGCTGCGCTGGACACCTAGGCCTCCCACGGCTCACGGAACGACCGGCGAAAGGGCGTACGGCGTCCCGGCCGGGACCCCCTCCGGTCCTTCTCCCCACTGTTCTGCCCAGAGCCGGGCTCGCACTCACGTTTCCCCAGGGCGGGCCGCGTCGTTGGGTGCGGTGTGAGGCACGTACAAGGGCGCGCTCGGCGCGCAGGGGCCGCACTGGCCGCCGTATTGACATGGGCCGGACTGCTGGCCGGCTGCACTTCCGGATCCACGGGAGGGATCGATTTCGGCGGGCTGGGCAAGCCCCCCGCCCCCGAGGACGTCATCCGCGTCCTGCCCGACGACGGCAGCGAGGGCGTCCGGCCGGACAGCCGGTTCCGCGTCCGCGTGCCCAGCGGGCGGCTGGAGTCGGTCGAGGTCGTCAAGTCGCAGGACGCGCAGGACACCCCGGTGCCCGGGCACATCTCCGACGACGGCCTGCGCTGGGAACCCGACGAGCCGCGGCTCGCGCTCGCCGCCAAGTACACCGTCGACGTGGTGGCCCTGGACGGCCACGGGCGCCGCTCCGCCCGGCACACCACCTTCACCACGTACGTCCCCGACGAGCGCTTCATCGGCTACGTCAGCCCGGAGAACCGCTCCACGGTCGGCACCGGAATGATCGTCTCCCTGGAGTTCAACCGGGAGATCGAGGACCGCACCGCCGTCGAACGCGCCGTCCACGTCACGTCCAAGCCGCCCGTCGAGATCCGCCCGCACTGGTTCGGCAAGGGCCGCCTCGACTTCCGCCCCGAGCGCTACTGGAAGCCCGGCACCCAGGTCACCGTCGCGCTCAGGCTCCGGGACGTCGAAGGGGCGCCCGGGGTCTACGGGTTGCAGTACAAGACGTTCTCCTTCACCGTCGGCCGCAGCCAGGTCTCCCTGGTCGACGCGGCCAAGCACACCATGCAGGTGCGGCGCGACGGCGAACTGCTCGCGACCGTGCCGATCACGGCGGGCGCCCCCAGGACGACCACGTACAACGGCAAGATGGTTGTCTCCGAGATGCTCGAGGTCACCCGTATGAACAGCCGCACGGTCGGCTTCGGCGGCGAGTACGACATCCCGGACGTCCCGCACGCCATGCGCCTGACCGGCTCCGGCACCTTCCTGCACGGCAACTACTGGGCGCCGGACGCCCCCGGCAAGGTCAATGTCAGCCACGGCTGTGTGGGTCTGAGGGATGTGAAGGGGGGCAGTTCGGACACCCCGGCGGGCTGGTTCTTCGACCGCAGCCTCATCGGGGACGTCGTGGAGGTCGTCCACAGCAATGACAAAAAGGTCGCTCCTGACAACGGCCTCGGAGGGTGGAATATGAGCTGGAAGGAGTGGAAGGCGGGCAGTGCGGTGAAGTAGCCAGGTGGGGGGCGGGGTCGGGCCCCGGTCGAGCGGGCGCAGTTGGGACCGAACGGTGACAATCGCACCCCGCCGACGGGCCTGATCTTGCGGTTAATATCGCCGGACGCGCGGGACGCGCAGGGGTTGCGGGCCTGGGACCGGGCCCGGCGAGGGGAGAAAAGATCTTGAACGTGCGACCGATATCGGGGGCGTCGGTTGACGCACGCGGGCGTGGCCGTAAGCGAGTGGCGGCGCTGTTGCTGGGGGTCATGCTGACCGCCGTCACCGCGTGCGGGGGAGGCGGCGGGGGCTCGGACTCCGAGTCCGGCTCCGGCTCCGGCAAGGGCCAGGACGCGGGCACCGCGCAGAGCAAGCAGTCGGTGGCCGTCGTCTCCATCGCCCCCAAGGACGGCGCCAAGTCCGTCGAGACGAGCGGGGCCCTCAAGATCGGTGCCGACAAGGGCAAGCTGACCACGGTCGAGGTCAAGGACTCCAAGGGCGAGAAGATCGACGGCGCGATATCCGCCGACGGCGCCTCCTGGACGCCGTCCAGCCATCTGGCCGCCGCCACCAAGTACACGGTGCACGCGGTCGCCAAGGACTCCGAGGGCCGTGAGGCCGCCGAGGACTCCAGCTTCACCACCCTGACGCCGAAGAACACCTTCATCGGCACCTTCACGCCCGAGGACGGCTCCAAGGTCGGCGTCGGAATGCCCTTCTCCCTCCGCTTCACCCGGGGCATCACCAAGCCCGAGGACGTCGAGAAGGCCATCACCGTCAAGACCGAGCCGGCCGTCGAGGTCGCGGGCCACTGGTTCGGCAACGACCGCCTCGACTTCCGTCCCGAGAAGTACTGGAAGGCCGGCACCAAGGTCACCGTCGAGCTGAACCTGGACGGCGTCGAGGGCCGCGACGGCGTCTACGGCAAGCAGTCCAAGACCGTGTCCTTCACCATCGGCCGCAGCCAGGTCTCCATCGTGGACGCCAAGAAGCACACGATGAAGGTCATGCGGGACGGCAAGCTCTACAAGACCATCCCGGTCACGACCGGCAAGCCCGGCTACGCCACCTGGAACGGCCAGATGGTCATCAGCGAGAAGTTCACGGTGACCCGGATGAACGGCGACACCGTCGGCTACGACGGCGAGTACGACATCAAGGACGTCCCGCACGCCATGCGGCTGACCAACTCCGGCACCTTCGTGCACGGCAACTACTGGGGCGGCGACGCCTTCGGCAACTACAACGCCAGCCACGGCTGCATCGGTCTGCGCGACGTCCGCGGCGGCTACGACGGCTCGGTGCCGGCCGCGTGGTTCTTCAACAACTCGATGATCGGCGACGTGGTCACCGTGAAGAACTCCACCGACCCGACGGTCGACCCGGCGAACGGCCTGAACGGCTGGAACCTGTCGTGGGAGAAGTGGAAGGCGTAAGCCTTACGAAGGCTTCGATTTGAGGCGGCTACGACGATGTACGGCCCCGGTGTGAGCTACTGCACCGGGGCTGTTGTCGTTAGTGGCCGTGCTGTGTCTGCCTGGGGGCAACCCCCAGACCCCCGGCCGGATGTGACCCACCGCACCGAACCTGCCGCCGTTAATCCCCGTTAACCTGCTGCCATGACCGTGACTCTCGAAGTGGCCGACGGCGTCGGCACCATTCGGCTCGACCGCCCGCCCATGAACGCGCTGGACATCGCCGTCCAGGACCGGCTCAAGGAGCTCGCCGAGGAGGCCACGCGCCGCGAGGACGTGCGGGCCGTGGTGATCTACGGCGGGGAGAAGGTGTTCGCGGCGGGCGCGGACATCAAGGAGATGCAGGCCATGGACCACACGGCGATGGTCCTGCGCGCCCGCGCCCTCCAGGACTCGTTCACGGCGGTGGCCCGCATCCCCAAGCCGGTCGTCGCGGCCGTCACCGGCTACGCGCTGGGCGGCGGTTGCGAACTGGCGTTGTGCGCGGACTTCCGGATCGCCGCCGACAACGCCAAGCTGGGCCAGCCCGAGATCCTGCTCGGTCTGATCCCGGGCGCCGGCGGCACCCAGCGGCTCGCCCGGCTCATCGGCCCGTCCAAGGCGAAGGACCTCATCTTCACCGGCCGGATGGTCAAGGCCGACGAGGCCGAGAGGCTGGGCCTGGTGGACCGGGTCGTCCCGGCCGCCGACGTGTACACCGAGGCGCATGCCTGGGCGGCCAAGCTCGCGCAGGGTCCGGCGATCGCGCTGCGCGCCGCGAAGGAGTCCATCGACACCGGACTGGAGACCGACATCGACACCGGACTGGCCGTCGAACGGAACTGGTTCGCGGGCCTGTTCGCCACCGCGGACCGCGAGACCGGTATGCGCAGCTTCGTCGAGGAAGGCCCTGGCAAGGCGAAGTTCCTGTGAGGAAAGTCGTGCGGAAACTCGCCTGAACCACTTGCTGTTGACGGGATGTCTGATCCGGGTCCCTCGATGGGGCGGTTTATGGGAGCCTTAAGGCAACCTTAAGTCTGCCTTGCCGAGGGAGCCGTCGATTGCCTCCAGCCGAGCCTCCGTCGCAGGTCAGCAGGGCTGCTTCAAGCCCTGAAATGCCGTTGGCATATGCCGATCGGAACCAGCGGAATGGTGGATTCCGGGGGGCGTATTCCGCAGAGACGACCCCGGAAGGCGCCCGGTGCGGCCATGATGGGGGCATGGCGGGGCTGGAGGGTATCGAACAGCCGCGGGGACACGGCCGTGCGACCGCGGCGCGCTGGTCGCCGACGGTCGAGGACGAACACGCGCTCAAGGCGCTGGAGTTGTTCGGCAACCCGACCGAGGCAGAGGTTCCGCTCCCCTCGCGTCCCGAGTCCGCCGCGGCCGCGCGGCGACTGACCCAGGTCGTGGTCCTGCGTCAGTGGGGGCTCACCCCGAAGATGACCGAGGACGCCGTTTTACTCGTCTCCGAACTCGTGGGCAATGCGGTGCGTCACACCGGGGCCCGGGTCTTCGGGCTCCGGATGCGGCGTCGCCGTGGGTGGATCCGGGTCGAGGTGCGTGATCCCTCCCGTGGGCTGCCCTGTCTGATGCCGGTCCAGGAGATGGACGTCAGCGGCCGGGGACTCTTCCTGGTGGACAAGCTGTCCGACCGGTGGGGAGTCGATCTGCTGCCCCGCGGAAAGACCACATGGTTCGAGATGAGGGTCGCGGACCGCTGATCCGGTAGGTCCGCCGAACGGCTCAATCGCGGGTTTTCTCCCTCAATCCCCCTTAAATGGGGCGGGTGACCACGACCGATCGTCGGGCCGTGCTGCGCCTCAGCGCCGGACTCGTCCTCACCGCCGGGTGTGCCACCAGCGGCGCCGTCGCCCACCCCGCCCACTCCCGCGCACCGGCCAAGCCACCGCCCGCACCCGGCCCCCGCCGGCTCCCCGGCCGGCCCGCCCAACTCGCCCACGGCCCCCGCACCCGCCCCCGCGTGGCCCTCACCTTCCACGGCAACGGCGACCCCGCCACCGCCCGAGCCCTCCTGCGCGAGGCAGAGCGGGCCGGGGCCCGTGTCACCGTCCTCGCCGTCGGCACCTGGCTCGACGAGCACCCCGGGATCGCTCGCCGCATCCTCGACGGTGGCCATGACCTCGGCAACCACACCCTCCACCACCTCGGCATCAACGAGATGTCCGAGGCCGACGCCCGGGCCGAGATCGACGGCTGCGCCGAGCGGCTGAGGCGGCTCACCGGCTCGATCGGCAGCTGGTTCCGGCCCTCGCGCGCCGCGCTCGCCTCACCGCTCGTCGAGCGGCTGGCCCGCAACGCCGGCTATCCGCACGTCCTGTCGTACGACGTCGACTCCCTCGACTTCACCTCGCCCGGCGCCCCCGCCGTCACCCGCAAGGTCCTCGGCGAGATCCGCAACGGGTCCGTGGTGAGCCTGCACTTCGGGTACGCCGACACGGTCGCCGCCCTCCCCGCCGTACTGGAAGAACTCGACCGCCGCGGCCTGGCCGCCGTGACCACCACGGAGTTGTTCAGCTGATGCACCGCACGAATCTCGTCAAGCACACCCTGGCCGCGGGCGCCGTACTCGCCGCTCTCGCCGCCTGCGGCACCGAGACCCGGGACCACGCCTCCTCGGAGCACCGCGCCACGAAGGCCGCGGCCGTCCCCGCCCCGCCGAAGAAGAAGCCCGTCCAGGGACTGCCCGGCATGCCGCCGGTCCTCGACCCGCAGGACGTGTACGCCGCCGACCGCCCGAACAAGCTCTCGCCGGTGGTCAAGGACTTCCCGTCCCGGGTCTACGTCCCCAACACCGAGTCCGACACGGTCTCCGTCATCGACCCGAAGACGTACAAGATCATCGAGACGATCCGCGTCGGCCGGCAGCCCCAACACGTCGTCCCCTCCTGGGACATGAAGACCCTCTGGGTGAACAACAACCGCGGCCACACGCTCACCCCCATCGACCCGAAGACGGGGAAGGCGGGCAAGCCGGTCGAGGTGCACGACCCGTACAACCTCTACTTCACGCCCAACGGCAAGTACGCCGTCGTGATGGCCTCCCTCGACCGCGAACTCGTCTTCCGTGACCCGCACACCATGAAGCGGATCAAGACCGAACCGGTCACCTGCTACGGCGTCAACCACGCCGACTTCTCCCGCGACGGCAAGTACTTCATCGTCTCCTGCGAGTTCAGCGGCGAACTGCTCAAGGTCGACACCGAGAAGATGAAGGTGATCGGGCAGCAGAAACTCCCCTTCGAGGGAGCCATGCCGCAGGACGTGAAGATCTCGCCCGACGGGAAGCGGTTCTACGTCGCCGACATGATGGCCGACGGCATGTGGGTCCTGGACGGCGACACATTCGGCAAGCCCAAGCTGCTGCCCACCGGAAAGGGCTGCCACGGTCTGTACGTCAGCCGCGACTCCCGCGAGATGTACGTCTCCAACCGCGGCGAGGGAACCGTCTCCGTCTGGGACTTCGCCCAGGACAAGGTCACCAGGAAGTGGCATCTGCCCGACGGCGGCAGCCCCGACATGGGCGGAGTCTCGGCCGACGGCAAGGTGCTGTGGCTGTCGGGGCGTTACGACGCCGAGGTGTACGCCATCGACACCCGCACCGGCAAGCAGCTGGCCCGGATCCCGGTGGGCAGCGGCCCGCACGGACTCGCGGTGTACCCGCAGCCGGGGCGCTACTCGCTCGGCCACACCGGCATCTTCCGCTGACACCCGTTCAGTTGACACGCCGCCGTACGAGTGATGATCCACAACCCGCCGCCGCAGAACCGGAATTGTGCTCCCCATGATCACAATTCAGCTGCGGCGGCGGGCCGCTGCCGCCGTCCTGTCCCTGGCCGCCGTCTTCGCGACCACGGCGGCCGCCGCTCCCGCGAAGGCCCCCGCCCCGCGCGACTGTCCCGTCCAGTTCGACGACCCGATCAAGGCGGCCGTCGACAAGCGCGTCGAGGTCGACCGCATCGCCCCGGACCCGGTCTGGCGCAAGACCTGCGGCACCCTCTACCGCAGCGACGGCCGTGGCCCCGAGATCGTCTTCGCGGAGGGCTTCAAGCCCAAGGACGTCATCAACGGCCAGTACGACATCGAGAAGTACGTCCTGGTCAACCAGCCCTCCCCGTACGTCTCCACGACGTACGACCACGACCTGTACAAGACGTGGTGGAAGTCCGGCTACAACTACTACATCGACGCCCCCGGAGGCGTGGACGTGAACAAGACCATCGGCGACACCCACAAGTGGGCCGATCAGGTCGAGGTCGCCTTCCCCGGCGGCATCGATCGGAAGTACGTCGTCGGGGTCTGCCCGGTGAACAAGACCACCAAGACCGAGATCATGAGCGGCTGTCAGAGCAATCCGCACTTCGAGGCCTGGCACTGAGCAGCAGCGCCTCCGCGCCGACGGGCCGGTAGCCCGCCGCCTGGAACGCCCGTGTGCTGCGGGCGTTCCCCGGGGCGACCTGGGCCCACAGCGGCTCCTCGACGAGATGCCGGGCGGCGGTCAGGAGCAGACGCCCCAGCCCCCGGTGCCGTACGTCCTCGTCCACCTCCAGCGAGACCTCCAGCCGGCCGCCGATCCCGCGCCCCGCGACCAGCACCCCGCCGTCGGTCGTCCAGGCCCGTACGTCGTCACGGCGACGACGGGCGTACGCGATGCGCGGGTGCCCGGCGTCCTGGATCTCCGTCAGCGCGAGCGGAGGCCGTCCCGGCAGCGGCGAGCCGACGAACATCGCGTCGATGGTCTCGGCCGTACGCCCCGTCCGCGCCATGAAGGCCGCCAGGAACCCCGGGTTCATGGTCGCGGCCAGCGGATCGCACTCCAGCGCCGCCAACGTGTCGTGCACCCACCGCGGATCCTCGTCCGTGAAGACGACCGAGTGCGCGGTGAAGGCGAGCACCCCCGCGTCCCGGTCGGCGGCCTGCGGCACGACGGTCGTCCGGCCGTCCGGCGGCGGGAAGACACCCACGGCGGCCGCGTCGAGAATGTCCCGCAGAGTCTCCACCACACCGCTCCTTGAGTCTCCACCCACTGGAAGGCCCAGACTCGCAGACATGATCGACGACGGCACCGGACTTCTCACCATCGGCGAGCTGGCGAGGGCCACCGGCCTGACCGTGAGGACCATCCGTTACTGGTCCGACGAGGGCGTGCTCGCGCCGGTGACCCGCTCGGACGGCGGCTACCGCCTCTACGACGCGGAGTCCGCCGCCCGCCTCGAACTGATCCGCACCCTGCGCGAGCTGGGCCTCGGTCTGGTGGACGTGCGCAAGGTGCTGGACGGGGAGCGGACGGTGGCGGAGGTCGCGGCGGCGCATGTGGTGGCGCTGGACGCGCAGATCCGCTCGCTGAAGGTGACCCGTGCGGTGCTGTCGACCGTTGCGCGACGCGGGTCGACCGCGGAGGAGATGACACTGATGAACAAGCTGGCGCGGCTGTCGGCCGCAGAGCGGCGCAGGATCATCGAGGACTTCATGGCGGAGATCTTCGAGGGGCTCGACACGGCGGATCCCGACATCCGCACCCGGCTGCGGTTCGCCGGGGCGGCCAACCTGCCGGACGACCCCAGCCCCGAGCAGGTGGACGCGTGGGTGGAGCTGGCCGAACTCATCCAGGACCCGGAGTTCCGGGCGCTGATGCGCAGGGCGATCGAGTTCAACGCGGCGGACCGCGGGCCCGACGTCCCGGCCGGGACGTCCCTGTGGTTCATGAGCCGGCTCGTCCAGCTGGCGGGGGAGGCACGGCGGCGGGGGCTCGCCCCCGAGGCGCCGGAGGCGGACGAGCTGCTGGCCGGTCTGCTCGGGGACGCCGACCGGGCCGAGGTGCTCAAGCGCCTTGAGGCGGGAACGAACCTGCGGCTCGCCCGGTACCGCGAGCTGTCGGCCGTCGTGAACGGCCTCGAACCCCAGCCGTCGTACGAGGAGGAGTTCGCGTGGGTGGTCGCCGCGCTGCGTGCTCGGATCGCCGGATAACCTGACCTCCGTCAGTAAGACGGCAAGGAACGAAGAAAAAGGGGCGGATCGGTGGCGGACATCGACGAGGCACGCAAGCACTTCGAGCGGATCGACACGGACGGTGACGGCTTCATCACCGCGGCCGAGTTCAAGACCGCCCTCGCCCAGCAAGGCGACTGGAACGTCACCGAGGCGGTCGCCGAGGTGATCATCAAGAGCCGTGACCTCAACGGCGACAAGGTGCTGTCCTTCGACGAGTTCTGGGCGTACCTGAGCAAGTGACGTACCCGGAAGGGGGGCACCCGGCTTCGGCTCCGGGCGCCCCCTTCGCCTGCTAGGACGCCTTCCTCCGGTACTGCCCCGGCGCCACCCCGTACTCCCTCTTGAAGGCCTTGGCGAAGGCGAACTCCGAGGTGTAGCCGGTGCGTTGGGCGACCAGGCGCAGTGGCAGGTCGTCCTCGCGGAGCAGCCGGCCGGCGGTCGTCATGCGCCACCACGTCAGATACGTCAGCGGCGGGCGCCCCACGAGCGCGGTGAACCGCCGGGAGAAGGCCGCGCGGGACAGGCCGCCGTGGGCGCCGAGTTCCTCCACCGTCCAGGGGCGGTCCGGGGCGGCGTGGATGGCCTGGAGCGCCGCCGCCACCGCGGGGTCGGCGAGCGCGGCGGCCCAGCCGGTGGGGTGCCCGCCGGTGTGCGCCTGGCCCTGCCACCAGGCGCGCAGGATGTAGAGCAGCAGGGTGTCGAGGAGCGAGGAGACGATGGTGTCCGACCCCGGCTGCGGTTCCGCCAGCTCCGCGCCCAGCAGCTCCACCGCCGCCCGAAGTGACCGGTGGGTGCCGACCCTGGCGGGCAGATGCACCACCTCCGGCAGCTCGGACAGCAGGGGGTGCGCCCGGCTGCGGTCCAGCCAGTAGGCGCCGCACAGCATGACGGTGTCGGGGGCCGCCGTGGACTCGCGTGCGGGGGAGGGGGGTTCGGGCGGCGGACTCCCGTCCGGGTTCATCCGTACGACCTCCGGCTCCACGTCCAGACCGCTCGCCAGCGCGTACCCCCGCCCGTGCGCCAGGAACACCACGTCCCCCGGCCCGAGCGCCACCGGCTCGCCCACCGCGGGGATCAGCCAGGCCGAACCCCGCAGCACCACATGGAACCCGGCGCCCTCCGAGTCCTCGATCCGCATCCCCCAGGGCGCGTACTTGTCCCGGCGCCCCGAGTGCGGCCGGCCGGCGCGCATCGCGGCGATCGCGTCGCTGAGTACGTCCATGTCCCCAACCGTAGCGGGGAGTTGGGGGAGGGAGACGTACGGACAGGAAAGGGAGACCGGCGGACATGGATCGTCTCGTCCCGGGCTCCTAGCGTGGACGCCATGTCAACCACCGCACGTACCGTGCTCTTTCATGAAATCGGCGGACCTGAGGTCCTGAAGATCGAGGACGTGACCGTGCCCGCGCCGGGCCCCGGTCAAGTCGCCGTACGCGTCGAGGCGTTGGGCCTCAACCGCGCCGAGGCCCTCTTCCGCTCGGGCACCTACTACTACCAGGCCGCCCTCCCGGCCTCCCGGCTCGGCTACGAGGCCGCCGGTGTCGTCGAGGCGATCGGCGAGGGCGTCACCGAACTCGCCGTCGGTGACCCGGTGACGACCGGACCCGGCATCGAGATGAGCGCACAGGGGGTGTACGCGGAGCGGATCGTGCTGCCCGAGAGCGCGGTGCTGGCCCGCCCCGCCTCCGTGGACGCCGTCACGGGGGCGGCGTCCTGGCTGACGTACACCACGGCGTACGGCGGCCTCCTGGAGACGGCCGGACTGCGGCCCGGCGACCACGTCCTGATCACGGGCGCCTCCAGCGGGGTCGGCACCGCGGCGATCCAGGTCGCGCGGCGCATCGGCGCGATTCCGCTGGTGACGACGCGTACGGAGGCGAAGCGGCAGGGGCTGCTGGAGGCGGGGGCGGCGGAGGTGATCGTCTCCGGCGGTGACGCCGAGACGGTCGCCAAGGAGGTCAGGCGGCTCACCGGCGGCCGGGGCGCCGAGGTGATCTTCGACGCGATCGGCGGTCCCGGTTTCCGTCCGCTGGCCGAAGCGCTCGCGGAGGGCGGAACGGTCCTGGTCTACGGCTGGCTGGACCGCAGTCCCGCCGAGATCCCCTGGAACTGGCCGTTCACGATCCACACGTACGCCAACATGACCCTCACCGCGACACCGGGCGGCCGCCGCCGCTCGACGGCGTTCCTCAACGCGGGGCTGGCGGACGGGGGCTTCCGGCCGGTGGTCGCCGAGGTCTTCGACGGGCTGGACCGCATCCGGGACGCCCACCGCCTGATGGAGTCGAACCGGCACACGGGGAAGATCGTCGTACGGATCTGAGGCCGTCCGGAATACCCCCCGGCCCTCCCGGGTTGCCGTGCTCAGACGTATGCACGTGCATCGACCTTGAGGGGCCTGTCATGAAGATCGGCATCATCGGCGCGGGACAGATCGGCGGCAACCTGACCCGGAGGCTCACGGCCCTCGGCCACGAGGTGTCCGTCGCGAACTCCCGCGGCCCGCACACGCTCACCGAGCTGGCGAAGGAGACGGGGGCGACGCCCGTCCCGGTGGAGGAGGCGGCGCGCGGCGCGGAGGTCGTCGTCGTCACGATCCCGCTGAAGGCGATCCCGGATCTGCCGTCGGGTCTCTTCGCCGAGGCGGCGGACGGGGTCGCGGTCATCGACACCGGCAACTACTACCCCCGCCAGCGCGACGGCCGGATCGCCGGGATCGAGGACGAGGGCCTCACGGAGAGCCGCTGGACGGAACGGCACCTCGGTCATCCCGTGATCAAGGCCTTCAACGGCACCTACGCCCAGGACATCCTGGACCGCCACCGCCCGGCCGGCGCCCCCGACCGCCAGGCACTGCCGGTCGCGGGCGACGACGCGGCGGCCAAGGCGAAGGTCCGCGCCCTCATCGACGAGCTCGGCTTCGACACGGTCGACGCGGGCGGCCTCGACGAGTCCTGGCGCCAGCAGCCGGACACGCCGGTCTACGGACTCCGGGAGGGCGTCGAGGCGGTCACGAAGGCACTGGCGGAGGCGAGCCCGGAGCGCAAGCCGGAGTTCCGCGCCTGACGCTCCGCTGGAAGTGCCGTGACGCGTAGTCGGTCGTCAGCGGCGCCGTCGTGGCTGGTGGCGCGGTTCCCCGCGCCCCTGCGGAGCGCGCCCGCGGATCCCGGCCGACGTCAGACGATCTCCAGCGGCACGTGCGGCCCGTCGGGAAGCTCGACCTTGATGGCATCCCCGGGCCGCACGACGCCGCCTTCGAGAACGACGCTCATGATCCCGGACCTGAACCGCACCTTGCCGCTCTCGTCCCGCCCGACGACCTGCTTCATGAGCCCCTTCTGGAAGTTGTCGATCTGCGCACAGGGATTCCGCAGCCCGGTCACCTCGACCACGGCCCGTGCCCCGAGCCGCAGCCGGGTCCCCACCGGCAGCCCCAGCAGATCGATCCCCCGCGTGGTCACGTTCTCCCCGAGCTCCCCGGCACCCACCTCGAACCCGGCCTCCCGCACCTCCTCGAACAACTCCTCGTGAATGAGGTGCACCTGCCGCAGATTCGGCTGCGAAGGATCCTTCTCCATCCGGAACCGATGCTTCACGGTCTCCCCGGCATGCACGTCCCCCTCGACCCCGATCCCGGCGATCAGCGTGACGCTCTCCCGGTTCGGCTTGGTGAACGAATACGTCCCATTGCTGCTGACCGCAGCGACTGTCCCACCCATGCCGAGCAGCATAAATGGAGGTCAGGCCTGGCTCGCCCACTCCCGCAGCGCGGCCTTGCTCGCGAAGTCCGCGACGTTCTTGTCCACCGGATCGTCGGTGTACTGGTGGAAGCGCCACTTCGCCTTGATGCGGGGCTTGCCCGCGGTCACGTAGTCGGCGATCCAGAGGGCGTCACCGGCATAGGAAGTCTTGTCGATGTTCAGCCAAAAGTTGCGGTTGCAGTAGAGGACGACCCGGTTGTTCGGCCGCAGCTCCTTCACCTTCCGGATGAACCGGTCCTTCTCCGTGTTGCTCGCATGCGTCCCGTCCCCGGTGGTCTCCCAGTCCACCGCGAGGATCTCGCCCGCCCGCTCCGGTGCCTTGCTGACGAAGTACTCGGCCTGGGCGGTGAGGTTGCCGGGCCAGAGGAAGTGGTAGTAGCCGACGACCAGGCCGGCGTCGCGGGCCGTCTTCGTCTGGGCGGCCAGTTTGGGGTTGGTGTACGTGCGGCCCTCCGTCGCCTTGATGAAGACGAAGGAGAGGCCGTCCGTGTCGTAGGAGGAGGACTGGTACGAGCTGACGTCGATGCCGCGCAGCATGGGGGGCTCCTCGAAGTGCCTTAGGGGGGACAGGAGTTGGAGTACCCCGTATACCCCATACCTTGAGCCCCATGGGCATCAGCCCCCGGTGGTCACCGGACTCAGCACTCGATGATGTTCACGGCGAGCCCGCCCCGCGCGGTCTCCTTGTACTTCACCGACATGTCCGCCCCGGTCTCCTTCATCGTCTTGATGACCTTGTCCAGGGACACCTTGTGCGAGCCGTCCCCGCGCATCGCCATCCGCGCGGCGGTCACGGCCTTGACCGCGGCCATGCCGTTGCGCTCGATGCAGGGGATCTGGACGAGGCCGCCGACGGGGTCGCAGGTCAGGCCCAGGTTGTGCTCCATGCCGATCTCCGCGGCGTTCTCGACCTGTTCCGGGGAGCCGCCGAGGACCTCCGCGAGCGCGCCCGCCGCCATCGAGCAGGCGGAGCCGACCTCGCCCTGGCAGCCGACCTCGGCGCCGGAGATGGAGGCGTTCTCCTTGAAGAGCATGCCGATCGCGCCCGCGGCCAGCAGGAACCGCACGACCCCGTCCTCGTCGGCGCCCGGCACGAAGTTGATGTAGTAGTGGAGGACGGCCGGGATGATGCCGGCGGCGCCGTTCGTCGGGGCCGTGACCACCCGTCCGCCCGCCGCGTTCTCCTCGTTCACCGCCATCGCGTAGAGCGTGATCCACTCCATCGCGTGCGCCAGCGGATCGCCCTCCGCCCGCAGTTGGCGTGCCGTGACGGCGGCGCGGCGCTTGACCCGCAGCCCGCCCGGCAGGATGCCCTCCCGCGACATGCCCCGCGAGACGCACGCCTGCATCACCCGCCAGATCTCCAGCAGGCCGCCGCGGATCTCGTCCTCGGTGCGCCAGGAGCGTTCGTTCTCCAGCATCAGCGCGGAGATCGACAGGCCCGTCTCCTTCGTCAGGCGCAGCAGCTCGTCGCCCGTGCGGAAGGGGTATTTCAGGACCGTGTCGTCCAGCTTGATGCGGTCCTCGCCCACCGCGTCCTCGTCGACGACGAACCCGCCGCCGACCGAGTAGTACGTCTTGGACAGCAGCTCCGCACCCGCCGCGTCGTACGCCCACAGCGTCATGCCGTTCGCGTGGTACGGAAGTGCCTTACGGCGGTGCAGTACGAGGTCGTCGTCGAAGGAGAACGGGATCTCGTGCTCACCGAGCAGGTTCAGACGCCCCGCGTCCTTGATCGCCGCCACCCGGTCGTCCGCGCCCTCGACGTCGACCGTACGAGGGGACGCGCCCTCAAGTCCCAGCAGCACCGCCTTGGGCGTCCCATGGCCATGACCGGTCGCGCCCAGGGAGCCGTAGAGCTCCGAGCGGACCGAGGCGACGGAGGGCAGCAGGCCCTCGTTGCGCAGACGGCGGGCGAACATACGGGCCGCACGCATCGGGCCGACCGTGTGCGAGCTCGACGGGCCGATGCCGATCGAGAACAGGTCGAAGACCGAGATGGCCACGGGAACTCCTTGCGAAAGGGTGGGGGCACACTCGTCGGGTGCCCCCACCAGGGAACTACTTGTTCAGGCCGGGGTACAGCGGGTGCTTGTCGGCCAGTGCCTTGACCCGGGCCTTCAGGTCTTCGACGTCGTACGACGGCTTCAGCGCGGAGGCGATGACGTCGGCGACCTCGGTGAAGTCCTCGGCGGTGAAGCCGCGGGTGGCCAGGGCCGGGGT
>NZ_JBIAVQ010000032.1:0-30618 GCF_042894505.1 Streptomyces sp. NPDC001536
TCCTGGGTGTCCATCCACCACGGCGGCGGCGTGGGCATGGGCCGCTCCATCCACGCCGGCCAGGTGTCCGTGGCCGACGGCACGAAGCTCGCCGGTGAGAAGCTCCGCCGGGTACTGACCAACGACCCCGGCATGGGCGTCATCCGGCACGTGGACGCCGGCTACGACATCGCGGAGACGGTCGCCGACGAGCGGGGCGTGCGGGTACCTATGCGCGAAGGCGTCTGATCCCCGGAACGACGCTCACGGCGTAGCGTGATCACGGGCGAGGCGGAGGGCTCGGTTCCACTGTTCATTGGGCGATTCCGCGGCAACTTCAAACCAGACGGACTTCCAGGTATAGAAGCGAACGAGATGAATGGCCGAGCATCCGCCCCAGGGAGCGCCATTCATCGCGTCTATGGGATGAAGACCCTCGAAGCAGGGCAGTGGCGAGAGCCGCATATATGGATTGACCTGCTTAAACGCCCTCCTAGGCAGGTCGGCAGGGGAAAATCGGGGTACGGGGGACTCGGCATGATCGACCGACGACGCTGCCGCACGATTTGGATTTCCGTGACTCCGCCCCGGCCGCACCCGGGATGTGGCCGTCGCCCGCCGCGATGAGAGGCTCGGGCACAGTTCGGGATGCTCCCGTAGCGTCACCGGTTTCGAGGCCCTCTACGCTCTGCAGTCTCACTGCAGGCTGTGGCGGGGGCCAGGTCGGCCGCTTCCTACACGATCTCTGACCTGCCGCTGGGGTATGGCCATCGATGACCGCTGGCCTGAGGCCATCATGGGAGTTTCATGTGAGTCCCAGGGCCATCGGGTTCTCCCCGCGAAGTCTTCCCAGGTCAGGGGCTTGGCGTTCGCATGAAACGTTCATGTTCGTCCAGATCGGGCTCATGTCGGTGGCGGACAGTGAGTGCTGCACGCGACGGTCGCGTGCACCATTGCCGGTCTGGAGTCTCGATGATCGAAGTACGTGGCCTGTCGAAACGCTATGGCGAGGTCCTGGCCGTGGATGATCTGACATTCGCTGTCCGACCCGGGGAAGTGACCGGGTTCCTGGGGCCCAATGGAGCCGGCAAGTCGACCACGATGCGCATGATCCTGGGCCTGGACGCTGCCAGTTCCGGGACTGCGACAGTGGCCGGACGGCCGTACGCTGCGCAGCCCGCGCCGCTGAAGGTGGTCGGGGCGCTCCTGGATCCGGGCGCAGTGCTGCCCAGTCGCACCGCCTATCATCACTTGTCGGCGTTGGCGGTCGGCAACGGGATTCCGCGCCGCCGGGTGGACGAGGTACTGGCGGAAGTCGGCTTGGAGAAGGTGAGCCGTCGGCGTGCGGGGACTTTCTCCCTCGGAATGCGTCAGCGGCTGGGCATCGCCGCGGCGCTGCTGGGTGATCCTCCGATTCTGGTTTTCGACGAGCCGCTCAACGGGCTGGACCCGGAGGGCATCGTGTGGATCCGGTCGCTGATGCGGAGGATGGCGGCCGAAGGACGCGCGGTTTTGATGTCCAGCCATCTGATGAGCGAGATGGAGCTGACCGCCGACCACCTCATCGTCATTGGTCGCGGAAAGCTGATCGCTGACACGACGATGAAGGACTTCATCGAGGCACACTCCGAGCGCGAGGTCTTTGTCCGCACCCCCCAGGCCGAGGCCCTGCGCAGCATGCTCACCCCAGCTGTTCAGGTGCGGACCGAGGGCAGCGACGCTTTGGTCGTGACCGGTCTGGAAGCCGCCGAGATCGGGGCCCTGGCGTCGCTCGGTGGAGTGGAGCTGCACGAGCTTGCTCCGCGCCAAGTGTCGCTGGAACAGGCATTCATGGACCTGACTCGCGATGCGGTGGAGTACCAGTCGGAGAAGGCGACGAGCCGATGACGCACGCCCCGACGCAACTCCCCGCAAGGCCGACGAGAGCCCGTCGGCGTTTGCTCGTGCCCCGCCCTCAGGCAGAGCGTGTGCGGCGTGGGAAGGTGACCTTCTGGCACTGCCTGCACGCCGAGTGGATCAAGATCCGCACGATGCGGTCGACGTTGTACGTGATCCTGGGCACCCTGGCGTTCTGCATCGGCCTCGCCGCGCTGAATGCCTCGTCCGCCGGCAGTGAGTTCGCGGACCTGAGTCCCGCGGACCAGGCCTCGTTCGACCCGTTGGCGATCAGCCTGCGCGGCTACCTGCTCGCGCAGATCGCGCTCGGCCTGTTGGGCGGCCTGGTCATCACCTCGGAGTACGGGGCGCGCACGATCGTCCCGACCCTGATCGGGGTTCCGCACCGGGCGCGGGTGCTGGTGTCCAAGGCTGTGGTGCTGGTGGGCGTGACGCTCCCGGTCGGGATCGCGGTGTCACTGGCCGGATTTCTCGTCGGACAGGCGTCGCTGTCCGGAGCGGGCGCTCCGCACCTGGCACTCTCCGACGGCGTGGCACTGCGCGGCATCGTTGGTGGTGGCCTATATCTGGCACTGGCCGGGCTTTTCGGACTGGCTCTGGGCACGGTGATCCGCTCCACCACGGCAACGGTGACCACGCTGTTCGGCGTGATGCTGATCGTTCAGGCCTTCGCCCCGGCCCTGCCCGCAGGACTCGGCGACTGGGTGTCGAAGTACTGGCCGTCGATCGCCGGCGGGCAGATTATCACCAGCTATCAGGACCCCACGTTGCTGAGTCCTTGGGCAGGCGTGGGCGTCATGGCCGGATGCGTGGCGGCTCTGATGACGGCGGCGTTGGTCGTCTTCCGCAAGCGTGACGTCTAGCAGGGCAGGACAGTGAAGACAGAGGACCGCCAGCCGGGGACAGGTGCCATGACGACACAACGACTGCTACTGGTGGAGGACGAGCCGACGCTGCGTGAGCTGCTGTCTACCAGCTTGCAGCTGGCTGGCTTTGAAGTGATGTCGGTCGAAGCCGGCGGCCAGGCTCTGGAAGCGGTCCGCGACAAGCGCCCAGATCTGATTGTCCTGGACGTGATGCTGCCCGACTTCGACGGCTTCGAGGTCGCACGTCGCCTGCGCGAGCATCCCTCCGGTTCCGGAAGCGGGCACCCGCCGATCCTCTTCCTGACCGCCAGGGACGCAGCCGAGGACCGCATCAGCGGCCTGCGGGCCGGCGGGGACGACTACGTCACCAAGCCCTTCAACCTTGAGGAACTAATCCTGCGCATTCAGGCCGTACTGCGCCGCACCAGCGGCCGCCGGCCCGACGGGCTCCTCGTAGTCGACGACCTAGAACTCGATCTCGACAGCCACCAGGTGACCCGGGGCGGCCGGCCAGTACAGCTGTCTCCGACCGAATTCAACCTGCTGCGCGTGCTGATGCAAAACGCTGGACAGGTCCTGTCCAGGGATCAGCTCCTAGACCAAGTCTGGCACTACGATTTCGACGGCGACGACTCCATCGTCGCCTCCTACATCAGCTACCTGCGCCGCAAAATCGACACCGGCGAACCGAAGCTGATCCACACAGTGCGCGGCACCGGCTACGTCCTGCGCAGGCCCCGCGCATGAGCACCGCCCCCACGCGCGGGCCAATGAGCCGTCTGTCGCTGCGCGGGCGGGTCGTGGCCATCACATTGCTGCTGGTCGTCGCCGCCCTGCTGGCCAGCAACGCCCTACTCGTCACCCTGCTGCAACGGCAACTGGTGCAGCAACTGGATGACAGGCTGCGCGCCGCTGCCACGACTGCGGCCCGGCTGTCGAACACGGAAGACCCGCCCGGCGAGACGGCACCGGACACACGCGAAGCAGTGGAGCGCGACGTGACGGGCGATGTCTACGTCGCCTACCTCGATGCCGAAGGGCATCTGCGTCATACGCTGCGTCCGGCCACCCATGGCGCCCCACAACTTCCGATCCTCGACACCGCAGCGATCGCGACCCGCGACCAGCACCCCTTCCAGGTTCCGGGCAAGGGCGACGGCGATGATGAGTGGCGTGTCATCGCCGCCCCGTTGGCCCCCGGCCACGACACCAAGGTGGACAAGGGCGGCAGCGTCGTCGTGGCCGGTTCCCTGGCGCCGGTCCACACGACGATCCGGCACCTGGGCGTGTGGATGCTGGTGATCGATTCCCTGGTGCTCGTCTGCTTGGGCATCATCGCCTGGTTCGCCGTGAGGGCCGGCCTGCGGCCACTGCGGCGCATCGAGACGACGGCAGCGGCCATCGCGGGCGGAGATCTGTCCAGCCGTGTCCCGCAGCCGGCCACGACCCGCACCGAACTGGGCCGGCTGTCCGCCGCGCTCAACGGCATGCTGGATCGCATCGAAGCCGGCGACGCCGCCCGCGCCGCCACCAACGAGCGCATGCGCACCTTCATCGCGGACGCCAGCCACGAACTGCGCACCCCGCTGTTCGGGATCAAAGGCTTCACCGAGCTGTACCGGATGGGCGGCATGCCCCAGCGCGCCGATGTCGATGCCGCCATGAGCCGTATCGAACGCGAAGCGGGCCGCCTCGTCAGCATCGTCGAGGATCTGCTGCTGCTCGCCAGGCTCGACGAAGACGCCACCGGTGACGAGTATCTGACCCTTCGTCTCACCCCTATGGACCTACGCACCCTGGCCGCCGACGCCCTGCACGACCTACGGGCATTGGCCCCCGAACGTCCCATCACTCTGACCGGCCCGGGCGGCGGTCCGCCCGGCGGCGCCCCCGTTCTGGGCGACGAGTCCCGACTGCGACAGGTCACCTCCAATCTCGTCGGCAACGTCATCGCCCACACACCGCCCGGCACGCCGGTACGCATCGGCGTCGGCACGCTAGAGGATCAGGCAGTCCTTGAGCTGAGCGATGAGGGACCGGGAATCACGGCCGAGCAGGCCGCGCACGTCTTCGACCGCTTCTACCGCGCCGACACCGCCCGTGGCCGCACACAGACCGGCGGCGCCGGTCTGGGACTGTCCATCGTCCGCTCCCTGGTGACCGCTCACCGCGGCTGTGTTGAGGTCCGCTCTGGACCAGGGGAGGGCGCCACGTTCCGCGTCCTGCTGCCGTTGCATCCCGACAACGCCGTCAGCAATTCCTGAGGACCGCCCGGTAACCCCTTGGCCAGCTGCTGCGGACAGCCGGCCGTGGCCGACGCATACCCGATTCCCAAGAACAACCCATGGCGGGCTCCATCAGGTGTGTCGCCGTTCTGTTCGCGCATCCCATGCCGGTTGCGGCAGGGGCAATACCAGCGGGAGATGAGACACCCGCCGAGTCCTACTTGTTTTTCAGTACAGGGGACTGTCGCTACGGCCGACGACGTGGAGATGCCGGCCCGCGAGGGTGAGAGACGTTCCCGATATCCAGATATGGAGATGTCCTTTCATGGCGACTTTCTTGCATCGGGTGGGTCGATGGGCCTTCCGGAGGCGCCGCATAGTGGTGCTGGCCTGGGTGGCGGTGCTGGCCGCCGTGTTCCTCGGGGCTTCCAGCGCATCCGAGGCACCGGACGACTCGTCTTCCATGCCCGGCATCGAATCCCAGCAGGCGTTCGACCTGATCAATGAGCGATTCCCGGGCGCCGAAGCGGACGGTGCAGAGGCCCGCATCGTGTTCGTCGCGGAACACGGTCAGCACGTCACCGCCGCCGCCAAGCGCTCGGCCATCGGCAAACTCGTTGCCGCGGTGGCCGACGGGTCACAGGTCGCCGGCGCGACCAGTCCCTTCGACACGAACGCGGTCAGCAAGGACAAGTCGACGGCGTACGCCACCGTCACCTACAAGGTCGAGAGTGACGATCTCACCGATGCCAGCAAGACGGACCTGACCAAGGCAGTCGAGCAGGCCCGTGACGCGGGTCTGACCGTCGAGGTCGGCGGCTCCGCGCTGGAGACCGAAGCAGGGCAGGGCCTGGGAGAGGTGCTCGGCGTTCTCGTCGCCGCGGTGGTGCTGCTGATCACCTTCGGTTCACTCGCCGCCGCCGGCCTGCCGCTGCTTACCGCCATCCTCGGCGTCTGTGTCAGCCTGGCCGGGATCACCGCCGTGAGCAGCGCCTTCGGATTTTCCTCCACGGTCGGTGAACTGGCGATGATGCTCGGCCTCGCCGTCGGCATCGACTACTCCCTGTTCGTGGTCTCTCGCTACCGGGAAGAGCGGGCCAAGGGGCACCAGCCGCAGGAGGCGGCTGCCCTGGCCGCGGGCACGGCCGGGAGTGCGGTGGTCTTCGCCGGGCTCACCGTCGTCATCGCTCTGCTGGGCCTCTCCGTGGTCGGCGTCCCGATGCTCACCAAGATGGGGATCGGCTCGGCAGGTGCAGTCCTGGTCGGAGTCCTGGTCGCCCTGACCGCAGTGCCGGCGCTCCTGGGCTTTTGGCCCAACGCGGTGCTCTCTCGCCGTGACCGCGAGGGCGGACGTCGCACCCCCGACGAACTCTTCAGCCGCATCGGCAGGACCAAGACGGCCGCCACAAGTACGAAGGCCGCCCGGGGTGTTCGCTGGGCGCAGTTCGTGGTGCGCCGGCCGCTGCCGGTACTGCTCTTGTCTGTGATCGGCCTCGGGGCGCTCGCGGTGCCGTCGTTGGACCTGCGGATGGGCATGCCTGGCGACGAGGCCAAGTCGACCGCAACCACGGAGCGCCGCGCCTATGACGCGCTCGCCGAGGGTTTCGGCCCGGGCTTCAACGGCCCGCTGACCGTGGTCGTTGATGCCAAGAAGGCCGATGACCCGCAGGCAGCCGTGACAGCGGTCTCCGCAAAGCTCGCCGGCACCAAGGGAATCGTCTCCGTCTCGTCGGCACGCTTCAACGAGGCGAAGGACACGGCAGTGATCTCCGCCGTCCCGTCGACCGCGCCCACCAGCGAGCAGACACAGGATCTGGTGCACACCATCCGCAGCGAGCGCAGCGCGGTGGAGTCGGCCACCGGCGCCGACTTCAAGGTCACCGGCACCACCGCCCTGAACATCGACGTGGGTCAGAAGATGCAGGACGCCCTCATTCCCTATCTCGCGGTCGTCGTCGGTCTCGCCTTCCTCCTCCTGATGTTGGTCTTCCGTTCGATCCTGGTGCCGCTCAAGGCCGCGCTCGGCTTCTTGCTGTCGGTCAGCGCGGCCCTTGGCGCGATCGTCACGGTCTTCCAACAGGGCCACGGGGCCGGCTTCTTCGGTGTCGACGAGACCGGTCCGATCATGAGCACCATGCCTGTCTTCCTGGTGGGTATCGTCTTCGGCCTCGCCATGGACTATCAGGTCTTCCTGGTCTCCCGGATCCGCGAGGCGCACATCCATGGGGAGGAGTCCGGTCAGGCCGTCGTAACCGGGTTCCGGCACAGCGCCCAAGTCGTGGGGGCAGCAGCGCTGATCATGATGGCGGTGTTCGGCGGGTTCATGACGGGCGGCGAATCCATGGTCAAGATGGTCGGCTTCGGGCTGGCCAGCGCCGTCTTCTTCGACGCCTTCGTCGTTCGTATGGCATTTGTGCCCGCGGTTCTGGCGCTCCTCGGCAAGCGCGCTTGGTGGCTGCCGAAGTGGCTGGACCGGCTGCTGCCCCGCGTTGACGTCGAGGGCGAAGCCCTCACCAAGCAGGCCCACACATCGCGCGACTCGTCTGACAACGACGATCGACGGACCCCCATGAGGGTCGTCTGACGCACGCGCTGACCGGGCCGCTCGGATTCAGAAGCCCGCGAGCGGCCCGGATCGGGTCGCAAACCCTGTCCACCTCCTCACGCCGCCGGTCACGGCACGGCTCGGAGAAAGCCCATGGTCATCCATCTGCGACGTCACGCCGACCGGTACCCCCGCCTCGTCGAAGCGGCCTTCCTCCTGCTCATCTATGCGGCCATCAGCAACCAGTACCGCCGGGCCGGCACCGACAGCATGTGGTGGCCGGGCTTCGCCCTTGCGGCAGTCACCTGTACATGTCTGCTGGCACGGCGCCGCCGCCCCGCCACCGCCGTCGTCCTCACCACCCTCGCCACCGCCGTCGCGGGCGCCCAGGGGAGCAACTTCGGCCCCCTCCTGCTGGTCCCGGTCATCGTCGCGCTGTACGAGCTGACTCTGCAGGCGTCTCAGCGGACCATCCGCACCTACTGCCTCCTGGTTGCTGTCATCCTCCTGCCCACCGCGCTGCTCTGGGATTCGGAGGACGCACCCTGGGCGAACGAGGCGGTGAGTCTGGCCTTCTGGATCCTGCTGCCTATCCTGCACGGATCGGCAGTGCGAGCGCGCCGCGCGTACCTGGACACCGTCCGCACACGCGCCGAGGACGCCGAACGCACCCGCTACGAGGAAGCACAACACCGCGTCACCGAAGAACGCATCCGCATCGCCCGGGAACTGCACGACGTGGTCGCCCACCACATGGCCCTCGCCAACGCCCAAGCCGGCACAGCCGCCCACCTGTTCTCCACCCACCCCGCGCAGGCCGGCCAGATCCTCAAGGAACTCACCGGCACGACCACGGCTGCACTGCGCGAACTCGAGGCAACCGTAGGCCTGTTGCGCCAGCCTGAGTCCGCTGAGGAATCGCTGAATCCCGCACCCGGACTGGAGCGGCTGCCTGACCTGGTCGCTGCCTTCGCCGCCGCTGCACTGCACATCACCATCGCTGTCGACGGCCCCGTGAAGCCCCTGGCGGCCGGGGTGGACCTGACCGCCTTCCGCATCGTGCAGGAAGCCCTGACCAACGTCGCCAAACACGCCGCGGCAAACACGGCACATGTCCACCTCGCCTACGCCCAGGAGCAGTTGACGATCACGGTGAGCGATGACGGCAGCCCGATCACGCCCCCGCGCGCACCCGGCGGCGGCTTCGGTCTCATCGGCATGCGAGAGCGCGCTCAGTCCGCCGGAGGCCGCCTCCGCGCGGGGCACCGCCCGGAAGGCGGCTTCGCCGTCACGGCCGAACTCCCCATCAGCGTCTGACCAGAGAGCAGGTCCCATGACGATCCGCATACTGATTGCCGACGACCAGGCCCTGCTGCGAGCAACCTTCCGGGTGCTGATCGACTCCTGCGACGACCTGGAAGTCGTCGACGAGGCTACCAACGGGCAGCAGGCCATTACGCTCGCCGGCATCCACCGCCCGGACATCGTCCTCATGGATATCCGCATGCCCGGCACCGACGGACTGGCCGCGACCGCCGCCATCTGCGCCCAGCCCCAACTGCAGGCCACACGCGTCCTCATCCTCACCACGTTCCAGACCGATGAGCACGTCGCCCAGGCCCTGCGCCTCGGCGCGAGCGGCTTCCTCGGCAAGAACACCACCGCCGACGCCTTCCTCGACGGCATCCGCACGGTCGCTTCCGGTGACGCCTTGCTGTCCCCCCTGGCCACCCGCTCACTGATCACCCGCTTCCTCGCCACCCCCGCCCCCGACTCCGGCGCCTCCGACCCCGAGCAATTCGGCAGCCTCACTCCGCGAGAGCGGGAGGTGGTGGCCCTGGTCGCGGAAGGCAAATCCAATGACGAGATCGCCGACGCACTGTTCCTCAGCCCCCTGACCGTCCGCACCCACGTCCAACGGGCCAAAACCAAGACGGACGCCCGTGATCGCGCACAGCTCGTCGCCTTCGCCTACCAGGCCGGCCTTGTACAACCGGCGAGGTGACCGACAACGCGGACGGCAGGCGCCCCAGGCACGCCGACAAGCCGGCCCCGTCCTCGCAGTGTCCGCCCACATACGCCGCACAACAGGGCTGCAATCCCGTCCCCGGCCGCCGCGCTCGCTGGCACCGGATATGCCCTATTCCTGACCGACGTTCAAGCCCCACTCAGAAGACGGGACACACGGCATCATGAACCGCTCCGGGATTGTGGAAGATTTCCAGGTACTCGAAGAGCGCGGTGGACAGCTCCAGCCCATCACGCCAACAAGGTCAGTAGAGCCCGTCAGACAGGTACTTCCCACCGATGCCCTGGTGGTCGGGCTGTTGCGCGATGGCCCGGCGGGCCGGGTCGGTGAACTCTCGATCGATCGACCCCTGCAGCAGGCTGATCTCCGCTCGCACAGCCGCGTGCTGAGACGGCGGCAGGGTGTCGAGCAGGCCCTCGAGCATGGCGCGGAGCCGTCGGCAGACCTGGACGGACGAACTTCCGTACTCGCGGATCTCGCATACGGCGAGCTGAAGGAAGTTCTCCCAGTCACGCCCCGGGAGCACGAGCCGGGCGTGCTCGTGGCGATCGGCCAGCACATAGCGACCGGGGAGGCGTGTGCTGCCGACCGTGTGCAGGAAGGACTCGATGTAATTGATCACCTGCACCGCGGTCGTAGGGTCGTTCACCGCGGGGGAGAGGGCCCTGATGGCGATGTCGACGAGGACCCTCAGGGCGAATGCGGGGTCCTGCTCGATGGTGCGCTCGGCCCCGAGGGCGACGAGACCGGTCACCCTGTCCGGGTCCGGTTGCGACGTACCCCCGTGGACCTCGATGAGGACAGTGCCGGGCGGTACGAAGTCGCCGATCAGGCGGGTCACGACGAAGACGCAGTCGTGGCGCGCCGCCTCCGCGACCAGCCCGGCCACGTTGAACGCCTGGACGGCTCCACCACGTCCGGTGCGCACGCGCATCACCGGACCGTCGCACGACACGGTTCCCTCTCCGCGTGGCGCCGCGTCCCGGATCGCCGCGGCCCCGCTCGTGAAGACGGTCACTCCCATGCGGGTGACCAGCTCGGCGATGGCCACCGGTCTGAGACTGTGCGTGAACCGGTTGAGGTAGATGAGCAGGAGCACGAGGCTGACGGCCACAGCCGCGCCGGCCAGGGTGACCCCGAGGTCGGGGACGGAGTCGGTCTCGACGCTGCGCAGCAAGGAGAACGCGAACGCGAACGTCCCGGTGAACGTCGCCAGCACCGCTTTCTGCAGCCGGTCCCGGTACCACAGGCGCATATAGCGAGGGGAGAGGGTTCCTGTCGCCTGCTGCACGACGAGTACGCCGATGGTGACGACGAATCCGAGCAACGCCACCATCGCCCCCACGATGGCGGAAAGTACGCCGCTCGCCGTCGTCGCGGAGTAGTGCCAGCCGCTCGGCGGCCAGTCCGCGCTGTCGGCGGTGAGCGCGAGCTCAGCGAGAAGGACGCCGAGGACGAGACCGAACAACGGCACGATCCACAGGCTCGCCTTGACGTATTGCCCCAGCCTGAACCTGGCTGCCCAGGACGTCAGGACACCCACGTCACGCCTCCTTCACACCCGGAGGAGTCCGGTGCTCATGAGGCACACGAGACCGCGGGCTCCCTCAGCCGGATCGCCGCCACCTCACGGTAGGGCTCTTCCCGGAGCGGCGCAGCGGCAGAGCTCCCGGCACCGCCCGGTGCGACTCGCTCGCCAGGACGGGACGACACCGTCGGCCTAAGCTGGCCGAATGGTGCCTGGACACCTCGGGCGCTGTGCAACGGTGCCCGAACGTTGTCTGACGGGGCCGAAAGGGGCTCAAGATGGACGACTACCCCCTGATCGAGGACCACGGCCTGATCGGTGACCTGCAGACCGCGGCCCTCGTGACAACCGATGCGACGATCGACTGGTTCTGCTGTCCGCGCTTCGATTCGCCCAGCGTCTTCGGCGCTCTGCTCGACCGGCGGAAGGGCGGCCACTTCACCGTCAGGCCGGCCGCGGACGACTACACCACCAAACAGCTCTACCACCCGGACACCGCCGTTCTGGTGACGCGCTTCATGACCGAGGCCGGGGCGGGCGAGGTGGTCGACTTCATGCCGGTGACCGGCACGACGGCGACGGACCGGCACCGTCTGGTCCGCATGCTGCGCTGTGTGCGGGGCAGCATGACGTTCGAAGGGGAGATCGCTCCGCGCTTCGACTACGGGCGCAAGCCGCACAAGCTGCACATCACGGAGCACGGGGCACTGTTCACCTCGGAGGACCTGGACCTCGCCGTCCGCGGCGTCCGTGAGCCGCAGGACGAACGGCTGCTGAACATCCTCTCGGTTGACAACGACGACCTGCGTTTCAGCATGACCCTGCAGGCGGGGCAACAGCGCGGCGTAGTCCTGGAGTCGGCCCCCGACGGGCCGCCGCACCCGATCCGGGTGGCGGAGTTCGAGCAGCTCTTCGACGAGACGGTCGGGTTCTGGCGCTCGTGGCTCGGTCAGTCCACCTACTCGGGTCGTTGGCGGGAGGCGGTGGAACGTTCGGCCGTGGCGCTGAAGCTCATGACCTACGCGCCGACCGGCGCCCTGGTCGCCGCGCCGACGACGGGTCTGCCGGAGCAACTGGGTGGAGAGCGCAACTGGGACTACCGGTTCACCTGGATCCGTGACGCGTCGTTCTCGGTGTACGCGTTGCTGGGACTGGGCTTCAAGGAAGAGGCGTCCGCGTTCATCGGCTGGCTGCACGACCGGGTGAAGGAAGAGGCCGGGCAGGGAAACGGCACCGGGCCACTGAACATCATGTACCGCGTCGACGGCACCTCCGACCTGGTCGAGGAGACCCTGGACCATTGGGAGGGGTACCGAGGTTCCGCACCGGTCCGTATCGGCAACGGAGCCGCGAGCCAGCTGCAACTGGACATCTACGGCGAGGCGCTCGACAGCATCTACTTCGCGCACCAGCACGGCATGCATCTCGACACCGGGGGCTGGACCGCGCTGCACACGCTGCTCGACTGGTTGGTCGACCACTGGGACCAGCCCGGAGAAGGGCTGTGGGAGACCCGCGGCGGCCGGAAGGACTTCACCTACGGCCGCGTGATGTCCTGGGTCGCCTTCGACCGCGCCCTGCGGATCGCCCACGACGACGGCCGTCCCGCGGCCGGCGGCCGCTGGGTGGACGCGCGAGACGAGATCTACGCGCAGGTCCTCAGCCGGGGATGGGACCCCGAGAAGCAGGCGTTCGTACAGCATTACGGCGACGATGTGCTCGACTCGTCGCTGCTGCGCATGCCGACGGTCGGCTTCATCACGCCGGACGATCCGAAGTGGAAGTCCACCCTGGACGCGATGGACCGTGAGCTGGTCAGCGACAGCCTGGTCTACCGCTACAACCCCGAGGCGTCGCCCGACGGACTGCGCGGCTCCGAGGGCACTTTCTCCTTGTGCACGTTCATGTACGTCGACGCCCTGGCCCGGGCCGGACACATCGACATGGCCAGGCTGGTGCTGGAGAAGATGCTTACCTACGCCAACCACCTGGGCCTGTACTCCGAGGAGATCGCCCTGACGGGGCAGCAGCTGGGCAATTTCCCTCAGGCCTTCACGCACTTGGCGCTGATCGACGCGGCGATCACCCTGGACGCGAAGCTCAAGGGAGCGCGCAGGGGCGGGAGGTAGTCGCACGGAGCCGGTCCATGAGGTTCAATGCCCGCCGGCCGTCGGGACGGAACCGAGGAGAACGACCGTGTCGCCCTTCTGCGGGACGGTCCCGTGTCTCTCGGTGATCGGGTCCAGCCGCTGGTCGGCCCGCAGCACGAAGAGAGTGTCGTGCTCCGGCGGCAGCGGGTCGGAGGCCGGCTGCACCACGAACCGGGCACCCCGTTCGTAGCGCTCTGCCAGGACGTGACGGACGAGGGAACGGCCGAAGAGGATGTCGCCGCCGGTGTAGGGGGCGATCACTCCATGGCTGTCGTGCGGGGGCCCGACCCGGTAGACGGGGCCCTCGACGCTGTCCTGCATCACGACCGAGGCGAGGGCGTTGAAGTCGTCGTCGTCGGTCGCCAGGAACACGGCCGTCACTCCCTCGAGCCGCGCCCCGGGGTTGATGGCCGTGGCCAGCAGATCGCCCTTGGCCAGGTCGAGCCCCGCCCCCTTGATCAGTTCCCGCTCCTCGTCGCGCCCCGCCCACATCAGCACGTCCAATCCCGCGGACCGCAGGGCTCGTCCCAGGTCGACCACCCACGCCTCCCCGCCCACCAGGAGGATGCGCGTGCCCGCCGGTTTGACGACACCCAGCCGTCTGGCGACGGGTGCGGCCGTGAGCGAGTAGAGCAGGACGGTTCCCACGATCACCAGGAACGTGACGGGAAGGATCCTCGCGGCCCCGCTCTCCCCTCGTTGGACCAAGTTGGCGGAGAAGGCCGATGCCGTGGCCGCCGCGACGATGCCGCGCGGGTCCATCCATCCGATGAAGGCCCGCTCCCCTCGGCCCAGGCCCGAGCGCGCCGTCGCGGCGAAGGCCACGAGCGGCCGCACCACCAGGACGAGGATCGCGATGAGGGCGAGCGCGGGAAGGAGCACCGGCACCAGGGATGCCGGCGTGACGGTGGAGGAGATGGAGACGAAGAGCACCCCGATGATCAGCTGGACCAGGGTCTCGAAGAAGGGACGGCGAGCCGGCATGTCGAAGCCGCGGATGTTGGCGACGGCCAGGCCCGTGACGATCGCGGCGATGAGCCCCGTGTCGTCCCGCACGATGTCACAGCCCGCGGATACGGCGATCACGGTGGCGAGTTGAGCCAGCGTACCGAGGGTCTCGCCGAGTCGAAGGGTCCGCAGAGTGAACCACAGCAGCGCGGTTCCCACGATCCCGCCGACCAGCCCCACGGCCATGCTGAGGCCGAACTGACCCAGCTGGTATCCCCGGCCGATGTCGACCTGGTGCGTCGTGGCGATGGCGTGGAAGGTGAGTGCGCCGAGGATGCCGCCGATCGGGTCGGTCAGCGTCCCCTCCCAGATCAGGATGCGTCGCACCTTGTCGGTCGGCCGCACGAAGTCGAGCAGGGGACCCACGACGGTAGGACCCGAGACGACGAGGATCACGCCGAGCATCGCGGCCACGCGCAGCGGCATGTCGAACATCGCCGGTGCCACCGCCGCGATGACGAGGAACGTCAGCAGCACGCCGTACAGGAGCAGCCGTCCCACGACCCCCCGGGTGCGGCCGGTGAGCTTGCGCAGGTCGAGCCCCAGGCCGGCGTCGTAGAGGATCACCGCGACGGACAGCGACACCAGGCCGGAGAAGGCCGGCCCCAGCAACTCGTCCGGATGAATGACATCCGTGATCGCACCGGCGGCGAACCCGACCGGGAGCAGGATGATCAGGGCAGGGACGCGCAGCTTGCTTGCCAGGATCTGCGAGCCGGTGGCGAGCACCACCGTCAGGGCGAGTCCGAGAAGGATCTCGTCGTCGGTCACAGCGGCTTCCTTCGTCGGATTTCAGGTCGCGAGGGGGATCGGGCGGTCAGCCGCCGGGTGCCGCGCCCTCACCGTCCGTGCGGCTTTCTCTGCGCAGCTCGGCGTCGGTGAGCTCTTCCAGCTCTCCGTGGGTGTCCAGCCAGTAGAGGAAGACGACGGTCGGCACGACGAGCACCAGGGCCACCAGGGTGACGATCGCCAGCCATGTCAGCGTGCTGGGTGCGCCCGCGGCATCG
Source organism: Streptomyces sp. NPDC001536 (assembly GCF_042894505.1). Lineage (NCBI taxonomy): Bacteria > Bacillati > Actinomycetota > Actinomycetes > Kitasatosporales > Streptomycetaceae > Streptomyces > Streptomyces sp. NPDC001536. The sequence continues at coordinate 15,234 of NZ_JBIAVQ010000032.1, forward strand.
GCCACGGTCAGTGACGTGGGGATGAGGTAGGGGCGCTGTGCCATTCCCCAGGCGATGACGGCGGAGGCGACGACCCCGACCGCCGTGACGCGCATCCACGCGCCCGGCGTCCGCAGGAGCAGCCAGGCTGTCGCGACGGCGGCCACCCCGGCCACGACGACGAGGAGCAGCCCCAGTCCGTGGGTGAGTCCGTGCCACACGTGGGGGGAGTCCTCTTGGGTGACGAACCCGGTGATCACCGCCAGGACGGTGAGTACGGCGAGACTGCCCAGCGCCCGCCGGCGGAAGTAGCCGACCAGACCGGGCGCCTCGAACCGGCGGGCGTCCCCCGTGAGGAAGACCGCGCCGAGGAAGGCCGTCGCCGCGACGGAGATCAGCCCGAACGTCAGGGAGGTGGGGTTGGACCAGGCGTCAGCCGACGCCTCGGTACCAGGCGCCACCCGTCCCGACGCGACCCCGCCGACGGCGGCACCGAGGAAGAACGGTGTGACGACGGAGGCCACGGCGAACACGGCACCGTACAGCCGTCGGCCCGCGAGCCGCCGGGACGGCTTGCGGAACGCGAAACCGGCGCCGCGCAGCACCAGGCCCATGGCGGCCAGGATCAGGGGGAGCCACATCGCCGTGAACACCGTCTGGAACAGGATGGGGAAGCCGGTCCACATGATGACGAGAACGAAGATCAGCCAGACGTTGTTGACCTCCCAGACGGGAGCCATGGCGTGGTCGATGAGCCACCGGGGACGCTTGCCGCGTTCCGTCCCCCCGGCCGTCAGATCCCAGAAACCGGCCCCGTAGTCCGTTCCGCCCGCGCAGGCGTACGCGGCGACGGCGAGAAGGAGCACCACGGCGATGAGGTCAGCGGTCACGGGCGGCCGTCCTCGCCCCGGACGGCTCCGCCGGAGCCGTCGCCCGCGGGGACGGGGGCCCGCGGCCCGTAGGGGGTGTCCGCCTCCGGCGCGTGGGGTGGCCCTCCCGCGGCCCGCTCCTGGTCGGCGAGCCGCCAGCGCGTGCGCATCTTGAGCAGGATGACGAGGAACGAGCCGAACAGGAACACGTACACCAGCATCACCACACCGAGCGTGATCCACAGGGTCGTGGAGCGGGTGGAGGTCACCGCCTCGGCGACCCGCATGTTCTGGTAGACGATCCAGGGCTGACGACCCACCTCGGTGGCGATCCAACCCGACTCGACGGCGACGACGGAAGCGACGCCCGCACAGGCCGCCGGGCCGTAGAACCACTTCGAGCCGGGAAGCCGGCGGTGCCGCAGCCAGACCAGTCCGTACCAGAGGGCGAGCAGCACCAGGGCGGACCCGATCAGAACCATGATGTCGAAGGCCCAGTGGGCGATGGTCGCCTGAGTGGCCGTGGGGCGCTGGTCCGCCGGGACGGAGGTCAGTCCCACCACCTTGGTGTCAGGGCTGAATCCGGCCAGGAAGGAGTCGAGCAGCGGGATCTTGATGCCGCCCTTGACGGTCCCGTCCTCCTGTAGACGCCCGAAAAGGTACTCCGGTACCCGGGTGTCGGTCTCCCAGACGATCTCCATCGCGGCGAACTTCACCGGCTGCTTGTGGAACACCGACCGGGCGATGGAGTCGCCCAGGACGAACTGCACCGGCGTGGCCACCGCGGCGATCGTGAACGGAACGGCGAAGCCGAGCCGGTGGTAGTGGTCCCGGCGGCCGCGCAGCCAGCCCACGGCGTAGACACCCGACACCATGAAGCCCGCGGTGAGAATCATCGCCACGACGAAGTGCCAGTACTGCGGCCCGAACATCGGCGTGAAGATCGCCTTCCAGACGTTCACGTCGACCGGGTTGCCCTCGGAGTCGAGGGAGAAGCCCTGCGGCGTGTTCATCCAGGAGTTGGCGGCCAGGATGCCGAACGCTCCGAGCAGCGCGGCGGCCGGGAGCGGCAGCCCGAGCAGGAAGTGTGTACGGGGCTTCAGCCGCCGCCATCCGTACAGATAGATGGCGATGAGGACCGCCTCCAGGAAGAACGCCCAGGCCTCGACGCCGAATCCGATACCGAAGACATCACCCCACCTGCCCATCAGGCCGGGCCAGAGCAGGCCGAACTCGAAGGAGAGCACGGTGCCGGTGACGATGCCGAGCGCGAACTGCACTGCCATGACGGCCGACCAGCGGCGCGCCAGGAGCAGGGCCGTGGCGTCCTTGCGGCGCAGCCCGCGGTAGTGCATGACCAGGGTGATGAAGGGGAAGGCCACGCCCAGCGGTACCAGGATGATGTGGGACGCCAGGGTGAAGGCCATGAGTTCCCGGGCCGGCAGAAGTTGGGCCGGGGCATCCGCCAGCAGGTGGAACGAGGTGGACATACGCACCTTTGCTGTTCGTGACGTCCGGGGGAGGGTCAGCCGCCGGTGGCGAAGCCCGGGAAGAGGGTCATCCCGCCGTCGACGTACAAGGTGGTCCCCACGACGTAGTCCATGAGGTCGGAGGCGAGTGCGACGACGGCGTTCGCGATGTCGTCGGGGTCGCCGATCCGGTCGTACGGGATCAGCCGCAACAGGTCCTCCCGAGCCTCGGCCGTCTCCCAGGCGGCGCGGTTGATCGGCGTCTTGATCGCCCCCGGGGCGACGGCGTTCACCCGGATCTTTTCCGGTGCGAGTTCCTGGGCGAGGGTCTGCATCATCATCTGCACACCGCCCTTGGAGGACGCGTAGTTGACGTGCCCCGACCACGGGATGATCTGGTGCACCGAACTCATGCAGATGATCTTCCCTGCGGCGCGGGACACCTCGGGGACGACGCCGCGGCGCCGGAATTCCTTGGCCGCCTCCCGGGCGCACAGGAACTGACCGGTGAGGTTGACGTCGATGACCTTCTGCCACTGGGCGAGCGTCATGTCGGTGAGCCGGGCGTCCCGCTGCAGTCCCGCGTTGGCCACCAGGACGTCGATGGTCCCGAACTCCTCGACCATCCGGTCCATCATGGCCGTGACCTGGTCCTCCTGGGACACGTCGGCCTCGTAGGCCGCCGCGCGCACCCCGAACGAGGCGATCTCCTTGACCACGTCCTCGGCCGCGTCACGGCCGGCCACGTAGTTCACGACCACGTCGGCACCGGCTCGGCCCAGGCCGATGGCCGTGGCTTTGCCGATGCCTGAATTGGCCCCGGTGACCAGCGCCTTCTGGCCCTGCAGCAGACGTGCGGGGATCACACCCTGCGGTGTCTCCACGGTGGAACCCATGTTGCCCTGCCTCCTCGCTGCGCGATTGCGCCCCGCCCGGCTGCTGCCGGGCGGGCATGGAGGTCACGCAATCACCGACCGTGGCGGGCGGCATGCGGCGAGAACTGCCGTTCGGCCGTTTTGCGGGGTTCTTCGCCCAACCGGCCCAACGGCTCCTGGTCTCAGCCCAGCCGAGCCAAGAGGTGGTCTCCGACCCGGAGGGCATTGGCGATGGCCGTCAATGACGGGTTGACCGCGCCGATGCTCGGGAAGAAGCTCGTGTCGACCACGTACAGGTTGTCGAGGTCGTGGGCCTTGCAGTTGACGTCCAGCGCGGAGGCGGCTGGGTCGGTGCCGAAGCGTACGGTGCCCGCCTGGTGCGCCGTCGCACCGATCGGCATGCCCTTGTGCAGATAGATGCTGTGGGACAGCAGGTGCTGTTCGTGCATGCCCAGGTGGCCGAGCATGCCCTGCAGCTTGTGCCGCAGCCGCTTCAGGCCTTCCACGTTGTTCTTCTCGTCGAGAGCGAGGTGGATGCGTGTGTCACCGTCGAGGGTGACCCGGTTGTCGGCCAGCGGCAGGTCCTCGCCGCACAGCCAGAAGTCGACGGCGTGGTGCGCCAGCACCTCGAACGGCATGTCCGGTGTGACCGCACCGGCCCACCGCGGTGCCTCGCCGTGGATCTGCTCGGCGTCCGACTTGCCCAGCATCTGGATGCCGCCGAGCGGGTAGTCCCAGTCGTCCGCCCCGAGGTACCAGTCGTGCAGGGCCAGGGTCTTCTGGAACTGGGTGTCGTTGGGCTCCTTCGACACTGCCATCAGGGCCAGGTTGTTGTGCCGCATGTAGAAGCGGCCGACCACGTCGGAGCTGTTCGCGAGACCGTTCGGATGGTGCTCGTTCGCCGAGGCCAGGAGCAGCGCGGCGGAGTTGACCGCCCCGCAGGAGACGACGACCACGTCCGCCGTGAACCGGACCTCCGAGCCGTCGGGCAGCCGGCCGACGACCGCGCTGACAGTGCGTCCGCTCGTATCGGTCTCCAGGCGGACCACCTGCGTGTCCGTGACCATCTCGACGTTGGGATGCTGCAGCGCCGGCTCGACGCAGATGACCTCGGCGTCCGACTTGCCGCGTACCAGACATGGGAAGCCGTCCACCCGGTTGCACCGGATGCAGACACTGGAGTGGGTGGCCCGCCCGCCGTTCTCCTGGCTCAGATTGACGCCGATCGGCAGATGGAAGGGGTGCAGACCACGCTTCTCGAGGTCGTCGCTCAACTGCTGGATGCGTGGCTCGTGTGCCACGGGCGGATGGGCGTACTGGGCGCTCGCCGCGCCCTCGGTCGGATCCTCGCCGTGCCGTCCGTGCACGAGGTAGAGGTGCTCGGCCTGCGTGTAGTACGGCTCCAGATCCTCGTACCGGATCGGCCAGGCGGGGGAGAGGCCGCCGTGATGTCGGAGCTCGCCGAAGTCCTCGGGCCGCAGTCGGAAGAGGGCGGCGCCGTAGAACTTGGTGTTTCCGCCGACGTAGTAGTTGACCTCGGGTGGGAACTCGCTGCCGTGCTTGTCCAGCCAGAACTCCGGTGCCCGGTACTTGCCCTTGACGAACACCGCCGTCGAGTCCCAGTTGTCCCGCTCGCGCGGCAGGTAGTCGCCGCGTTCGACGAGGAGTACGCGTTTGCCGGACGGCGCGAGCCGATGGGCGAGGGTGCCACCGCCGGCGCCGGTACCGATGATGATGACGTCGTAATGAGGGGCGTCGCCCACGGCGGCCACCGTCCTTGTGATCATGGCCCTGAACTGGCGTCGGGCCCGTTTTCCCGCTGTGCGGGGCCGGGCGTCCCACCCGTTCGAACGTATCGGCCCTCTCCCTGAACGGCGACCGGAGCCGCCGCCGGCCGGCTCCGTCGGTCACAGCACCGCGATCGGGTTCACCGGCGAGCCGGTTGCTCCGGGCAGCCGCAGAGGGGCGACCGCACACAGGAAACTCCATCGCTCCGCCTGCGCGCAGACCGGGACCAGATCCTCGAACTGCAGGTAGTCCATCAGATGGATACCCATGGCATGGATGGCCAGGACATGCACGGGGAAGGCGACGCCCCGCACCGCGCTGGGCGCGGTGTCGTTGTTGCCGTCGCCGCCGAGCACGGCGACCTTCCGCTCGGCCAGGAACCCGAGGGCCGTCGGGTGGAGGCCTGCCCGAGCCGTCGCCGCGTTCCACGGCCCGAGTTCCGTACGACGCAGGCGATGCCCTACCCGGACGAACAGCAGGTCTCCCGGTCCGACGCGGACCCCTTGCGCGGCCTCGGCGGCCGACAGATCGTCCGACGTCACCTGGTCGCCCGGTTCCAGCCAGGGCACGCCATGCAGTCGCGGGATGTCCAGCAGCACGCCCCGGCCGACGATGCCGTCCGCGACCAGGTCCACGGAGAACGCACGGGCGCCCTCGGGCGTCACGCTGCTCGCGGGCACGCCGCCGTACAGATCCCCGTCGAACACCACGTGGCAGAGCGCGTCGAGGTGACTGTCCGCGTCCCCGTGCACGTTCATGGCGAAGCGGTCGGTGGCGAAGTGCAGTCCGGCCGCGCCGAGTTCGTCCGGAGCAGGTCCGGTCATCCGGTGCACTGCGGGCTCGGGGTCGTCGGGGCCCGGCACGGTCTCGATCGGAGCGGCCAGCGACACCGTGCGGCCGAGGCGGACCTCCGCGACGGCGGCCACGACCCGCTCGGGTGTCACATGGCAGAGTGCGCCGGGCCGACCGCCCTCCGTCGATCGCGCCGCTCCGCGTCGTAGTCGCTCGTAGAGCGCCCGGAACTCGTGCGCGGGCATGTCGGGATCCGGCACGGCCGGGGGCCATGCGGTCGGGGTCATGGCGGCCCCCAGGGGCTGAGACCCCACCGGAGCACATGCGTGGCGCCCGGCTCGAGGACGGAGAGATCCGTGCCGCTGCGAAAGGCGTCCGGGGGACAGGACATGGCCTCCACGGCGACACCACGCCGCCGCCTGCCGGGTTCGGCCAGGGTGTCGCCCGTGTACACCTGCACGTACCGTGTGCCTTCGCCGAGCCACAGATCGACACCCCGCAGCCCGGAAGGGTGTGCCAGGCGAACGACGGCCCGGCCGTCGGGGCCGCGGTCGAGCCCGGTGAAGGCCGTGTCCAGCCGCAGGTCGCCGATGGTGCGGGCGGCGCGGAAGTCGTACGCGGTCCCGTCGACCGGCTCCCGGCCGATCGGCAGCCCCCGGTCGTCGGTACGGATCAGGTACCGGGCGGGAACGGTCAGCAGCGCGGTGTCGACGAGGTCGGTGCCGACGGTCAGATAGGGGTGCTGCCCCACTCCGTAAGGTGCCGGCCCCGTACCGGCGTTGGTGGCGAAGACGGCGGTCTCAAGCCCGTCGGGGCCGAGCCGGTACTCCGCGCAGACCTCCAGGAGGAAGGGATATCCCGGCTGAGGGCAGAGTGTCGTGCCGACCCGGACCGCGTCGTCGGTACGGGCCAGCAGCTTCCACAGGGACCAGCGAAGCAGCCCGTGGATCGCGTTGTCCTTCTCCGGTTCGGTCAGGGGGAGTTGGTGGTCCTGGTCGCCGAAGCGGTAGCGTCCGCCGCCCACGCGGTTCGGCCAGGGCGCGAGCAGCTGCCCCCGCCCGCCCGTGATGGCGGATCCTGCGGAGAACCCGTCGAGCAGCGGTCGGCCGTTCACGGCGTAGTCGCGCAGGGCGCCGCCCAGCTGGACCACTGTGGCACTCTGCTTTCCGTGGACCAGCCGCCACGACGCGCCTGTCGGGCTGGGGAACGCGTCGCGCACAACAGGGTGGACGGCCTGCTCCGTGACAGATCCGGCCGGCGGCGTACCGGAGTCGGCTTCCCGGCGCATCAGCGAGAGCACCGATGCGACGACGGCCTCCGGAGGCTGATCGATCTCCACCACCAACGGGTGTTCGTCGGGCTCCGGCTCCTCCAGGTCCGCGAACTGGCTGTCCAGGAGATCCGCCGGGAAGAAGTGACCGTGCCGCGCGGCGAGCCGGGAGCCCAGCAGCTCGCGCGAGCCGTGCAGGTACACCAGAAGAACTTCGGGACGTCCTGCCAGCAGCCTGTCCCGGTAGGCACGCTTGAGCGCGGAGCAGGTGCCGACGGCCTGCCGACCAGCCGCGATCGCCCCGTCCATCCACTCCCCGATCGCTTCGAGCCACGGCCCCCGGTCGTCGTCCGTGAGGGCATGGCCGGCCGCCATCTTCGCGCGGTCGGCCTCGGAGTGGAACTCGTCCGCGTCCCGGTACTCCCAGCCCAGTCGATCGGCGAGGAGGCGCCCCACCGTCGACTTGCCCGATCCGGCGACGCCGACGACGAGCACCAGCCGCGGCAGTTCCCCTGTCGCTGTTTCGTGTGCCATGGGTGTCGCTCCCGGCCGTCAGTCCTTCATCGGCCGTGGCGCGACGCACAACCCCCAGATGACGAGGGCGTCGATGGCGATGAACACCAGCGCCCACCACGGCGTGTAGGGGAGCCGCATGAAGTTGGCGATCATGCTGAGCCCGGCCAGCCCCACGCCGACGACCCTGGCCCATGTGGCGCCCGTGAACAGGGCGGCGCCGGTGAGCGCTATCAGAATGCCCAGGATGAGGTGGATCCAGCCCCAGCCGGTGAGGTTGAGCTCGTAGACGTAGTTGCGAGTGGCCAGGAACACGTCGTCCTTGGCGATGGCTGAAATGCCTCCGAGCAGCATCATGATGCCGTTGAAGATCATGATGACGGCGGCAAACACCAGCCAACCGCTGCTGTGTGCGTCCGCTCGCCGACCGGGTGAGCTTGTGTGGGTCGTCATAGCAGGCTCCTCCACGTCGTCCGGCCGGTCCGCCGAGACATCTCCGGCCGGTGGACCGGATACATCCCATCTGACCCCCGCCGTTCTCCGGGCGCACGTCGGCAAGGCGAGAAGACCGGTGGCGCCACGACCCTCCGGCGCGACTGGAAGCCCGCCTTCGCATGTCAGCGGGATCTCAGCGGCATGGGGGTGACACCGCAGGACGCCCACCCGGGGCTCGTCATGTTCCGTCCGGAATCCCACGATTCACGGCTGGCAAGCCTTTGCCATGGCGAGGACTTGCCGTCGTGAGGCCTTCACGACGGCGTTCACCGGTCGATAGACCCGGGGCATGTACTCCCCCTCTCATGCTTCCGCCTTCCGGCGCTGGCGGCTGATCTCGGTTGCCACCGCGGTGCCCCTGCTGGCATCGGGGCTTGCGCTCCTGCAAGCGCCCGCACAAGCCACTCCGAGCAAGCCCACCGTTCCAGCCAAGCCCTCGGCGACCCACAAGGTCACCCTGGTCACCGGCGACGTCGTCACCGTCACCACGACGGCCGACGGCAAGCAGATCGCCGAGGTCGACCGGCCCGACAGCGCCGTCGGCGGCGTGCAGCTCCAGGAGATCAAGGGTGACCTCTTCGTCATCCCGGACGAGGCGGCGCCGCTGCTGGGTACGGACAAGCTGGACCGACGGCTGTTCAACGTCACCGACCTGATCGAGATGGGCTACGACGACGCGAAGTCGGCCGCGGTACCGCTGATCGCGACGTACACCCAGCCGAAGTCCCGCGCGGCCGTCGAGCCCACGGCCCCCCGGGGCAGCAAGCTGACCCGCAAGCTCAAGGGCATCCGAGGTGCCGCGCTCAGCACCAAGAAGCGGCAGACCCGCACCTTCTGGAACACCGTCGCGCCGCAGGGCAGCCCGTCGCTGGGCGCGGGCGTGGCGAAGCTGTGGCTCGACGGTCGCGTGAAGGCCAGTCTGAAGGAGAGCGTGCCGCTGATCGGCGCGCCCGAGGCCTGGGCGGCCGGCTACGACGGCAAGGGCGTCAAGGTCGCCGTGCTCGACACCGGCATCGACGTCAACCACCCCGACTTCGCCGGCCTGATCGACGGCACGGCGAGCTTCGTGCCGGGTGAGGCCATCACCGACGTCAACGGGCACGGCTCGCATGTCGCCGGCACGATCGTCGGTTCGGGCGCCGCCTCCGGGGACGACAACAAGGGCGTCGCCCCCGGCGCCGACCTGTACGTCGGCAAGGTGCTCGGCGGCGCCGAGGGCTACGGCCAGGACTCCTGGGTCATGGCCGGCATGCAGTGGGCCGCCGAATCCGGCGCGGACGTCGTCAACATGAGCCTCGGCGACTCGTACCCGACGGACGGCAGCGACCCGATGTCGCAGACGGTCGACGCGCTGTCCGCCCAGTACGGCACGCTCTTCGTCATAGCCGCAGGCAACTCCGGCCCGGAGAGCATCTCCGCCCCGGGCGCGGCCGCCTCGGCGCTGACCGTGGCCGCCACGGACAAACAGGACCGGCTCGCGTCCTTCTCCAGTACCGGCCCGCTGGCCTACTCCGGTGGCATGAAGCCGGACATCGCGGCGCCCGGCGTGGACATCACCGCGGCCCGCTCGCAGGAGATGACCGGCGGTGGTGACGGCCTCTACCGCACCATCAGCGGCACCTCGATGGCCACCCCGCACGTGGTCGGCGCGGCGGCGATCCTGGCCCAGCAGCACCCGGACTGGGCCGGCGCGCAGCTCAAGGAACATCTGATGAGCACCGCGAAGGGTCTGGACGGCGGCTACTCGCCGTACGAGGTCGGCACCGGCCGTCTCGACGTGGCCGCCGCCGTGCGCACCACGGTTCGCGGCACCGGATCGCTCTTGTTCGGCAACTACACATGGCCGCACGAGCCGAGCGACGGTGCCGTCACCAAGGATCTGACCTTCACCAACTCCGGTTCCGCCGACGTCACGTTGAACCTGGCGCTGACCGACGACGACGGCCCGTTCACGCTGGGAGCCGCCAAGGTGACTGTCCCCGCGGGCGGCACCGCCGCCGTCCCGGTGACCGGTGACCCGCGGGCCGCCTCGGCCGGCCGGCACGCCGGCTACGTGACGGCCACCGACGCGGCCACCGGGCAGCCGGTGACCCGCACGTCCGTGGCGCTGCTCAAGGAGGAGGAGCGCTATGACCTGAACATCAAGCTGGTCGGACGGGACGGCAAGCCCGGCGCCGGCTGGGTCACGGTCAACCTGGCCGGCGACTTCTGGCCGTGGCAGGTGTACGTCGACGGCTCGACCACCATGCGCATGGCACCCGGCCTGTACACCGTCGCGGGGTACCTCGACGTGACCGGCGAGAAGGCGGACCGCTCGGGTCTGGCCGTACTGGTCGACCCGGAGACCGTGCTCAAGGACGGCGCGGCAGACGTGGTGCTCGACGCGAGCAAGGCGCGCCTGCTGCAGACCGAGGCGCCACAGCGCGCCGAGGACCGCCAGCGCAAGGTCGACTTCAACGTCCACTACAAGGGCCTCGACCCGTTCATGGACTACCGCAGCGCGTACGTGCTGCCGCCGACGTACGACGACGTCTACGTCGCGCCGACGGAGCCGATGAAGCAGGGCGAGTTCATGCTGACCACCCGCTGGCGCAAGGGCGAGCCGCAGCTCGGCCTGAGCACGACGGGCGGCCGGATCCGGTTCGAGGCACTGGTGCAGGCGGGTAGTGCTCTGGGCACCGCCACGGACACGCTGGACGCCGTCTACGCGGGCAACGGTGCGACGGCCGCGTACGAGCAGGTCAAGGCTAACGGCAAGGTCGTCGTCATCGAGCGCAGCGACGAGGTCTCTCCCCAGGAGCGCACCGAGGCCGCGGTCGCGGCCGGTGCGAAGGCGCTGATCGTGGTCAATGACGGTGTCGGCCCCCTGATGGAGTACGTCGGCGAGTCGGCCATCCCGGTCGCCACCGTGCACCGAGACGCGGGCAAGGTCCTCGTCTCGACGGCCAAGGCCGGCGTCGTCAAGCTGACCGTGAAGCAGACCGAGTACACGCCGTTCGTCTACGACCTCACCCGGGAGTACCCCGGCCGGGTTCCGGACCGTGCCCTGGTCTACAAGCCGACCCAGGACGACCTCGCCCGGATCGACGCCCGCTACTACTCGGCCACGGAAGGCCGGGCGGCGGAGGGCTACCGGTCCGACTTCACCCTCAGCCCGTCGTTCAACCTCCCCGAGCGAGAGCGGCACCCGGGCACCCGCACCGAGTGGGTGACTCCGGGTCAGGTCTGGAGGGAGTTCCACGCGCAGGGCGTCGACGGAACCCTGCCGTGGGTGATGGTGTCGGGCGACAACACGTACACCAAGGGCAGCACCACCCGCCTGGACTGGTTCGCTCCGGTGACCAGGCCTGGCCAGAGCGAGTCGTTCGGCGTGTACAACTCCCGCTGGCAGAACTACATGACCTGGAACGTGCAGGCGTGGGCCTCCTCCAGCGCCACCATGCGTCTTGGCGGCTTCCTGCAGTGGGGTGAGACGCCGACCCACCTGCAGGTCTTCCAGGGCGACAGGCTGATCCACGACAACCCGAACAGCACGGACATGCAGTGGGTGCAGGTGCCGGCGGGCAACCTGCCCTACCGCGCCGTCCTGGACGCGGAGCGGCCCGGCGACGTCTTCCGGCTGTCGACGCGCACCCACACCGAGTGGGCGTTCATGTCCGACACCGTCGACTCGGACTTCTTCGAGCCGTTCCCGGTGCTGAACCTGGACTACAGGCTGGAGTCGGACCTGCACGGCGACGTCAAGGCCAACGCGACCCGGGAGATCGCGCTCAAGCCGGTGTCCATGGGCCGCGGTACCGTACCGGGCACCGTCACCACCGTGAAGCTGGACGTCTCGTACGACGACGGCGCCACCTGGCAGAAGGTGACCGTGACCAAGGGCGCCGACGGCTACTGGACGGGTTCGTTCAGGACGGCCAAGCAGCCCGGCGGCTTCATCTCGGTCCGCGCGAGCGCCGAGACGGACGGCGGCTTCAGCGTCAAGAACGAGATCATCCGGGCGTACGGCCTGCGATGAACCGCGCTGTCGGGCCCCGGGGAGGCGACTCCCCGGGGCCCTTCCCCACGCACCTGCTCCCATCAGGGACTATTCAGGGTCTGCCGCCATGGCGCATACTCTCCCCGCTGCGGCAAGCGGAGGAGAGTCGGTCGCCGATGTTGGATGTTCTGGGCCTCGGACCCGATGACGAGCGCGTCTACCGGGCGCTGCTCGGACGCCCGAACTCCACCGCGATCCTGCTGCCCGACCAGCTCGGCCTCCCGCACGCCCACGTCGACAAGGCCTTGTCCCGCCTGGTCGGGTGGGGACTCGTGACCAGGTCGGCGGACGAGCGGTTCACCGCCGCGCCGCCGGCCGTGGCGCTCGGCGCTCTCATCAGCCAGCGCCGGGACGGGCTGCGGATGGCCGAGTACGCCCTGGTGACCTTCGCCGAGGAACATCGGGCGGCGATGACCGGGAGCAGCATCAGCGATCTCATCGAGGTCGTCACGGGCGTCGACGCCATCCGTCATCGCTTTCTCCAGGTACAGCAGGCAGCCCGTACGCAGGTCCGCTCCTTCATCACCGCGCCGTTCGTCGCCCTGCCGCCCGACGAGAACACGGCCGAACCCATGGCCATCGGCCGCGGCGTGCAGTTCCGGGCGGTACTGGACCGGGCCGTGCTGGAGGAGCCGGGCATCCTCGACGACGCGATCGATTCGCTCCGAAAGGGTGTGCAACTGCGTGTTGCCGACCAGCTGCCGATGAAGCTCGTGCTGGCCGACGCCGACCTCGGCCTTGTCCCGCTCGCGGTCACACCGGACGGGGAGCCCGGCGCCGCGCTGCTGCACCGCAGCGGACTGCTGGACGCGCTGGACGCTCTGTTCGAGACGGTATGGCGCACGGCCGACCCGCTCGCGCTGTCGGCCACGGTCGGAGCATCCGAACCCACCGTCGAGGTCGATCCGCAAGGCCCGACCGAGCTCGACCGCAGGATCCTCGCGCTGCTCCTGGCCGGCCTCACGGACTTGGCGGCCGCGACACAACTCGGTCTGTCACCGCGCACGCTCCACCGGCGCCTGCGTCATCTCATGGACATGGCCGGTGTCCGGACCCGCATGCAGCTCGGCGCCTGCGCCGTGCGAAACGGCTGGGCGGAGCCCCTTCGAACGTGACCTGCACGTGACGGCGTCGCCCCGCTGGGCGCGCGGGCGCGCACCGTGGGAGCCGTCTGGGCCTGCGCCGTTGTCCCGGCGGCTCGTCAGCCCGTCAGCTCATCAGGCGAGGACGTTGACGGCACGGGCGACCACGAGCCCGAGAATGAGCAGGGAGACGAGGGACTGAATGCCCATGGCGATCTTGGCCCAGGGGGCCAGTGGCATGACGTCGGTGGGGCTGAAGGCAGTGGCGTTGGTGAGCCCGAGGTAGAGGTAGTCGATGAAGCGGGGCCGCCAGTCGGGGCTGCTCAGCGCGGATTCAAGCTGTTGGGGGAAGGCGAGTGAGGGCGTGGGGGGCATACGGTGAGCGCGGGCGGCGGCCCCACCGCAGTCGAGTTCGAAGTACAGCAGGGAGAAGGCGAGGACGGTACAGGCCCACACCGTGCCGCCGGTCTGCAGCAGGCTGACGGCGGAGCTGGTCTCCTTCCCGGCATGGATGATGTCGTCGACCAGTTGAACGGTCGACCAGACGGCGCTGAGGGCCAGAACTCCCACTAGTGCGATCGACGTGCTCCGCAGGGCGGCCGTGCGCCGGTCGATCCGGCCCGGGTCGCCGGCGATGAGCGCCAGCAGAAGTAGTCCCTCGATGGTAGGGAGAACCCAGCGAGGTGCCAGACGGAGGTCGTCGGGGAGCAGGATGGTCAGCACCATGGCGGCGACGACGGCCGCCGCCATCGGCCATCGGGGCTCGCCGAAGGACTCGTCCGGTCGCGGGCTCTCGGTTGGCTCGGGGGTGCGTCCGGTCACGGTGGCGTCCTTACGGTCGAGTCTGAAGTGAATGGCACTGTCCTGCCCTCGGAAGGTATAGCTGGCCGACGGGCGGGCTTCGGATCTCAAGCGCGGTGCGCGGCAGAGCCGGACCCGACCGCGAGAACATGGCTCCCCGCACCCGCAGGCAGCGTCAACGTCTTCCTGCGCCTACGCTGCTCCGAACAGCCGCCCTCACCGGTGACCGGCCCCTGCGGGCACCGCAACGCACCAGCTGAACCCTGCAGACCCCCGGTATCTCCCCGAAGCGCTTCTTTGTCGATCACCGACGCGCCGGCCTTCACCAGCATCGCCTGCACTCTGATCTGCTACCGCAGACTCGCCAAATGAGATGAATTCTTTAGACCGTGTCCTATGTGGTGAGGCGGACGTTGAGCCGTACATGGGGCGGGTACGTGGAGTTGGATTGTTCCCGACGGGCTATGGGAGATCGCGAAGCCGCTGATCCCGCCGTCAAAGGTGCGGCCGCAGGGCGGCGGAACGCAGGACACGCCTGATGAGACGCTCTTCGTGGCCATCATCTACGTCCTGGCCAGCGGATGCGCCTGGCGCCAACTGCCGCCCTGCTTCGGGGTATCGAAGTCGACCGCCCACCGCCGGTTCCTGATCTGGTCCAGAGCCGGTGTCTGGGGCCGCCTGCACGAAGCGGTCCTGCACCAGCTCCACGACGCCGGCCTCATCGACGTCACCCGCGTCGTCCTCGACACCGCCCATGGCAGGGCTAAAAAGGGGGCGACCACACAGGTCCGAGCCCTGTGGACCGGGGCAAACCGGGCTCCAAAATGCACATCCTGTCGGACGCGAACGGACTGCCCCTCCTCGTCGGCATCTCGGCCGGCAACACCCACGACAGCGAAGGGCTGAAGCCCATGATCGAGGGTCACCAAACGAGACACGACCCCCACCGCGGCCGGTACTTCAAACCCCAGCGCCTCCACGCAGACAAAGCCTACGACCGCGCCGACCTGCGCAGATGGCTCCGTTGGAAGCGCATCGGCGTCCGCATCGCCCGCAAAGGCGTCGAATCCAGCGAACGATTAGGGCGCCGCCGCTGGGTCATCGAGCGGACGATGTCCTGGCTCTCCGGCTACCGACGCCTGAGCCCTCGCTACGAACGCGATCCCCGCAACTACCTGGCCTTCCTCGGACTCGCAGCCGCTCTCTGCTGCTACAAGCGACTCGTCCGCCTCACCACATAGGACACGGTCTTACTACTGAGGTTTTCGGCCTAGGGTGACGGTGATCTCGTGGCTGGGTGTATCCCTGTGTCATGCGTTATCCCGATGGGGGTGGCCTGACCGCGAGACAGCGGGCTCAGCGGGAGCAAGTGCGGTTCGAGGCCGCCGAGTTGTTCGCTCAAGGAGTGCTGCC
>NZ_JBIAVQ010000033.1:0-27854 GCF_042894505.1 Streptomyces sp. NPDC001536
CCTCATCGGACAACACAACTTCAACGGCACGAGGACCCCGAGACATGAAAACAGGCTACAGATTTAAGCCCGGGATTTCAGGCGCAGCACACTAGCAGGGCAGGGAGAGATCCTCCGGGAGGAGGACGACGCCTCGGACTTGCTCATTCCCGAGGTGCCGGAGCTGCGCGCACCGTTCCCCGCCGAGTACGCCGAGCTCTACATCCAAGACCATCTTGATGTCTGGCTGCCCTTCCGGTGGCAGCAGTTCCCGGGATGGTCCCAGCCGATGGCCAGCTACATCCAAGATCGAGTCACTCCAGCTCCACAGGAGTGGTGGAGAGAATTCGGCACGCTGGAAGAGAGTCTGGCGCTGCCGCTGTACCAGGCGATCAGAACGGACGACCCACCTGCTGCCGCAGCCTCACTCCTCCACATCAGCCAGCTGAGCCGCCACCGCATCGTGCGCGTCGCGGCGGCCGCCTCGCTCGTCAACCTCCGCACCACACTCTCCTGGCCGACCATCGAGGTTCTCGCCGAAGGCTGCTCATCTTCCGATGAGACGATCCAGCAACTGGCTGTAGACGCCCTGCTCCGTATCGCTCCCAGCCATCCGGCTCTCACCGCCCTGCGGGAACAGCAAGACCCGGGAGAAGAGAACGGCACCGACGAGGCTCACACCTCGATCATCGTGCCCGGAACATGGACCATGTTCAAACGGCCGTCGTGGTGGAGGCCAGGAGAACCACTCTTCTCCTACCTCCAAAAGGAACCCGGAGACAGCGAGCCCTCCGACGGAACCTTTGACCCGATCGGAAAAGACCTCTACGCCCAGGACAACTACTACCGCTGGCCCTCAGCTCTCACCATCAGCGACCGCGCAGCCGCCGCACACAAGATGGCCAACTGGGCGGTCCGCCACGGGTGCACCAACGGATTCACCAAGGTATTCGCGCACAGCCACGGCGGAAACGTCGCACTGCTCGCAGCAGCGCGGCACAAGGTCGACATCGACCTGCTCGTCATGATCGCGACACCGCCGCACGAACGCACCAGCTTGGAATGGGCAGCCATCTCACAGCACGTCAACCGCATCGTGTCACTGCGTCCTCGCTTCGACCTGGTCGTGCTGCTCGACCGTGCCTGGTCGCGTGTCAGAGGCATCCCTGTGACCGGCGAGTTCCCCGCCGAGCGCGTGACCAGCCTCAAGGTACCTGTGTGGTACGGGCATTCGGTGCTCACTCAGCCAGAGGTCTGGACGAAGCACCGCCTCGCGAGTGAGGTGGCTGCTGAGGGGGGAGACCGGTGGCCAGCCCCCAGCTGGCAGCCTCCACTGGTAAAGCGAGAGGGCAGCCAGCGAATCGCGGCAATGCAGTTCCCGGTTCTGAGCCGGTTCAAGCCGCCTCGAAACGCGCCGGGCGCCTGTTGAGGATGTTCCGCAGCTCCTGGACAGCACGCCCGTACATACAGGGTCTGTGCTGCCGGGTCGGTTCGTGTGTGAAGGGGCGACGGGCTGCACAGGTCGTACTGTGCAGCCCGTTCGCGCGTATCGGCGGTGGCGGCTCACGTCCGCAGCGGCACGACGACTCCTATGACGGCGAGGGGCAGTGTCATGACGCTGAGGGCCGCGATGCTTCCCCAGCCGATGGCCTTGTCGACGCGCCCTTTGACCAGGCGGGCGATGCCGCAGCCGATGAGGCGGCGAAGGCAGGGTGCACATGCCGAGCACGAGCACGAAGAACACCATCGTCGGGTCGTTCACGCCGCGTCCCGCTGCGTTCGGCGGGTGCCGGCCTTGGTGTGGAGCTGCTGGGGATCCAGATGCGCTTTTCCGGGCCGCGGCGTACAGGGCGTTACGGAAGCGCGTCTTGCGCATCCGAACGCCTCGGCCGTGAGGTGAGTGCCTGTTTGCAATGTCCGAGATCGAAGTGCTCTCGAGGGGCTGTGGGTCAGCACGGGCGTGACGTCGTGCGGGGTGTGTGCGTTGAACGGGTGACGTGTCAGCGTGGGCGTGTCGGCGGTCCGGGCTCTGTCTGCCCGGCGGAGGATCGGGCCGCGCCCCCTCACCTGGTTGGACCGGCCGGTGAAGAGCGGCCCCGGATGTCATGGCTGATCAGCCGGGGCCGCTTGTTTCTGCGGGGCTGCTGCTGGCTGGTGTCGCTCGCCGGGGTTCGTTTGTGCGGGAGGTTGCCTGGTACTCGTCCTGTGTGGCGTTGCGGTTTGGGACGAAGCTGTGAGCTGCGCTTGTGGGGCCGGCCGGTGGTCGGCCCCACAAGCGTGTCGGTGGTCCAGATGTGGTGTTTCTCTGTGCCGGGTTGGTCGTTGAGGGTGGCGTGACCGTAAGGGACGACGGCGGGTTTTTGGTGGTCTTCGCCTGGCTGACGGATGCGTACGGGCTCAAGGGCGAGGGCGGCGAAGGTGCTGTTCCCGTGGCGACGGACGTCGCGGGACGTGAGGTGCGCGCGGTGAGGTGTGCGGACGGGCTGGCGCAGTGGATGGGCCGGGTGCGGGTGGTGATAGTGCCGGTTGCGGTGCTTGTCGTGGCGTCCGCGCTGGTCGTGGCGTTGTGGTGAGGGCGCGTCAGGTGTGACGCAGCGCGGTGAAGCGGAATCGGTCAGGCGGCACCATGCAGGGGGCCAGGACCCGGTGGGGCTGGGACAGTGGAAGGTGGCGGCCGCCGCCGTTGGTCGGCGATGGCGGCGGCCGCCGGCGCGAGGATCCGCGTCTCCCCACAGACGCCGGCGGTCCTCGCGCGGGAGCGTCCTCGCGGCTGTGGGGCGTGCGGGAGTACGCCCCACTCGGAAACCGCCGCCAGGACGAAGGCCGTGGCCCGCAAGCGGCTCCCCCTGCGGGAACGCGGGTTCCGGCTGCCCGAGGTGTGCTGCCTCAGCGGGGCGCCTGCCCGGACCCCGGCCGGGCAATCGGGTTGGCGGGGCAGAATTGACCATTGCCCGTGCGGGCCGAGGTGATGACGGAGTCCTGGAGGACGATGTGCCGACGGCGACCCGCCCAGGGACGTGACGGCTGTGGGTCGCCGTGATGGTGACGGTCGTGACGGCCGCGAGATAGATGTTGTTCGTCAGGGCAACGGCGCTGGCTTTGTTCGCGAGGTTGGGCCGTCCGGTGTGCCCCATGTTGAGTGAGGGTGCAGCGGCTGCTTGAGCTCAGTGTGGCGGGTTCTATGCTCGGACGCATGATCGAGACTGAGCGGCTGCTCCTGCGGCCTCTGAAGGTTTCTGACGTCGACGTTTTCGTCGAGCTCCATGCCGACCCGCAGGTCAACCGCTTCGTCGGGTCCTACTCGCGTCACCAAGCACGGGAACGCCTGGCTGCGATCGAGCGGCAGTGGGCTGAGCGGGGCCACGGTCTGTGCGCGATCGAGTTGAAGTCGAGTGGGGAGTTCATCGGTCGAAGCGGTCTGCAGTACTGGGAACAGTTCGACGAGGTGGAACTGGGGTGGACCCTTCGAGCGGATCACTGGGGGCACGGGTATGCGACCGAGGCTGCTCAAGCGTGTCTGGACTGGGGGTTTGCCACCCTTGACGACGACTACTTCACGGCTCTGATGCGGCCGGGAAACGAGGCGTCGGTGAGGGTGGCCGAGCGCCTGGGGTTCGCGCCACGGCGAGAAGACCAACTGCAGGGCCGCCCCGTCACGGTGTATGCCGTTGATCGCCCGGCCGCTCTGCCCGCTGGTTGATGTGCCCCAGGAGCCATGACAGCAGGACTCTCCTCACTCACCCTGCGTACGCGACCACAAGCCGCGGACCAGAGCCCGTTCTCGCGAACAGAGCCAGGCCTGTCCGGCCCGTGCACCGAAACCATCAACACCCGGACCAGGAAGGCCGCTTGGCTCCAGGAATCGCCGCCCCGCGCCACGCTATCGAGCGCTACAGCCTCAGAGGTCAAAGACAGGTTCGGTACCTGATTCTGCGCTCGGGTGAGGCCGCTGGGGGCGTACGGCTGTCTCCACAAAACCGTTTGCAGTCCGGTCCGGGCCCTGGCTACGGTTCGCGCATGTCTGTTACGCCCCGTGTTTCTTAGCTCGGACACCAGCTTCGACGTCACCCTTGTGTCCTTGAGCTGTTACGGAGCGTAACTCCATTGAATACTCTTCGCGGTCCCGGCCTGTTCCGGAACCGGGACTTCTCGCTGCTGCTGAGCGGCCAGTTGGTCTCTGCTATCGGTGACCAGGCTCACTTCATGGCCCTGCCGCTGATCGTGCTGACCCTCACCGGGTCGGCCGCCCAAGCCGGGTTCGTACTTGGCCTCGGCACCCTTTCGTTCCTGGTGTTCGGTCTGATTGCCGGCGCCCTGGTCGACCGGTGGGACCGTAAGGCCACCATGATCTGGTGTGAGCTCGGCCGGGCCGTGCTCACCGCCGGCGTCGCCGCCGCGCTGTGGCTGAACAGGCTCACCATGCCCCAGCTGTATGCGACAGCGGTGCTTGTCGGGATCCTGACCACTGTCTTCCAGGTGGCCAACACGGCGGCGTTGCCCAACGTGGTCGGTCCGCGCCAGCTGTCCGCCGCACTCGGCTACTCGCAGGCCGCCGCCAGCGCGGTGGGCATCTTCGGAGCCTCACTCGCCGGTGCGCTCTACGCCGTGGGCAGGACCGTGCCGTTCGCCGTCAACGCGGTGTCCTTCGCGGTGTCCGCGGCGTCGCTGCGTTTGATGCGTGCTCGGTTCCAAGTGGACCGGCAGGACGTGCGGACGACGTCCCGGCTCACCACCGAGATCCGAGAGGGGCTCGGCTGGCTCTGGCGCCAGCCGGTCATCCGCTTCCTCACCCTGGTCTCGGCCGCTGACAAGGTACGTTACGGCGCCGGCTACCTGTTGATCATCACTCTCGCCGGGCAGGTGGGTGCCTCGCCGCTGTGGATCGGTGTCATCTTCAGCGGCGCGGCGGTCGGTGCCATGGCGGGGGCACTGGTCTCGGACAGGGCGACGCGCCGCTTCCCGCTGGGCCGGATCGCCGTGGTGATGCTGTGGCTGGAGGCATTGATGTTCCCGCTGTACGCGCTTGCGCCCAACCCGCTGCTGCTGGCAGCGGTCGCGGCCGCCGAGTCGCTGGTGGCCCCGATCTATGCGGTGGCCATGACCACCCACCAGCTGGCCATCACCCCCGATGAGCTGCGAGGCCGGGCCACGAGCGCGGTCTCCACGCTCACCACGGGAGCCTTGTCGATCGGCACACTCGCGGGCGGCGTCCTGATCACCACACTGGGTGCCAAACCGCTGGTCTGGCTCTGCGGAGCATGGCTGCTCATCCTGGCCTTCCTCACCACGGCCAACCGGGCCGTGCGGCAAGCACCGCCCGCGGGCGCGCTTCCACAGCCACAGGCCACCAGCGCGGCCAGGACCGCCGAAAGGACTGGCTAGCACCCAGCGCCGCGGCCACCGTTGATCGTCAGTGGGCGGAAGGACACTGACGGCTCAGCGGTGGCCGCTGCAGCGTCAGCCTGCTCCTGCGTCGACGCCAGCGACGTCGTCCTAGGAACAGGCGCAGAAGTCCTGCCATGCCTTGTCGGCCGACCCTCATCTCGCGAAGCGCAGCGGGACTGATTGTTCTCAAGGACGTGGTCATGCCCTTGGCGCGCACTGGCAGTGTGAGGAGACGGTCGGCGAAGAGCTCCTCGCCTACGCCGCCCCCGCTGAGATGGTTCAGGCCAGGGCCAGTAACAGCCTCGCCTGGGAAGGTGTACCGCTTGCCCAACTGCATCGCGGCGCGCCTGCGCCGCCCCTCTGACGTGCAGCACTACTGCGGGATGTATGACCACCTTCGGGCCCAGGCACTCGATCCTGACAGCAGCCGCGACTTCATCACCGATGCCATCGAGTCGTACATCGCCGTGGCGAGCCGGCCTCAAGCGGTTGTCGGTTCTGAGCCTTGAGACGGCATGGCTGGGTGTTGAGTGCCTGTTTGTCAATGTGAAGTCCCACGGGCTGTTGGACAGTTTGGTCCCGGCTGTTCCTGGACGGTCCCACGGCACTTTTGACGGTCTCGGCACATCCTGGACGGCCGTGGCTCGTTGGTCCTTCCGTGACGGAAACGCGTGAGCCGGAGCCGGTGGACGACCGGCGGTGGATGGCCGAGCACCGGTACCGGGCGGTGCTCCAAGTGCTGGACGGGGCCCCGGTCGCGCAGGTGGCCCGCCAGTTCGGTGCGTCGCGGCAGTCGGTGTACACCTGGGTCGAGCGGTACCACGTCGGCGGGCTGGACGCTCTGGTGGACAAGTCGCGCCGACCGCACGTCTCGCCGCACCAGGTGCCCGCCGAGGTCGAGGCACTGGTCTGTGAACTGCGCCGCTCCTATCCACGGTGGGGCGCTCGCCGGATCGTCCACGAGCTGGGCCAGCGTGGTCTGGTGCCGGTGCCCGGCCGGTCCACGGTGCACCGGATCCTTACCCGACAGGGGCTGATCAACCACCAGGAGCAGAACCACCGCCGCGTCTACCGCCGCTGGCAGCGCGACGCTCCGATGCAGTTGTGGCAGCTGGACATCATGGGCGGGGTGTTCCTGGCTGGCGGGCGCGAGTGCAAGCTGGTCACCGGCATCGATGACCACTCCCGGTTTATCGTGATCGCCAAGGTGGTCGCCGAGCCGTCCAGCCGCGCGGTGTGCACCGCCTTCGCCGAGGCCATGACCACCTACGGGGTGCCGTCGGAGGTGTTGACCGACAACGGCAAGCAGTTCACCGGCCGCTTCACCAAGCCGGTCCCGGCCGAGGTCCTCTTCGAGCGGATCTGCCGGGAGAACGGCATCACCGCCCGGCTGACCAAACCCCGATCACCGACCACCACCGGGAAGATCGAGAGGTTCCATAAGTCCCTGCGGCGTGAACTGCTCGATCATGTCGGTCTGTTCGTGGACCAGGCAACAGCCCAGGCTGCCATCGACGCCTGGGTGCATGGCTACAACCACAGCCGGCCGCACCAGGCACTCGACATGGCCGTGCCCGCCGCCAGGTTCCGCCCTGCGGCCAAGGACCCGCAGCAGGACCGGCACGAGGTCCACCTGCCCGAGCCGCAGGACAAGACCACGCCTGCGACGGTCGAGTTGCTGGCGCCGCAGCTGCCCGCGCTGCTGCCCTCACCGCGGCTGCCCGTCGACGAATCCCACATCAGGGCAGTGGAGTTCGAGGCGCTCATCTCGCCGATCGGCAGGCTGTGTCTGCCCTCCGGCCAGCAGCTGAAGTTCCCCGCCGCGCTGGGCGGACGCACCGCCACCGTCTGGGCTGATGAGCGCAGCATCCACGTCTTCATCGACGGCGAACTCGCCCGCACCCGCACCTCCCAGTTCACCGCTGCCGACCTGAAGGCGCTGGTGCAGCGCGGCGGGCGGATTGCCGGCCCCGAACCAGCGACACCCGCCCTGCCCGACGGGCCGCAGGCCCCGCTCGTGGTCGAGGTCGATCGGCTGGTCGGCCGGGACGGCGACGTCGGCCTCGGCGGGCAGCGCGTCAAGCTCGCGGCCCAGCTCGCCGGACAGCAGGTCACCCTGCGGTTCGACGGCCAGCTGATGCATGTCATCGCCGACGGCCGCATGGTCAAGACGCTGCCCGCGCCCATCCCACCGGAGCAACGAGCGCAGATCAGCGGAGTCCGCAGCCCGCGCACGGCGATCATCCCTCCTTCGGCGCAGGCCCTGCAGGCTCAGCGCAAAGTGCCGGTGGACGGCGTGGTGATGGTCGGCGGCCAGCGCCTGCGGATCGGCCGGGCTCACGCCGGGAAAGCCGTGACCATCCTCATCGAGGACACCGTCTTCCGCGTCCTGGACGGTGACGTCGAACTGTCCACCCATGCCCGCACCAGCGACAAGCCGATCAGGCAGTTCAAGGCGGTCGCGCGCACGAGGAAGTAGCGACTGTCCAGCATCTACCGGTGACGTCCAGCGTCTCCTGGGACCAAACTGTCCAAGATCTCGCGGGACCTCACACCGTCAGACACCGAGGTTGAAGATCACGTCTACACGAGTTTGTTCACGACCGGCGAATAACTGCGACTCCACCTTGCGGCAGACATCGGGACCGGCCTACGGCCCCAGGTTCCCTCAACCCAACTGCGCCCGGCCCGCAATCCTCGGGAACTCGGCAACTGAACTGTACTGACTGTGTGGGGCGTCGCTTGGGGCGCGGCGCCAGGAGGGGTGGAGTACGGTCCGGGCTGCGCCGGGATCGGGCAGGTGGTCCTGCTGGCGGAGGAAGGTACGGGCCGCGGTCAGGACGCGCTGCTCGGTGGGGTGGTACGGAGCGCTGCCGGCTCATCGAGGACCGGATGAACTGCGTCAGTGCGGTCTCGACCTCGGCTTCCAGCGTCGTCGCGCGGACACGGGCGGCGACCGCGGCGACATCCCCCGCTCCCGCGCAGCCGCACGGGCCGTCTCCCGCCGGACCTGCTACGCCAGCGCCTGCTCACGGCGCCATACGAAGTCCACCGCCTCGATCGGCGTGCCCACGTCGGCCCTGTCCTATGCGGACGCATCTGCTGATTTATCGGGCACCCTGGGCGTAGGAAAGTGATATCGGTGGCTCGCCGGGGGGAAAGCTGTGTCGGAAACGGGGCTGTCGTGGAGCGCGAGACTGGCTGGCATATGGGGGCGCGCGGAGTCGACCGTCACGAAGATTGTTCTCGCCGTTGTCTTCGCTCTGGGTCTGGTCGCCCAGTTCGTGAAGCCCGTCGGTGACGCGTTGCAGGACAAGGTCTACCTGGGCGGGGCACTACTTACCGCGGTGGGCTACGTGCTCTACAGCGAGGTGCAGCGCCTGAACGCGGTGCACACGACGCACCAGGAGACAGAGCAGTCCCTGGCCGCCACGGTGCGTCGCCTCGAAGACGAACTGCAGCGGCTGAACCAGGTTCTGCGTCCTCGGGTCACGCCCGCGGTGTTGCAAACCGAGATCCGGCAGGCGCTCGAAGCCGGGGGAGAGGTGCACTTGGCGGCGATGAGCTTCACCGGCGAGACGTTCGTCAATCTGGTGAAGTCCATGCTGTACAACCTGAGCAGGGATCCCTCACGGAGATTGCAGTTGCGCGTTCTGGTACCGGATTTCACAGAGGAGATCGACGTCCCCGGCCAGGTGGGCGCCGGAGGTAGGATCGGCGACGCTCCAGAGTTCCGTGAGCAACTGAGGCGCATGGTCGTGGAGCACGAACTAAGACTGAAGGCCCACATAGGGCGGATGGCCGCGCGCGGCCAGGGAACACTCACGGTCGAGTTCCGCGTGCTGCATGTGTCACCGATGCGCAAGCTCTACTTCATCAACACCGATGTGGCGTATGAGGGGCTCTACGACAAGCTGGATCTGCGCCCTGACCCGGACTGTGCTGCAGCTCCTGGACCGGACCCGGCCGAAGGCGATCTCCTGGACATCCTCGGCGGCTCTCGGCTGGACCGCTGGTCCCTGGACAACGGCGAACAAGATCGGAAAAACCTCGCCCGCTGCCGGGAGTTCTTCGAGACACTCTGGCAGGGAGCCCGCGCACTGACGCCGACAACGCCGCCCCCAAGTCGGCCAGACGTCTCCTGAACCGCTACGTAAGACCGCCGCCGACCCGTACCCCGTGCCCGCCGGACCGGTGCCCACCCGGGAACCGCCTCCGACGGCTACTACCAGGCGCTCGCCGCGCCGAGCAGCCCGGCCCGAGCGCACGTCGACCCGGTGATCGCCGAAGCGATCGAGCCACAGATCCGAGCCCTGCGCGAACTACTGGCGGTACAGGAATTGGCCCTCGTTCAATGACATTTGTGCAGGTCAGGGCCGCGACGCAGATCCAGCCGAGGCGTTGGGGTCGATTTGGGGTCGAATCTGCTTGCGGATTACTTTCGTAATCGGTGATTCGCTCGGCCGACCCCCCGTTCCCACACCGGACCGCGCTGGGGTCCTGGCAGCAAACAACGTCAGAGACAACGATGTGGCCGTGATCAACGGCTGCCAGGTGTGGAGGGCGTAGAAGGTCCCCTCCGCTGTCCCGCTCCTGGTCCGGGACAGCGGAGGCGATCACCCGCAGGTGGACCTCGGTGATGATCAGGCTCACTGACGGCCGTGCTCGTCGCCCTCGCGGTAGAGGACTAGGTGCTCGTGGAAGAGAACACCGTCGCGGACGTCTCCGGTGGCGGTGAAGCCGGTGTCGTCGACGTAGTCGATGTGGTTGCCGGTGACGGTGTAGCTGCCGGTGTAGGCGCTCCGTCGGGTGGCGCGGGCCTCGTCGTAGCGGCCGTCGGGCAGGAGTTCCTGGCGGATGAACCCGTCCGCGGTCACCCACATCCCGACGTACGGGTGCGGGGCGCGGGGCGTGTCGTTGCTGGTCATGGCTCTACGATCGCGCCGTCGGGTGGCGGCAACCAGGCCGCCGTCTCCCCAGGTGAGGGCTTCCTGGGTGCCGCGCACCCAGCATCGCGAGCCCCGGGGCCCTTCATGTCGTGCGGCAGCGGCGCGGGCTGTCCGGGTCCTTCACCATGGCCCCGCCATCGTACGCGGCGGGACGGATCGTGGGTGCCGGACACCTGGGATAACGGCGGCCTGGTTCCGATTCCACTGTGCGACGAACCTGGTGGTCAGGCAGCCGCTGTAGCTGCCGAACACTCGCCTTGGACCTGCACCGGCGCTCATTTCGCGCAGTGGGGAAACCGATGAGGCGACTCCACTGAGGAGCATGGAATGAGCATCACCGACACCGGCACCGCGCGCTGGAACCCCAAGGCCCTCGACGAGATCCTCTCGAACGACGAAGGGCGTCCCGTCCTGTTCACCAACGCCCGCATCCTGACGATGCACCCGCTGATCGGGACCATGACCGGCGCCGACCTCCTGTTCGTCGGCTCCCTGCTCGTGGGCGTCGGCCCGGGCATCATTACTGCTGCGGGGGACGACAACGCCATCGTCGTCGACTGCACCGGTATGACCATCGCTCCCGCCGTCGTCGACAACGTCGCCCTGGCCGGTGGCCGCGGCCACCGCTCGGAGTACGTCGCGACGCTGACCCCGGGCAACACCACCGACTTCCTGGTGGTGCCCGACGAGTTCGCCGCCGACGTGCCGAGCGCCGTGGCCGCGCTCATGACCTCGCCGGAGCAGGTCCGCGCGCTCGTCGCTGCCGGCAGGCCGGTTCTGTGGGCCGGCGCGGACGTTCCCGGCCGGGCCACCGCTCCCGAGGCGGGCATCCCGGCCGCAGCGGACCTGACCGGCAGCCCGCGCGTCGGCGTCTGGATCGACAGACACGACTTCCTGCACCAGGAGCTCACGGCCGACGGCCGCTACGACGAGACCCGGGGCGGGCGCCCGCACGCCTACCAGGGCCGGTACTGGATCGACGGCGACCGCATCGACTACCTGGACGACCTCGGTTTCTGGGCCTACGGGGAGTTCCAGGGCGACGAGCTGCACCACGCGGGCTACGTCATGAAGCTCGGCTGACCCTTCCCCCGGTCGACGCCCCACGTCCCGATCCTGGGTGCGGGACACCTGGGGAAACCGCGGCCTGGTTGCCGCAGCGGGCGCGATCGAGGCTGGTGTTCGAACAGCCTCGGCCGCCCCCGGCCCCCCGACCTCCCAGACCTCTCCGGCGGACGACCCATCCTCCAGGCTCTCTCCCCCGTAAGAAAGAAGACCTCTCATGAACGTCAACGACACCACCAGCGCAGCCGTGCTCGAAGAGCTCCGGCGCCGGCCCGCCGACCGGCGGCGCATCCTGTTCACCGGCGCGACCATCGTCACCATGGACCCCGACCTCGGCGTCATCGACGGCGGCGACCTCCTCGTCGAGGGCGACACGATCACCGCAGTCGGCCGCGACCTCGACGCCGGTGATGCCGTGGTCGTCGACGCCACCGGCACAGTCCTCGCCCCCGGCTTCGTGGACACCCACCGGCACGCCTGGGAGGCCCAGTTGCGCCGGATCATGCCGGACGTCGACGACCTCGGCGGCTACGTCATGGCCACCCTGGCCGGCTACGCCACGGTCTACCGGCCCGAGGACATGTACATCGGCACCAGACTGGCCGCCCTGACCGCGATCGACAGCGGCATCACGACGATGCTCGACTTCTCCCACAACTCCCGCACCCGTGAACACTCCGACGCCGCCGTCGAGGCCCTCGTCGACACCGGCATCCGCGGCGTGCACGCCTCCATGGGCCCGCACTTCGGCGAGTGGGACCGGCAGTGGCCCGGCGACCTGGCCCGCGTCAAGGGCCAGTACTTCAGCAGTGACGACCAGTTGCTCACGCTGCGTCTGGCGACCCTGGCCACCGACGAGATCGCCGGACCGGCGCTCGCCTACGGACCCGAACTCGCCAGTGTCGCAAAGGAGTTGGGTATCGGGGTGAGCGTGGACGCCGTCTTCGGCACATCCGGCTCCGAGGCAGTCCTGGGCTGGGCCAAGGACGGCATACTCAGCCCCGACGTCACCCTCATCCACTCCACCGGGCTGACCTCCGAGGCATGGAAGGCGATGGGAGAGACCGGAACCACTGTGGCGCTCGCCCCCACGTCCGACGCGCAGATCGGCCTGGAGACCGCGATCCCCGCCGTCGACGAGGCCCTGTCCGTCGGCATCCGCCCCGGGCTGAGCATCGACGTCGAAGTCGCCCTGGCCAGCGACATGTTCACGCAGATGCGGGCCCTGCACGCCATCCAGCGGATGCGCGCGGTCAACGCCGCCTACGGCACCGACCAACAGCCCTCCCGCATCACCACCCACGACGTCCTCGACTTCGCCACCCTCCAGGGCGCCCGCACCAACGGCCTGGCCAGCGTCACCGGCTCACTCACCGTGGGCAAGAAGGCCGACCTGCTGGTCATCCAGGCCGAGGACCTCAACAACATGCCGCTCAACGACCCGATCGGCACGATCGTGCTGGGCTCCGACGCCCGCAACATCAGCGCCGTCCTCATCAACGGCGAACCCCGCAAGTGGGACGGCATGGTCCTCGACGTCGACCTGGCCGCCCTGCGCGGCGAGGTGCACGCCTCCCGCGAGTACGTGCTGAACACCCCGGCCGCCTGAACAGCCCCCACCCGCCAGCCAGTTCCCACGATCGTCCCCCGGCCGTCCCTCCACAGCCGGGGGCACCCATCGCATCCCGGTGGCACCTCATCGGCCGATCGTGCCGCGCGCAAACACGTGGGGCGGCGAGCAGACGCCCCCTTTCCTGGAGTTCCCATGTTCCACCCCGCTCCCGCCACTTCACCCCGACACATAGCGACCGCGCCCAGCATTTCGGGCCAGCCGACTTCCTGGGCGCCCGCCGCGCCGACCATCGCGCTGCTGACCGCGCTCGGCGTCCTGATGGTCGGCCAGATGTACACCGTCCTGGCCCTGCTGCACCCCATGGCCACCGCGCTCGGCACCACACCGGAGCAGGTCACCTGGACCGCGACGGCGTTCGGCTTCGCCTACGCCGCCGGATTCCTCCTCGCCGGTCCCCTCTCGGACCGCTACGGATCGCGTGCCGTGATCACCACCGGCCTCGTGGCCGCCACGGCAGCCACCCTGGCGGTCAGCGCCGCTCCCGACCTCCCCACGGCCATCGCTCTGCGTAGCGTGCAGGGACTCACCGCCGCGACCTTCGCGCCCGCCGCGCTCTCCTACGCCGTCCACCACATCGCGCCACAGCGCCGCGGCACCGCCCTTACCTGCATCACCAGCGGCATGTTCGCCGCCGCCGTGCTCCTGCAGATCGGCGCCCAGGCCGTCGCGGCCGGGCTCGGCTGGCGCGCGGTCTTCTGGATCAGTGCCGCACTCATGGCCCTGAGCCTGATCCCGGTGCGCCGCGTGCTGCGGCCCACGCTCCGCCACGACACCGGGGGCGGGCTGCGCCAGGCGTTCGCGGCGATGCCGCGGCTGCTACGCCGACCTCGTCTGGTCGCCCTGTACCTGTCGACCGTGGCCCTGATGTCCGCCTTCGTCGCCGTTTACACGGCGGTGGCCATCGCCGGACCGGCCGGCATCGCCGGGAACTCCTCCGCGATCCTCGCCCTGCGGGCCAGCGCACTGCCTGCCCTGGTCGCCGTCCCCGTGCTCGCCCCCGTACTCCAGCGCCTGGCCGCACCCCTGCGCGCGGTCCTCGCCTTCGCGCTGGCGGCCCTCACCGTCGCGGTCGGCTCCTTCCTCGGCGGCCACACCGTACTGCTGGCCATCGCCCTGCTGCTGTTCGTGGCTGCTGTCGCGGCAGCGGCACCCGCCGTTGTCGAAACCATCAACGCAAGCGCCCCGCACGCCCGCGGCGCGGCCGTCGCCCTCTACGGATGCAGCATGTTCATCGGCGCCAGCCTGGGCCCGCAGCTCACCGGCGCGCTGACCGGCCTGGGCTTCGGCGGCATTCTGCGCATGGTCGCCGCCGGGCTCGTCCTGGGCGTCCTCCTGGCTCTGCCCGCGCTCCGCCACCATCGCGCCGAATGACCCCGCGCCCCTCCCTGGGGGACACCACGACCCGCACATCAACGCACAGGCCGCCAGACGGCAGGAAGAGGAAGCGAAGCCATGAGCACCCACGACAGCACGAAGGACCGGCAGGAGCGTTTCGACCACGGCATGGCCGTACTGTCGAGCATCGACGGCGAGAGCGGACAGAAGGTCATCGACTCGCTGGCCGACATCTCCCCCGAGCTGGGCCACCAGGTGGTCGCCTGGGCATTCGGCGAGATGTACAACCGCCCGCAACTGGCCCCGCGGGACCGCCAACTGGTCACCCTGGGCATGCTGACAGCCCTGGGCGGCTGCGAGCCGCAACTCGACGTCCACATCAACGCAGCCCTCAACGTCGGCCTGAAGCCCGAGGAGATCGTCGAGGCACTGCTGCACGCCGCCGTCTACTGCGGCATGCCCAAGGCCCTCAACGCCACCTTCGTCGCCAAGAAGGTCTTCACCGAGCGCGGCGTCTCAGCCCACCCGGACTCCGAGGAACGCAGCTCCTGAGAACGCCGTAGCCCGGCTCCCCTGTAAGTCGGGGCGCGACCGTTGAGCCAGGAACACGAACGCAGAGCCTCACCCCTGGTGGTGTCCGGGACGGCGTGCACAGCAGAGGTATCGATATGGAAAGCCTGCAACTGATCGTTGTCATCGCCGTCGGTGTCCTGGCGATGGGCTGGCTGTCGCGCCGTACGGGCCTGAGTGAACCGCTTCTGCTGCTCGGCGCAGGCTGCCTCGTGGGACTGACACCGCCCTTCGCCTCGTTCGCCCTGTCCCCCAATGTCGTCCTGTTCCTCTTTCTTCCCGCCCTGCTGTACTGGGAGTCGCTTACCTCCTCGGTGCGCGAGATCCGCAACAACTTCCGCAGCATCGCCCTGCAGTCCACCGGGCTGGTCCTGGCCACCGCCGTCGCTGTCGCAGCCGTCGCCCACGCGTTGGGCTACAGCTGGCCCATCGCCTTCGTCCTCGGCGCCGTCCTGGCTCCCACCGACGCCGCGGCCGTCGCCGCCCTCGCCAAGGCCATGCCCCGCCGCATCCTGACCGTGCTGCGCACCGAAAGCCTGCTCAACGACGGGACCGCTCTGGTCCTGCTGGCCGTGACCATCGAGGTCGTCACC
Source organism: Streptomyces sp. NPDC001536 (assembly GCF_042894505.1). Classification (NCBI taxonomy): domain Bacteria; kingdom Bacillati; phylum Actinomycetota; class Actinomycetes; order Kitasatosporales; family Streptomycetaceae; genus Streptomyces; species Streptomyces sp. NPDC001536. The sequence goes on from NZ_JBIAVQ010000033.1 coordinate 15,510, forward strand.
GACGAGCAGCCCTTCTCCTGGTCCGGCACAGCGCTCGCCTTCGTCGCGTCCTACGCTGGCGGAATCCTGATGGGCGCTGCCATCGCATTGTTCCTGATCCCGGTCCGGCGCCGGCTGCCCGAACCTCTGCTCCACAGCGTGCTGAGCGTCGCCACCCCCTTCCTCGCCTACCTGCCCGCCGAACTCCTGCACGTGTCCGGGGTCCTCGCCGTCGTCACCTGCGGCCTCGTGACCAGCCGGTTCGGCCCTCGCTTCATCGGTTCCGACGCCCGCATCCAGGCCATCGCCTTCTGGGAAGTGGCCAGCTACCTGCTCAACAGCGCGCTGTTCATCCTCGTCGGCATCCAACTGCCCGCCGCGGTCAGGGCATTGACCTCAGTCACCCTGGCGCAAGCGATGATCGCCGCCGTGGCCGTGAATGTCGCGGTGTTCGGGACACGGCTGGCGTGGTTCTATTCGATCCCCTATCTGGTCAGGTTGCTGGACCGGCGGCCTCAGCAGCGCGACCGCCGTATCACCGCCCCTCAGCGCCTGCCTCTGGCGTGGGCGGGGATGCGCGGAGGCATCTCACTGGCCGCGGCGCTTACCGTGCCCGCCGCGACCGCCGAGGGACAAGTTGTCGGGCAACGCGACGCCGTCGTGTTCATCACAGCCGTCGTCATCGTCGTCACGCTTGCGCTCCTCGGTCCCACGCTGCCGACCGTGGTCCGCCATGCCCGCTTTCCCCAGGACGAGGACAGGACCGCGGAACTCACCCTCGCCCGCTGCCACATGAGCAGTGCCGCGCTACGCGCCCTGCCGGAGCTGGCACAGCAGTTCGAGGTCCCCGAAGCGGACACCCTGCGCATGGTCCGGGACATCGAAGACCGTGCGGCCTCCGCGCCCGACTCCACGCGACGCCGAGAGAGCGTGCGGCGCCTCGAACTCGCCTTGCTTCAGGTCAAGCGCGACACGCTCACCAACCTGCGCGATGCCGGCCGTATTGACGACATCGTCCTGCGCACCGTTCAGGAAGTGCTCGATGTGGAGGAGGTCCGGCTGGGGAGAAGGACGAATCACCCAGCGCCGAAGTCCTCCCGGGAGGACCCCGCGCACCCCTAGGAGGACGACGGAAGGTCCCGTGCGGCTCGGGGCCCTCGATCGGCACCTGGTGCGAGTCTCCAGGCTCGGCCGTTCCTGGCGCCGTTGCCGCCTACGCTCGGAGCTTCAGCCGGTCATCCCCCGCTGCCTGAAAGGTGCTTGTCACAGTCATGCGAACAACGAGCCATCCGAGCGGGCGTGCACAGCTGTCCAGGCAGGCGGCTGCCTTGGCGACAGCCGCGGCCCTGCTCGGCGCCTGCGGTGAGTCCGTCGGCGGAGCACCTCCACGACCCACGGGCAGACCCTCGGTCACGTCGTGTGTGACGCCGTCGGGGAATCTGCTGGCCGACATCGACGGTGACGGCCTGGGAGACCGTGTCTCCGATCCCTCACAGACCGGTGCTCGACTGACCGTCGCGTTCGGTGACGAGGCGGGCTACGGCACGCCGGTCGGGGTGAGGAAGCTGGTCAGCGCTCCGGCGCCGGAGAGGAAGACGTGCTGGCAGCGGTGGCCGACTTCAACGGCGACGGCTGGAGCGACCTGGTCGTCGTGGCCACCGGCCAGAAGCAGGGAGACGATGCGATCGAGCCGACCGTGGCCGAACTGGTGTCGGGCCCCTTCTCGGGCTCCGGCAGGGGACAGCACACCCGGCATCTCGACCTCGGCGAGACACGTGGCATCGCCGTGGCCGACTACGATCACAACCCCTACCCCGACCTGGCGGTGTTCAGTTACGCCGGAGACGGGGTCTATCAGACGGAGGCCCGCCTCGGCGACGGGGACACGGGACTCGCTGACGCGACCGCTGACTCAAGCAGGTACAGGGTCTACGCGGATCAGACCGATGACGACACCCCGAGCAACATGCCCGGCTCGGGCCTGAGCACGTTCTACCCGAAGTGCGGAAAGGCCGGTAGCCGGGGCTGAACACCATTCATGTCCTGAGCGGCCGGGATTCCCGCCACGGGTGCGCGGTGGGGCGTCGGCCCAGAGTATGGGTGTGCCGGCCGCCACCTGCCGAGGAGGTGTCGGCAGCTCCCTGCGGCTGCCCTACGGCCGGCCCGGCCGCGTGCGGGGAACGGAACCAGGCCTGCCATTTGCCCAGGTGTACGGCACCCACCTCCTGCGCCAGAACCGCTCGTCAGCCCGCGGCGGCGGTGAGCGCTCCCAGGGCGCTGGCCTGGGTACGCCAGTCGGTCTGGTTCGGGCCGGTGCCGGCCCAGCGTTGACCGACGGCGTTGAGGGAGCTGCGGTCCCGCGCCCACAGCGTGTCCGCCTGCTTCTGGATGTACGCCTGGTAGGTGCTGGAGTCGGTGGCCTTCGCGAGGTCGGCGAAGTGCCGCATGAAGATGCCCTTGAACTGCTTCTGGTTGTCGTCGCAGGACGCCGAGCCGAGGTCGCAGGACTCGGTGAGCACTCCGCCCCGGGTCAGCGCCGGGCTGCTGACGGCGGCATCTGCCAGGGTTCGTGCGGTGGTCAGCAACGAACTGTCACCGGTCGCCTTCCACAGCTCGGTGAAACCGCCGATGGCCAGTCCCTGGTTGTAACTCCACACGGTGCTGTCGTTGTTGGCGCAGGCCGAGGTGAGCCCGTCGTTCACCAGCCCCGAGGAGTTGATCATCCCGCTGGCCCGGTACCAGGCGGCGGCCGTCTTTGCCCGCTGAAGCCACACCGTGTCGCCCGGGATGCGCTGATGCAGGGCCGTGGTCAGCCAGAGGTACTGCCCGTTCGTCACCGCGTTCTTGTAGGTCCGCTCGCGGTCCCACCACACGCCACCGCCGCAGGTGCCGGGATCCCAGTACTGCTGCACGTAGTTGGCGATGGTGACGGCCTCGGCGAGGTAGCGGGCGTCGCCGGTGTAGTCGTACGCGTCGAGCCATGCGATGGCCCACCAACCGGCGTCGTCGATGGCCCGGCTGATGAAGTGCCCCTCGATCGCGTCCGAACTGCGCACTCCGGCGGGGAAGACGCCCTTGTTCTGATCGAAGGTGCGCGCGATGGCCCAGTCGTAGTCGTGCCTGCCGGTCGTCCTCGCGAAGTCGATGACGGACGTGAGGGTGGCGGCGGAGTTCCACCAACTGCTGGGCCACCAGCCGTTGTAGGGGTCGTACGAGGTCATCAGCGCGTCCGCCGCTGCGCGCGCCCTGGTCGGCGCGGGCCTGACCCACGTGGTGCAGCTGCCCTCGTTGTGACCGGCCTCGCGGCCGCAGGCGCGGACGGCGCCGCCGTAGAGGAGGCCGCGTGGGTCGCGGGTGGCGTACATGGCGGTACGGGTGCCGGTGGCGCCCGACGGGGTGCTGGTACGGCCGAGCGAGGAGCCGCCGGGCCAGGTCGCGCCGCCGTCCCAGGAGCGGTCGAGCCAGATCTCGTCGCCCGCGCCACCGGATTCGATGGTGGCCCAGGCCATGGAGTTCTTCTGGTCCACGTGCAGTCGGACCGTGCGGCCGTAGATGGTCGTGGACGGCACCGGCTGGTCGTCGCCGGCCGCCTGGCCGGCGCTGGTGCCGTCGCAGAGGGTGTCGCAGACGGTGGGGTAGACCCAGTTCGTGCAGCCGACGGAGGCGGCGTCGCCGCAGGCCCGGACCAGTCCGCGCCGGTGGTTGCGGGGGTCGGTGATGCTGTACATCAGCGTTCTGGTGCCGGTCCAGGTGCTCGGGATGCTCGCCTTGCCGAGCAGTCCTTCCCAGGTGGCGCCGCCGTCCCAGGAGCGGTCCAGCCATACCGCGTCGCCGGGCACGCCGTCGTCGATGCTGGCCCACGTCATGTCGTCCGCGTCGGAGACATGCAGTTGGACACGACGGCCGTTGAGGTTCTTGGTCGGTACTGGAAACGTTTCCTCTCTAGCCCGTGAAGGGTCCAGCGTGTCACAGGCCAGCACGCACACCTGGGTGGCGGCGGACGCGGGCGTCGCGGCCGGGACCAGTGCCGCGAACGCGAGAGCGGCCGCCAGCAGGAAGCCGAGGAGTCGCGATCTGACAACGATGTCGGAGCTTCGTGAGCGCACGGCAGATCGCCTCGATTTCACGATGGGGGACGCCAGTTGGCGGGCGTTGCTGGGGCCGACAGCTCTCACCGAGCTGGGCCGGAATCGCGCACTGGTCCATACCTGTCTCCGAGGCAGTGAACCGGCTTGGCGAGTCCCTGTCAATGCCTTCAACGGGAGTCTTTCGCAAGGGAGTTGACGGTCGTCGCGACGGGTTGACACCTCGAATTCGCGCGCCCATCATCGGTGAAACTTCGACGAGGCTCCTCGTGTATCCGACTGTCCGATCAGGCGCTGGGGCTCGTAGGTCGCGCGTTTGAATCGTTTCATGCTTCACGTCACGTCTCCGTGTCCCCGCACCCGCCCCGGGAGGTTCCATGCGCCGTCGTCCCTCGCTGAGCAGATCGCCAGGCCGGCATCATTTGCTCAGCCTCGCCATGGTCGCGGCCGCCGCGCTGGCCGCAAGTCCCGCGCCGTACGCCTCCGCGGTGACCCCTACGACCGCAACGAGCGTCGGCAAGGAGGCCGTTGACCCTCTGAGCTACTCGCCGACCTCCCGCACTCTCAAGCCGACCGCCGTGTACCGCACGTCCGGCAGCGTCGCGAACCCGCAGAACGTCCTCAGCGGACAGTCGACGCGGATCTCCGGCTCGCAGTCGTCCATCACGCTCGACTTCGGCAAAGAGGTCGCCGGAATGGGAACGTTGTCATTCGGCAGTACGAGCGACAGCGGCCAACGGGTCGGCCTGGCCTTCAGCGAGTCGTCCCTGTACGTGGGCAACAACAGCGACCGCAGCAGCGGCCGGGACAGTGAGGACGGGGCGCTCCACACCACGGCCTCCGCCAACGGCACGTACACGATGCCCACCGCACAGCAGCGCGGCGGTTTCCGCTACCTCACCGTCTTCCTCGACACCTCGGGCTGGGTCGATCTCAAGGGCGTCAGCCTCGACTTCACCGCCGATCCGGGGAAGGCCAACCCGGCCGACTACGCCAACTACTTCCACTCCAGCGACGACCTGCTGAACCGCATCTGGTACGCCGGGGCGTACACCGTGCAGCTCAACACGATCGCCTCCGACCAGGGTCGCGCCTGGCCGCCGCCGGCCACGGCCTGGGACAACGGCGCCACCGTCGGCGTGGGCGAGTCCGTCCTGGTCGACGGGGCCAAGCGCGACCGTACGGTGTGGCCCGGCGACCTGGGCATCGCCGTACCCACGCAGTACGCCTACTCCAACGACCTCACCTCGACCCGCAACGCGCTCACCACGATGTACGACGCCGCGTCCGCGGAGGGTGAAATCCCCTGGTCAGGACCACCGTTCAACCTCACCGGCTCGGACACCTACCACACCTGGACGCTGCTGGGCACGGCCACGTACTACACCTACACCGGCGACCGGGCGTGGCTGGACGCCCAATGGGCCGACTACAAGCGCTCGATGGCCTTCATCATCAACAAGATCGACGGCAACAACCTCCTCAACGTGACCCGCACCCAGGACTGGGCCCGCTCCGGCCAGGGCGGCGCGAACATCTCCGCCAACGCGCTGCTGTACGCCGCGCTCAGGGGCGGCGTCACCCTGGCCCAGGCCAAGGGCGACAGTGCGCTCGCCGCGAGCTGGTCCGACAAGGCGGCCGCCATCAAGACCGCGGCCAACTCCCGGCTGTGGGACGCCTCGAAGGGCATGTACAAGGACAACCCGACCAGCGCCCTGTATCCACAGGACGGCAACTCCCTCGCGGTCTGGTACGGGTTGACCGACTCCACGGCCAAGGCCAAGAGCATCGTCGCGGGGCTCGGCAACAACTGGGGCATCTACGGCCCCACCACCCCCGAATGGGGCAGCAACGTGTCGCCCTTCGCCGGCGGCATGGAACTGAACGCCCGCTTCACCGCCAACGACGACTTCGGCGCCCTCGCACAGATCCGCCGCACCTGGGGCCACATGCTGGGCAGCGACATCGGCACCAAGAGCACCTTCTGGGAGGGCATCAAGGCCGACGGCGGTCTCGCCTACGGCGGTTCCTTCATGAGCCTGGCCCACGGCTGGTCCAGCGCGCCCACCTCCACGCTCACCTTCGACGTGCTCGGCACCGCACCGGAATCGGCGACCGGCGCCTACCGCTTCGTCCCGCACCCCGGCGACCTGACCAGCGCCGAGGGCCGCATCACCATGCCCCAGGGCGCCATCAACGCCTCCTGGTCCCGCAGCCCCGCCGCCGGCACCTACACGGCTCAGCTCACCAGCCCGTCCGGAACCACCGGCCGTATCGGCGTCCCGAAGCTCGGCGGCTCCAACATCTCGGTGTCCGTCAACGGCAACGTCGTCTGGAGCAACGGCACCTTCACACCCACCTCCGGCATCACCGGCGCCAGCCAGGACGACACCTACGTCTACCTCACCGGCGTCGCCCCGGGCAGCTACAGCGTGACCGCCTCCGGACTGGGCAATCCCTCGGCACCCGCCGAACCCGGAACCGGCGCCCTGCGCGCGGGCTTCACCCGGTGCGCGGGCGAGGGCGGCACCTGCTCCTTCAGCGGCACCCGTGCCGTGGCCTACGGGGCCGGGACGTACAAGTACAAGACGGTGACCAGCAGCACCGCCTGCACCAACGCCTCCTTCGGCGGCGACCCGGCGGCGAACCTCGTCAAGTCCTGCTACGTCGCCGACACGGGCGGCCCGCCCGGATACACGGTCTGTGCCGCCGAGGGCGCCACCTGCGCCGTACCCGGCTACAACCGCGACGTGGCGTATGGCGCCAACGGCAACTTCGCCCACCAGGTCACCAACGGCTTCGTCACCTGCAGCAACGCCCACTTCGGCGATCCCATCGACGGCGTCGCCAAGTCCTGCTACCTGCCACCATCCGGAGCCCCGGCCGGTGGCTGGACCAAGTGCGCGGACCAGAACGGCACTTGCCCGGCGGCTGCGGGACAGCCGGTGATGTACGGAGCCTTCGGCGCGTTCACGACGATCAAGGCCACCGGCAACACCCCGTGCACCGACGCCACGTTCGGCGACCCGATCCCCGGCGAGTCGAAGGCCTGCTACACCGCCACCGGCGGCCCGGTGGGCTATGTCACGAGCTGCTCGGACGAGACCGGGACATGCGCGTTCAGCGGGCAGCAGACCGTCGCCTATGGCGCACGGGGCACCTTCGTGTACAAGTCGTTCACCGGCGGCACCGCGTGCACGACGGCCGCGTTCGGCACTGATCCGCTACCGGGCGTACGGAAGGGTTGCTACCTCACCTCTTGAGGAGCGCTGGGCTATTGGCCTTCGCCTTGTGCGGTTTGCGCCGTCAGGGCGAAGGCCGGCAGCGCCGTCGTCGTTAAGCCGTCCAAGGGGACATCCAGTCGGCACCGCGAGGCGGTGAGGGCATGCGTCCGGGCGGGGAGGGACAGCCGGAACGCTGTTTCTCCCCGCCCGGACGGGACGGACTTCAGATTGCCTGCGCGGTGGGCAGGATGGTGATCTCGGTGAGGTTGACGTGGCGGGGGACGGCGGCCATGAAGGCGACGGTCTCGGCGATGTCGGCGCTCTGGAGGACGTCGATGTCGTGGATGAGGTCGGACATCAGCTGGGAGGCGTCGGGGTCGGTGACGTGGTCGGGGAGTTCGGTGTCGACCATGCCGGGTTCGATGGTGGCGACGCGGACCATCTTGGGGCCGAGCTCGACGCGGAGCAGCCGGGTGAGGTGGCTGATGTACGCCTTGGTGCCGGAGTAGATGGAGAACTTCGCCAGGATGCGGGTGGCCGCGATGGACGAGGTGTTGATCAGGTCGGCGGGCCTGCCCTGGGCTGCGGAGTCCGTCAGGTGCGGGAGGAACGCGGCGATGACGTTCATCAGGCCGCTGATGTTGAGGTCGATCTGGCGTTGCCAGTCGTCGACCTTGAGCTCCTCGATGCCGGAGATGAGCTGGACGCCGGCGTTGTTGAACACGAGGTCGGCCTTGCCGAAGCGGGCGGCGACCTGGTCGGCGGCAGTCTGGACGGCGGCGCGGTCGGTGACGTCGACGGCCAGGGCGAGCGCCGTGCCGCCGGCTGCCTCAATGTCCTTGACGAGGCTGTCGAGGCGCTCCTTGCGCCGGGCCAGCACGACCACGGTGGCACCGAGTTCGGCGAGGCGTTCGGCGGTGACGGCACCCATGCCGCTGGAGGCGCCGGAGACGACAGCGACACGGCCGGCGAGGGGAGTGCCGGTGAGCAGGGCAGCAGACATCACAAAACCTCAATCTCTTTGATCGGAAGGTGGGGAGATGTGGATCAGTGGTGGGGCGCCCGGCCGGGCCAGGTCTTCCCGCCCGGCCGGGCTGATGGAGAAGGCCGCAGGCACCCGAAGCCGAGGGCGCGCGCGGTGTGTCAGGCGGCGTCGTCGTGGGCGGTGGCGGCGGACCTCTCGCGCCACGGGGCGAGGTCGTCTTGCACCTGCTGGTGCTTGACGTCCAGCCGCTCCAGGGTGTCGCGCCCGAGGTAAAGGTGCGTGGGCAGCTTCTCGGTGGAAGCGACCTCGACGATGAGCGCGGCGCCCTTGACGGGGTCACCGAGCTGGGCGTGGTTGGCCCGGTCGATCCAGTCCAGCGTCACGTGGGCCGGGGTGTCGTCGTAGTCGGTGATGCGGTCCGCGGCGACCGACAGGGAGCTGCCGTCGAGGAAGTCGGTGCGGAAGACGCCCGGCTCGACGACCATCGACTGGATCCCGAACGGTGCCATCTCGGCCGAGAGCGCCTCGCTGATTCCGGCGACGGCGAACTTCGACGCGCAGTACAGGCTGACACCGGGCTCGCCCTCGAAACCGGAGCGCGAACCGATGTGCACCAGCCGGCCCGAGCCCTGCTTGCGCATGACGGGCAGCACGGCGCGGGTGACGTTGATGAGGCCGAAGACATTGAGGTCGAACAGTGACCGGGCCTCCGCGTCGGTGATCTCCTCCAGCGCGCCGAGCAGGCCACGGCCGGCGTTGTTGACCAGGACGTCGATGCCGCCGAACCGGTCCACGGCCGCCTCGACCGCCTGCGGGATGCTGTCGTTGTCCGTGACGTCCAAGGCGACGGCGAAGACCTTGTCGGAGTTCTTCAGATCATCCGGCACACGCTCCGGGTTCCGTACGGCGACCACGACATCGTTGCCTTCTGCCAGAGCGGCGCGGGCGATTTCCGCACCGATTCCACGAGAGGCGCCGGTGACAAACCACGTAGCCATGAGGAAAACCTCTTTCGTCAGTTCCCCGTGTTCGGGGATTTCCTGTTGACGTATTCGAGTGTGCCCCTCGGCTACAGAGCTATGAAGGCTGCGCTTTTCCTGGGTGTCCCACACCTAGGAAGAGGAGGCGTACGTCCGGGCGAAGCATGAAGGCGGAGGAGCCAAGGACCATCAGTCGCGGCAGCATCCGGGCCCTTCGGCCATGAGCTGCGCCGACCTGGAACCTGAGCTGGAGTTCGCAGACGCCCTGCTGCGATGCGCGTGCCGCTGACGCCCCCGCGCCAGCGCGTTCACGGAAGGACCAGAGAGGCGATCGAGGCTGCCGCATTCCCGCACGCGGAAAATGCGGGAAGTTGGGTTTCGACCGCCGACATCGAGCCAAGCGTGCCTTTCTCGTGATCTCCCAGCCGGAATTCGCAATGTCGCCGAGAGGAACACGCAAAACACCCCGGGGTGTGAAACACGCCGACCCCGCCGGGGCGCATCCGTGCCCCGGCGAGGACGATTCTCCGGCGGTCTCCTGGTTCAGGATCCGTGTGCGGGATCCTGCTGGTGAGGCACTTCGGGTGCGCTGAGGGAGCCAAGCAGGGCCAGTCCGTCGGCGGACGGGGAGTCCGGCTCGGCCTGCAGGATGATGAGCTGCTGTCCGGGCACGCTGCGGATGTTGAGGGCCTCGTGCCGCAACTCCAGGTCTCCCACGACGGAGTGGTGAATCTGCTTGACGTCGTAGGGCGGGACCCGGGTGTACTCGCGTGCCCACAGGGCGCGGAACTCGCCACTGCGCACGGACAGTTCACCGACGAGCTCCAGGATGCGGGGATCCTGCGGATTGCTGGCCGCGGTCTGCTGAAGGTCGGCGACCGCACGATGTCGGGCCCGCTCCGGGCTCCGGTAGAAGTACTTCGCCGCGGGGTCCAGGAAGAGCATGCGCAGAACGTTGTCGTGCTGCGCGAAGTCACGGTAGAGAGCGTCGGCCAACGCGTTGGTGGCCAGCAGGTCCTGGGCGTGGCCGATGATGAAGGCCGGCGTCCGGGTCCAGCTCTCGATCAACTGCCGCAGGTGCGGGCGGACCCGTTCGACCCGGGAAGGGGACTTCGTACGGCGGGCTGCCGGCCGGGCCAGCCGGAAGAGCTCCCCCTTGTCCTCGTCCCCGAGTTGCAGTGCGCGGGCAAGGGCCTCCAGCACCCGGGGTGAGGGGCTGAGTTCACGGCCCTGCTCGAGTCGGCTGTAGTAGCTGAGGCTGACACCTGAGAGTGTCGCGACCTCGTCGCGCCGCAGGCCGGGCACCTTTCGACGGCCCGCACCGGGCAATCCCGCTGCGGCAGGGCTGAGGCGTTCTCTGCGGGAGCGGAGGAACTGGCCCAGCCCTCCAACCGGGTCAGTGTGTGTGTCGTTGTCCATGGTTGCCAAGGTAGGCGGAAATCGCCGTGCGCGGTTCTGGCGACGGTGGGTGCATTACACCCAGGAATACCAGTCCCCCGGAGGGAGAGCCCACGACGGGCCGTGCCGAGTCATCACGGGAAAAGCTCGCCGAACAGGGCACACGGCTACCCTTGGTGAAGGGTGTGCTACGTGGTGGCATAGTGCGCGACCGACAGTTCCCGTCGGCTGAAATGCATCTAGTCTTGCCGCATGAGCAATGGGACCCCTTTGGGCGATTTCCTCCGAGCCCGCCGAGAAGCCCTGAAGCCACACGACGTCGGTCTGCCCGAACACGGGCGACGCCGCGTACCGGGACTGCGCAGAGAAGAAGTCGCCATGCTCGCGGGAGTCAGCTCCGACTACTACATCCGGCTGGAACAGGGACGCGAGAGCAGCCCGTCCCCACAGGTCCTCGACGCCGTGGCGCAGGCACTCAAGCTCGACGCGGAAGCCACCGACCACCTCAACCGCCTCTGCCTCACCGCCTCACAGCGCCCGCGCGACTGGGGCGAGACCGACGTCAGCGGGCAGTTGTTGCAGCTGATGGACGGATGGGACCACACTCCGGCCTTCGTCGTCGGCCCGGCCCTCGACATCATGGCGGGCAACTCCCTCGCCACCGCCCTCCACAGCGGGTTCGACCAGTTCGACAACCTCGCCCGCATGGTGTTCGTCGACCCGGCAGGGCGCGAGTTCTACCAGGAATGGGAGCGAGCCGCGCACTCCTGTGTCGCCGAAATCAGGGCCGCCTACGGACACGACCCCGAATCGGCCCGCATCGCCGAAGTCGTAGGGGAACTGTCCGCCCAGAGCGAGAAGTTCGCCGGGATCTGGCAGTTGCACGACGTGAAGGGCAAGTCCCAAGAGGGCAAGCATCTCAAACACCCCCAGGTCGGAGACCTGCACATCAAATTCGCGGCTTTCACAGTCAACGGTGCCCCGCACCAGCAACTGGTGGTCTATCAAGCAGAACCGGCCAGCCCGACGGCGGCCGCCTTCGAGAGGCTGAGGGCCATGGCCACCCGGCCGAAGCAGGCTCAGGCAACTGTGCCCGACCTCGCCGTCAACGAGCGGTAGCGGCGAACATGAGCACGTGAGCTCCGGTGGAGGCTGGTCCTGCCGCACCCAGGAACGACGCGGCCTTCATAGCGGTGCTCCCGTCGGCCGACACTCGATGCGACAGGCAACGCGCCGGCTGACCCGCCGACGCGCAGATCGCACGGCGCCGGGAGCAGACATGATCACCGTGAAGGACCTTCAGCCCCACCCCCTGGACCAGGTTCACCGGCTGATCGAACCCGGCCCCGTCATCCTGGTCACCACCCAGAACCGCGGCATCCTCAACGTCATGACCAACGGGTTCAACATGATGGTGCGCCACACCCCACCGCTGATCGCGGCGACCATCGGCCCCTGGGACCATAGCTACCAGGCACTCGTCGAAACCGGCGAGTGCGTCATCTCGGTCCCGACGGCGGACATGGCCGCCACCGTGGTCGACATCGGCAACTGCTCGGGCGCCGACGTGGACAAGTTCGAGGAGTTCGACCTGACCGCCTGTCCCCGTACTCGTGTGAGTGCACCACCAAGTACGGGGATAGGTGCACCACTCAGGCCACGTCGGTGTCTCGTTCGATGGCTTGGAGTCGGTT
>NZ_JBIAVQ010000034.1:0-22814 GCF_042894505.1 Streptomyces sp. NPDC001536
GCAGGGCGGCGCCGACGTAGGCGCCGATGGCTCCGGCGCCGAGGACTGCGACTTTCACTGGGTGGCGCTCCGTTCGGTCGAGGGTGTACCGCGGAGTGGATGCACGATGTCGAATGCCGTCGACTCCATATTGTCTACAGTATGGTCAAGCTGGTAGACAAGGCTTCGGACAGCGCAGGGTGGCGACGGCGCTGCTGAGGGTGGCGGCCGACTGTGGCCCGCCGAGCAGGGAAACCGGCCGGTCCGACCGTTCGGCGCGTGCTGCATACCGTTCATCGCATACCTTCGACGCGCCGCCTTCTCAACTCCCTTCGTACTCCCTACCGTCCGGGATCATGAGTCCCCCTGTCGCCCCCACCGGCTGGAGCCGTTGGCTCGTCCCCCCAGCCGCGCTCTCGGTCCATCTCTCCATCGGCCAGGCGTATGCCTGGTCCGTGTTCAAGCCGCCCCTGGAGTCCGCGCTGGGCCTCAGCGGTACGCAGAGCGCGCTGCCCTTCCAGCTGGGCATCGTCATGCTCGGGCTGTCGGCCGCGTTCGGCGGCACGCTCGTGGAACGCAACGGACCGCGCTGGGCGATGACAGTCGCCCTGATCTGCTTCTCGTCCGGGTTCCTGCTCTCCTCGCTCGGCGCGTACACCGAGCAGTACTGGCTGATCGTCTTCGGCTACGGCTTCGTCGGCGGCATCGGCCTGGGCATCGGCTACATCTCGCCCGTGTCGACCCTGATCAAGTGGTTCCCGGACCGGCCCGGCATGGCCACCGGCATCGCCATCATGGGCTTCGGCGGCGGTGCGCTCATCGCCTCGCCCTGGTCGGCGCAGATGCTGGAGTCGTTCGGCTCCGACAGCTCCGGGATCGCGGCGGCGTTCCTCGTGCACGGACTGTCGTATGCCGTCTTCATGACCCTCGGTGTGCTGCTCGTCCGCGTGCCGCGTACCGAGAAGCCCGTGGGCGAGAGCGGGCCGAGCATTCTCGCGGGGCCGCAGGTCTCCGCCCGCAGTGCCGTGCGGACCCCGCAGTTCTGGTGTCTGTGGGTCGTGCTCTGCATGAACGTGACCGCGGGTATCGGCATCCTGGAGAAGGCCGCCCCCATGATCACGGACTTCTTCAAGAACACCTCGACGCCGGTGTCGGTGTCGGCCGCGGCCGGTTTCGTCGCGCTTTTGTCGGCGGCCAACATGGCGGGCCGTATCGGCTGGTCGTCCACCTCGGACCTGATCGGCCGCAAGAACATCTACCGTCTCTACCTGGGCGCGGGCGCGCTGATGTACCTGCTGATCGCGCTGGTCGGCGACTCGTCCAAGCCGGTGTTCATCCTGTGCGCCCTGGTGATCCTCTCCTTCTACGGCGGCGGCTTCGCCACGATCCCCGCCTATCTGAAGGACCTCTTCGGGACCTACCAGGTCGGCGCGATCCACGGCCGGCTGCTCACTGCCTGGTCCACGGCCGGTGTCCTCGGACCGCTGATCGTGAACTGGATCGCCGACCGGCAGGAGGAGGCCGGCAAGGACGGCTCCTCCCTCTACACCCTGTCCCTCTTCATCATGATCGGGCTGCTCGCGATCGGCTTCGTCGCCAACGAGCTCGTCCGGCCCGTCCACACCCGTCACCACATCCCCGCACCGAGGGAGGCCGCCGATGTCGCAGAACGACAGCAGTCAGAGTCCGCCTGACCGGCGTCCGCTGATCGCCTTCGCCTGGCTGTGGGTGGGTGCGCCGCTCGCCTACGGTCTGTACGAACTCGTACAGAAGGCGACGCAGCTGTTCACCAAGTGAGCGTTCGAGAAGTGTTCGGGCGTCCGAGGGCCTGACAGAAGCCGACAACCTTGGTGCCGGTTTCCTGTCGTCTTACCTGCCGTCGTACCCGCGAGTCACTGATCAGACTGGTGGATCCCGCTACCCAAGGCAACGAGGGGGACCACTCAATGAACGGCTCGCGCATCGCCGCCGTCGGCCACTACCAGCCCGCCAAGGTGCTCACCAACGAGGACCTGGCGGGCCTGGTCGACACCAGTGACGAGTGGATCAGGAGCCGGGTGGGCATCCGCACACGTCACATCGCGGGGCCCGACGAGCCCGTCGACGAGCTCGCCTCGCACGCCGCGGCCAAGGCGCTCGCCGCCGCCGGCCTCACGCCCGGCGACATCGACCTGGTCCTGGTCGCCACGTCCACCGCCGTGGACCGCTCCCCGAACATGGCCGCCCGGGTCGCCGCCCGGCTCGGCATCGCCTCGCCGGCCGCGATGGACGTCAACGTGGTGTGCGCGGGCTTCACACACGCGCTGGCCACCGCCGACCACACGCTCCGGGCGGGTGCCGCGACCCGGGCGCTGGTCATCGGCGCGGACAAGATGACCGACGTGACCGACTGGACCGACCGCACGACCTGTGTGCTCGTCGGCGACGGGGCGGGGGCCGCCGTCGTGGAGGCCTGCGGTCCGGGTGACGAGGCCGGTATCGGACCCGTGCTGTGGGGCTCGGTGCCCGAGATGGGGAACGCGGTGCGGATCGAGGGGCAGCCCGCGCGGTTCGCGCAGGAGGGGCAGAGCGTGTACCGCTGGGCGACCACCCAGCTGCCGCCCCTGGCCCGCAAGGCCTGCGAGCGGGCGGGGCTCACGCCCGACGAGCTGGCCGGGGTCGTCCTGCACCAGGCCAATCTGCGGATCATCGAGCCGCTCGCCGAGCGGATCGGTGCCGTCAACGCCGTCGTCGCACGGGATGTCGCCGAATCGGGTAACACCTCGGCGGCCAGCATCCCGCTCGCCTTCTCCAAGCTCGTCGAGCAGGGCGCCCTCTCCACCGGGGACCCGGTACTGCTCTTCGGGTTCGGCGGGAACCTGTCGTACGCGGGGCAGGTCGTCCGCTGCCCGTGACCTGGCGGTACGGCGGGGTGTGACGCGGTCGACTCCGTGACGGACTGGCTACGGTGCGCCGTAGGCTGTAGACGAAAGACAATTCATGCCGACTTTCGGACCGCAGTCGTCTCGCGCTGCCCAGGAGGGGGACCGACCGATGTTGTCGACGCCAGGACTGCCGCAGGGTGCGGTGCCCAAACTGGAACGCCCCGGCCCGCTGCGCGACCGTGTCTACGAGGCGCTGCTCGAACTCATCACCACCCGTGCCCTCCAGCCCGGCCAGCACCTGGTCGAGAGCGAGCTCGCCGGTCATCTCGGCGTCTCCCGGCAGCCCGTGCGCGAGGCGCTCCAGCGGTTGAACACGGAGGGGTGGGTGGATCTGCGGCCCGCCCAGGGCGCGTTCGTGCACGAGCCCACCGAGGAGGAGGCCGACCAACTCCTCACGGTCCGGACGCTGTTGGAGGCCGAGGCGGCCCGGCTCGCCGCGGCCAACGCGTCCAAGGCCGGCATCGAGGCCCTGCGTGACATCCAGGAGCAGGGCATGCGGGCCGTCGCAGCGGACGACGTGGACGCCGCGGTCCTGCTCAACGCCCGTTTCCACGCGAAGATCATGGAACTGGCCGGCAACGCCGTCCTCGCCGAGCTGGCCGCGCAGGTCGACCGGCGCGTGCGCTGGTACTACGCGCCGATCGCCCGGCAGCGCGGCCACCAGTCCTGGGTCGAACACCGCGAGCTGATCGGCGCGATCATGGACCGTGACGAGACGCGCGCCACGCAGCTCATGCGCGAGCACACGGAACACACCCGGCGTTCGTACCACGCCCGTGCCAAGTCCTGAGCCCTGCCGCTCACTTGAGCCGACGCGTCCGACCTCACTGACCTGACGCGTCCGATCCCACCGGGCTGACGCGTCCGCCCCCGCTGAGCTGACGCGTTCGACGATTCGTGCCACTCGCCACCCTCCTTTGTCCTGCGAGTGGAGAAAGTCGTCAGTAATTCGTGCACAGCTTCTTCCCAGGTCCGGCAGCCACTGCTACGTTCCCCTCGAAAGCACGACGGCAGGCGGCCGACTGAGGCGGGGAGGGGCTCGTGAGACGCATGACGGCACGACCCGCGAATTCTCATCAGGCCCGGCTGCTCAAGCTGCTGCGCGACGGGGGTCCCAACTCCCGTGCGCAGCTGGGCGACCAGGTCGACCTGTCGCGGTCCAAACTGGCCGTGGAGGTGGACCGGCTGCTGGAGACGGGCCTGGTCGTGGCCGACGGACTCGCCGCCTCGCGCGGCGGCCGCCGCTCCCACAACATCCGGCTCGCCCCCAATCTGCGGTTCCTCGGCGTGGACATCGGCGCGACCTCGATCGATGTCGCCGTCACCAACGCCGAGCTGGAGATCCTGGGACACCTCAACCAACCCATGGACGTACGCGAGGGCCCGGTCGCGGTCTTCGAGCAAGTCCTGTCCATGGCGGCGAAGTTGAAGGCGACGGGGCTCGCGGAAGGCTTCGACGGCGCCGGCATCGGTGTGCCGGGGCCGGTCCGCTTCCCCGAAGGCGTTCCGGTGGCTCCGCCGATCATGCCGGGCTGGGACGGCTTTCCGGTCCGGGAGGCGCTCAGCCAGGAACTGGGCTGCCCGGTCATGGTCGACAACGACGTGAACCTCATGGCGACGGGGGAGCAGCACGCGGGCGTCGCGCGCTCCGTGGGCGACTTCCTCTGCGTCAAGATCGGTACCGGTATCGGTTGCGGCATCGTCGTCGGCGGTGAGGTCTACCGCGGTACGACGGGCAGCGCGGGCGACATCGGGCACATCCAGGCCGTGCCCGACGGCCGCCCCTGCGCCTGCGGCAACCGGGGCTGCCTGGAAGCCCACTTCAGCGGTGCGGCCCTCGCCCGGGACGCCATCGAGGCGGCCCAGCAGGGACACTCCGCCGAACTCGCCTCCCGTCTGGAGACCAACGGCACCCTGACCGCGATCGATGTCGCCGCCGCGGCCGCCGCCGGCGACGCCACCGCCCTCGAACTCATCCGTGAGGGCGGCAACCGCACCGGCCAGGTCATCGCCGGCCTGGTCAGCTTCTTCAACCCCGGCCTGGTGGTGATCGGCGGCGGGGTGACCGGCCTCGGCCACACCCTGCTCGCCGCGATCCGCACCCAGGTCTACCGCCAGTCGTTGCCTCTCGCGACCGGCAACCTGCCCATCGTTCTGGGGGAGTTGGGCCCCACCGCCGGAGTCATCGGCGCGGCCCGACTGATCAGCGACCACCTGTTCTCACCCGCGTAAGACCGAACCGGCCTGTGCACCCGAACAGGCTCGTGCACCCGAACCGGCCTGCGTAGGCCCCGCGGAGGCCCACGCAAGTCCGCGCAAGCCACTGGTCCGACACACCTCACCGGCACAACCCGCCGCCTCGCCCTGCCCTGAAACGGCCCGCACGCCAGCCGAGGGGAACCACACATGGCACCAGAACCACCGCTGCTCAGCATGTCCGGCATCACCAAGTCGTTCCCCGGAGTCCGGGCCCTCGACGGCGTCGACCTCGATGTCCAGGCCGGTGAAGTGCACTGTCTGCTCGGCCAGAACGGGGCCGGAAAGTCCACGCTCATCAAGGTCCTGGCCGGCGCCCACCAGCCCGACGACGGCACCATCACCTGGCGCGGCGAGCCGGTCACCCTGCGCTCGCCGATCGCCGCCATGCGCCTCGGGATCGCCACCATCTACCAGGAACTCGACCTGGTGGAACACCTGTCGGTCGCCGAGAACGTCCACCTCGGCCACGAACCGACGGCGGCCGGATTCGTCGTACGGGGCAAGGCGGCCCGCGCGTCGACCGGCGAACTGCTCAAGCGGCTCGGGCACCCCGAGATCGATCCGGCCCGCCTGGTCGGCGAGTTGTCGGCGGCCCAGCAGCAGATCGTCTCCATGGCGCGGGCGCTCTCCCACGACGTACGGCTCATCGTGATGGACGAACCGTCCGCCGCGCTCGACCCGGACGAGGTCGACAACCTCTTCCGGATCGTCGGGGACCTCACCGCGGACGGTGTCGCCGTCGTCTACATCTCCCACCGGCTTGAGGAGATCCGGCGGATCGGCGACCGGGTCACCGTGCTGAAGGACGGACGGGCCGTCGCCGGCGGGCTGCCCGCCAAGTCGACCCCGACCCGTGAGGTCGTGGCTCTGATGACGGGACGGAACGTGGAGTACGTGTTCCCGGACCGGCCCGCCTCGGCTCCGGAGGGCACGCCGGTCCTGGAGGTCCGGGGCCTCGGCCGGGAGGGCGAGTTCGAGCCCTTCGACCTCACCCTGCACCCCGGCGAGATCGTCGGACTCGCCGGTCTCGTCGGATCCGGCCGATCCGAAATACTGGAGACTGTATACGGTGCACGGAAGCCGACCTCCGGACAGGTCCTGGTCGACGGCCGACCGCTCAAACCCGGCAGCGTCCGCGCCGCCGTCCGTGCCGGACTCGGCCTCGCCCCCGAGGAACGCAAGGCGCAGGCCCTGCTGATGCTGGAGTCCGTCACCCGCAATGTCTCGGTCTCCTCCATGTCCCGCTTCTCACGCGTCGGCTGGATCGACCGCGGCGCCGAACTCGGCGCGGCAAGGGCGGCGACCCGAGAGCTCTCGCTGCGGCCCGACAACCCGTCCGCCCCGGTCCGCACCCTGTCCGGCGGCAACCAGCAGAAGGCCGTCCTCGCCCGCTGGCTCCTGCGCGGCTGCCGGGTGCTGCTCCTCGACGAGCCGACCCGCGGTGTCGACGTCGGTGCCCGCAGTGAACTGTATGCGGTCGTCCGTCGACTGGCCGACGAAGGCCTCGCCGTCCTGCTCGTCTCCAGCGAGGTCCCCGAAGTGCTCGGCCTCGCCGACCGCGTCCTCGTCCTGCGCGAGGGCCGTGTCGTGCACACCGCCCCCGCCCGCGAGCTCGACGAACACCGCGTACTCGACCTCGTCATGGAAGGAAGCCCGGCGTCATGACGCAGCACGCCTCCCCGCCCCGGGACAGCACCGGAAAGTCCGCCACCGTGGACCGACCCCCCGTCTGGCGCGGCATGTTGGCCCGAGCCGACGTCCGCACCCTCTCCCTGCTCGGGGTCCTCGCCGCACTGATCCTGGTCGGCGGGATCACCAAGCCGGACGAGTTCCTCGACACCCGCAACCTCCAACTCGTCCTCACCCAGGCCTCGGTGATCGGTGTCGTCACCGTCGGCATGACCTTCGTGATCATGTCGGGCGGCATCGACCTGTCCGTCGGCGCGATCGTCGCCCTCGCCTCCGTGTGGGCGACCACGGTCGCCACCCAGGAGTACGGCTTCGGCGGCATCCTCCTCACCGCGGTCCTCGTCGGCCTCGGCTGCGGCCTGGTCAACGGGCTGCTCATCGCGTACGGCGGGATGGTCCCCTTCATCGCGACGCTCGCCATGCTCGCCTCGGCGCGCGGTCTCGCCCTCCAGATCACCGACGGCAAGACCCAGATCGTCACCGTCGACAGCGTCCTCGACCTCGGGCTGCGCGACGCGTACGTCCTCGGGATCCCGCCGCTCGTCATGGTCTTCGCCGTCGTCACCATCATCGGCTGGCTGGTCCTCAACCGCACCACCTTCGGCCGCCGCACCGTCGCGGTCGGCGGCAACGCGGAGGCCGCCCGGCTCGCCGGCATCGACGTCCGCCGCCAGCGCCTCTACCTCTACCTGCTGTCCGGGCTGTGCTGCGGCATCGCCGCCTTCCTGCTGATCGTCCTCGCGGGCTCGGGCCAGAACACCAACGGCAACCTCTACGAGCTCGACGCGATCGCCGCCGCGATCATCGGCGGCACGCTGCTCAGCGGCGGCCGCGGCACCATCACCGGCTCCGTGCTCGGGGTCCTGATCTTCACCACGATCACCAACATCTTCGCCCTCAACAACCTGCAGAGCGACGTCCAGCAGATCGCCAAGGGAGCGATCATCGTCGCCGCCGTGCTGGTCCAGCGCCGTACCGCAAGCACGACCTGAGGAAAGGGTTCACCGCCATGCCAGAGCTCACCAGCCGCCGAGGGCTGCTCTTCGGGACCGCCGCCATAGGAGCCGGTGCCCTCCTCGTGGGTTGCACGAGTAACGAGTCGGACGACGAACCGGCCGCGAACGACCAGCCGGCCGCCGACGACAAGCCGGGCAAGGCCGTCACCATCGGCTTCGCCGGACCGCAGGCCGACCACGGCTGGCTCAACGCCATCAACGACAACGCCAAGAGCCGCGCCAAGAAGTACTCGGACGTCACCCTGGAGATCACCGAGGGCTCCAACGACACGGCCGCGCAGATCGGCCAGATCGAGACCCTGATCAATAAGAAGGTCGACGTCCTGGTGGTACTGCCCGCCGACGGTAAGGCCCTCACCCAGGTCGGCCTCCAGGCGATGCGCGCGGGCATCCCGGTCGTCAACCTCGACCGGATCTTCAACACCCCGCAGGCGTACCGCTGCTGGATCGGCGGCGACAACTACGGCATGGGCCTCAACGCCGGTCACTACATCGGCGAGAAGCTCAAGGGGAAGTCGGACGCCCGCGTCATCGAACTGGCCGGGCTGGACAACCTGGAGCTGACCCAGCAGCGCACCAAGGGCTTCGACGACGCCCTGAAGAACTACCCGAACATCAAGAAGGTGGCCCGTCAGGCGGCCGAGTTCACGGTGGAGTCCGGGCAGGCCAAGATGGCCCAACTCCTCCAGGCCCAGTCGAAGTTCGACGCGCTGTGGAACCACGACGACGACCAGGGCGTCGGCGCGCTGCGCGCCATCGAGCAGGCCGGGCGCGACGACTTCCTGATGGTCGGCGGCGCGGGCGCGCTCTCCGCGTTCCAGGCCATCAAGAAGGACGACGGCGTCCTCAAGGCGACCGTCCTGTACCCGCCGACCATGGCCGCGTCCGCGATCGACCTCGCCCGCGCCCTCGGCCAGAGCAAGGGCATCGGCGGCCTCGCCGAGTTCGAGATCCCGGCGTCGCTCACGCTCTACTCGGCCGTCGTCGACAAGACCAACATCGACCAGTACATGTCCACCGGCTTCAAGTGAGGCGTTCCGCCCGGCAGGCCGCAGCGGCCCGCCGGGCGGAAGGCACCCCCCACCGCGCCACGACGACGAGGAGGACATTCCGCATGGCACAGCCGCAGCAGTCAGAAGGGGCCGAGAAGCCGCCGCTGAGGGTGGGCATGGTCGGCTACGCCTTCATGGGCGCCGCCCACTCCCAGGGCTGGCGCACCGTGGGCCGCGTCTTCGACCTGCCCAGGCAGCCGGTGCTGTCCGCGATCTGCGGACGCGATCCGGCAGCCGTGCGGGCCGCGGCCGACCGGCACGGCTGGGCGGCGGCCGAGACGGACTGGCGTGCGCTGATCGCCCGGGACGACGTCGACCTCGTCGACATCTGCACCCCCGGCGACAGCCACGCCGAGATCGCCGTCGCCGCGCTCGCCGCGGGCAAGCACGTGCTGTGCGAGAAACCCCTCGCCAACACGGTCGAGGAAGCCACGGCGATGACGGAGGCGGCCGAAGAGGCGTACACGCGCGGCCAGTTGGCGATGGTCGGCTTCAACTACCGCCGGGTGCCCGCCACCGCGCACGCCCGGAACATGGTCGCCGAGGGCCGCCTCGGGAAACTACGGCACGTGCGGGTGACGTACCTTCAGGACTGGCTGGTGGACCCGGAGTTCCCCCTCACCTGGCGGCTGCGCAAGGAGCACGCCGGCTCGGGCTCGCTCGGCGACCTCGGGGCGCACATCATCGACCTCGCCCAGTATCTGGCGGGGGAGCGGCTCGCCGGGGTGTCCGCCCTCACGGAGACCTTCGTGCGGGAACGGCCGCTGCCCGTCGGCGCCACCAGCGGGCTGTCCGCGGTGACGTCCGCCGGCACCGGCCAGGTCACCGTCGACGACGCCGCCCTGTTCACCGGCCGCTTCACCTCCGGCGCCCTCGCCTCCTTCGAGGCGACCCGGTACGCCACCGGCCGCAAGAACGCCCTGCGCATCGAACTCAACGGCGAGCGGGGCTCGTTGGCCTTCGATCTGGAGCGCCTCAACGAACTCTCGTACCACGACGGCACGGAGCCGGGAACGCACGCCGGCTTCCGCCGCATCCTCGTCACCGAACCCGACCACCCCTACCTGGACGCCTGGTGGCCGCCGGGCCACGGCCTGGGCTACGAGCACAGCTTCGTCCACCAGGCCCGCGACCTCGTCCACGCCGTCGCCGAGGGCCGCCGCCCCGAACCCTCCTTCGCCGACGGGCTCCAGGTCCAGCGCGTGCTCGCGGCGGTCGAGGAGAGCGCCGAGAAGAACTCCGTCTACACGCCCATCGCCGTCTGAGGAGGCGAAAGAGACATGCCCCGCACCTTCACGCTCTTCACCGGCCAGTGGGCCGACCTGCCCCTCGAAGAAGTCTGCCGTCTGGCCCGCGACTTCGGCTACGACGGGCTCGAACTCGCCTGCTGGGGCGACCACTTCGAAGTCGACAAGGCCCTGTCCGACCCGACCTACGTCACCTCACGCCACCAACTCCTGGAGAAGTACGGCCTGAAGTGCTGGGCCATCTCCAACCACCTGGTCGGCCAGGCCGTCTGCGACGCCATCATCGACGAACGCCACCAGGCCATCCTGCCGGCCGAGGTGTGGGGCGACGGCGACCCGGAAGGGGTACGGCAGCGCGCGGCAGAACGGATCAAGGACACCGCACGCGCCGCGGCCGCCTTCGGCGTCGACACCGTCATCGGCTTCACCGGCTCCGCCATCTGGCACCTGGTCGCCATGTTCCCGCCCGCCCCCGAGTCGATGATCGAGCGCGGCTACGAGGACTTCGCGACCCGCTGGAACCCCATCCTCGACGTCTTCGACGAACAGGGTGTGCGGTTCGCGCACGAGGTCCACCCCAGCGAGATCGCCTACGACTACTGGACGACCGTCCGCACCCTGGACGCGGTCGACCGCCGACGGGCGTTCGGCCTCAACTTCGACCCCAGCCACTTCGTCTGGCAGGACCTCGACCCCGTCGGCTTCCTCTGGGACTTCCGCGACCGCATCTACCACGTGGACTGCAAGGAGGCCCGCAAGCGCCTCGACGGCCGCAACGGCCGCCTCGGCTCCCACCTGCCCTGGGGCGACCCGCGCCGAGGCTGGGACTTCGTGTCCGCCGGACACGGCGACGTCCCCTGGGAGGACGTGTTCCGGATGCTGCGCTCCATCGACTACCAGGGGCCCATCTCGGTCGAGTGGGAGGACGCCGGCATGGACCGGCTCCAGGGCGCCCCCGAGGCACTGAAGAGCCTCAAGGCATACGACTTCGAGCCGCCGTCGGCCTCCTTCGACGCGGCGTTCGGCAACTGACCGTCCGTCAACTGCGCCGGGACGACGGCACCTCCCGGCGCACCGCCGCACCCGCCCGTACAACCGGCCCCATTCCGGAGGCATTCGTGCACGGGAAAGACAGCCCCACCGGCACCGACAGAATCGAGCCCCACAGACGACGCCCCGCATTCCGCACGGCAGCGGCGCTCCTGAGCGGTGCGCCGCCGGCGGGCGCGTCCCGCACCCTCGCCGCTCCCCGGGCAGGCGCAGCCGTCGCCGACCCGGGAGCCGCCCCGGCCGCAGCTGAGAAGAGGTACGTGCGATGCGTTCAACCAGTCGACTGACCACGGCAGTTGTGGGTGCCGCGGTGCTCCTGGGATGTGTCTCCGGCCCCGCCGCCTCACAGGGCGGGGGCCACGACGGGGAACGGGTGCTGGTCTTCTCCAAGACGGCCGGCTTCCGGCACGACTCCATCCCCGACGGCGTCGCCGCCCTGAAGGAGCTCGGCGCAACGAGCGGCTTCACGGTCGACGCCACCGAGGACGCCGGCGCCTTCACCGCCGGCAACCTCCGGCGCTACGACGCGGTCGTCTTCCTGTCGACGACCGGTGACGTCCTGGACGCCGCCCAGCAGCAGGCCTTCGAGGGGTACATCCGCAAGGGCGGCGGCTATGTCGGCATCCACGCGGCCGCCGACACCGAGTACGACTGGGCGTTCTACGGCGGCCTCGCCGGCGCCTACTTCCGGTCGCACCCGGCGATCCAGCCCGCGACGGTCGTCGTCGAGGACCGCGCCCACCCCGCCACCTCGGCGCTGGGGCAGACCTGGAACCGGACCGACGAGTGGTACGACTACCGCTCCAACCCCCGGGAACGGGCCCATGTCCTCGCCTCGCTCGACGAGTCGTCGTACACCGGCGGCACGATGAACGGGGACCATCCGATCGCCTGGTGCCAGAACTACCAGGGCGGCCGCGCCTTCTACACCGGCGGCGGCCACACGAAGGAGTCGTACGCGGATCCCGTCTTCCGACAGCATCTGGTCGGCGGCATCCTGTATGCGATCGGCGAGGCGCAGGCCGACTGCCGACCGGAGAACGGATATCGTCCGCTGTTCGACGGCACCGCGGCCTCGCTGGACGGCTGGCGGCAGGCCGGCCCGGGCTCCTTCACCCTGGACGACGACGGCACGATCACGTCGACCGGCGGCATGGGCATGCTCTGGTACGCCGCGTCGGACTTCGGCGCCTACTCGCTGAAGCTCGACTGGAAGCTGGCCGGCGACGACAACTCCGGTGTGTTCGTGGGCTTCCCGCCCTCCGACGACCCGTGGTCGGCCGTGAACAACGGCTATGAGATCCAGATCGACGCCACGGACGTGCCCGAGAAGACGACCGGGTCCGTCTACGGCTTCCGCTCCGCCGACCTGAAGAAGCGCGACCGCGCGCTGAACCCGCCGGGGGAGTGGAACACGTACGAGATCCGCGTGGAGGGCGAACGGCTCCGCGTCTATCTCAACGGCGTGAAGATCAACGATTTCACCAACACCGACCCGGCCCGGAGTCTGCGCGACGGTCACTTCGGCATCCAGAACCACGGAGCCGACGACCAGGTCTCCTTCCGGAACGTCCGGATCAAGGAACTGCCCATCAAGGGCGGCTGAGCGGCGGCGGGCGGAGGACGTCGGACCTCCGCCCGCCGTCTTTTCCCACCCCCTCGACGGAGGTTCCTCCAGGGGGTTCGCACACGACGCGTTCGACAAGGAGGCTGCCCATGTCCGCGTCCGTTTCCTCCCCACGCGTCGGGGTCCGGCTGACCGGGGCGCGCGGCTCCGTCGCCCCGACCTTCGTCACCGGCCACGCCGCCGTCACCGCACCCGGCATCGCCTCGCTCGTAAGGAAGTTCGCGAGGAGGCGGCCCCTCATATGAGCCCCGAAACCGCCGCCCCCGCCCGGGGCCGATCCCGCGGCAGCGCCCCCCTCCGCTTCGGTTACGGAACCAACGGCCTCACCGACCTCCGCCTCGACGACGCCCTCGCACTCCTCGCCGAGCTCGGCTACGACGGCGTCGGCCTGACCCTCGACCACATGCACCTCGACCCGCTCGCGCCGGACCTGGCCGCCCGCACCGCTCGCGTCGCCCGGCGGATGGACGCGCTGGGCCTGGGCGTCACCGTGGAGACGGGCGCCCGCTATGTCCTCGACCCGCGCCGCAAGCACGGCCCCTCCCTCCTCGACCCGGACCCCGACGACCGGGCCCGCCGCGTCGACCTCCTGATCCGCGCCGTCCGGGTCGCCGCCGACCTCGGCGCACACGCCCTGCACTGCTTCAGCGGGATCACCCCCACGGGCACCGACCAGGACACGGCCTGGAAACGCCTCGCCGAAACCCTCACCCCGGTCCTCGACGCCGCCGCCACCGCCGGCGTGCCCCTCGCCGTCGAGCCCGAACCCGGCCACCTCCTCGCCACCCTCGCCGACTTCCACCGCCTGCGCCGGGAACTCGGCGACCCCGAACCCCTCGGCCTGACCCTCGACATCGGCCACTGCCAGTGCCTCGAACCGCTCCCGCCCGCGGACTGCGTACGCGCCGCCGCCCCCTGGCTGCGACACGTCCAGATCGAGGACATGCGCCGCGGCGTCCATGAACACCTCCCGCTCGGCGACGGCGAGATCGACTTCCCTCCCGTCCTCGCCGCCCTCGCCGACACCGGCTACCAGGGGCTCACCGTCGTCGAACTGCCCCGCCACTCCCACGCGGGCCCCCACTTCGCCGAGCAGTCCCTCCCCTTCCTCCGCCGAGCGGCGGTCACCCACGCACCCCCTGGCGATCCCTCCGCCACCCCCGAAGGGAGCACCGCATGACCCGCGCCGACTCCACCCCGGACACCCCCACGGTGGACCCCGACGCCCTCGCCCACACCCCGCCGACCACCCTGCACGCCCACCTCGCCACCAGCCTCGCCGGAGCCGCCCGCGCCTGGCTCGACCAGGCCCTCGACGAGGCCGCCGCCCACCCCGGCATCCACGGCCCCATCTCCGTGTGGGAACTCCGTCTGGCCGAGGCCGGCCGCCGCTGCGGGCCCGAGCACGCCGACGCCGCCCGCGTCCTCATCCTGCACGCGGCCCACGCCGACACCGACGCCCTCACCCGCGTCTACCGGCAGGGCACCGCCGCCGAACGCCGCGCCGTGCTGCACGCCCTGCCCCACCTCGTGCCGGGCCCCGACGCCCTCCCGCTCGTCGAGGACGCCCTGCGCACCAACGACACCCGCCTCCTCACCGCCGCCGTCGGCCCCTACGCGGCCCGCCACCTGGACCCCCACCAGTGGCGGCACGCCGTCCTGAAGTGCCTGTTCACCGGCGTGCCCGTCGACGCGGTGGCCGGCCTGGACCGCCGGGCCCACGCCGACGCGGAACTCGCCCGCATGCTCGGCGACTACGCCGCCGAACGCACCGCGGCCGGACGTGACGTGCCCGAAGACCTCCATCGCGCGCTGGCCCTGACCCAGGCGACGCCGACCGAGTCCAAGGAGCAGCCCTGATGCGCCTCTTCGACCCCCACATCCACATGACGTCCCGCACCACCGACGACTACGAGGCCATGCATGCGGCCGGTGTCCGCGCCGTCGTCGAACCCTCCTTCTGGCTCGGTCAGCCCCGCACCTCGCCCTCCTCCTTCCTCGACTACTTCGACTCCCTCCTCGGCTGGGAACCCTTCCGCGCCGCCCAGTACGGCATCGCCCACCACTGCACCCTCGCCCTCAACCCCAAGGAGGCCAACGACCCGCGCTGCGTGCCCGTCCTCGACGAACTGCCCCGGTATCTCGTCAAGGACCAGGTGGTCGCCGTCGGCGAGATCGGCTACGACTCCATGACCCCCGCCGAGGACACCGCCCTCGCCGCCCAGCTCCAGCTCGCCGCCGACCACGAACTGCCCGCCCTCGTCCACACCCCGCACCGCGACAAACTCGCCGGCCTGCGCCGCACCCTCGACGTCGTCCGGGAGTCCGCACTGCCCCCGGATCACGTCCTGGTCGACCACCTCAACGAGACCACCGTCAAGGAGGCCAAGGCCGGGGGCTGCTGGCTGGGCTTCTCCGTCTACCCCGACACCAAGATGGACGAGGAGCGGATGGTCGCGATCCTGAAGGAGTACGGCCCGGAGAAGGTGCTCGTGAACTCCGCCGCGGACTGGGGCAGGAGCGATCCCCTCAAGACCCGCAGCGTCGCCGACACCATGCTGGCGAGCGGCTTCACCGAGGACGACGTCGACTTGGTGCTGTGGCGCAACCCCGTCGCCTTCTACGGGCTCAGCGGCCGCCTCACCCTCGACAGCACGGCCACCGAGGCCACCCACGAGGGCAACTCCATCCTGCGCGGGGGCGAGTAGGGCATGCGCTTCCGCCACCCCGACGGCTCCACCGTCCACCTCGCCTACTGCACCAACGTGCACCCCGCCGAGACCCTCGACGGCGTCCTCGTCCAGCTCCGCGACCACTGCGAGCCCGTCCGCCGCCGCCTCGGCCGCGACCGCCTCGGCATCGGCCTCTGGCTCGCCAAGGACGCCGCACGCGCCCTGGACTCCGACCCGTCCGCCCTGCGCACCCTGCGCGCCGAACTCGACCGGCGCGGCCTGGAGGTGGTCACCCTCAACGGCTTCCCCTACGAGGGGTTCGGCGCCGAAGAGGTCAAGTACCGCGTCTACCGCCCGGACTGGTCCGACCCCGAACGCCTGGAGCACACCACCGCCCTGGCCCGGGTCCTGGCCGCACTCCTCCCCGACGACGCCACCGAGGGCAGCATCTCCACCCTGCCGCTCGCCTGGCGCACCGCCGCCCACGACACCGGACGCCACGAGAAGGCCCTGCGCACGCTCGCCGAACGCCTCGACGCCCTGGAGGAGCTCACCGGACGCTCCATCCGCATCGGCCTCGAACCAGAACCCGGCTGTGTCATCGAGACCACCCACGACGCCCTCGCCCCGCTGTCCGAGATCGCCCACCACCGGATCGGCATCTGCGTCGACACCTGTCATCTCGCCACCTCCTTCGAAGATCCGCACACCGCCCTCGACGCGCTCACCGCGGCCGGCGTCCCCATCGTCAAGTCCCAGCTCTCGGCGGCCCTGCACGCCGAGCACCCCCACCTCCCCGACGTCCGCACGGCTCTCGCCTCCTTCGACGAACCCCGCTTCCTGCACCAGACCCGCACCGCCACCGCCGCCGGCCTGCGCGGCACCGACGACCTCGGCGAGGCCCTCGGCGGCGACACTCTGCCCGACGCGAGCCCCTGGCGCGCCCACTTCCACGTCCCCCTGCACGCGGCCCCCGCCGCGCCCCTCACCTCCACGCTCCCCGTCCTCAAGGCCGCGCTGACCCGGCTGGTCGGCGGCCCCCACCCGCTCACCCGTCACCTGGAGGTCGAGACCTACACCTGGCAGGCCCTCCCGCCCGAACTGCGCCCCCGCGGCCGGACCCAGCTCGCCGACGGCATCGCCGCCGAACTCACCCTCGCCCGCGACCTGTTGACGGACCTCGGCCTGAAGGAGCTGCCATGACCCGCCCTGACGCCCCACCCCGCTCCTCGTCCTCGACGTCGTCGGCCTCACCCCCCGTCTCCTCGACCACATGCCCCACCTCAAGACGCTCGCCCGAGCGGGCTCCCACGCCCCCCTCGAAACCGTCCTGCCGGCCGTCACCTGCGCCGCCCAGTCCACCTTCCTGACCGGCACCCACCCGGCGGAGCACGGCATCGTCGGCAACGGCTGGTACTTCCGCGACCTCGGCGACGTACTCCTGTGGCGGCAGCACAACGGACTGGTCGGCGGGGACAAGCTGTGGGACGCCGCCCGCCGCGCCCATCCCGGCTACACCGTCGCCAACATCTGCTGGTGGTACGCCATGGGCGCCGACACCGACATCACCGTCACCCCCCGCCCGATCTACTACTCCGACGGCCGCAAGGAACCCGACTGCTACACCCGCCCTCCGGCCCTGCACGACGAACTCACCGCGAGATTCGGCACCTTCCCCCTCTTCCACTTCTGGGGCCCCGGCGCCGACCTCGTCTCCAGCCGCTGGATCATCGACGCGACCCGCCACATCATCGGCACCCGGCACCCCGACCTGACGCTGTGCTACCTCCCGCACCTCGACTACGACCTCCAGCGCTTCGGCCCCGAGGACCCACGCTCCCTGAAGGCGGCCACTGACCTGGACCGTGCCCTGGCCCCGCTCCTCGACGACGCCCGCGCGGAGGGCCGTACCGTCGTCGCGCTGTCCGAGTACGGCATCACCGGGGTCAGCCGTCCCGTCGACATCAACCGCGCCCTGCGCCGCGCGGGACTGCTCGAGGTGCACACCCAGGACGGCATGGAGTACCTGGACCCGATGGCCTCACGTGCCTTCGCGGTCGCCGACCACCAGATCGCCCATGTGTATGTGCGCCGCCCCGAGGACCTGGAGGCGACCCGGGACGCCCTCGCCGGACTGCCTGGCATCGAGCGACTCCTGGACGACGAGGGCAAGAAGACCCACCACCTCGACCACCCGCGCTCCGGCGAGCTCGTCGCCGTCGCGGAGCCGGACGCCTGGTTCACGTACTACTACTGGCTAGACGACGCCCACGCGCCCGACTTCGCGCAGCTCGTCGAGATCCACCGCAAACCCGGCTACGACCCCGTCGAACTCTTCATGGATCCCCGCGACCCCTACGTCAAGGTCAAGGCGGCCACCGCACTGGCCCGCAAGAAACTCGGACTGCGCTACCGCATGGCGGTCGTACCCCTGGATCCCTCGCCTATTCGCGGCAGCCACGGCCGCCTCCCAGCGAGCGACGACGAAGGTCCGCTCCTCATCTGCTCCACCCCCCGCGCTGTCGGCGACCGCGTCGCGGCCACCGATGTGAAAGCACTCCTGCTCCGACTGGCCGGAATCGGCTGACTGGCACCACCCGTCGGCACTACCCGGCCAACACCACCCCACCGGCCCGCACGACCGGCCTCTTCCGACTGATCACCAGTGAAGCACCCGCCACTGACAACGCCCTCCGACACCGAGGAGTTCAGGCATGAGCCGCCTCTCCCAGCCCGACCCCGAACTCACCCACCGCCTCAGCAGACGAGGCATGCTCGGCGTGGCCGCGGGCGCCACCGCCGCCGCACTCGTGGGCGCCGCGGCCACCCCCGCGGGCGCCGCCACCGGGGCCGCCTCCGGCAGCGCAGGCCGCGGCCGCCCCGTCCTGCCCCCCGGCCGGCTCGGCATCCAGCTCTACAGCCTGCGCGACAAGGTCTCCACCCTCGGCTTCGCCCCCGTCTTCGCCGAGCTGGAGAAATACGGCTACGACGAGGTCGAGTTCGCCGGGTACACCCAGGGCTCGGCCGGCCCGATCACCCTCGCCCAGCTCAAGCGGCTGGCCAGGAACCACGGCCTGAACCCGATCGGCAGCCACGTCGGCTACTACTCCGACGACCCGAACGCGTACACCTTCGCCCAGAACCTCACCAAGGTCCTCGACGACGCCCAGGCCCTCGGCCTCAAGCACATCGGCACCGCCTCGGGGCCGTTCCGCTACGGCTCGACCGTCGACGCCTGGAAGCGCGCGGCGGAGGAGTTCAACACCTACGGCGCGGCCGCCCGGGCCCGCGGCATGAAGTTCTACCAGCACAACCACTCCGAGGAGTTCTCCTTCGCCGCCGACAACCCCAAGGTCCGCCTCTACGACGTCCTGCTCGCCGAGACCGACCCCGACCTGGTGTTCCTGGAGATGGACATCTTCTGGGCCTACTCGGGCCAGTTCCGCTTCTCCAAGCGCCCCGACGGCACCGCCGCACCCTTCGAGCCGCTGAACTACGTCCTCAAGCAGCCCCACCGCTACCCGCTGTTCCACGTCAAGGACGGTGTGAGCGACCCGGCGAACACCTACGGCTACCGCATGACCGACGTCGGCGACGGCGACATCGACTACCAGCGGTTCATCTCCGCCGTGACCAGGCTGCGCGGTGAGCGCTTCGCCCACCACTGGCAGGCCGAGCACGACCAGCCGACCGAGTCGTTCACGTTCGCGCGGCGCTCCAGCGAGCACCTGCATTCGCTGCGCGAGAAGTGCTGACCGCCACGCGCGCGTGAGGAGGCCCTCCCGGGATCCCGGGAGGGCCTCCTCACGCGCGCGTGCCGTCAGCCGGCGGGCTGTGACACCGCCGTCCGTCCGGGCTGCCGCAGCAGCAGGGCGATCACCGCGGCCACCATGGAGACGGCGCCGGCCAGGGCGTACGCCCCGTCATAGCCCCAGGCGGCGACCACCATGGAGCCGAGACCGCCGCCGAACAGACCGCTGATCAGCTTGCCGCTGTACACCAGCCCGTAGTTGGAGGCGTTGTAGTTCTCCCCGAAGTAGTCCGGGGTGAGCGCCGCGAACAGCGGGTAGAACGCGCCGCCGCCGAAGCCGGAGAGGAAGGCGAAGAACAGGAACAGCGCCTCGCTCTTCACGTCGCCCGCCCAGATCACGCCGAACTGGGCCAGGCCCAGCACGACGATGACGAACACCAGGGTGGACTTGCGGCCCCACTTGTCGGACAGCCAGCCCACGACACCCCGGCCGATGCCGTTGATGACCGCCATGACACCCATCGACGAGGCCGCCACCAGCGGGCCGAAGCCCACCTCCTTGGCGTAGTCGACCTGGAAGGAGATCCCGAAGATCGACACCCCCGCGGTCAGCACGATGGAGAGCCACATCAGGGGGAGCATGCCGGTCCTGATGGCCTCCTTGGGTGTGTACTGCTTCACCGCCGGAGGGTTCTTGGCGAGGCTCGTCGCGTTCTTCGCGTCGCCGGAGAACGTCAGCGGATCGATGTCCGCGGGCCACCAGTTCTTCGGCGGATCCTTGAAGAAGAACGCCGTCCCGACGACCACGATCATGATGTAGCAGCCGATCAGGTCCAGGACTCGGTGGTAGTTCGCGGTGTCGAAGCCGTAGTTGAAGATGAAGATGAACGGCAACGACCCGTACGCGAAACCCCCGTTGACGAACCCCGTCCTGGCTCCCCGGCGTTCGGGGAACCACTTGCCGACCATGTTGATGCAGGTCGCGTACACGAGCCCGGCGCCGATCCCCCCGACGACGCCGAAGCCCAGGATCGCCAGCCAGACGTTGCCCAGGTGCGACAGGGCGAGGAACCCGACGAGGCACAGACCCGAGCCGACGTACATGGCCTTACGGGCCGTCAGCACCCCCTTCTCCCGAAGCCAGCCCGCGGGGAAGGCGATGCCGGCCTGGAAGAAGACCCAGACGCTGAGGATCCAGAAGGTGTTGCTCTGCGTCCAGCCGTGGGCGTGGGACAGGGTGTCCTCCGCCGAGCCGTACGCGTATTCGAAGACACTGATGGCCATCATGGCGAGCCACGGCAGATACACCATGAGCTTGCGCGAGTGACCGAGGATGTCCCGGTCGGTCTCGCCCACGCGATAGACGCGGCCGCGCGCGTCGGTCACTTCTCGGTAGGGACGGTGTGCGGCGTCGGGATGGGACGACGAGCTGTTCGTTGCGATGGGATCTGCCGTCATTGCAGGCCAATTCCTCCGTGTCAGGCCATTCGTGTCAGAGGTGCGGGTCAGGCCATTTCCTCGCCGAGCGGCTGGGGGTTGGGAGAGGTGCGCTTGTTCTTGGGCCGGCCCGGTGGTGTCAGGAACAGTGCGATGAACGCGGCGAACAGAGAGATCGAGCCCGCCAGCGTGAATGCACCACTGTGTCCCCAGTGGTCCACGACGACCTTGCCCATTCCGGCTCCGAGAAGTCCGGACACCAGCTTGGAGCTATAGACCAGGCCGTAGTTGGAGGCGTTGTTGTTCTCGCCGAAGTAGTCCGCCGTCATCGCCGCGAACATGGGGAAGATGGCGCCACCGCCGAACCCGGAGATGCTGGAGAAGAGCAGGAACAACGGGAGGTTCTTCATGTCGGCGGACCACAGGATGCCGTACTGCGAAAGACCGAGGACGATGCAGACGAAGATCAGGCAACGCTTTCGCCCGTAACGGTCCGAAAGCCAGCCGATCACACCGCGCCCGGTGCCGTTGACGATGGCCTTCATCGACATGGCCGTCGCGACGATTCCGCCCGCGAAGCCCGCCTCCTCGCCGATGTCGACCTGGAAGGCGATACCGAAGATGTTCACGCCCGAGGTGCACAGCAGGCAGAACCACATCAGCGCCACCCGCCCGGTACGCCAGGCCTCGCCCGGGGTGTACTGCCGCACGGCAGGCGGGTTCATGGCCATGGCACGCCGGGCACGGGGGTCGTTGGGCGGGCTCAGCGGGTCGACCTCGGCCGGCCACCAGTTCTTCGGCGGGTCCTTGAAGAAGGAGCCGGCCACAGCCACCGTCGCGGCCAGGAAGACACCGACGGAGACGAGCACCCAGCGGAAGTTCGTCAGATCCATGTAGCTGGTGAAGAGGAAGACGAACGGCACCGAACCGTAGGCGAATCCTCCGTTGACGAACCCGGTCTTGCCTCCCTTTCGCTCCGGATACCACTTGCCGACCATGTTCACGCAGGTCGCGTAGACCATTCCGGCGCCCATACCGCTGAACATGCCGAACCCGACGTACGCGACGACCACATGGGGCGCGAACGCGAGAGACAGATATCCGAGCAGTGTGCCGATCGCGCCGAGGATCATCGCCCAACGCGCGGGCAGTTTGCCGCTTTCCCTGAGCTTTCCGGCCGGGAAGGCGACCGCCGCCTGGAAGAACACCCAGACGCCGAGCATCCAGAAGATGTGTCCGTCGTTCCAGCCGTGTGCGATGTGCAGTGTGTCCTCGGCAGACGCGAACGCGTACTCCGCCGAGCTGATGCCCATCATGCCGATCCACGGCAGGATGACCATCCACTTGCGTTTGCGGCCCATGATGTCGACATCGGACTCACCGATGCGGTACACGCGGCCGTTGTGGTCCGTCACCTCCCGATACGGGACGGACGTCGAGTAGTCGATGGTTGTCATCTCGGTCAAGCACTCCTTGCGTCGAAAGATCTGGCCAGCGCCCCCTGTCCAAATTCCTTTCGTGCGCGCACGGATCATGGGGCCGGCCGACGCGCACCGTCGGCGGCTCCCG
Organism: Streptomyces sp. NPDC001536; assembly: GCF_042894505.1. Classification (NCBI taxonomy): domain Bacteria; kingdom Bacillati; phylum Actinomycetota; class Actinomycetes; order Kitasatosporales; family Streptomycetaceae; genus Streptomyces; species Streptomyces sp. NPDC001536. The sequence goes on from NZ_JBIAVQ010000034.1 coordinate 22,273, forward strand.
TGCTCAGTTAGGTCACCTGATCACCCCGCTCGACCTGAGAAGCCGCAACTCTTCATCTCCCAGGCCGAGTTCGCCGATGAGGATTTCCTCGGTGTGCTGGCCCAGGAGGGGGGAGGGGGTGATGTGGGTGGGGGAGTCGGAGAGTTTGAGGGGGTTGCCGACCGTGGTGAAGGTGCCGCGTTCGGGGTGGTCGACCTCGACGACGATCTCGTTCGCGGCCAGGGAGGGGTCTTCGATGATCTCCTTGGTGGACAGGATCGGCCCGCAGGGGATGTTGTGGGCGTTGAGGCGTTCCAGGACCTGCCATTTGGGCAGGGCTGCCGTCCATTCCTCGATCAGCTGGAACATCTTGGCGAGTTTCGGCAGCCGTGCCTCGGGGGTGGCCCATTCCGGGTCGGCGGCGAGTTCCGGGCGTCCGATGAGGGCGGCGAGGGGTTGCCAGCCGGAGGGCTGGACGATGACGTAGACGTAGTCGTTGGGCCCGCCCGGCGCGCACCGGACGGCCCAGCCGGGCTGGCCGCCGCCGGAGGCGTTGCCGGAGC
>NZ_JBIAVQ010000035.1:0-22004 GCF_042894505.1 Streptomyces sp. NPDC001536
CGGCCTGTGTGACACGTGTTTCCCCCATAACACCTGCAACGCATGTATCAGAACTCGCGTGTGAATGTAGCGCATGAGGTCGCTGGTGCCGGAGGGGGCGCATGTCGAGCGCGATCACCAACGGAGGCCGCCGGTGGGGCGCTGCTCGCTCTCGTCTGCTTCTTCGGGACCTTCGTGGTCGTTCGCGACGACCGGCGCGAGAAGGCCGCTGCCGAGGCCGGGATTCCGCGCGCGGAGCGGCTGTGGCGGCCCGCTCACTACTGCTACGGCTGCACCTCGGTGTTCTGCCCGGGCGGCACCCCGTGGCAGGGGCTGCTGACTCCGGAGCAATTCAAGAAGCTGGTGTGGACCGAGGCCGGTTACGCCGACCAACTCGTGGTGGGGGACAAGGCGAGGGACGCGGACGTACCCTCCGGTGTTCTGCCCTGATGGCTGGAGAGACAGGATCACTTCCGGAGCAGGGCTGCCGCGTCCTCCTGGGAGAGCTCCATCAGCGCTTCTTGCTCGTACGACTCCACATCGGCCACATAGGGCGGCACATCCGGGCGGTCGGAGCAGAACGTGACGTGTGCGGTGAGGACGTCGTCGTCCAGTCCTCCCGCGGACAGGGAGATGTACGCGAGTGTCGGCCACGGCCTGCCCGGCGGCACGCTCCGCAGAGCGGTGCAGGCGTAGCCGAGGGAGCGACGCAGTAGGGCTGTGAGCCGTTCGGGGCCGGAAGTCGGGAGGTCGTGGTCCATCATGCCGCGACCGTTCACGGCCGCCTCGAAGTGGACGGCATCCGCGAACTCCGTGCGACCGGCTCCGGAGTAGCCGGACTTCAAGGCCGTCAGCAGATGTGCGTCGCCATCCGTGACCCAGCCCGCCTTGACGACGACGCGGAACTGGTCCGGGGCGTCTTCCTCGCGGGCGTGGAGCTCCACCGTCTTGAGGAGCGCAGCCATTCTGCTGTTGGTTCGCACAGCTTTCCTCTCCTGGGGCTCGCGGTCACGCCAACCGCCCCGCCCCCGAACGGACATCAGCCCATCCAGGAACGGGGCGGCGGCCCGAACCCTCAGTCGGTCACGTCAGCCGGTCAGTGACCCCGGCACCGGCTCACATCGATCCGTACGATCTGCGGATCATGATCGCTCGCCTGGTCCGCGAACTCCGCGTTGATGTGGACCACGTCGTAGTCGAAGTGGGTGATCGCGGGGGTCGTCAGCGTGTGGTCCAGGGTCTGGGAGTTGCCGTCGTAGACGTAGGTGTAGCGCTCGGCGGGCGGGAGGGTGGTGATCAGGGGACGAAGGACGCCCCCGGACGTCAGCGTCGTCACCGTCTGCGAGAACTCGAAGTCGTTCAGGTCGCCCAAGACCACCGCCTTGGCGTCCTTGTCGGCCGCCAGCAGGGACTTGACGAAGGTGTTCACCTCCGCCGCCTGGGCCGCGCGCTGGGTTTCCGAGCTGCGGGCGGGCTGCTGGTAGCGGCCGTGGAGGGGCTGGTCGCCGCCCTTGGAGGTGAAGTGGTTGGCGATGACGAAAACCGGCTCGCCGTGGAAGAGGAACTCGCCGACCAGCGGCTTGCGGCTGCTGTCCCACGCGTCGCTCGTCGGGTTGATACGGCCGGGGGAGTACGTGAGCTGCGCGCCCTTCCGGGTCTTCACCACGCTCGTCGCCGTGGTCGCGTCGCCGCCCGCGCGGTCCGTGAAGGAGACCCGCTTGGGGTTGAAGAGGAACACCTGGCGGATGTTGCCGCCGGGTTCGCCGCCGTCCTGGTTGTTCTCCGGGGCGATGTAGCGCCAGGAGTAGCGGGGGCCGCCGGCCGCGCGGATCGCGGTGGTGAAGCGGGTCAGGGTCTCTTCCGACGTCAGCGTCGCGTCGTTGGTCGCGCCGTTGTCGTCCTGGATCTCCTCCAGGGCCACGATGTCGGGGGAGTTGAGGTTGACCGCCACGCCTGCCGCCAGACGGTCGAACTTCTCCTGGGCGTCCAACGCGTCCAGGTTCTCCACGTTGTACGTCGCCACCGCCAGCTCGTTGCCCTTCTGGCGGCGGGTCACCTCCTGCTTCAACCCCTTGGAGTCCAGCGTGCCGAGCTGCGTGGCCTGGAGGATGTAGCCGCCGTACGTCGAGTAGTCGAGCGGGCCGGTCGTCGCGCCGGACAGTTCGTCGCCCACGTTCGCCACGGGGCCCGTCGTGTCCAGCGACGCCACCTTCACCCGGCCCGAGTTGGGCTCGTCGTAGGAGGCGTAGAGCGTGCCGCCGCGCTTCGTCGGGTGCTCGTCGGGCTTCACCGTCACCCACAGCTCGTCGTACGCGTCCGTCGCGCCGACCACGCGCGCGTCCGTGAACGTCGTACGCATGCCTTCGAGGGACTCGTAGAAGTCCAGGGCGTAGGCGGTGGGTTCGAGGGGCAGCGACTCGATGCTGCCGCCCGCGGCGTCGGGGATGTAGGCGTCCGGGACGGTCGTGTCGTCCAGCTTCACCGGCTCCGGGAGCGCGTTGCCGGACGAGACGACCGTCGCCGTCGGGCCCGTGATCTCGGTGACCGACTGGCTGGTGCTGCTCGGGTGGTACTCGGTGACCCGGCCGGTGACCAGGACCGAGTCGCCGACCGCGACCGTGGGGGCGGTCGAACCCGTGTAGACGAACAGGCCTTCGCTGGTACGGGCGTCGGAGTCGGCCTCCGGGTCCTGGATCCAGTAGCCCTTCGAGCCGCTCGTGCGGACGCCGGTCACGATGCCGGGGACGCGGGTGACCGCCTTGCCGGCGTACGGCGAGAGGCGCGTGGTGCCCTGGATGTCGTGGACGCGGACGGTGCCCGGGTCCGTCGTACCGCCACCGCCTTCGCCGCCGCCCGAATCCGGGGTCTGGCCCGCGGAGTTGACCGGAGTCGGCGTGCCCGCGGTGAGGTCCGTCGCGTTGTCGTCCGTGTCGGCCAGGGAGTCGGCGCGGGCGACCGAGGCGGTGTTGGAGGCGCCGGTCGCGGGGCCGCTGCCCTCGCGGACGACCGCGGTGCCGTAGCCCACGATGTCGAGGACCCGGCTGTCGGCCGTGCAGTCCGCGGCGGTCTTGCAGGTCAGCGCGGTGGTGCCGGAGACGAGGGCGATGGTGCCGGTGGTGGCGCTCATCGCGATGGAACCGGAGGCGTCGGGGGTCGGCAGGGCCGTCGTACCGCCGCTGCCGGTGCCCTCGCCGACGAGGTAGTGGCCACCGGCGGCGAGTGAACCGCTCAGGGCGGTGACCTGCCACTGCGAACTCGCGGAGGCGGTGCCCGGCAGGTACTGCACGCTGTAGGCCGACAGGTCGAAGACCTCGGAGCCCGCGTTGGCGAGTTCGACGAAGTCCCGGGTCAGGGTGGCTCCCGAGTTGCCCCCGCCGCCGTACACCTCCGCGATCACCGCGGTGGCCGACGGGGCGGCGACGGCGGTCCAGGCGGGGAGGGCGGTCAGGGCGAGCGCTCCTGCCGCGCCCACGGCTATCAGCGGGTAGGCGGCGCGGCGGGTGCGCGGGCTTCTTCCGGCGTGGGGGCTGCGTCCCTCGCGAGGGCTGCTTTCCTCGTGGGGTCTTCCATCGGGGCTGGACACGCTGGCGGTCTCCTCGGATCGGACGTCGGACGGCGGGTGCGGCAACGCGCCTTCGGTCGGCGGTACTTGTGGCGGAGCGTGGGGGAACCGTGGGGAGTCGGCTCAAGTTACGCGCGTAGACGTGGGGGCGCCAAGAGGGCGTAGGTTAAATCCTGGGAACAGGTGGGTGAGGGGTGCACGGTCATGCCGGTCGCACGCACTCGCGGGCGAGTGGAGCACGGGAGTTGAAGTGAGCGGTGGGCGGGCGCGGGACGGGTGGGGGATCGCCGGTTTTCTGGGCCTCCTGGCCGTCGGGGTGGCGGTGCTGCTGCTGGTCTTCGGCGGTGCGCGGTGGCTCGGGCGGGAGATGATTCCGCAGCTCGTGGGGCTGCCCGGCGGGGCGTGGACCGGTGGTGTGGGGCTCGGGGTCGTCAGCGTGCTCGGCTGGGTCGGGGCGGGGGCGGCGTACGGGGTCGGGGCCGCCGGCAAGGCGGATGAGGCGCGGTGGCTGCGCGGGGCGCGTGCCGTCGGGGGCGCCGTGGGCTGGGTGGCCGCGATCGGGCCGGTCGTGCTGCTGTTCAGCGGGCTTCCCGGCCGGAACTGCCGGTCGTCCACGTGCGAGTACGTCCCCGGCACCGGCACCGCCTTCCTCGCCTACGCCGCCACTGCGGGCGTTCTCGGCTGGCTCTGTCACCGCCGGCGCCGAGCCCTGGTCGCGGCCGGGGATGCGGAGTGGCGGGAGCGCCGACGGAAGCTGCGGAAGCAGGGCAAGGGGAAGAGCCGTGCGGCGCGGCAGCGGTAGCGGCGGTCGGACACCCGCCGTTCAGGCGCCCGGCGTGCGCTAACGTCCCCCGTCATGCGTATGCACAGGGTGGGGAAAACGCTGGCCGCGCTGGTGGTCGCGGGCGGGCTGCTGGGTACGGCCGGGTATGTCGCGGTGGGGTCTGCGGCGGGGAACTCGCTGTTCGGGTACGGGTGCGGGGCCGCGGAGGAGCGGCTCGGGGAGGTGCTGGCGGGAGAGTCCGTGCTGGAGGTGCCGCCGGACGGGAGCAAGAGCGCGGAGTCGTACCAGGAGTGCGACGACGACGATCGGTTCGTGGTCGCCGGTCGGTCCTACGCGTACGACGGGTCCCGGCAGAGCGCGCTCCGGCACTACCGGGACCGGGCGTCCGCGCAGGGCTGGCAGGCCGTGGCCGGGGACTGCTTCAGCAAACCGGTCGGCGATACGACGGGGTATCTGACGGTCGGGGGGCCGGACGCGGGGACCCTTCAGGTCGAGATCATCGCGGATCGGGACGGCAGCCGCTGGTGCGAGTGAAGCCGCCCCGCGTCAGTGGACCTGCGTCGACTCCCGTACCTTGCGGCCGAGTTTGGTGAAGCCTTCGGGGGCGGCGGCGAGGAGGTCGTCCTCGTAGTACGGGGTGCGGTCCGAGTCGCCGTCTGAATCCAGGTCCCCGTCCGGGCCCGGCAGTGTCAGGAGCAGGGCGGGGTAGTCGTTCGGGGCCGTGTCGTTGAGGCAGCGGTCGCACAGGGGGAGCATCTTGCGGCGGTTGTCCTCGGTCGACACGCGGACGTGGCGGCTGGAATTGGCCGCGCCGTGCAGGGGGTTCACACCGCAGCAGCGGGTGGCGAAGCCGTGGGCGAGGGCGTCGCGGGTGGCTCGGGCGAGGACGATGATCGCGACGAGGGGTACGGGGCGAAGGTCGTCGATGCCGTCGTTCGCGAGGAGCATCGTCGCGTCGTAGCGGTTGCGGGCCCGGGCATCCGCGGTCTCACCGGTGCCGAAGGCGGTGGTCATGGCGCGGAGTTCGGTCTTCGCCGTGTCGCGCAGATACGACAACGACGGTGCTGCCGGGGAAACTTGGGGCAGTAGCTCGGTCGGGATCGGCTCCGGATTGCGGCGCAGCAGCAGCTTACGGACGATGCCCAGGGTGGCCGCCGCGAGGCCGAAGAACAGGAGCGCGGCGAGGGCGCCCACGATCAGGCCGGACCAGAAGTCGCCGTAGTAGAGCGGGGGGAGGTCGTCCTCGGTGATGGGGTTCGTGACCGGGTACGGGTCGCCGGGGGTGGTCGGCTCGTCCGTGCGGTCGGTCTTGTCGAGGATGTCCATCAGGTCGTCGAGGCGCTCGCCCAGGAGGTGGTCGTCGGCCTCGTCCGACTTCGCGTCCCCGTACGCGATGGACTCGGGGAGGTCGAAGAGGAGGCTGTAAGTGTCGAGTCGCAGGCCGTAGTTGAAGACGTTGATGTAGCCGTCCAGCGGGTCGGCGACGATGTAGACGCCGTCCTTGCCGCCGAGCTTGTCGCGGACCGCCGCCGCGAACGCCTCCTCGTCGGCCTCGGACTCGTCCGCGTAGGTCTGCGGGACGAGCGCGACGAAGACCGGGCCGCCACCCTTGGAGGAGCCGAACTTCTCGATACGGGTGTGGAGTTGCCTCAGCTGACCGTCGTCCAGCACCCGGGGGCTCTCCGGGTCCGCGTACACCGGGTCCTCGGCCAGGCCCGCCGCGACGCGGTCGAGGCGGGCGTTGAGGTCGATCGCCCTGGGCGGGGGTGAGGCGCTCGACCGGGTCTGGTCGAAGAGGAGGGGAGCGGTGAGGGCGATCGCCACGGCGGTGGCCAGGGCGAGTGCGGCGAGGATCCAGGTGCCGGAGGGCTTCTTCGACTTGCCCTTCGCCTGCTTGCGGGGGGCTGCTCCGGGGCGGCGGTGCCACCAGCGTCGTACATAAGGAACCAGCAGCAGGATCAGCAGGGGTACGCCGGCGATCGCGATCCCCGTGAGCAGCGACTGGTTCTCGCGGTCGGACGGGCCGATGTACAGCTCGGCCGGTTCGTCGCCCGCGTCGTACTTCTCGCGTGCCGCGTCGGCGCGGGCGGCGGCCTTCTCGGTGCCCTGCGCGATGGCGTCGGCGAAGCGCTCGAAGCTGCGCAACGGGCCCGCGTCGTAGGGGAGTTCGTAGAACGTGACCGTCACCGCGTCCTCCGCCGGGGCCTTTATCCCGTACGCCCTGGCGTCCGTGACCGACGACTCGTCGATCAGTACGTACAGGCCGTCCTTGCCGAGGCGGTCGTGGACCGCGTCGAGGAGGTCCGCGCCGGTGGTGGTGGCCGCCTCGCCCGGGAGGAGGAGGACGTAGGTCGGTACGCCGGTGCGCTGGGCGAGCTTTGCGAAGGCGGGGGCGGTGGACTGCGGGATTTCGCGGGGGAGTTGGTCGGTGATGTAGACGGGGTCGGTGCGGAGTCGGGCGGCGAGGTAGGCGGCCTGGGTGTCCGTGGAGGTGGCGGACTGGGCAGTGGAGCCGGCGGCCTGCGCGGCCTGCGCGGCGGGGGCGGCGGTTGCGAACGCCGTGATGAGCAGGGCGAGGAGGGTGAAGAGCGTGGGGAGGGTGAGGAGTTGAGCTCTGACCGCGTCGTTCGTCTTCGCTGCCGTCCTCATTGCCGTGCGCCCCCGTTCCCCGCCTGTTGTCACGCGCGGCACTCTACTGGGGGGCTTCGCTAGTGCGAAACGGTGTCCCGCAGCGGTGCGAGGTGGCTGAGCAGTCGTTCGCCGTCGCGGGAGGTGAGCCGGCACCAGGAGCCGTCGGTGAAGACGATCCGGAAGTCGCGTCGCGCGGTGCTGAACTTCCTGCGCTCCACGGTGGCGATGTCGCTCAACTCGACCTCCCAGAGCACCTCTTCCCACGGATCCCTCGGGTCGTCGAGGGCACCCAGGACGAGGAGGCGGTGGTCGGTCAGTACGGCGTGGGTGACGTCGGTGTCCGGGCGGCGGGCGGGGTCGAGCTGCCAGGGGAGGGTGCGGGCGAGAGTGCCGGGGGCGGCCCACAGGACGGGGAAGTCCCGGGTCTCGTTCTCCGGGTCCTCCGGTTCGCCCAGGGGCTCGGAGGCGCTGGGGCCGACGCCGGTGCCGCCGAGCACCGCGGCGAGGGCGATGAGGCCGAGCGCGCCCACGACCTTCAGCGTGGTGCCGAGCGCGATGCCCACCCTTGAGCGGAGCCGGTACGTCGGTCCTGCCGGCCAGCCGGGCAACTCCGCCTGTATGTCCCGCCGTTCGTCGTCACGGAACCAGCGTCGGTCCGCGACCCGGCCGACGGCACCGGTGGCGAAGGAGACGGGGGCGCGGGCGAGTTCGTGTTCACCGGGGGCGGGTTGCCAGCGCTGGGTGGTGCGGGAGGACGGTGCGGTCATCAGGACTCCGTAAGTCGTCAGTCGCCGGGGAGCCCTACGAGCCCCCGTCGGAGACGTGCCAGGGGCGGCGGGGATCGCGGTCAGCGGCACAGTCGGTCGATGTCCTCGCTGAAGCTCGGGAACTCCGCTCTGGCTTCGGCGATGATCGTGTGCGCGGGGCGGCGGGGGGTTCTGGCGTGGGCCTCGGCCAGGGTGGTCAGTGGTGCGGTCGGGCGGGAAGGCTCCGTGCTCGATCACAAGTGCAGCGTAGTTGTGCTCCCGCGCTGGTATCAGTCCCCGGTTCCCGTGAACAGGTCTTCGGCGGCGTGGGCTGTCACGGCGCGGGTGAGCCAGGTGCGGAGGGTGTCCGGGTCCGTGCAGGTGGTGATCCGCTCGGCGACGGGCTCCGGGATGTCGAGGCCGCGTGTGGTGAGGATCAGGAGGACGTCCTCGGCGCGGCTCTCGGCGCGCAGGCGCTGGGACGTCTCGGAGCGGAAGAAGGACAGGTCGACGGCCATGAGATGCCTCCAGGTCTTGGCGGCCAGGGCTTGCCGAGGCCGAGTTCGGTGGGGAAGGGGAGGTCGAGGCGCCGGAAGGTCCGGGCGAAGACGGCCGGATCCTCCTGGAAGATGCGGTGCATCGCCTCGTGGGATGAGCTGACCATGTGGTGGACGGTAGGGGGACGCGTCCACCGTGGGTCGGTCATCGCCGGTGGATCACCCGGTGGGGTGAAGCGGGGTCAGTGGAGCTTGCTGTTCTGGGCCTTGACCAGGGACGCGGGGACCTTGGCCGAGCTGGACTGGCCCTTCATGAAGCCGTTGCTGTCGATCGAGAAGTAGTTGACGATCGTGTCGCCGAAACGGAAGGTCTGGGTGCGCATGGTCTGGGTGCCCTTGTAGGCCACGGTGGAGGCGGTGGCGATCGACTCGTCGGCGGCCGCGTCCGGGAAGGGCGTCTCCTTCTTCACCGAGGCGTACGGGGTGCTGGCCTTGTCGGACTTGGCGGTGTAGCCCGTCGTACAGGAGGAGACCGCCTCGGCGAGACCCTTCATCGCGGCTTCGGCCTTGCCCTCGGTGTAGGTGGCGAGGGTGATGTAGTTGTAGGCAAAGGTCCCGTCATTGGCGACGTGGACGACCGAGGCCTCCGGATCGCCGAGGGGCAGGTAGTTGGCCGCGTACGCCAGCGGCGCGCAGGCGGCCTTGTCGACGCGCATGTCCTGCTGGGTCTCGGCCATCGCGTCGCCCTTGGCGGGTTCGGCGACGGTGTAGTCGGGGACCTCCGCCTTCGTGACGAACAGCTTCGTCAGCTCCTTCACCGGGTCCACCGCGGGCTTCGCCTGCGAGGCCGTCGCCTTCGGCTGGGCGGTCGTCCTCGCGTCCGAGTCGCTGCCGTCCCCGCCGCCGCATGCCGTCAGCGTGGCGAGGGACAGCACGGAGAGAAGGGGGAGGGTGAGCGCGGCGTGCTTCATCGTGGGGGCTCCTTCGTGGGGGAAAGGCGCGTTGTCTTGCTAGTCGTGCAGCAACTTCCTCAGTACGGGCGACAGTTCCGGCACCTGCGCCCCCGCCGCCTGCGCCGCGGTGATCGTCCGGACGTATTCCTCCGCCTCCTCGCGCAGCCGCGTCTCCTCGCTGCCGTGGTTGCTGCCCGCCAGCCAGACGCCGATCGCCACGGGGATCAGCAGGAGGGCGGCGTATCCGATCGGCTCGGTCTGCGACCAGGCCCAGGCCGCACCGCCGCCGGCCGCGAAGAGCAGCAGCCAGCCCGTCTCGTCGTGCCAGCCGCCGGAGGACGCGAGGCGTTCGTACTCGACGACCGTGGCCGGCTTCGGAGGAACCGCGCCCGCGGTGGCGGCCCGAGGGGCGGCGACCTCCGGGTACGACGGAATCGGCGTCGCCCCCTTCCCGCTCCCGCCCTCCGCCTTCCCCTCCAGCCATGCCGGCACATGGGCCGACGGCATCCCGTGCGCCCGGGCGACGCCGAGGACCTCGCGGTAACCGGCGAGGGCGGGGTGCAGCAGCTCACGCTTCCAGTTCGAGCGGACGCGGGTGAGGGCCGCCACGGCCAGGATCAGGAGGGGGCCTGCTGCCAGTGCGGCCTTCGGGCCGAGCGAGGGCACCGACACCGCCACGAACGGCCACACCACACACGCCAGCAGCGCGATACCGCCCGCCCACGCCAGCGGCCCGTGCTGCGCCGCCGTAGCCGCCCGGCGCCGCTCCGCGAGCAACGCCGTCACCGCCCGGTCGTCCGTGTAGTCCACACCGGTCCGCGTCCCGATCGCGCGCACCGCCTCCGCCACCCGGGGGTCCGACGCCAGCGCCACCCCTCCGATCGGAAGAAGAACCGCCTTCGTGCCCGCCATCGCCGTCATCCCGCCCCGTGTCCGTGAATCGAGCAAAGATCATGGCACGCCGGTTTCACGCCCTCGTGAGCGAATCGTGCAGGCCTCATGGGCGGACCGTGACGAAAGCGCCGTCGTGGGGAGGATGGGAGGCCGGTCATCGATTCGCTCCCGCACAGCCCGCGGCCCTTTCCCGGCTCCCGCACAACTGGGCGACACGCGCCTGAAGTTGCAGATGAATAACGAGGAGCAGGGTGATGCGCATGACTCCGGACGCGCCTTGAGGGGCTTATGTGCGGCTGATACGGTGCCATGGCTTGACACTCACCCCAGCGATGGCTATCCGCGCAGATCGCGACAGATCGGGCAGCGGCGGGTGAAGTGTCCTAATTTGCAGAGAATTTGGCAGACAATTTCTTGGGTGTACGGGGAGCGGTTGCGTGAAGATCCAAGAGCGTACGGGGGCGGGTCAGGGTCGTTCCGCCGCTCCTGCTCAGCCGTCGGTCGGCGACCGGCTTCCCACGCCGCCTCGCGAGCGCAAACCGGCGCTGGCGGCGCTGGCGGTCCTGCTGATCCTGGTCGGTGCGCTGGGGGCGACGATGCTCGTGCTCCAGGCCGGCGACCGGATCGAGGTCGTGAAGGTGACGGAGGAGATCCCGGCGGGTGGATCGGTCACCAACAACAACGTGACGTCCGTCATGGTCGCCGAGGACAGCAGCATCCACTACGTCAAGTGGTCACTGCTGGACGACCTGAAGAAGCTCAAGGCCGTCAACACCATTCCGGCGGGCGCCGTCGCCGTCGGGGAGATGTTCGGTGACAAGGTCACCGCCGCCCAGGGCAAGACCCTCGTCGGCCTCTCCCTCAAGGCGGGCCAGTTCCCGGCCGGCATCAGGGAGGGCGACACCGTCGCCGCCTACCGCGTCACCGAAGGCGGCTCCGGCACCGGCAACAGCTCCGCCTCGACGTCCGGCAGCGACAACTCCCTGCTCGTCGGCAAGGCGGTCGTGGCCGACGTTCCCCAGGCGAGCAGCGACGAACTCGTCGGCAGCACCAACTCGTCGTACACCCTCGCCGTCGACAACGACGAAGCCGCCGCCCTCGCCCAGGCCGCCGCCAACAACGAAGTCGTCCTCGTCCTCGTCCCCAGCAGCAACTAGAAGGCGGCTCCCGACCCATGGCGCTCATCGCTCTCGCCGCCGACAAGGGTTCCCCCGGCGTCACCACCGCGGCCGTCGCCCTCGCGGCGGTCTGGCCGCGGCGGGTGCTGCTCGCCGAGACCGACCCGGCGGGCGGCGACCTCGTCTACCGCAGTGCCGCCGCGCACGGCGGGCCGCTCAACCCGAACACCGGCATGCTGTCCATCGCCGCCACCGCCCGGCGCGGTCTGGTCCCCGATCAACTCTGGGACCACGTACAGCCGTTGAGCGGCGGACTCGAAGTCCTCGTCGGACTCGGCAACGCCGAGCAGGCCGCCGGTCTCGCCGGACTGTGGCCGACCCTCGGGCACTCCTTCGCCGCCCTCGCCGAGTCCCCGCACGCCGCCGCCGACGTCATCGCCGACTGCGGCCGGATCGCCGGGGACACCCCCGCCGTGGACCTGTTCCCGCACGCCTCCCTCGTGCTGCTGATCAGCCGTACCGAGCCGGAGGCCATCGCGCGCGTGCGCGACCGTGCCGCCGCCCTCGGCAACAAGCTGCACGGCGGCGCGCGCGGCGCCGCGAGCCTGGGCACGCCGATGATCGGGGTCGTGCTCATCGCCGACACCAACAGCGCGGCGAAGATCGCGGGCCAGGTCAACGACATGCTCGTGCACGCCCAGACCGGCGCCCGCGTCGTCGGCACCATCGCCGACGACCCCACCGGCGCCGACCAGTTGGCCGGCCGCAAGCGCGGGCGGCTCGACAAGTCGCTGCTCATCCGCTCGGCCCGCAAGGTCACCGCGGACCTCTACCAGCAGTACGGCGCCGCCTGGTCCGTACCCACCCAGGCCCAGCACGGCCGGATGAACGGCCATGCGGAGGCCGGCCGATGACCGCTGTCGACCATCAACTGGTCAAGCGGTTCCGGCAGGACGCCGGCGACCGTATCGCCGAGCAGCGGCGCCAGGACCAGGTGTCCGGCGTCACGCCGATGTCCCCGGAGGACGAACGGCACTACGCCCGCGCGGTCATAGCCCAGATCCTGGAGGACCACGCCCGCACCGAGATCAACGCCGGGCGGACCCCGCTCGACGCGGAGACCGAGGAGCAGTACGCCGCCGCGGTGCACGCCGCGCTCTTCGGCGTCGGGCGCCTCCAGCCGCTCCTCGACAACCCGGACGTCGAGAACATCGACATCAACGGCTACGACCAGGTCTTCGTCGGCTACTCCGACGGCCGCGAGGTCACGGGCGACCCCGTCGCCGAGTCCGACGAGGAGCTCATCGAGCTCATCCAGGTGCTCGGCGCGTACTCGGGTCTGTCCTCCCGCCCTTTCGACTCCGCCAACCCGCAGCTCGACCTCCGGCTCCCGGACGGTTCGCGTCTGTCGGCCGTCATGGACGTCACCCGGCGCCCGGCGCTCTCCATCCGCCGTGCCCGCATGGGCAAGGTCTTCATCTCCGACCTCGTCGGCAACGGCACGCTGAGCCCGGAGGTCGCGCACTTCCTGGCCTGCGCGGTCCGGGCCCGCAAGAACATCATGATCGCGGGCGCGACCAACGCCGGTAAGACCACGCTGCTGAGGGCCCTCGCCAACGAGATCCCGCCGCACGAGCGCCTGATCACCGTCGAACGCGCCCTGGAGCTCGGCCTCGACACCTTCCCCGACCTCCACCCCAACGTCGTCGCCTTCGAGGAACGCCTGCCCAACTCCGAGGGCCAGGGCATGATCCCGATGGCGGAACTCGTCCGGCGTTCGCTGCGTATGAACCCCTCGCGCGTCATCGTCGGTGAGGTCCTCGGCGACGAGATCGTGACGATGCTCAACGCGATGTCGCAGGGCAACGACGGCTCGCTGTCCACGATCCACGCCAACAGCTCCAGCGAGGTCTTCAACCGTATCTCCACGTACGCGTTGCAGGCCTCCGAGCGGCTGCCCATCGAGGCCAGCCAGATGCTGATCGCGGGCGCCGTGAACTTCGTCGTCTTCATCCAGCGGCGCAACAACTACCAGACGGGCGGCCGCCTCCAGCGCATGGTCACCTCCATCCGCGAGGTGAACGGCGTCGACGGCCGGGTGCTGTCCAGCGAGGTGTTCGCCGAGGCGCACGACGGCCGGATCGTGCCGCACGCGCCCATCGCGTGCGTGGAGGACCTGATCGCACAGGGCTACCGGCCCACCGGAGCGTGGGGGTGACCATGACGACTCAGACCATGACGGTTCAGACCCAGACTCTTGCCGCACTCGACTCGCTCGGTTCCATGGGCGGGCTGTTCTCCACCGAGGTCCTGTTCTCGATCATCTCCGGTGTCGCCGTCGGCGGCGGTATCGCGCTGTTCGCCATCGCCGTACGAGGGCTTCCGGCCAAGCCGGACCACGAGAAGCAGAAGGCCGCCGAGCGGGCGAGCGAGCTGATCCGGTTCGCCGGGCAGCGCGGTTCGCTCGCCGCCATCGTCGGCATCGTCGTGCTGCTGCTCACCCAGTGGGCGGTGGCCGGTATCGCGGCCGGTGTGCTGGTCTTCTTCTGGGACCGGCTGTTCGGCGGTGCCGGTGAGGAGCGCGCCGCGATGAAGCGCGTGGAGGCGCTGGCCGGCTGGACGGAGTCGCTGCGCGACACCATCGCCGGCGCGGTCGGCCTGGAGCAGGCCATCCCGGCGTCCGCGCGCGCCGCGGCGCCCGTGCTGCGCCCCCACCTGGACGCCCTCGTCGACCGGCTGCGCGCCCGCACCCCGCTGCCCGACGCGCTCCAGCACCTCGCCGACGAGATCGACGACGCCTCCGCCGACATCATCGTCGCGGCCCTCATCCTCAACGCCCGCCTCCGCGGCCCCGGTCTGCGCCAGGTGCTGGGCGCGCTCGCCAAGTCGGCGCGCGAAGAGGTCGACATGCGCCAGCGTGTGATGGCCCAACGGGCCTCCACCCGGCGCTCGGTGCAGATCGTCGTCGCGGTGTCGGTCGCCTTCGTGCTCGGACTGTCCGTGTTCAACCGGGAGTTCGTGGAGCCGTACGGCACCGCGATCGGTCAGGTCGTCCTCGCCATCGTCTGCGGGCTGTTCGCCCTCGGCTTCTGGTGGCTGCGCAAGCTGTCGACGATCGAGACGCCCGAACGCTTCCTGATCAAGGACGACTCGTCGGTCCAGTTCGTCCGTCCCCGCACGCCGTCCCCGCAGCAGCCGGGGCAGCCGGGTCCGTCGCAGTCGTCGCAGGAAGAGGGGGTACGCCGATGAGTGACGTCACCATGCCGGTCGCCGTCGGCGCGATCATCGGCCTCGGCATCTACGTCCTGGTCCGCGCCCTCATGCCGACCAAGCGGAGCGCGGTCTCGCAGGTCGCCCGGATCGACGCGATGCGGGCCCGGGGGACGGCGTACGAGTCCGCGCGCACCGCCTCCGACTCGGGCCGTCTCGGCTCGGTGCGGGCCGAAGTCGGCCAGCGCGTCGCCGAGTTCTATCTCCAGCAGGGCTGGGAGCAGCGCTCGCTGCGGGCGGACCTCGCGGTCCTGGACCGCAGCTGGGAGAAGTTCCTGGCGACGAAGGTGCTGCTGGCGACGGCGGGTCTGTTCTTCGGCCCGCTCATGTTCGCGATCGTGTGGACGCTGGGCTTCGGCTCCAGCCCGATCATCCCGGTCTGGCTGGCGCTGCTGTTCGCGGCTCTCTTCTTCTTCCTCCCCGACCTGGAGGTACGCCGGGACGCCGCCGACAAGCGGCGCGACCTGCGGCGTGTGATCGGGGCCTATCTCGACCTCGTGTCGATGAGCCTCGCGGGCGGCCGCGGTCTGCCGGAGGCGCTGATGGCGGCGGCCGACGTGTCGGACGGCTGGGCCAACCAGCGCATCCACAACGCCCTCGCCGACGCCCGTATCACCGGCATCAGCCAGTGGCAGGCGCTGGGCCAGCTCGGTGAGGAACTGGGCGTGGAGGAACTGAAGGACCTCTCCGCCTCCCTCGCCCTGGTCGCGGACGACGGCGCGAAGGTCCGCGAGTCGCTCGCCTCCCGCGCCGAGACCATGCGGCACCGCGAGATGGCCGAGATCGAGGGCAGCGCGGGCGAGAAGTCACAGTCGATGCTCGTCGCCCAGCTGCTGCTGTGCGCCGGCTTCCTGGTGTTCCTGATCTACCCGGCCGCCATGCGGGTCTTCCAAGTCTGACGCCGCCCCAACCCTCGAAAGCCTCCGAAAGGACAACTGACCATGAACGAGCGGAACTTCAGCACGGGGATCCCGGCGGTGGACTTCCTCGTCACCTTCCTCCAGGGCCGCGTACAGCGTGCCCGCTCCGGCGAACTCGACCGCGGTGCCTCCGCCGTCGAGTGGGTCATCATCTCCGCGGTCGTCGTGGCGATCGTCGGCGTGGTCGCCGCGATCATCAACCGTGCCCTGGAAGGTGGCGCCGAGAAGGTCGAGAACTGCATCAACGGCGCCAACCAGAGCGGCACCTGCTGAAGCAGCGGAATCGAAGAAGGTACGGGGGTCTGGTGCAGCGCATGCGGGCGTGGGTACGCCGTCGACGGGAAGCCGCGTCACGCGGCGACTCCGGCATGACCGCGATCGAGTTCGTGCTGCTCACCCCCGTCCTGTTCTTCATGATCTTCGCCACCGTGCAGTTCGCGCTGTACTTCTTCGCCGACCATGTGGCCCAGGCGGCCGCGCAGGCGGGCGCCCGCAAGGCGCGGGCCACGGCGCACGACGAGCCGGGTGCGTGGCGGGGCAAGGCGCGGGACGTGGTGGACGACTACATCAGCCAACTGGGCCCGAGCCTGGTGCTGTCACCGGACGTGGCGATGCTCCAGCCGGAGCAGAACACGGTGGGTGTCGAGATCACGGCACGGGTCCCTTCGGTGTTCCCCGGCCTGGATCTGACCGTGCACGCGCAGTCGGTGGGGCCGGTGGAGCGGTTCGTGACGGAGGACGGCAACTAGATGTCCTCTTTCAGGAGTCGCCTGAACGACGACCGGGGTCTGTCCGCCATCGAGGTGGTGATCCTCGCCCCGGTGATGATCCTCTTCATCCTCGTCCTGGTCGCCTTCGGGCAGATGGTCGAGGGGCGGGGCGCGATCGACGGCGCCGCCCGCGACGCGGCCCGTGCGGGATCGCTCCAGTGGGACGTCGGCAACGCCATGGCGGAGGCGCGGAAGGCGGCGGAAGCCGATCTGACGGACGTCTGCGTGGGCCCGGTGACGGTGGACAAGACCAGCGCGGGCTTCGCGGACGCCGAGCTCTTCACGGTCGAGGTCAGCTGTCGGGTGAAGGGGCTGGCCATCGTCGGACTGGACATCAAGACCACGATGTCGGGATCCTTCACGGCCCCGCTCGACCCGTTCAAGAGGAAGGCGGGATGAGGACGTTGAGCGTTCCTGCCGGTGTCCGCGCGTGGCTGAGGTCCCGCCGCGCCCACCTCGACGACCGTGGCTCCGGCGCCGGCGCGGTCATCATCTTCGCCCTCGTCTTCATCTCCCTCTCCGCCTTCGTCATCGACGGCGGCCTGTCCATCTCCAAGCGGGAACGCGCGGCGGACATCGCCGAACAGGCGGCCCGTTACGCCGCCCAGGACATCGACACCGACGCCCTCTACGAGAACGAGGGCGGCGAGGCACCGATCAACTACGAGAACTGCGACGCCCGCGTGAAGGCTTTCGCCCGCGAGATGGGCATGTCCGGCGCGGACATCGCGGGCACCCACTGCGTGGCGGCGGACGTCGACCAGGTCCAGGTCGAGGTCCAGTTGACGTACTCGCCGGTGTTCGTCGGCATGTTCTACAACGGCGACGTGGTCGTCCATGGGCAGGCGGTGGCGGAGAACCAGGTCGGCTGAGGCCGTCGTCGTAGCCGGTGAACCGTATGCGCGCCGCACAGCGGAGCGGGCTCTGCCGTGCGGCGCGATCGGGTCGGGCTGGTCCAGGCGGTCGTCGGTCTAGCTGCTCGGCGTGGGGTCCGCGCAGTCGTCCCCGGGGGATACGGGAGCGGGGCCCGGGTCGGTCGTGGTGGGCGGGTCCGTGGGGCTGGGGGTGGTCGGTGCCGGGTCCTGTGCCGGCGGGGCGACCGGTGCCGGGTCCGGCTCGGCCGGGGTGGGGGCCGGGTCCTCGACAGGCGCGGGATCCACGGGAGTCGAGGGTTCCGGGTCCGGTGCGGGGTCGGGGGCGGGGGTGCTCGGGGCCTCGGGCTCGGGGGTGCCCTGGGCGGGCGGCTCCGGTGCCTCGGGGGGCTCCTGACCAGGGTCCTCGGCGGGCGGTGCCGGTGTCTTCGGAGGTTCCTCGGCGGGAGGCGCCGGTGTCTTGGGGGTGTCTTCGACAGGGGGTGCCGGCTCCTCCGGGGTCTCGCCCGCACCTCCGGTCGTCGGTGGGGCCGGGTCCGTGTCTCCCGGCGTCGGGTCACCGGGGTCTTCCGGCGTCTCGCCCGCGCCTCCGGTCGTCGGTGGCGCCGGATCCGTGTTCCCCGGCGTCGTCCCACCGGACTCCTCCGGCGGCGCGGTCTCCGTGGGCGACGGCGGACCGGCGACCGCGATCGTCACGCCCCCGCCGGCGCCCTCCGCGCGAACCTGCGTACCGGGCTGGACGTCGGTCGACCGTTCCGTCGTACCACCGCTCTCCGCCCCGTCACTGTTCACCGGCGCCTCGGCCACCGGAACCTGGGCCACCGGCGCCTCGGCGACCGGCGCCCGCTGGGCCGGAACCGAACCGGACTCGACCGGTCCGAGGGCGAGGAAGACCGCGGCGGCGCCCACCACCACGGCCCCCGCGGCGGCCGCCGCCTTCGACGCCCCGACGGAGGAGTGACGTACCCCGTCCAGCAACCCGCCCGCGGCCCCGCCGAACGCGGTCGCGGTACCCGCGAACCCGAGCAGGAACTTGCCGGTCCCGCCCACCGCGAACACCAGCAGCGCGGGCCCGACCAGCGCCGGCAGCCGGTTGTTGGCGCTCATCAGCGCCGCCAGCCGCGCCCGGCAGTCGTCGCAAGCGTCCACATGCCCGAGCAGCCGCTCGGACTGCCGGGCGGTGGCGGAACCCCGTACATAGGCAGGCATCCGAGCCCAGTGCACCTGGCACGCGGGATCGTCGGGCGCACCGGTCTGCGCCCGCAGGAACGCCTGCCGCATGCCCTCCCGCGCCCGATGCAGGAGTACGGCGGTGGCACCCTCCTTGGTCCCGAGCTGCGGCCCGATCGCCGCGAGCGGCTGACCCTCCGCCTCGGCCAACCACAGCGCCTTGACCCACCGTTCGGGCAACTGCCCCAGCACCCGCACCACCATGTCGACGGAGGACACGTGCTCGGCCGGATCGTCCCCGTGCCGCCCGGCCTCGGCCTGCTCGCCGGCCTGTGGATCCTGCGGAGTCTCCCGTACGGCACTCCCCGCGGCGCTCGCCAGACGCCGCACGGTCGTCATCAGATACGCCGGCACGTTGTCGATCCCGTGCCCCGCGGCCAGCCGCCGCCACACCCGGAAGTGCGCCTCGGCGACGAGGTCCTCGGCGGTGTGGGCGTTCCGGGTCAGGGAGCGGGCGTACGCGACGAGACGCGGCTGCTGCTCCTCGTAGATCCGGGCGTAGTCGGCGGTGGAAACGGCGGTGGAAACGTCGGACATGGCGAAACGCTCCAGGGGCCTGCTCTAGGGCGGAGAAGATTTTGTAAGCCTAGATGACAAAAGTTTCAATTGAAGTTTCAGCAATCACAGAAAGTGACGCACGTCACTTGCGAAACGGCGTAATCAGAAGCCGCTCCAGCCGCTCGTACACACGTATCGGCCCAACCAGCCCCACATCGGAGCCCGTTCATGTACTTCGCCCTGGAACAGCCCACCGGCGCGCGTCTGCTCACCGAGGACGACGACGAGCTGGCGGTCCCCGTGACCCTCCGCTACACCTCGGACGACCCGCTGGCCGTCCACTTCGTCTTCCCGCCCTGGATCTCCCTCGACGGCGACGAGGTCACCTGGACCTTCGCCCGCGGCCTGCTCGAAGAGGGCCTCGGCTGCCCGGCCGGCGTCGGCAACGTCCACGTCCACCCCTCCGGCCCGTCCCGCACCACCGTGGAGTTCCGCGCACCGGAGGGCGTCGCCGTGGTCATCTTCGACACGACGGCCCTGCACCGCTTCCTGCTCCGCTCGTACTCCGTCATGGAGCCGGGCGTCGAGCCCCTGGAACCGGCCCTGGAGCGTGGGTTGGCGTCCTTGCTGGGCGGGGTGTGAGCTAGGTTCGCGGGATGGTCGACTGGAAGACCGGCGACGGAGTGTCGGGCATCGACGACCCCGCCGAGGTGGACGCCGCGTTCGAGCGCGGCGAGTGGCCGCTCGGTACGGCGGTGATCGCGCTGGCCTTCAACTGCTCGCTGGAGGAGGCGTCGCCCCGGATCGTGAGGGGGACGCGGTTGGCGGATCGCGCTCAGCGAGGGTTCGCGTTCACGGCGGTGGCTGTGGCGGCGCGGCTCAACGGGGCGCTGACGCCGGAGTTGTACGCCGTGCTGCGCGCGGAGGGGCTGCGTGGCACCGCCGAGGACGCCATCAGGGACACGCTGACGTTCGTGCCGTACGAGGACCTGCCGCCGTGGCTCAAGCGAATGCGGCTGCGGCTCAGGGTGGTGGACAAGCTGGACCACTGGAGGCTGAGCGTCGTGTACGCGGCCGAGGACGTCTGGAAGGCGCTGCGCGGACGCCGCTCCTGAACCCCCCTCGCCTCAGCCGCCCTTGGAGCCCTTCTCCTCGGTCTGCACCTTGCCCTCGAGCCCCTTGGCCAGTTCGTCCTCCAGCTTCTTGAACTCGCGGACGACGGCGTCGGACATCTCGGCCAGCGCTCCGAGCTGCTGGGTGATGTCCTCGCGGCCGTCCTCCCAGTTGGACTCGAAGTCCTCGAGGGCGTCATTGACGCTGCCGTCGCCGATGTCCTCCTTGTACTGGGAGAACAGCTTCTTGGTGTGGTTCAGGCGCGTGTTGATCGAGCGCAGCCGGCTGCCGTAGCCCTCCAGCTCGGCGAGCGGGAGCGAGAGGTCCTTGCCCTTGCCCATGATTCAGATCCCCCGGACAGATGGTGGGTCAGACGAAGCGGAACGTACCCGTCACCGCGTCGAAGATGTCGTGGAAGGCCTCGGCCAGGTCCAGCACGGGACTTGCCCCGGAGACCAGGACGACCTGGTCGGTGGTGCCGGGGACGGGGATGTACGTCTGGGTCATCACCATCCGCAGCGTACGGCTGTCGCCCCGCTCGACGGGTACGTCCTCGACGCCGAACGTCCGCGCCGCCGTACCGACTTCGGGAATGTCGACGGTCGTGACCTTGCGCCAGGCGTCGCCCTCGCGGCGGGGCGTGATGGTGGAGAGGCTCTCGGCGATGACACGGGGGTCCGTGGACAGCGCGACTCCCTGCTGGTTCTTCGCCCCGACCACGGAGACCGTCAGGGTCGCGGTGAGCGGAATGCCCTCGAAGTTCTCCGCCATGCACCCCAGATAGATCGCTCCGGACTCCTGGGCGTCCTTGGCCATCTTGCGCAGCATGGCGGTCAAGTCGGCGCGGTACGGCTCCAGTTCAGGGGTGGTCCGGACCCGCTCGTCGACGAGGGCGCGGATCGTGGCCTCGCGGCCTTCGGGGCGGATGTCGAACTCCCACCACGATTCAGGGACCGACAGGGAGATTCCGGCGGCGGGCTGTCGGGGCGACGTCACCTTTGATGTCATCTGGATTCCTGATGGCTATGCGGGCTTGGACCCGGAGAGGATTGCGCGGCGTTCTTCCGACAGCTCCCTCAGCTGTTCCGCCGAAAGCTGAGGAACCTCATACCGGCGTTCCCGAATGAGAGCGATGAATTCTTCCGGAAGGCGGACGTGGTATCGGCTGAAATAGTAGTGGAGATCTTCCCGCCACAGCCAGTCCCCGTCTGTGCGGATGGAATCAGCGCCGAGGATCAGTTCTGCGCCGGTGAGGATATCGCGCCGGGCCCCCATGGCAGAGAACAATTCGGGGCCGGATTTCAGATATGCTGAAATTTCCGCACTGTCCGGGAGCGCCTTGTCGGAAACTGACTGGGCAAGCTCGGCGACCGATTCCTCCTGAAGGCGCAGTGGGAGAAAATCCCGGTGGATCGCTAGGCGGAGAACCATTTTTCTGCTCCAAGGGTGACGCGTCAGTCGGTGAGGGGGAGGAATGTGCGCCAATAGCCGTCGTTCGCGATTTCTGGAACCTGTAGGCCGTCGATGTACCGGTTCGTACCCACGGTATCTGTCGGAGCCTTGACCGGTGTGCCCAGGTTGTTCGCGACCTGCTGAGCTATCGGAATGTCGTCGACTCCCTCGGCTATCGTACCCGAGTGGCATGAAATGAGCCGAACGGGCCCGCCGTCGTAGGCGGGATTGCTGCGCACGGCGTCGGCCACATGCGATGGATTGAGGTCGGAGGAAAATTCTGTGCCGTAGTGGTTGATGCGACCGGGGACGGCCATTCCTTCGTTGGTTCCGTGAACGACGACATCGTGGTATCCGGCTTCCGGTTTGACCTTGTCGAAATTGAGGAGCGTTCGCTCGTCGTAGCCGACGGCCGTTGAATGGTCGCTGTGATAGACGGCGTCACCGGAGATGAGCTCGGCGTCCGGTTTCTTTTTCGGAGGGGCGGGGATTTTCGAGTCCGCGCTCTGCAGCGCCTTCCAGATCCGCGACTTCCCCATCGTCGCCGCGCTGCGCAGATTCTGGGCGTGCTTGAGCAGACCACTCGTGATGCCATGCCCGAAGGCGCCGCCGAGCGCTTTGAGTCCGCCGGCTTTCCACAGCATGCCGAGTTTGGCGATGCTGGTGAGGCCTTTGGTGGCGGGTATGCAGTCGAGGAGTGCCCAGGCGAGGTCGC
>NZ_JBIAVQ010000036.1:0-21648 GCF_042894505.1 Streptomyces sp. NPDC001536
AACTCGCTCGCCGAGTACCTCGCCAAGGTCACCCCTCCAGCCAGCGGTAACCCGCGACAGATTTAAGCCCGGGATTTCAGGCGCAGCACACTAGCTGGAGGCCGAGGCCGACGAGCTGTGCAGCCCGGGACCAGGTTCCTTCCTCGCTCTTGGCCTCATGAAATGCTTCTTCGCCACGCAGGGGATTTGCGATCACCGGATCGGGCATGGCCTCTCCTCATCGGGAAGAAGGTGCGGACCTGATCAAGGCAACAAGTTCCCGGCCGCGGCCCTGCGCAGGCTCGCGGCCGGCAACACCGCAGTCCACTCCAGCAGCTCATTCGTTCGAGACCGGCCCGACCGTGGCTCGTGAGCCGGTTTCGAGTTCTGTCATCGCCACTTGAGTCGTGTTCTGGTTCGGATCGCGGCTTGGGTGGTGAGGGGGCTGGTGGTTTGCACTCTGCTGTGGGAATGGGCGACAGCAGGCTTGCGCCGCTGGTGTTGTCCGATGCCGAGCGGCGGACGTTGCAGGGGTGGGCCCGGCGCCGGACGACCGCGCGGGGCCTGGCCCTGCGGGCACGGATCGTGCCGGCCTGCGCGGACGGCGGCAGTAACACCTGGTGGCCGCGCGGATGGGTGTCAACCGGGGCACGGTGACCAAGTGGCGGGCGAGATTCCTGCGCGACCGGTTGGACGGACTCGGCGACGAGCCACGCCCGGGGGTGCCACGCACCGTCACCGATGCCCAGGTGGAGGAGGTGGTGGTGCGCACGCTGGAGGAAACGCCCGAGGGCGCGACGCACTGGTCGAAGCGGGAACTGGCCAGGGTCGTGGGGATCTCCCCGGCGAGCGTGCTGCGAATCTGGCACGCCTTCGGCCTGCAGCCATGGCGGACCGAAACCTTCAAGATCTCCACGGACCCACTTCTGATCGACAAGATCCGTGATGTGGTCGGCCTCTACCTCGCCCCGCCGGCCAACGCTGCCGTGTTCGCGGTGGACGAGAAGCCGCAGATCCAGGCCCTGGAACGGACGGCACCAGTCCTGCCCATGCTGCCCGGAGTGCCCGAGCGGCGCAGCTTCGACTACATCCGGCACGGCACGGTCGACCTGTTCGCCGCCCTGAACACCGCGACGGGCACGGTGATCACGAAGCTGTCCGCACAGCACCGGGCCGTAGACTTCCGCGACTTCCTCGACGAGATTGACCGCCAGACCTAGCCCGGCCTGGCGGAACACGTGATCTGCGACAACCTCGCCGCCCACACGACACCAGTGGTGCATAGGTGGCTGCTCGCGCACCCCCGCTTCCGCCTGCATTTCCCCCCCGTACTCGTCGTGGATCAACCAGGTCGAGCGATGGTTCGCCGAGCTGGCGGCGCTGTCCGGAACGCGGCACGTTCTGCTCGCTGGACAGCCTCAAAACCGCACTTGAGGACTGGATCAAGGTCTGGAACGAGGAAGCCCGGCCGTTCAAGTGGACCAAGACCGCCGACCAGATCCTCGGCCGGATCTGCCGTTACTGCTCACGCATCTCCGAACCAGCGCACTTGCGTCGAAGAGGCGGGCCGCGTAGCGGGACGGCAGGGCGACGGTCACGTGCCGCGGTAGGTGGCCCTCGTGCGGAGGGGCAGACTTGATCATGTCTTCGGGGTGACCATGGGGCATGACGGACTGGCGACGGGTGTGCTGGTGGGGGCTTGCTCTTCTGGGAGCGGGTACGGCGGTGGCGTTGTTGGTGTGGGTGACGGCCGCGCACCCGGAAGGATCCGGCCAGGCCTGGGGCATCGCCGGGTCAGTGGCCGGGGTCGCCGCGCTGGGGGTGTCGCTGTGGCAGCTGCGCGCTCCATCCCCCCACCCGGCCCCTGTACCACCGCCCGGTCCGGCGGAGCCGGTGACCGGGGAGCGGGGGGCGATCGTGGCGCGCGGGAACGTGACCGGCTCCTCGACCCGGTACACCGCACCGGCATCTCCTAGCCCCGCAGCGCGGCCGCCCGGTGGAACGCCGGGGCTGACGGGCAGCGACGGCGCCATCGTCGCGGGCGGGGACGTCGACGACTCACACACCGAGTACCGCCCGTGACCAGAACACCCGAGGACGCGGTGGGGCAGCCGGCGCCACCCGCCCGACTCCACGGGAGCGCTGGCGCGATCGTCGCCGGCGGCGACGTGACTGCCTCGTCGACGCAGTACATCGAGGCGGGGCAGGCATTCGTGCTCCCTCCTGAGGCGTATGCGCCGATCCCGGATGACGCTGCGGCCGGCGGGGTGTCGAACATCGGGACCGATCTGTTCGTCGGCCGCGTCGATGAACTCGCCGCGCTGGAGGCGGCGTTCGCCCGACCGGGCGAGGTCGTCGTGCATGCGGTGCACGGGCTGGGCGGGGTCGGCAAGTCGGCGCTCGCCGCGCGCTGGGCGGCCCGACGGCCCGAGGAGGTGCGGTGGTGGGTCACCGCCGACACCCCGGCCGCCGTCGACGCGGGGATGGCCTCGCTGGCGCGGACCCTTCAGCCCGGACTGGCCGGTCTGCCCGCCGAACTGCAGAGCGAACGCGCCGTGGCCTGGCTCGCCCGCCGTGCCGGATGGCTGCTCGTACTGGACAACGTCGAGGACCCCGCGCACATCCGCCCGCTCCTGGACCGCCTGCCGGGCGGCCGGGTCCTGATCACCACCCGCCGCGCGACCGGATGGCACCGCGATGCCACCGCCATCCGCCTCGGCGTGTTCGACCCGGCCGAAGCCGTCGACCTGTTCACTCGCATCCTCACGCACCACGGCCCCCGCGACACCGACGGCGCCGACGCCGTGTGCGCAGAACTCGGCCACTTGGCGCTGGCGGTGGAACAGGCCGCCGCGTACTGCGCCGAGACCGGCACAAGACCTCGCGACTACCTGGACATGCTGACCCGGTGGCCCGCGACGATGTTCGCCGCCGGCACCGCGGGCGGCGACTCCGAACGCACCATCGCCCGGATCTGGCACCTCACCCTCAACCGCCTCGCCGACACCTCCCTCGCCGGCGGCCTCCTGCGGATCCTGGCCTGGTACGCCCCCGACAACATCCCCCGCGACCTGCTCCGCAGCCTCGCCGAACCGCCCCAACTCGCCACCGCGATCGGCCGGCTCACCGCCTACAGCATGATCACCGACAACCACGACGGCACCCTGACCCTCCACCGCCTCGTCCAGGCCCTCGCCCGCACCCCCGACCCGGGCGATCCCCACCGCCAGCCCGGAGCTGTCGATCAAGCTCGTGACCAGGCCGCCGCGCTCCTCGCGGACGCCTTCCCCACCGACACCGACCAACCCGAGAGCTGGCCCCGATGCCAGGCCCTGCTCCCGCACATCGACGCCCTCACCCGCCACCACACCACCGACCACGACACCACCCACACCGCCCAGGCCCTCGACCGCGCCGCCGCCTACCGCACAGAACAGGGCTCCCTCACCCCCGCCATCCACGCCTTCCACCGCGCCCTCGCCACCCGGGAGCGGGTGCTGGGCGGCGACCACCCCGACACGCTGGCATCGCGCAACAACCTTGCCTACGCGTACGAGGCGGCGGGGGATCTGAGCCGGGCCATCCCCCTGTACGAACACACCCTGACGGAGCGGGAACGGGTGCTGGGCCATGACCACCCCGACACGCTGACCTCGCGCAACAACCTCGCGTACACGTACCGGGCGGCGGGGGATCTGAGCCGGGCCATCCCCCTGTTCGAACGCACCCTGACGGAGCGGGAACGGGTGCTGGGCCATGACCACCCCGACACCCTGGCATCACGCAACAACCTCGCGTACACGTACCGGGCGGCGGGGGATCTGAGCCGGGCCATCCCCCTGTACGAGCGCACCCTCGCGGACTGCGAGCGAGTGTTGAGCCCGGGTCATCCGATGATCGCGGCGGTGCGGGCGAACCTGGAAGGGGCGCGGCCCACGTAGCGGTTTCGGCGGCGGCCATGACTCGTCGACGCCGGGACGCCGAGGGTGGTCTCGACCAGGCGATGACGCAGCAACCGGAGGCAGGCGGCCGCCGGACCCGAATGCGGGCGTTTCGGGTGACCGCTCTTGTGCCCGGTCCCAGAGAAGTAAAAGGGAATGGCGCGCCGGGTGCGGACGGCACGGCGGCGGAGCCACAACCGTGGTGCGTCGGGCGACTGCAGGTCGAACTCAAGGTGCTCGATGTCTGTGAACCGAGCCTCCTTCGGGTTTCCGGCGCGGCGGCCGCCGTCCTGGAAGTGCACCTCCGTGAGCGCTTCGGCCGCGATCTCGTGGAGCTCCTGGTCGGTGGCGTCGGCCTCCTGGGCGTCGAAGAGACGGGCGGCGTAGCGGAGCGGCAGGGCGACGGTCAGCGGTCCAGTACGGGCGTGGCTCGAACAGCGGGTGCGCGGGCTGCCTGTGGTACTGACGCAAGAGCGGTACGCCCACGGTCGCGGGCGGCGGGTCGCGGACGTCTCAGCCGAAAGGTTGATCTGTACGCCGCGATACGCCGTGACCACCGTGATGGGACGGCGGCTCCGGAGGTGTCGGTGCCATGACGTCCGGAGCCGCCCATCACCGGCCGGTTCAACCGGACAGGCGCAGCCCCTGTCGTGATCGCCGGGAAGCTGACGGGGCCGCCGACACAAGCACGTGCACGGTGCTGTGTCACCCGGTGAACGCCGCCGACACCCGGCGGACACGCTCACGTCAGCATCCGTCCCTGCTTCTCAGCCCTGCGGTCTGACGCCCGTGGGACACGGCACGACGGCCGTCACCGTCTTGCCCGCCGAGTGGATCTGGACCCGCACGTCCACGGACAGGTCCTGCACGAGATGCCGGCCGAAGCCGCCCGGCCTGGCCGGGTCCATCGGCAGGGGCCGATGCGGGAGGGGGCTGGCGTCGTGCACCGCCACCGTCACCGTCCCCGCGCCGGCCTTCAGCTCGAACCCGGTCGCGCCGACGGCGTGCAGCACCGCATTGGTGAACAACTCCGACACCACCAGCAGCACCGCATCCGCGGCGCTGCCACCCTCCCGGGCCGCGGCCAGCAGGAACCCGCGGGCCACGTCTCTGGCCTGTTCAGCCGTCCGCAGGCCGCCGTCACGGACAGGTCCGTGGTCTTCCTCGGGTGGATGCACTATCGCGGGTCTCCGGCGGCTCGGCACTTAAGACCCTTTCCGACTGCCCAGGACAGACATGATCATCCAGGAATTCACTCGGCCGGGCGTCTTCCGGCTGGGGTGATGCGGCTGTGGATGCGGAACCGAGCGGTCATGTCGCTGGGTGCGGGGCGCAGGTCGACGGCGACCGGGCCGGCGAAGGTATATCCCTGCTCGGCGGCGTGACGGCGCACTTCGGTGGAGAGGACCGGTGCCACCGGCAGGTCGCTGGCCAACAGCTGGTGGTGGATCTCCGGGAGGAGTTCCACGACGAAGGCGTTGGGCACCACGACGCGCTGCCGGCCGACGATCACCGTGTTGTCGTCGCACTGCCGCAGCAGTATGTCCACGGCCTCACCCCGCTCCTGCTTCGCGGGAAGCAACAAGCCCCACAGACTGGTGGTCCATCGCTCCATGACGCGTTCGCTGGCTTCGAACAATCCCATCGCGGACACCTGCCCCACCATCAGCCCGGCAGACTCGCCCATAGGGATGCACCGCGGCGGATGTGAATGATCCCAAACTGCCAGGCAATCCACTCCGCCCACGCCCGATCCGCACCCGCATGACTGATGAACCAGACCGTGTCCGACGTGCCGTCAGACGCCCCCGTACCCGCACCCATCACGCCCCCGCACCCCGCACCGCTCTGAACACTCCAGCGTAGAGGCCGGCCTCTGTCGCAATCCGGCCTTCACCGCGGTCTCTCCCAGCGGAGGCAGCTGTCACCAGCCCGCCTGGAGACGCTGCGGGATGGCGATGAGAGCTTCGGCGGGTCCCTGTGGGGCCAGCTGATCATGGGGTTGGAGGCATACCGCATACTGACCCGATGGACAGCACCTCCATCCGGGACTCCTACGACGCGGTCGCGGATGTGTACGCACAAGGTTTCACTGCGGATCTGGCCTCCAAGCCGTTGGACCGCGCCATGCTGGCGGCCTTTGCCGAGCAGGTTCCGAAAGAGGGCCTTGTGGCCGACGTGGGGTGTGGGCCTGCCCAGGTGGCGTGCTTCCTGGCCGATCTCGGAGTTCCGGTCCTGGGCTTTGACGTGTCACCGGGCATGGTGGAGGTGGCCCGGGCGCGTAGGCCTGGCCTGGATGCGCGGGTCGGGTCGATGCTCGGCCTTCCCCTGGGCGATGGAGAACTGGCCGGTGTGGTGGCGTTCTACTCGCTGATCCATCTCCAGGTCGAGGAGCGGCCGCAGGCCTATGAAGAGTTCGCCCGGGTACTGCGGCCGGGAGGCCTTGTCCTTGCCGCCTTCCACGCGGGCCAGGAGGTTCGGCACCTGGACTCCTGGCTTGACCATCCCGTCTCGCTCGACTTCTTTGCTCTGCGCCCCGAAGAGGTGGCCGCGGGCCTTACGGCTGCCGGATTTGCCGTGGAGGCAACGCTGATGCGGGGGCCGTATCCCGGGGAAGCGGACACCGAGCGCGCCTATCTGCTGGCTCGCAGATTGGGATGACCACTCATCCACGCCCGCCCCCACCTCGTGTCAACAGGCGTCAGATTCTGGCAGGGCGGCAGGCCACGCACCATCCGGCAGGAAACGTACAGCGCCGCAAGCTCCACCAGTCCTGGACGCCAACCAAGGCGGTCCCGTGACAGCAGCCATCAAGGATCCGCTCTACGGCGCACACCGGCCGTTCTCACCAGGGCGGGCAGGACCGGGAGCCGTTCACGGGGGCGTTGATCCATCCGTGCCGTTCGGTGCGTGGCTTTGTCGAGCAGTTGTGATGAGAGTCCTCGTTCGCCCTGATCGGGTCCTGAGCTGACCTGTGCACAGCGGTGATCCGCGCAGTCACTCCGGTTCGGCCGTGATCACCGCGTTCTCTTCCGGCGCCGCGACGCTTGCCGTGCCGTCGGCCGTAGCGAAGAGCTCCTGACCGGGCTGCCGTGCGCCGACGCATGCGAGGGTGAGCGTGGCGGTCACGGCCAGGACGACAACGGCGGCTCCCGAGAGCAGGAAGGCGTTCTCGACTCCGGCGAGGGTGATGGCGGTCGAGGCGACAAAGGGGGAGATCGCCAGGGCTCCTGCCACCCCGGCCTCCCACAGGCCAAGCGCCTTCGCCAGATGATGGCTCGGTGTGCGCTGCTGCACCAGTGCGATCAAGGGAATGTCCGTGAGGGCCGAGGCCAGCCCCGTGGCGGTCAGGAGAACCGCCGCCACAGCATGGGAGGTGACCGTTCCCAGCGGAGCCCGGAAGATCCCGAGCAGGGCCCACGCCAGCACCGCGGCCAGTGCGAGTCTGCGGATGCGCAGGCCGGCCAGGAGCAGGGCGCCCACCACTTCGGCGACCCCGGCGACGCCGAGCAGCAGGCCGTACTGGCCGCCCTGTCCCACGACCGCGACAAGCCCGACGGTCAGGAAACCGTTGGTCAAGGCGAGGGCGAGCACGAAGGTCACGATGACCACGAGTACGTCGGGAGCGGCCCGCACGGCCCTGAGCCCGGCGCTGAGATCGGACCACAGCCCCGTCTGACCTCTGGCCGGGGCGGGGCGGGTCACGCGGATGGCGGCCACGGCGGCCGCCGAGCCCAGGAAGGTGAGTCCGTTCACCACCAGCGCCGACTGCAGCGAGCCGAAGGCCAGCAGCGGCGCGAGCACGAGCGGGCCGACGAAGAAGGCGGCCCGGAAGGCGACTTGCAGCAGTCCGTTGGCCTGCTGGAGGCGGTCGTCCGGCACGATCTGCGGGACGATGGCGTTGCGGGCTGGGGCGAACGGGGCGCCGATCAGCGCCAGCAGCGCCGTGGTCGCCACGAGCAGGGGCAGGTTCAGCAGGTTGAGGGAGAGCAGGACCGAAGCCACGGCCACCACGGCGACCCGGGCCAGGTCGGTGGCGATCATCAGCTTCCGGCGGTCGCGGCGGTCGGCGTACGAGGCGGCGACAAAGGTGGCCATGAACGCGGGCGCGAACGCGGAGACGCTCACCACGGCGACGGCCGTGGGGTCCTTCGTCAGTGACCAGGCCAGCCAGGCGGTCGCGGCGGTGTACAGGCCGTCGCCGAAGCGTGAGATGCCCTGGCCGGCGAAGAGAAGCAGGAAGTTGCGGTCCCTCAGCAGTGACATGCGGCCACAGTCGGGCCCCGTCGGGGGTCTGATCCACTTATTAGGCAGATGGCTAATCAGTCGCCTCGCCGTCGCCGTGCAGGAAGCTTTCCAGGCTGGGGGTCAGGCCCGCCACCTGTCCGGGCGCAAGCCGGTACAGGACGTAATAGCCCTCGCGGTGGCGTTCGAGCAGGCCCGCGTCCGCCAAGACGCGCAGGTGCTTGGAGAGGGCGGCCTCGCTGACGCCGACGAGCGGGGCCAACTCCTGCGTGCTGCGCGGACGTTCGGCGATCAGTCGCAGGGCGCGCAGCCGGGTGTCGTCGGCGAGCGCGCGGAGTGTGCCGACCAGCTGCGCGGGTGGAATCCTCGGGCGGGATTCCCGGACGATCGAGGAGACGGGGAAGACGAGCCCGAGGGGCCACGGACCGTCGCAGTTGACGCGCACGTGCGGCCACACATAGGCGCTGGGGGCGAGTACGAGGGTGTCGTCCGGACCGATGGCGACCTCGTGGTCGTGCGGCCGCTCCAGCCAGAAACGTTCGGCCTGCGGATCGCTGCGCACCTCCGGCCACAGGCCGCGGAGCATCCCGTACAGGCCGCGCTGCTCGATCTGGTGTCCGGCCTCACTGACGCCGGCGGCGAGTTCGGGTTCGAGCCGTGCCCATTCCTCCTGGAACGCCTCTCGCCAGTAGCGCTCCAGCATGCTCAGGAACCGTTCGAGCAACGCGCGGGGATCGTCGAGGAGCATCGCGGCCATCGCTTCGTCGCTTTCCCGTGCGAGGCGCTCCCGCAACAGGTCGCGTACCTCCGGTTCGTCCAGCCGTTGCGGATCCCTGCCCTTGCCGCCGCCCGGCCAGGGCGTGAGCAGGGGGACGGCGAACTCCAGGCGGACCAGCTCCGGATCCGCCCCGCGCAAACCGGCCAGTTCGTCTTCGAAGTCCGCCAGTCCGCCGGTCGGCTGCGGAAAGAGGAACTCGGGGAAGTACGAGCGCACCGCGTAGGAGAACGCCTCGATCTCCCGCTTCAGCGCCGGGGACAGCTTGCGCACCGCCCGCACCCAGCCGTGCTGGACGGGGTGGTGCTTCGGCTCCACGAGCACATGGAGACTCAGTACGGCTTCCATCGTCGGCGAGTAGGCGAACCCCACCCGTTCCGCACCGCCGGCAGGGACCCGGAACACGATCGTCATGACCCATCATCCTTGCCTCACGGCACCCGCGAGGGGAGCCGCGCCGCGTCGCTGTCGATGAGGACGGGGCCGATCCAGCGGATACCCGCGTCCGCGCAGGCGTCGCGACCCTCGAAACGACCTCGGTGGCAGCCACTTCACCTCCCGCCGAGGCCCCGTACGGGATGTCTCCGCCAGCACCTGCCGCATCATGCCCGCGCCGGTCCCGCCCCGCCAGAGCTACCACACCGCGGCCGCGACCAGCAATCCGCCCACACGCTGCTGTCTGCCCTGGAGGCGACGCAGAACGGTCAACAGGAGCCGGGCGAGACGTGAACGACGACTTCGAGTCTGTACCCAGCCAGAGCGCTCATCTTCCGGGCACGGTCCGCTCAACAGTGATCGCATCTCATCGCAATTCGATCGACCTATGCCGCATTCGCATCCAGGCCCTCGCGCTCGCCCTGGGCTTGCTGAACTGGTGACTGTCGGCACGTACGGGTTGCGGGGCGGGGTTGATGGATTCATGGGCAAGGTCACCGTCGCAGCGTCCGACACGGCACTCAGTGCGTTCAGCGATAACCTCTCGCACGTCCTGGAAGCGCGAGCTCTGCTGTGCGTCATCACGCCGGACGGCCTTGATGGCGAGGCTGTCGTCCGGGCCGCCCTCACCCGTCACACGGGTACGGATCCCGTCTGGGTTACCGCCGCAACGTCCTACGGCCATGGCGCGCTTCTCGATGCGTTCTACGCCGAGCTGAACCTCGGTGCGCGGCCGCGGTTCCTGTCGGACGCTCAGCTGGCGGTCGACGCTGAACTCGCACGACGGACCGCGCCCGTGGTGGTCGTCCGGGATGCTCACCGACTGTCCACCGACGCCCTGGTCGCCGTCTACGGCTTGTGGACGCATTTCCAGCGGCACGAACCCCGCATGACCGTCGTGCTGTTGGGACCCGAGCGTCTTCGGACCGTTCTGCAACGGCCGGCGCTCGCCAGCTTGCACAACTGTGTGTACATCTGGCACCGGCTCACCCAGTGACATCCTGACCGGGTCGGTGCAGAGGTCGCCTCTAGGCCGCCGCGGCGCGTTCGCGGCTGACGTGGGGATCAGCTGCTTCTCTCCCCGAGCTCGTACGGCACAACTCTCCGCGCGCCGCGCCGCAGCTTCCACACTCCACGACGTCGGCGACTCGGCGGTGGTCGAGCAACTTCCAACGCGGAGTGTGCAGTTTGGAGGCCGGCTCGTTCTTTCCCTGCTGCGTACAGTCCGCGCCTGGCTGGGCGGCGCAGTAGGAGCAGGGCATCTGGAGTGCGTCGCGGAAGCGCTGCTCCTGCTCCTCGGCGCGCCGCTGGGCTGCTGCCTGACGCTGACGCTGTTCTTCTTCCTCCTGGGCGCGGCGGGCCGCCAGCAGGTGTTGCCAGGTCTCGGGGTGGTGGGAGCATTCGCCGTGAACCGCCAGGTTCCACCGGCAGGGTGTGCCTTTGGCGGTCGGTGCGCCACAGCGGTTGTTCTCGTTGCCGGGACCGTGGTGGGGGCAGGGTTCGTGGGTCGTGTTGACCATGCAGGGCGTTTTCGTCGTGGCGCCGATGACGCGGCACAGGCGCGAGGACACCGCCTTCTCACCCAGGGACGCCAGCTGCTCCACTACGTCGTCCCAGTTCGATGCCTGGGCGGTGGAGCGCCACCAGGCGGGCGACGCCCGGACTGCGACCCAGCCTGCCCGGTCCACGGTGATTTTCGGCAGGTCAACTACGCCTGCTCGCGCCTCTGTCTGCATCGATCCAGCCATGCACGGAATGTAGTGGGTGCTGACTCTGTGTGTCCAAGCTGCGGGTCGGCGATACGGTCAGGACCCGGCGGGCGCTATCTGCGCCGTGCGGCCTTTTTGCGAGCGGGGTGTCTTGGCGCCAACCTTGCCGGGCTCGATGGTGCTCGGGTCGACGGCTTCTCCGGGCGCGCCGACCTGGTAGTCGCCGGTGGGGTCGCTGTCGCGGTCGTGCGGCAGGAGGAAGAAGGTCCTGCGGGCGAACAGGCCGCTGTCTGGGTCCCGTTCGGCGTCCGCAGCGAGGGTGGTGTAGCCGACGAGGCGGCCGTCGCGGGAGTAGCGGGGCTTGCCCCGCCGGGTGCTGACCTTGTCCAGGGCCTGGCGGACGTAGTCGAGGTGGTCCGGCTCTTCCAGCCACACCACCTCTTCTTCACCGGTGAGCTGGCTGTCTTGCAGCATCGAGCTCATGGCCGCAGACCCTCCTCGTTCTCGTCGCCCGGCTCGTGGCCTGCGCGGGCGTTCGCGCCACTCGTCTCCTGCCACCGTGCCCGGTACGAGCCGAGGCCGCGGTTTTCATCGGACGGCCACGCGTGCAGCAACCCCAGAGCGTGCGGGGCCGTCATCCGCGTCTCCCCGGAAACGCTGGGTCCTGGCCGGCTACTGCGGCTTCACTCGCGGCCAATGTCCCCACATACGCCCGGCGTTCGAAGCGCCGCCGCTTCTTGGATGGGCTCATACGATCCCGTTCCGGTACCCGGGGCCAAATGTCACGCTGTCCCTCACTCCAGTCCAGATAGGGACGGGAGGCGCGCCGCCACCGTTCCACAGCCGACAAGGGGTGCAGGAGGCGCCAGGCTTGCCCACCTGCCCCCGGCTCTTTCAGACCACAGCCGCCAGGCCAAGGCGGACTCGGGTTTCGACAAGACAGCGTTCACCATCGACTGGGGCAACGAGCAGGCCATCTGCCCGCGCGGCGCGATGAGTGCGTCCTGGACCACACTGAACATCTCCGGCCACACGTACTTTCAGGCCCGCTTCGCCGAGGCTGACTGCAGGCCTTGCCCAGACCGGGCACGGTGCACCTCCTCGGCCGCTCGCTCCCGCTCCGTCGCGGTGCTGCCACGACTGCTGCACGAGATCCAGATGCGCAATCGGCTCGACCAACAGACCGAGCAGCGGCAACGCCGGTACGCGATCCGCGCCGGCATCGAGGCAACCCTCTCGCAGAACGTCCGAGCGCACGGCCTCCGCAGAACCCGCTACCGCGGCCTGGCCAAAACCCACGTCCAGCACGTCCTGACCGCCATGGCCTGCAACCTCGGCCGCCTCGCCGACTGGCACTACACCACCTCATCGGCCCGCCGGGCACCCCGCTTCCGAACTCTCTGCAACACCGCGGGATTCACGATCAACTGAAGATCGCCAACAGAGTCACGGCATTGGGCCTAAAGCGTGTTGCAGAAGGCCGTGACTTTGCAGGTCAAAGCCCGGTCACGGCTGTTCTGATCACGAGGCGAGGGCGAGGTTGTGCATGTGGGCGACGGCCTGGACCGCGTGGTGGAGGCCGTCGCCGTGCTGTCGGCAGTCGCGGAGGATCTTGTAGTTCTTCAGTCGGCCGATCGCATGCTCGACCCGCGCACGGACCCGGCGATGTTCCGCGTTGTCGGCTTCTTCGCCGGCCAGCAGGGGTCGGCCGGGTCGTTTGCGGTGCGGGACGACCAGGCCGGTATTGATGTAGGCGCCGTCGCCGAGCACGGTGACGCCCTGACACTGGTCCGGCAGGCCGGAGTTGCGCCACACATGGGCGTCGGCCTTGTTGCCCGGCGCCGGACGGGCGGTGGCCACGACCAG
Organism: Streptomyces sp. NPDC001536; assembly: GCF_042894505.1. Taxonomy (NCBI): domain Bacteria; kingdom Bacillati; phylum Actinomycetota; class Actinomycetes; order Kitasatosporales; family Streptomycetaceae; genus Streptomyces; species Streptomyces sp. NPDC001536. Next base: position 12,951 of record NZ_JBIAVQ010000036.1, read on the forward strand.
GCGCGTGTCAGCATCGATGATGACACACGTCTGGTGATCGCCGCGGCCCGGCCGGTGCCGGGCACCACCGCGGACGCCCATGCCTGGCGTGGCTCCGGCTTGGCCGAGCACTGTCAGGACGTGACCGTGCTGGGCGACGGCGCTTACCTCAACTGCGGGATGGTCACCCCGCACCGCAAACGCCCCCATCGGGCCCTGCTGGCGGGCGAGGAAGAAGACAACGCCGCCCACCGCAAGGTCCGCGCGCGGGTGGAGCATGTGATCGGCCGGATGAAGAACTACAAGATCCTCCGGGACTGCCCCAACGCGGCGACGGCCTTCACCATGCCGTCCAAGCAGTCGCGCACATGCACAAGCTCGCCCTCGCGTCATGACCAGAGGACTGCCTCCCCGGGCCCTGAGCTGCCCGAACACGGCCTTGTGCAACAACCTTTAGGTGATCCACCCCAGATGGATTATGCGTTGGCGTCGACCGATTGTGGTCGAAACATGGGCCACTCTGAATAACTCGTGTCCCATTTCATGAGCATCTTCGACAAAGCACTCCCAACCGAGGGGGCTTGACGCCACACTGTCAGCCACTGATTCGGGGGAGAAAGTCATGGCTGAGACGACTACACCGGACCACGCTGATCAGTCCGAAGGAAGCGGCGGAGAAGAGCCGCAATCTGGGCCTGCCGTTCGCGCGAGAACGTGGTTGGTGGCTGCAGTGGTCGCTGGCCTGGCTGCCGGTATCGGAGTTATCGCACAGGACGCGGTCACATCAACGTGGGACAGTGCCAAGAACTCACTGTTCCCACCTGATTCAGGCGAAGCGCCGCTCACGGCCAAGGCGACTATGGTCGATCCGATGGACGTATGTGAGGGCGGAGGCGGCATCGTCTACCTGAAGCCACCGACGGTTTCGGCCGCCGAGCAGGAATTCAACAAGCAATTCAAAAACCCGACAGGCCTGCTGGCTGACAAGTCCACGTTTGATGCGGCGCATGAAGCTAGGGCGGCGAATTACGGGATCATCAACCTTCTGCTCCAGGGCACGGGCGAGAAGGCCGTCACCATCAGCAAGGTGAGCATCAAGCCAGTTGCAGTGCAACCTGCCCCCAAAGCCCTGCGGATCAGACCGGTAGGGGGGTGCGGTGACGCCAATATGAGTAGATTTTCGGTCGACCTCGATTCTCCGCAGCCCCGCCTCAAGTTCAAAGACGGAAGAACTGACGAGGGTAAGCAACGGGTGAGTGACTTCCCATACCAGGTGAGTCAGAGCGACACTGAAACGGTGGTTATCGTTCCCGTCACCAACCGGAGCGACTACCGATTCAAGATCGCTGTCGACTGGGAAAGTGGAGACCAGTCCGGGACGCTAGAAGTCGGAGATGGAAAGCGTGATGGCGAGCCCTTTGAGATTGTGTCTGGTGTGGCATCGGCCAAGTATACGCTTGGGCAGGAAATGGTCGGCGATGAAGATGTGAGGCTCAAGCTCTCGCCTTTCGAAGAGGCGCCGATTATCGATCCATTCGAGTACATCGACTCCCAAACCGAGAACTGAAGCATAAGCGGTGGATTGTGGTTCACCCAAAGGTTGTGTGTCGATAACTCTCGTGGATAGAGGTAGCAATGGCTCGAAGACGGTTTAGTCGGATGGTGGCCCTTGCCGCTGTTGCGGTGGTGGCTATGGCGGGTGGAGTCCTGCTCGGTAAATGGCATCACAGCTCAACCAAATCCAAACCATCGTTGGACCTACACACGGTCGACTGGCGCAATGCCACGATCCCCGGGGCGCTCTGTCGCACCTCAGGATCCATTCTCTTGCATGATGGGTCGGCGTCCAACGTGCCATCTTCCTTCGATGGACCCGAACCGAACATGCCTCAGGATGTAAGCGTCGACGTGAAGAAGGTCGCTTACGGCGATCTGACCGGAGATGGCAAGGACGAGGCTGCCCTGCCAGTACTGTGTATGAACCACAATGCGACGGCCGCCGGCCAGACCGCCATGGGGATCTTGATATTTGACGGTGCCAGCAACCGTCTCCGGCTAGTCGGCACGCTTGTCGGACAGCAGCGGCGATCAGGAGAGCCGCCTAATTACCTTGAGGTGCGACAGATGACACATGCCGATTCGGGAAAGGTTGTGGCCATTGAGTCATTTTATGCTCCCACTGACTACAATAGCTGTCCCACTGGCCGAGCTCGGGATATCTGGGTTTACGAGAGTGGGCGGCTCAAAGCGGCTGGTAGCGAAGACGTGAGGTTCTTGTCGGCGGTTGAGATTTGTAACGAGTAGGGGTTCTTCTCGCTTATCAAGCGATTCTTTTTCCCCCTCGTCTCACAGGGTCCCGCGAGCGCCCAGAGAAGCGCGAGCCCGGCGTCTGGTTGGCCGGCCTCTGGATTCGACCCCTGCTCGACGCCAGCGAGACGAGGGGTTGGTTTATAGGCATGGGCGGTGCGGCGTGCGACGGCCCGTGCCCGCCCGCTACCAAGCCGAGGGCGGGCACGGGATCGACGGTGCTCAGCGTGCGCGGACTGACGCCCCATAGCCGTCGGTCTGGCGGAGCACCCGAGTCTCCTCGGTGGGTGCCGGCCAGACCTGGATGAGGTACCACTCGGTGATCTCGTCAGGGGCCAGGTCGACGGCGGTGTCCCGTCCGCGGGCATGAACCCGCAGGCGGTAGTCACCGGGACCGTTGAACGACAGGACGGGGAGTTCTTCGTCCAGGTCGTCCATCATGCCGCGGACCATGAGGTCGCCGGATGCGGAATGTGTAGAGACCTCCACGATCTCCTGCCAGTCTCCGTTGTCGGGTGCCGGCTCGGTTTCATGGAGGGTGACCGTGACGTCGACGTCACCGGTGTAGATGCCAGTCATGACGATGGTGACGCCGTCAGCGACCCGTACCAGTCCGTTGTGCCCACGTTCCAGGTCGGGACCGGTCGGCTCGTCCTCGTCGCTGATGTCGAACTGGTGGTACTGCACCGGGACGCTTCCGCTGCCGCGCTCGACCTCGTCGCTCATCTCGTAGTCCTCCGCCGTGGTGCCTACTTGATCCACACCACGAACCTGTCCCTTTCGATGATGCGGTTATACAGGTAGAAGCGGCTCAGAGCCCGGCCGCCGTCTTCGTTCTGCGTCGCGTTGATCATGCGTCGGCTGAAGTCGCCCCCACCGGTCTTGGCGCCCTGCCAGGTTGAGGCGAAGGGGTACTCGTCGCACTGCTTGCCCGCCGGCCGTTTCAGGCTCGACGGGCACGCCGTGTTCCGGTCCCCTTTAATCTTGTCCTTGTTGGTGAGGCGGGTCAGGTACCGCTTGGTGCCGTGCTTGCCCGGCAGGTTCTTGGTGGTCTGGGCGTACTCGATGTGCTTGGCCAACTCGAGGAACTCCCCGGCCTTCGCGTAGACCATCTCAGGGATGTGCGGCATGACCTTGGACGCCGGCAACGGAACGAGGAGGCGGTGCCGAATGGGCGGAGATGCTCTGCGCTGGAACGAGTACCGCAGCGTGCCGTGGAAGAACCACGGCGGTACGACCCGAGAGGTCGCGTCGGGCACCGTGCACGCGCCCCTGGCCTCGATGGAGCCCGCGGACGGCTTCGACTGGCGGGTGAGCGTCGCGGACGTGGACGCGGGAGGCTCTTTCTCCGTCTTTCCCGGGATCGACCGCGTGATCACCCTCGTCGAGGGCGAGGGCATGGTGCTGACGGTGGACGGGACACCGCATCCGGTCGGGCCATTGAGTCCCTTCGCCTTCCCAGGCGACGCAACGACGGACTGTCGGCTGGAGGCGGGCGCGGTCCGCAACATGAATGTGATGACCCGTAGGAGCCAGGCGACGGCAAGGGTGCGGATCATCACCCCCGCCACGTCACGAGGGACAGAAATGGCCTGCGCCGCGGGCGAGACCCTGCTCGTCATGGCCGTCACCGAGGGGATCACTGTCGGCGGACCGGACGGCCGGCAGACCACACTCGGCCGTCTCGACTGTGTACGGCACGAAGGCCCGGTGGCGCTGACTCTACGAGGCGACGGCACGGTGGCCGGGATCAGGATCACCGCAGTGTGCTGACGGCCGAACCTGGCACCCGCCCTGCCGTCTCGTGCTCAGCGTCGGCGATGTATCGACGCTCCCGCAACGTGGCGCACACACGACACCAACGCACGCATCCGCAGGCCCGTCCGCGCCCGCAGGCACTCCCCCAACGAGGCCGCCGCCCTCGACTTCATCTACACGGCCCTGACGGGCCTGGACCCGACAGGCAAGGGCCGGCCGCGAGCGGTGGACCATGCGAAAGCGCAACGCCGACGGCCCGGCTGCCGGCTGTGCTGTGGCCGGGCCCCGGTCGCACTTCAACCCCGGGCCGAGGGGCGGTCCAGCCGGCTGCGGCGGGACATGGCGCAAATGAGAGAAGGGCCCCTCTTGTGACCCACTGACCTGCCGTTTGGGACGATGACCGTAAGTTAGTGGCTAGTGCCCGGCGCCGTCACTTGCAGCCATAACGTGAGGTGAGGCCGCTGCCGAGTTCCGCCGTCCGGGATGCTGTGGCAGGGCGGGCAGGATCGGCCTTTACTGGCAGGTGAGGATCACCAGAACAGGCGACCGAATCGTCTCGCCAAAGCAGGAGGTCGTGCCATGGACCCGCCTCCGACAGAACGCGACCTACCGCACCTCGTGGTCGACCGCCCGGACCGGCTGCGCGGCCAGGTCTTCGTCCTCCACGACCAGCCGATGCTGGTCGGGCGGGATTCCGACTGCCAGATCCAGGTGGGCGATCCGGGCGTCAGCCGACGGCACGAGGTGGTGTGGCGGGCCTCGGGCCGGACCACCGTCGAGGATCTCGCTTCCACCAACGGCACCATGCTCAACGGTCACCCGGTGCTCGGTCAGCAGGTGCTGCACTCGGGCGACGTGCTGGATTTCGGGCCCTTCGAGGTGCATTACGAAGAGCTGCGCCCCGCCGACCGGACTGTTCAAGCCCCGAAGCCCGGAGTCGGCGGCACCTCGGACACCATGCCGGGCTGGGACCCCGCCCCTGAGCCCGGGCCCACGCCTTACGGCGCTCCCGTCGCAGGGCCGCCGCCCTCCAGCTCGCCGGGCCGCCCGCCACCGCGCGAGGCCGGCCGTACGCCGCCCGGCGGCGAGCGGCGGTTCGACATCGGCGCGCAGCAGGCCGACCGGCTGAGCAACGTCGCCGGGGACCAGTACAACTACGTCCAGCAGGCGCAGCGCGAGAGCTTTTTCAAGGAGATCGCCGCGTCCCGCACCAGGGCGCGACACCTGATCGTGCTCGGCTTCCTGCTCTCTCTGGTCGGGGGCGGGATCTACGGCTGGGTGATCCTTCGATTCATTGCCAGGACCAACGACGATATTTCGTCGGGGAGTTCGAACTTCGACTCCTCCTCGGAGCTGCTCGGACCGAAGGTGGCCGGGGTGCCGGTAGGGGCGGTCGGGTTCGCGATGGCGGCCATCGGGTCGGTTCTGATGGTCATCGGAATCGTTCTGCACATCGTGACGACGTCCCGGCGCCGCCGCTTCGAGGATGCCGAGCGGCAGGCGTCCTGGCGGCAGCGGTGAGGAGATGGGGAGCCATGGCCTTCAACATCGGCAACCAGCAGGGCGGCGTGGTCAACAACGTCGCCGGGAATCAGACCGTTCACGGTGGCCAGTCGGCCGTCTTCACAACGGGCGGGCAGGAGGTGCGCGGCCTGGTCCGCGAACTGAGGGCGTCGATCGAGCGGACGGCGTTGCCGCCGGCCATCGAGCCCGAGGTGCGGGCCGAGCTGGATTCGCTGGACGAGGAGGTCGCCCGGCCGGAGCCGGACCGGGAGCTAGTGGCGGGCCGGCTCGGCCGGATCACCCGGCTGCTGTCCTCGGCGGGTGCGCTGGCCACGGCCGGCGCCGGGCTGATCGGGCCGCTGGGAGCGCTCGCGGGCTGGCTCGGCGCACTCGGCCAGCCGATCTTGCGGGCGATCGCAGGTTGATGGGAGGAGACTGACGGAGACGGCCTTGACCCCGGATGTTGCACGGGCCATGCGGGTCGGACAAGCAGCTCGGCGCCCCCTCGTTCAGGGGGTTGGTGATGAACACCCTCAGCCGCAAGGTCCGCAAGCAGGCCAAGGCGCTGGGCGTCCGCTACCAGTTCCTCTTCATACAGGCCAACGGCTCCCAGCTGCGCAAACGCGCCGCTCTCCATGACAGGCGGCAAGCTCCGCCCTGTCATCGACAGCACCTTCCCGTTCGACCAGACGCTTGAGGCGACCGCGGTGGCTGCTCCACCGAGGACCCTACAGCCGGGCCATCCGCACCACCCTGCCACCGCGCACGCCCCGGAGCGGGCCCGGCGACGACCGTTCACCGCGTCAGGCAGGACAGGGCAATAGGCAGGATAGGGGCCTACTGGTGCACCAACGGCGAGGGAATTCACGTATGGCACACCCCTCCGCCGAGCCCGACGACGGTGCCGACACCCTGTTCGCCCTCGACGCGCTGACGAGTACGGCAGCACCCGGTGCCCCGCCCAGAAGACGCCCGCGGCAGGCCCGCCCTTCCACGAGTCCTCCACGGCCCGGCATCTGCTCCCGGTCCGCACCATCTACGCCGAGCCGGCGGCCGCCGCGTCACCTCGCGGCCGCGAGATCCTCGCGCGCTTCCCCGCCGCAGAGGTCGTCGACGTGGACTCCCACTGGCGCATCCCGGGACTGCACGACAACGAGGACAACGTCGAGCGATGGGTCCGCGTCAAAGGCGAGACTCTGGTCCTGAGCGAGCGCAAGACCCTCACCACCCGGCCCAACGGACGCTCCGCCGACTTCATCGCTCCCGGCCCTTCCAACGGCTGCGCGATGGCCTGCGCCTACTGCTACGTGCCCCGTCGCAAGGGATACGCCAACCCGATCACCGTCTTCACCAACATCGACCGGATCATCGCGCACCTGGCACGGCACATCGCCCGCCAAGGCCGTAAACGGGAGCCCAACCAGTGCGACGAGACGGCCTGGGTGTACGACATCGGCGAGAACGGCGACTGCTCGGTGGACGCGCTGATCTGTGACAACACCGCGGATCTCGTGACCGCCTTCGGCCAGTGGCCGCACTCGAAGGCTTCCTTCGCCACAAAGTTCGTCAACCCGGATCTGCTGGCACTGGCCCCCCGCGGCCGCACCCGGATCCGCTTCTCGCTCATGCCCCCGGCCGATGCCCGGCTGCTGGACCTGCGGACCTCGGCGGTGGCCGACCGCATCGCCGCCGCGGTCGACTTCGCGGAGGCCGGGTACGAAGTCCACTTCAACCTCTCCCCCGTCGTCCTGCGGCCCGGGTGGCAGGACGCTCGGACCGACCTCCTGCGTCAGGTCGACGACGTCGTACCGTAACGAGTGAAGCAGCAGGCCGCGGCGGAGGTCATCATGCTGACCCACAACGAGGACCTGCACCAGGTCAACCTCGGCAGGCACCCCCGGGCCGAGGACCTGCTGTGGCAGCCCGAGCTGCAACAGGGCAAGCGCTCGCAGAACGGCGCCGCCAACATCCGCTACCGCAATCCCATCAAAGCCGAAGCCGTACACACCCTGCGCGGACTCCTCAGTACCCATGTGCCGTGGCTGCGGGTGCGTTACGCGTTCTGAGACCTACGGCCGCTCTCGCCCTGCGGGGGCAAGGATCCTTCGCTGCCTCAAGGACCCTTGCCCCACAAAGCGCGGCCTTGGAGGCGACGCCCCCTCAGCAGGAGGGCGCCGACCAGTGAACGGTGCGGTCAGTAATAGTGGCGTCGACCGGCGACCGCGTGCCCCATGGAGCCCATGACCCAGAAGACGGCGCCGACCACGGCAAGAATGATGCCGAGGGTCCACAGGATCGATATACCGGTGAGGAAACCGACGATAAGCAGAATGATGCCGAGCGCGATCATGATCTACCTCCTGATGTGACCTGCCGTAGCTCCCGAATGCCCCAAAGCAGCCTGATCACGCCAACACGGCCACCGTCTTCGCGGCCCCGCCGGCGTCCGCGGTGGCGATCGAGACGGCGCCTCCGACGGCGAGGACGAGGTTCTTCGGATGGGCGACGACCAGAACGACGGCGAGTCCCGCGGCCTTGCCCGGCGTGAACCGGTCGATGGTCCGCATCCAGCTGGGCTGGCCGGCCTCGCGCCCGGCGCGAGGCCGGCCGTTCCGCTGCTTGACGGCCATGAGCAGGAACAACAAGCCGAGCGCGAGCTTCAGCCACACCACCCACGTGGGCGGCTCCCCGCCGTCACCGTTCCCGTCGCTGCCGAACAGTACGACGACGGTCACGACCGCCGCGAGACCGGCGACCCAGCCCGCAGTGAAGGCCAGACCGTTCCCCCGCCCCTTGGGCGTCCACCACCCCACTCGGGCAAGGGCCCTTGCCCGAGGGCTGGCCCCGAGCCCAGGCGCGTTTCTGCGGCAGGGCGCAAGGCTTACGCGCGGAGGCCTTGCACCTACTACGCCGAAGTGGTCGCTATGGGGTTCGCCATCATCCTCAACGGCGGTACGGCCGCAGGCGCCCGGGGCTGCCCCCGTTGGAGGTGTTAGCCGTATTGACTTGCTCTTCGCCCTGAAGGGCGAAGATTCTGGCCTTCTCTGACTGGTTGCCGTGCCGCTACGCGGCACGATTTCCGGTCGGGAATCCGTGGCTTCCTGTTTCTGCGCGCTGTGCCAGAACAGGTTCTGGTCCTACCGGCGCTCCG
>NZ_JBIAVQ010000037.1:0-21409 GCF_042894505.1 Streptomyces sp. NPDC001536
GTCGAGGACGACGACCTGCACGGCACGGACGCCATCGGTACCTCGCTGGTGCTGGCGAAGGCGATCGAGAAGGCCGGCTACGACCTGGTGATCTCCGGCATGGCCTCCACCGACGGCACCGCGGGCATCGTGCCGGCGCTGGTCGCCGAGCGTCTGGGTGTCCCGCAGGTCACCCTGCTGTCCGAGGTCTCGGTCGAGGACGGCACGGTCAAGGGCCGCCGCGACGGCGACGCCGCGTCCGAGCAGCTGGAGGCCTCGCTGCCGGCCGTCGTGTCGGTCACCGACCAGTCGGGCGAGGCGCGTTACCCGTCCTTCAAGGGCATCATGGCCGCCAAGAAGAAGCCGGTGGAGTCCTGGGACCTGGAGGACCTGGAGATCGAGGCCGACGAGGTCGGTCTCGAGGGCGCCTGGACCAAGGTCGACTCCGCGGCGCAGCGCCCGGCGCGTACCGCGGGCACGATCGTCAAGGACGAGGGCGAGGGCGGCAAGCAGCTCGCCGAGTACCTCGCGAGCCAGAAGTTCATCTAAGGCTCACCCCCCTCACCGCCCCTCAGACTTCGCAATTCGCAGGAGAGCATTCCCATGGCTGAAGTTCTCGTCTACGTCGATCACGTGGACGGTGCCGTCCGCAAGCCCACCCTGGAGCTGCTGACGCTCGCCCGCCGCATCGGCGAGCCCGTCGCGGTCGCGCTGGGCAACGGCGCCGCCGACACCGCCGCCGCGCTCGCCGAGCACGGCGCCGTCAAGGTCCTCACCCACGAGGCCGCCGAGTACGCCGACTACCTGGTCGTCCCGAAGGTCGACGCCCTCCAGGCCGCCTACGACGCCGTCTCCCCGGCCGCCGTGCTGGTGCCGTCCTCCGCGGAGGGCAAGGAGATCGCCGCCCGCCTCGCGCTGCGCATCGGGTCCGGCATCATCACCGACGCCGTCGACCTCGAAGCCGGTGACGAGGGCCCGGTGGCCACCCAGTCGGTGTTCGCCGCGTCCTTCTCCACCAAGACCCGTGTCGTCAAGGGCACCCCGGTCATCACCGTCAAGCCCAACTCCGCCGCCGTGGAGGCCGCCCCGGCCGCCGGCACCGTCGAGGCCCTGACCGTCTCCTTCGGTGAGCTCGCCACCGGCACCAAGGTCACCGCCCGCACCCCGCGCGAGTCGACCGGCCGCCCCGAGCTGACCGAGGCCGCGATCGTGGTCTCCGGCGGCCGTGGCGTCAACGGCGCGGAGAACTTCGCGCTCATCGAGGCGCTCGCCGACTCCCTCGGCGCGGCCGTGGGCGCCTCGCGCGCCGCCGTGGACGCCGGCTGGTACCCGCACACCAACCAGGTCGGCCAGACCGGCAAGAGTGTGTCGCCGCAGCTGTACATCGCCTCCGGCATCTCCGGCGCGATCCAGCACCGCGCGGGCATGCAGACGTCCAAGACGATCGTCGCGATCAACAAGGACGCCGAGGCCCCGATCTTCGACCTCGTCGACTACGGCGTCGTCGGCGACCTCTTCGACGTCGTCCCCGCCCTCACCGAGGAGATCAACACCCGCAAGGGCTGATCGCACTCAGGCGTGACGAGGCCCCCGTGACCGCTTCCCGAGCGGCTCACGGGGGCCTCGGCTCATTCCAGGGTCAGGGATGCCTGAACCGGCAGATGGTCGCTCGGGAACTGTCCGTTCCACGCGAACGTGTTGATCCTGGCCCGGTGGACGGTGACCCGTGGCGTGGCCAGGATCCAGTCGATGCGGTCGCCGCCGGGCGTCAGCGGCTTGTAGCCGTGGAACGTGGCGTACAGCCTGCTGCGCTCGGCCGCCGCGTCCCAGGTGTCGACGAGCCCGGACTCGATAAGCGTGGTGTAGGCCTGGTTGGTGTGGGCCGCCGCGTTGAAGTCGCCGGTCACCACGACCGGCAGGGAACGGTCGAACGATCCGATGCCCTCGGCGACGAGCAGCGCGGCCCGCTCGCGCGCGTACTGGCTCACATGGTCGAAGTGGGTGTTGAGGACGTAGAACTCGCGCCCGTCGTCGGCCCGGTCGCGAAACCGGACCCAGGTGACGATCCGCGGCAGCGCGGCACCCCAGGTGTTCGAGCCGATGGTCCTCGGGGTGTCGGAGAGCCAGTACGTGTCGTGCTCCAGCGGAGCGAGGCGGCGGGCGTCGTAGAAGATCGCCGTGGACTCGTCGTGGCTCCCGCCCTCGCGGCCGGTGCCGATCCAGTCGTAGTCCGGGCCGAGGTCGGTGTGGATGTCGAGGAGTTGCCGGTAGAGGCCTTCCTGCGTGCCGATGAAGGTGGGTGCCTCGCGGCGTAACAGGCGGCGCATCACCGGGCGGCGGGCGGCCCAGCTGTTGGGTTCGGTGGTGCTCGCGAAGCGCAGGTTGAACGACATGGCGTCGAGTCGGCGGCTGACCGACTTGGCGGCGGAGGCGGGCATCGTGGCCAGCAGCGGCAGGGTGAGAGCGGCGGCCATCGCCGTTCTCAGCCCCATGCGGCGCGTCATCGTGGTGGTGTCCGGCATGTAATCCCCTCCCGACGGATCAGGATGAAGGTGCGAACCGGTGTGCGAAAGATGGCCTGGAGGTACTTGGCATGCCGAATGAACGCCGCGGCTCATGCTGTGGACGGGGTGTTGACCAGCCGGAAGCTTCACGGATAACTTCGTTCAACGGATTGTTGATTCCGTAGAGTGGAAAACAGGAGGGTGTGGCATGGGTCAGGGCCAGCAGGAGCAGGTGGCGACAAGCCTCGCGGGCGCCGTCAGCGAGGAGATCAGCGCCTCCCTCGCGCCGGTCGACGCCGAGCTGGAGCGCCGCTACCCCGGTGACCCCGGCACTCGCCAGCCCGTCCACACCGTCTACGTCCCCGGTGACGCTTTCGCCGCCGGCACCCTGCGCTCCTGGGGCGACCGGGCCCTCGCGGCCCTCGACGAACACGCTCCGGACGCCGCGTCCTTCGCCGCCGTACTGGGCCTTTCCGACGAACTCGCCGAGCCGGTGTACACCCGGGTACGCGCCAAGCTGGAGCGCGAGCCGATCGAAGACCTTCGGGTGGACTTCGAGGACGGCTACCAGGGCAAGGACGAGGACCAGGACGCGGCCCGTTCGGCCCGTCTGATCGCCGAGGCGTACGAGAACGGCACGGCGGCCCCGTACATGGGCATCCGCATGAAGTGCATGGAGACGGCGGTGCGCGACCGCGGCATCCGCACGCTGGACATCTTCCTCACCGGACTGATGGAGGCCGACGGTCTGCCCGAGGGGCTCGTCCTCACGCTGCCGAAGGTGACCTACGCCGAGCAGGTCACCGCCATGGTGCGCCTCCTGGAGGAGTTCGAGAAGGCGCGGGGCCTGGAGCCCGGCCGGATCGGCTTCGAGATCCAGATCGAGACAAGCCAGTCCATCCTCGCCACCGACGGCACCGCCACCGTCGCCCGGATGATCCAGGCCGCCGAGGGGCGCGCCACCGGACTGCACTACGGCACCTTCGACTACAGCGCCTGCCTCGGCGTCTCCGCCGCCTACCAGGCCAGCGACCACCCCGCCGCCGACCACGCCAAGGCGATCATGCAGGTCGCCGCGGCCGGCACCGGGGTACGCGTCTCCGACGGCTCCACGAACGTCCTGCCGATCGGCCCGACGGCGAAGGTCCACGACGCCTGGCGGCTGCACTACGGCCTCACCCGCCGCGCCCTGTCGCGCGCCTACTACCAGGGCTGGGACATGCACCCCGGCCACATCCCCACCCGGTACGCCGCCGTCTTCGCCTTCTACCGCGAGGGCTTCGAGCAGGCCGCCGCCCGGCTCGCCCGCTACGCCAACCACACCGGCGGCGACGTCATGGACGAGCCCGCCACCGCCAAGGCCCTCGCCGGCTATCTGCTGCGCGGCCTGGACTGCGGCGCCCTCGACATCGCCGAGGTCGCCCGGCTGACCGGCCTGACCAGGGCCGACCTGGAGGGCTTCGCGGCACCGCGGCGCGGCGACCTGACGATCTCCGGCCAGTAGTTAGGGGCCGCTAGATTGCGGCCATGACTCTGGGACCCGATGACGAGATACGCACCCGTGAGGAACTGGCCGCGTTCGTCCGCGCACTGCACGAGGAGTGCCTCCAGCGCGGTGACGAGTGGGAGAACCGCACCCTCGACACCTTCCTGGAGGCGCTCTCGGCGTGGATCGACTCCGCGCCGGGCTGGTACCGGAACTTCGACAAGGACCTCCCCGCCGGGGGCGACTGGACCTTCCTGGCCCGGGCGTTGAGCGCGGCGACCGTCTACGAGTGACGGGCGGCACCCTGCGAGCCGTGCGTGACGGATTAGTCTGGGCGCCACGCATGGACGGGTCACAGGAACGGGGCAACGGTGTCATCGGGGGAGAACGGACGCACGGACGGGACCGGCCGAGTGCTGGCCGGGCGCTATCGCGTCGTGGCGCAGCTCGGCCGGGGCGGCATGGGCGTGGTCTGGCGGGCCGTCGACGAGGTCCTCGGCCGTGAGGTCGCCGTCAAGGAACTGCGCACCTACACCGACTCCGAGGGCCCCGAGCTCGCCGGTCTGCGGCTGCGTATGCAGCGCGAGGCCCGCGCCGCCGCCCGGGTGCGCCATCCCGGCGTCGTCGCCGTCCACGACGTGACCGAGGTCGACGGCCGTCCGCTGATCGTCATGGAGCTGGTGGACGGGCCCTCCCTGGACGACGTCCTGCGCGAGCGCGGCACCCTCGACCCCGGTGAGGCCGCCGGGATCGGCGCCAAGGTCATGGACGCGCTGGCGGCCGCCCACCGCGTCGGCGTCCTGCACCGGGACGTCAAGCCCGGCAACATCCTGCTCGACCGGTCGGGGCGGGTCGTCCTCACCGACTTCGGCATCGCGACGATGGAGGACCCGGGCGACGGCTCCGCCACCCACCTCACCCACAGCGGCGAACTCGTCGGCTCCCTCGACTACTTGGCGCCCGAACGGGCCCAGGGCGCCAACCCTGGCCCGGCCTCCGACATCTGGGCCCTGGGCGCCACGCTGTACGCCGCGGTGGAGGGCTCCTCGCCCTTCCGTCGCACGTCCACCTTCTCCACCCTCACCGCGATCGTCACCGAGCCGCTCCCGGAACCCGCTCGCGCGGGAACGCTCGGGCCCGTGCTCCGGCGGCTGATGGACAAGCGGCCCGAGGGCCGTCCCGAGGCGGAGGAGGCGCGGGAACTGCTCCAGGCGGTCGCGGACGCGGGCGGCACGGATTCCGCGACGACGACTCTGCGGGGTACGGCGGGGGCGGCGTCGGCGGGAACGGCGGGAACGGCGGAGACGGAGCGCACGGTGCCTTCGGTGCCGCCGGGATTCGGGCCGGTGGAGCCGGTGGGGCAGGGCGGCGCGGGAGCCCAGGGCTTCGGTCCTCCGGGCTACGGCGTCCCCGTCCCGCAGGGCCACGCTGCTCCCGGCCACGCGGGACCGCCGCCGCACGGCTTCGGGCCGGCCGCCCCGGGACCGCCGGCCCCGGCCGTCACCGGCCCCATGGACACCCCCCGCCCCTCCCGCCGCAAGGGCCGCGTGCTCCTCGCCGCCGCGGCCGTCACCGTCGTCCTGGCGTCGGCCGGCGTCACCGTCGCCCTGCTGAACAGCGGCGGCGACAAGGAGACCGGCGCGCGACCCACGGCGACCGCCACCGGAATCGAGGCCACCTCCTCGGCACGCGGCCGGGGCGACGCCGTCCCCACGGACGACCCCGAGCCCACCGGGCGGGGGGACGAGAAGACCCCGACGGCGACCCGGACACCGAGCCGCACGCCCGAGAGCACCCCCACGGACCGGGCCACCACGCCCACCCCGACAAGGACCTCGGGCGGCGGGGGCTCCAGTGACGGCGGCGCGACGGGAGGCGGGGGCGCGACGACCCCCGCCCCGTCCTGCTCCGCCATAGGCGGCGGCAAGTACAACTGCACGGTCTGGAAGACCGCCGACTCCTACACCGCCTCCGGCACCAAGGTCGGCATCCTCAAGGCGGGCACCAACTACTTCTACTGCCAGGCGAACCTGGGCCGCCGCGAGACGGACGGCGAGTGGACCAACGTGTGGTGGGCCAGGACGGACGACGACAGCGGCAACACGAACGTCTACGTCAGCGACGTCTACATCAAGGGCGGCGACAACGACGAACCGGTGCCGGGGCTCCCGGTCTGCTGAGCCCGCACGTGGCGCTCCAGGCCGGAGGAGGTCACCAGCTTCTCCTCCTTGAAGAGCCGCGTGCCCTGCCGGCACAGTCCTCGGTCGGCCCGCGCCCGGGCACAGAACTCCTCGGGCGTGACCCCGAACAGCTCCCTCAACCGCGCCGAGCCGACGAGGAGTTCGGTGAGCAGCGCCCGCTGGCCCGGGTGGGTGCGGGGGGCGCCGGTGCCGTCGTGGAGGACGCCGTGGCGGTTGACGTACACGTACACGCCCGGGAGTCGTGTGCCGCCCGCGAGCTCGATCCGTACCTCGGGGGAGGGCAGCCAGACGCGTTG
The DNA here is from genome assembly GCF_042894505.1 of Streptomyces sp. NPDC001536. Lineage (NCBI taxonomy): Bacteria > Bacillati > Actinomycetota > Actinomycetes > Kitasatosporales > Streptomycetaceae > Streptomyces > Streptomyces sp. NPDC001536. Next base: position 6,467 of record NZ_JBIAVQ010000037.1, read on the forward strand.
GTAATTGCCGGTCGGCAGCGGCACTCCCTCGCTCGCGTCGACCACCGCCAACTGCTCCGCGTCGAGCCAGGTGACGAACAACTCCCGTACGGTGGCGGGCGCGTCGACCGGTGAGGCGGACACATACCCCAGCAGGCTCACATGCGCCGAGACGCCGATGTCGATGCCCGTGACACGGGTCCGCACCATCGGGATGGGGGAGGTGATCCCGTACTCGGCCATCTTGTGGCGCAGTTGGGCCGGGCTGGCGTTGGAGCCGACGGCGAGGACGGGGACGCGGTCCTCGTGCACCAGCCGGTCCAGGGGTAGGAAGAGGTCCCCGTCCAGGAGCCCGGAGTCGACCGGCCAAGCACCCGGGTACAGCAGCGGATGATCACGCGGCGCCTCGGCCAGCCCGAGGGCTTCCAAGGAGCGGGCGTCCGGGGCCGGTTGGAAGGCGGGCACGGCGTGCCGGTGACCGCTTGCCGAGGAATCGGGGGCCGGCGGCCCCGGCCGTGACGGCCCGCCGGGGTCCCCATCTGGGTCCGATGACGGCTGTGGTGGGTCGCCTGCGGACAGTGCGGACCTGCCCGCGTGTCCGTCCGGGGCCTGCTCGGCCTGCTGTACCTCGCGCGTGCGCTCCGCCATCCGCCGCTCAGTCCGCCGGCGGCAGTTCGCCCGAGCCGCGGGTGATGAGGCGGGTGGGGAGTTCGATGCGTTCCGGGGTGATCAGGGTCCCGTCGAGTTGGCGGAAGAGGCGCTCGGCGGCCGTGCGGCCGAGGGCGGCGGCGTCCTGGGCCACGACGGTGACGCCCGGCTGGAGGAGGTCGGCGAGTTCGATGTCGTCGAAGCCGACCAGGGCGACGTGCCGGGACTGTTCGGCGAGGACACGGACCACCGTGACCGTCACCCGGTTGTTGCCCGCGAACACCGCGGTGACCGGCGCCGGTCCGGAGAGCATCTCCTCGGCCGCCCGGCGCACCCGCTCGGGGTCCGTGACGCCGAGGGACATCCAGGAGTCCTCGACCGGTATGCCCGCGTCCTCCATGGCGGCCCGGTAGCCGCGCAGCCGCTCGGCGGCGGTGTGGATACGGGGCATGTCGCCGATGAAGCCGATCCGGCGGTGCCCGTGGGCGATGAGGTGGGCCACGCCGTCGCGGGCGCCGCCGAAGTTGTCGGAGAGGACGACGTCGGCGTCGATCTGTCCGGCCGGGCGGTCCACGAACACCGTGGCGACGCCCGCCTTCAGCTCGGGCTCCAGATACCGGTGGTCGTCACCGGCCGGGATGACCACCAGGCCGTCCACCCGCCGTGCGCACAGCGCCAGGACCAACTCCTGCTCGCGGTCCGGGTCCTCCGCGCTGGACCCGTTGATCAGCAGGGCGCCGTGAGCACGGGCCACCTCCTCGACGGAGCGGCTCAGCGGCCCGTAGAAGGGGTCCGCGAGGTCCTCCAGGACCAGCCCGATGCTGGCGGTGCTGCCCTTGCGCAGCACCCGCGCACTGTCGTTTCGGCGGAAGCCGAGCGCGTCGATGGCCTCCTGGACCCGGCGCTCGGTCTCCGGTGTGACGCCCGGTTCGCCGTTGACCACACGGGAGACCGTCTTGAGGCCGACCCCGGCGCGCGCGGCCACGTCCTTCATCGTCGGACGGTTGCCGTAACGCGAGGCGGAGATGCGGTCTGCGCGGCGGGTGGAGTCGGGCACGATGCGGCGTCCTGTTCCTGTCGTCCGAGAAAGGTGCGGCGTCCATGATTTTGTATGAGGATGTGGCGTCGAGCATAGAGCCTGGACAACGTTGTCAGATGCGGGGGACACTGTCCACCGCAATCTCCGGTTCCGTGCCCCCACCCCGGGATCGGCCCACCCCTGCTCATGGTTGACCGGGAGATCACACACTGATGCACACCGACCTCGTGGCCGCGCTCGACATCGGCGGCACCAAGATCGCCGGGGCGCTGGTCGACGACCAGGGCCGGATCCTGGTGCGAGCCCAGCGCGCCACGCCCGCCAAGGAGGACGGCGAGACCGTGATGGGTGCCGTCGAGGAGGTGCTCGGCGAGCTCACCGCGTCGCCGCTGTGGGGACGCGCCTCCGCCCTCGGTATCGGCAGCGCGGGTCCTGTGGACGCCTCCGCGGGCACCGTGAGCCCGGTCAACGTGCCCGGCTGGCGCGACTATCCGCTGGTCCGGCGGGTACGGGAGGCGACCGGTGGGCTGCCCGTCGAGCTGATCGGCGACGGCGTGGCGATCACCGCGGCCGAGCACTGGCAGGGTGCGGCCCGTGGCCACGACAACGCGCTGTGCATGGTCGTCTCGACGGGCGTCGGCGGGGGCCTGGTCCTCAACGGCCGTCTGCACCCCGGTCCGACGGGCAACGCGGGCCACATCGGCCACATCAGCGTGGACATGGACGGCGACCCGTGCGCGTGCGGTTCGCGCGGTTGTGTGGAGCGCATCGCGAGCGGTCCGAACATCGCCCGCCGGGCTGTCGCGAACGGCTGGCTCCCCGGCCCCGACGGAGACACCTCGGCCGCGGCGGTGGCCGCCGCCGCCCGGGCCGGCGACCCCATCGCCGTGGCCTCCTTCGAACGGGCCGCCCGGGCGCTCGCGGCCGGCATCGCCGCCACCGCGACCCTCGTCGAGATCGACATCGCCGTGATCGGCGGCGGTGTGGGCAAGGCGGGCGACGTCCTGTTCACGCCGCTGCGCAAGGCCCTGACCGACTACGCCACCCTGTCGTTCGTGCAGCGCCTGGTGGTCACCCCGGCCCAGATGGGCACCGACGCGGGTCTGGTGGGTGCGGCGGCGGCCGCGCTCGCGAAGCGGACGGACGCGGCCACGGTCTGAGGGGCCGGGGCAGGAACGTTCACTCGGCGGCCGGACGCCCTCCGCGTACTTCCGCCGGCCGCTTTCGGCGACGTTCCCGTGACTCACGCTCGCCCGCGCCGTTGATCCGGGCATGAAGAAGCGCACCATGCTCGCCATCGCCACCATGGCCACCGGTTTCGTCGTCGCCGCGGTCACCCCCTCGCACGCCGCGGGGGGCGACCTGCCCGACCTCGACGTGGACAAGACCGTCAGCACGCTCGGCGACACGATCGCCAGCGACAGCCTCGCCGTCGACGACACCGCCCTCGGGCAGAACGGCTGAGGCCGACCGGGAAACGGCGCCGGTGCCCCTTGCGTCAGGGGGCGCCGGCGCCGTCGTATGCGCCCCCTCAACTGCGGCTGGTTTCCGTGGCAGGGTGAAGCGGGCAAGCCTCAGGGGGCCAACAGAAGAGGGGGAACCGTGATCGTCTGGATCAACGGTGCGTTCGGTGCGGGGAAGACCACCACCGCACGAGAACTGATCGAACTGATCCCGAACAGCACGCTCTTCGACCCCGAGGTCATCGGCGGAGCGCTGACGCACCTGCTCCCGCCCAAGCACCTCGCCGAGGTCGGTGACTTCCAGGACCTGCCGATCTGGCGACGTCTCGTGATCGACACGGCCGCCGCCATGCTGGCCGAGCTCGGCGGGACCCTCGTGGTCCCCATGACCCTGCTGCGCCAGGAGTACCGCGACGAGATCTTCGGCGGCCTCGCCGCCCGCCGGATCGCGGTCCGGCATCTCCTTCTCGCCCCGGCCGAAACGATCCTGCGGGAGCGAATAGCCGGGCGGGAGATCCCGCCCGATCTGCCCGACGGCGACACACGGGTACGGCAGTGGTCCTACGACCACATCGAGCCGTACCGCACCGCCCTCGCCTCCTGGCTGACCGCCGACGCCCACCCCGTCGACAACGGCGCCCTCACCCCGTACGAGACCGCCGTCCGGATCGCGGAGGCGGTCGGATCCGGTTCCGTACCCGTCTGCGACATCGTGCAGACCCCCGAACCGACCGCCGAGACCCTCGCCGCCGGAGTCCTCCTCTTCGACGAGCAGGACCGGGTGCTGCTCGTCGACCCCACCTACAAGGCCGGCTGGGAGTTCCCCGGCGGCGTCGTCGAACCCGGTGAGGCGCCCGCGCGGGCCGGTATCCGGGAGGTCGCCGAGGAGACCGGGATACGGCTGGAGGACGTACCGCGGCTCCTCGTCGTCGACTGGGAGCAGCCCCGGCCGCCCGGCTACGGCGGTCTGCGCCTCCTCTTCGACGGCGGCCGCCTCGACTCCGCACAGGCGGGCCGGGTGCTGCTGCCCGGCCCCGAACTGCGGGACTGGCGTTTCGTCACCGAGCAGGAGGCCGCCGACCTGCTGCCACCCGTCCGCTACGAACGGCTGCGGTGGGCGCTGCGGGCCCGGGAACGCGGGGCCGCGCTCTATCTGGAAGCAGGCATTCCGACAGCCTGAGCGGCGGCGTCCAGCGCCTCGTCCGGATAGGGGGTCAGTCTGCTCTCCTCGATCAGGCGACGGGCGAAGTCGTTCATGACGGCTGCCGGTCGGGCGTAGCGGGTGATGATGTCGGCCGCGGCCCGAGGGATGCCGCCCTCGGGCCGCTCGCCGTCGGCCCATGCGCGGATGAAGGCGTCCCGTTCCTGGCCGCGATGCCCGAAGAGGGCGGTGACGAGCCAGATCACCAGGTGTCTGGTGGTGTAGTCGCGGTCGTAGTGCCGATGCCGGTCGAAGAAGGCGCGCTCCTGCGGGGTGAGGCGGAAGCGGGTGGACAGGGAGAGGCCGTAGTCGGCGAGGTAGAGCCTTCGGCCGTCGGTGAGGATGTTCTGGAAGTGGGCGTCGAAGTGCAGGAGTTCGCGGCCGCGGAGGAATCCGGTGATCTCGCCGAGCTGCTGCTCCACCAGAGCGCACGCGGCGTCGGCGTCGTCCGTGCGCAACCGGGCGTCCAACCAGTCGTGGAGGGTGTGCGGGACGTACTCCAGGAACAGTGCCAGGCTCGCGGACGCCGTCCGCAACGCCTCGATGCGCTCGCGCACCGCCGAACCGCCGCCCCAGTAGGCGACGGTCCGCTCCACGTCCGCCAGCTCGGGGGCCAGGGGCTGCGGGGTGTCGGGCAGGAGCCGCCAGTGGTGCATCAGCGGGAAGCCCGGGAAGCGGTCGGCCAATACCCAGTTGGTGGTCATGGTGTGCACGGCGAGTTCCCGCCAGGCACCCAGGCCGGGGCTGCCGATGCCGTAGTGGAAGTACGGCGGCGCCCGGAAGAGGTTCGCCGTGGACCGGACGTTCTCCGGCCGCCGTTCGAGGTCGGTGAGCGGCACCCGCTTCACGAAGACCCGTCTGCCGTCCACCTCGACGAGCGCCGCACGTCCGCCGATTCCGGTGGCGAGCGGTGTTCCCGACGCCACCAGCTCCGCGAGTTCGCGGTCACCGAGGAGCGAGAGGGACGTCGCGAGCTCTGAATGGACAGCGACGCGCGTAGTGGGGGCCATGGCCCCATCTTCAGTGAGCCGACCCGGAATTGAGGGAGAACGCGGGAAGGGCCCCCGTCCCAGGACGAGGGCCCTCCGCTGTGTGTCGGCGCCGGTCAGCCCGCCGCGTAGTTGCGCAGGAACAGTGCCTCCGCGACCGAGAGGCGTTCCAGTTCCTGTGGGGACACGCTCTCGTTCACGGCGTGGATCTGGGCCTCGGGCTCGCTGAGGCCGATGAGGAGGATCTCGGCGTGCGGGTAGAGCGCGGCGAGGGTGTTGCACAGGGGGATGGAGCCGCCCTGGCCCGCGTACTGCATCTCCTGGCCCGGGTAGGCGACCGACATGGCCTCGGACATCGCCGCGTACGCCGGGCTGGTCGTGTCGGCGCTGAAGGGCTGGCCCTGGCCGATCTGCTCGGTGCGCACCCGGGCGCCCCACGGGGTGTGCGCCTCCAGGTGGGCCTGGAGCAGCTTGGTCGCCTCGGCGGCGTCGACACCCGGCGGCACCCGCAGGCTGACCAGCGCGCGGGCGCTCGCCTGCACGGACGGGGTGGCGCCGACGACCGGCGGGCAGTCGATGCCGAGGACCGTGACGGCCGGACGCGCCCAGATGCGGTCGGCGACCGTGCCCGAGCCGATCAGCTCGACGCCGTCCAGGACCTTCGCGTCCTCGCGGAACTGCTCCTCGTCGTACTGAAGGCCGTCCCACCCGGTCTCGGGGGCGAGGCCGTCGACCGTCGTCGAACCGTCCTTCGCGCGCAGCGAGTCCAGTACGCGGATCAACGCGGCCAGCGCGTCGGGCGCCGCGCCGCCGAACTGGCCCGAGTGCAGGTTGCCCTGGAGCGTGTCGACCTGCACCCGGAGCATGGTCATGCCACGGAGGGTGGAGGTGACCGTCGGCAGACCGACCCGGAAGTTGCCCGCGTCGCCGATGACGATGGTGTCGGCCTCCAGGAGGTCCGGGTGTTCCTCGGCGTACCGCTCCAGACCGCCCGTGCCCATCTCCTCGGAGCCCTCGGCGATCACCTTGACGTGCACCGGCACACCGCCGTTCGCCTTCAGGGCGCGCAGCGCGAGCAGGTGCATGATCACGCCGCCCTTGCAGTCGGCGGCACCGCGCCCGTACCAGCGCCCGTCGCGCTCGGTCAGCTCGAACGGCGGAGTGGTCCAGGCGGCCTCGTCCAGCGGCGGCTGCACGTCGTAGTGCGCGTAGAGCAGGACGGTCTTCGCGCCCGCGGGCCCGGGCAGGTAGCCGTACACCGACTGGGTGCCGTCCGGGGTGTCGAGCAGGGCCACGTCCTGGAAGCCCTCGGCGGTGAGCGCGTCGGCGACCCAGCGGGCGGCGCCCTCGCTCTCGCTCCTGGGGAACTGGTCGAAGTCCGCCACCGACTTGAACGCCACCAGTTCGGTGAGCTCCGCCCGCGCCCTGGGCATCAGCGAGGCGACGGTCTCGGCGACCGGATTCGACGACATGGGCACGCTCCTTGTAGGTGCGACGTTGTACACGTGGGTATGGAGATCCTCCCACAGTGGCCTGCGGCGATGACGGTCGTAGGATGCGGGAGGCAGGTGCGGCAACGGGCTTGATCGGAGCAGTAGACCATCGTGACCAGCGAGAGCTCTTCGGCGGACGACGCGCGGCAGGTGTGGGACGTCGTCGTGGTGGGTGCGGGGCCGGCAGGCGCCTCGGCCGCGTACGCGGCGGCGGTGGCCGGCCGCCGTGTGCTGTTGCTGGAGAAAGCGGAGCTGCCCCGCTACAAGACGTGCGGCGGCGGCATCATCGGCCCCTCGCGCGACTCCCTGCCACCCGGCTTCGAGCTGCCGCTGCGGGACCGGGTGCACGCGGTGACCTTCTCCCACAACGGCCGCTTCACCCGGACGCGTCGCTCCAAGCAGATGCTGTTCGGGCTGATCAACCGGCCCGAGTTCGACCACCAGCTCGTCGAGCACGCCCAGAAGGCCGGCGCCGAGCTGCGCACGGGCGCCGCCGTCCAGCGGGTCGAGCAGCACGGTTCGGCGGTGCCGGACCGGCGTACCGTCGCCGTGGTCCTTCAGAGCGGCGAGACGGTGCTCGCGCGGGCGGTCGTCGGCGCGGACGGCAGCGCCAGCCGGATAGGAGCACATGTCGGGGTGAAGCTCGACCAGGTGGATCTGGGCCTGGAGGCGGAGATCCCGGTGCCCGAGACCGTGGCCGAGGACTGGCAGGGGCGGGTGCTCATCGACTGGGGTCCGATGCCCGGCAGTTACGGCTGGGTCTTCCCCAAGGGCGACACCCTCACGGTCGGGGTGATCTCGGCGCGCGGCGAAGGGGCCGCGACCAAGCGGTACTTGGAGGAGTTCATCGGGCGGCTCGGGCTCGCCGGGTTCGAACCGAGCATCTCCTCCGGTCACTTGACCCGCTGCCGGGCCGACGACTCTCCGCTGTCCCGCGGCCGGGTGCTGGTGTGCGGGGACGCGGCGGGGCTCCTGGAGCCGTGGACGCGCGAGGGCATCTCGTTCGCGCTGCGTTCGGGGCGGCTCGCGGGGGAGTGGGCGGTGCGGATCGCCGAGGCGCATGACGCGGTGGACACCCGGCGCCAGGCCCTGAACTACGCGTTCGCCGTGAAGGCGGGTCTCGGCGTGGAGATGAGCGTCGGCAAGCGGCTGCTGATGGCGTTCGAGCGCCGCCCTGGCCTCTTCCACGCGGCGCTGACCGGGTTCCGGCCCGCCTGGAGGGCGTTCATGGAGATCACCCGCGGGTCCACGACGCTGGGTGAGCTCGTCCGCGGCCGTCCCATGGCCCAGCGTGTCCTGGCCGCGCTGGACCGTCGGCAGGTACCGGACGGCGACGAGGTCACTTCCTCACGGTGATCCGGAAGACGGGGTGGTCCTGGGCCGCCGCGGCGATCTCCTCGTCGGAGGACTTCGCGGTGACGCCCTGGAAGTACTGGTTGACCTCCCAGCCCCACTTCTCCAGGTAGGTCCGCAGGATCGGGAGCTTCTCCGCGTCGGGCAGCTCCACCGCGGTGAACTCGCGGACCTTGCGGCCCACCCGCAGCTCCCCGCCGCCGGCCACGCGCATGTTGCGCACCCACTGGGAGTGGCCGCGGGCCGAGACCAGGTACTGCCCGCCCTCGTAGGTGTGCGGGTTGACCGGGATGCGCTGCATCTTGCCGCTCTTGCGGCCGCGCACCGACATCTCCGCCATCCCCGCCAGGCTGAGGCCGTGCCGGGCCAGCCAGCCGAAGACGCTGTTGAAGCGGACGTTGAGCGGGCTGCCCTTGAGGTAGTACGGCTGCGACATGGTGACTCCCGTCGGATTGAGAGAGCGGTGCTCTCGCTGTGCCCTCAGTCTGCTCCAGAACGGTGCTCCAGAGCAAGAGCAGTGCTCTCTTTTTTGTTCGCTGCTCTCGTTTGTGTGCACTGCTCTGTATTCATGGGACACTGGCCCGTATGAGCACCGCACACGGCGCCCGTGCCCGGGCCAGGATCGAAGTCACCGCGGCCATCAAGGACGCGGCGCGCAGACAGCTCGCCGCCGACGGTGCCGCGAAGCTCTCGCTGCGGGCCGTCGCGCGTGAGCTCGGCATGGTCTCCTCCGCGCTCTACCGCTACTTCCCGAGCCGTGACGACCTGCTCACCGACCTCATCATCGACGCCTACAACTCCCTCGGCGAGAGCGCGGAGGCGGCGCACGCCAAGGTCGCCGACGCCGGCCCCGCCGAGCGCTGGACCGCGGTGTGCGAGGCGGTACGCGGCTGGGCGCTCCGGCATCCGCACGAATACGCGCTGATCTACGGCTCCCCGGTGCCGGGCTACACCGCGCCCGACACCACGGTCCCGGCCGCCGCCCGCGTCGGCCTCCTCCTCATCGGCATCGTCCGCGACGCCCACGAGAAGTCCGCCCTGACCGAGCCCCCGCTCCCCGCCGAACTGCGCCCCGAGGCCGAGCGGATGGCCGCGGACCTGGCCCCCGACCTGCCGCCGGAGTCGGTCGCGGCGCTCGTCGCGGCCTGGGCCCAGCTGTTCGGGCTGGTGGGGTTCGAGCTGTTCGGGCAGTTCAACCGGGTCGTCGAGGACCGCGACCCGTTCTTCCGGCAGGCGGCAGTCCGACTCGCCCACGGGGTGGGGCTGGTGGTTCAGCCGACCGGCACCGCCGGTGAGGCAGAGGGCAGCAGTTCCGGGTCCTGACGCAGCACCCGGGCATGCAGGGACCGCAGCGCCGGTCCCGGGTCCGCCCCCATCGCCTCCGCGAGCCGCCGCCGGACGCCCTCGTAGGCCGTGAGCGCGTCGGAGGGGCGGCCGAGTCGGCACAGCGCGAGCATCAGCAGCTCGACCAGGCGCTCACGCAAAGGGTGCGTCGCCACGAGACGGACCAGCTCATGGACGTACTCGAAGGAACGGCCGAGCGCGATCTCGCCCTCCAGCCGGGCTTCCAGGACCGTGAGCCGCTTCTCGGCCCAGCGCAGCCGCTCCGCCGCCAGCCAGGGCGCCCGCAGGCCCTCCGCGAAGTCGCCGCGCCACAACTCCTCGGCCCGGCGCGCCAGTTCGACAGCCCGCCGCACCTCACCGGCGTCCCGCGCGGCGCGCGCCTCGTCCACCAGGAGCCGCCGTTCGGCCAGGTCGCCGATGGCGGTGCCGGTCAGCCGGTACCCCGCGCCCGTCCACTCCAGCAGCACACCCTCCCCGAGCGCGCGGCGCAGCCCGGAGACGTACTTCTGCACAAGGTTGCGCGCATGCACCGGCGGCGCACCACCCCACACCGCCTCGACCAGCCCGTCGTACGACAGGGCCCGCCCCTCCTGGAGCAACAGCACGGCGAGAACCGCGCGCTGCTTCGGCGGACCCAGCGGGATCTCCACATCGTCGCGCAACGCCCTCAGCGGGCCCAGCAGTTCGCACCGCACGGTCCCGGCAGTCCCCTCACCCATGCGTCGAGCCTAACGCCGCCCGCGTCCTCATGCCGGGACGACCAGATTCCGCTTGCGCGGCCGCGGCAGGGAGATCTTCGGACAGGACTCGACGCAGACGGCGTCCGTGCACACCAGTGCCCCTCATCGACCAGGTGGCAAAGCCACCCTTCGCCGTCTTCCAGTGGATCTTCCAGCGGGCCTTCCAGCGGGCGGGCGGACGGTGGGCGGGTCACTCGATCCCGAACTCCCCTGGAAGGGCTGCCCCATGCTCACCCGGCTCGGCCGTCTGGCGGTGCGGCGCAGTGGCGCCGTGCTGATCGGCGCACTACTCGTCCTGCTCGGTCTCGGCGCCTACGGCGCGGGCGCCCAGGAGGATCTCGATCTGTCGCGGTGGAGCGCGCCCGGCACCGAGTCGGTGCGGGCCGGGGACCTGCTGCGCGACGACTTCCGCACCGGGAACCCCAATCTCGCCCTCCTGGTCACGGCCCGCGACGGTGACGTGGACAGCGCGCGCACCGAGCGGGCCGGGCGTGAACTGGTCGCGGAGGTCGCGGAGTTGCCGCGGGTCATGGACGTGACGTCCTACTGGGACGCCGACAGCTCCGCCCTGCGCGGCGAGGACGGGCGGCGTGCCCTGATCCTCGTACATCTGGCCGGTGACGCCACCGAGACCCGTGAGGAACTGGCCGCCCTCTCACCCCGGTTGACCCGCACCACCCCCGAACTCGACGTCCGCGTCGGCGGACAGGAGGAGATCTCCCGGCAGGTCGGCGAGGAGGCCCGCGCCGACTTCCTGCGGGCGGAGGCGTTCGCCCTGCCGGTCGTGGTGCTCCTGCTGGTCCTGGTCTACCGGCGCACCGCGGCCGCCCTGCTGACCGTGGCCGTCGGACTGTTCTCCGTCCTCGGCGCGCTAGCGGGGCTGCGGCTGCTGGCGCAGTTCACCGAGGTGTCCACGTTCGCCGCGAACCTGGCCCTCGTGCTCGGCCTCGGACTGGGCGTCGACTACGGCCTGTTCGTCATCAACCGCTACCGCGAGGAACGTGGCGCGGGCCGCGACCGGGAGGCGGCCGTCCTCGCGGCGACCGTCACCGCCGGCCGCACGGTCGTCTTCAGCGGGATCACCGTCGCCGTGTCGCTGTGCGCGCTGCTGGTGTTCCCGTTCTTCTTCCTGAGCTCGTTCGCCTACGCCGGTGTCCTCGTCGTCCTCGGCGCGGTCGCCGGGGCCGTGCTCGTCCTGCCGGCCGCGCTCGCCCGCTGGGGACACCGCGTGGAACGGCCCACCGCACCGGCCTCCGGCTTCTGGCACCGCACCGCGCTCGCGGCCATGCGCCGCCCGCTCCTCGCCGGTGCCGGAGTGCTCACGGTCCTCCTCGTCGCCGCCGCCCCCCTGCTCGGCCTGCGCTTCGGCCTCCCCGACGAGCGCACCCTGCCCGCGGGCACGTCCTCGCGCACCACCTCCGAGATCGTGCACCGCGAGTTCGCCGCCGAACCCACCGACACCATCCAGGTCGTCCTGACCGAACCCGCCGACACGCGCGCGTACGCCGCCCGGCTCTCCCGCGTCCCCGGCGTGCACCAGGTGGACGCGCCCGACGGCGCCTACCGGGACGGCCGGCGCGCCGGAGCCCCCGGCCAGGACCGGCTCACGGCATCCGACGGACGCGCGCGCCTGGCCGTCGTACCCACACAAGAGGCCATGTACGGGAACGTCCCCGCTCTCGTCGAACGCGTCAGGGACACCGCCGCCCCGGCCCCCGCCCTCGTCGGCGGCTACCCGGGCGAGACCACCGACTTCCGCGCCACCCTCCTCGACCGGCTGCCGTTCGCCGTGGGCCTGGTCCTGGTGGCGACGTACGTGATCCTCTTCCTGATGACCGGCAGCGTGCTGCTGCCGCTGAAGGCGACCGTGCTCAATCTGCTCAGCCTGTCGGTGATGTTCGGCTGTCTGGTCTGGGTCTTCCAGGACGGACATCTGTCCGGGCTCCTGGGCTTCACCCCGACCGGCTCCATCGAGCCGAGCATCCCGGTGCTGATGTTCTGCGTGGCCTACGGGCTCTCCATGGACTACGAGGTGTTCCTGCTGGCCCGTATCAAGGAGGAGCACGAGCGGACCGGCGACACCGTGCGCGCGGTCGGTGAGGGCATCCGGCGCAGCGCACCGCTGATCACCGCGGCGGCCGGGATCCTCGCGCTGTCCTTCCTGTCGTACGCCACCGGAGGCGTCGTCTTCCTCAAGGAACTCGGCGTCGGGACGGCCCTGACGATCCTCGTCGACGCCACCCTCATCCGGGTCGTCCTGCTGCCGGTGACGATGCGGCTCGCGGGGCGGGCGAACTGGTGGGCGCCGAAGCGGCTGCGGCGGCTGCGGGTCAGGGAGGGCGACGTACTTCGGGGGGAGTACGTGTGATGTCCTCGCCCGGCTGACGTCCGCGGCGGTGGGCGGCGTCTAGCGTGGCGGACATGGATGAGCGGCGCGGGTCCGGAGGTCTGTGGTGGCGGTACGGACCGCCGTGGTGGCACCGCTGGGGCGAGGCGGAGCATGCTTCCCGGTGGCCCTGGCTGTCCACCGTGCTGATCACGGTCTTCGTGCTGGGCGGATCCCGCTTCGCCGCCGAGCAGCAGATGGACGATCGCGCCCCCCTCGACACCTTCGCGCGCGTGCTGCTCGTCGTGGCGGCCGGACTGCTGCTGTGGCGCAGGCGGTACCCGGTGGTCGTGGTGTTCGGCACGGCGGCCGCCACGATGCTCTATCTGGGCGCCGGATACCCCTACGGGCCGGTCTTCGTGACCTTCGCCGTGGGCTGCTTCAGCGCCATCGTCGCGGGACACCGGAAGGCCGCCTGGACGGCACTCGGTCTCCTCTGGGCCGGGCATGTGCTGGTGGCCCACTGGCTCTACCAGTGGCTGCCGCCCTCCGGGGACGAGGCCGCCTCCTGGGGCTCGGAGGGTGTGGTCGCCGCCTGGGGTGTCGCCATCGTGGCGCTGTCCGAGCTGGCCAGGACCCGTCGCGAGCAGTGGGTGCGGGAGCGGGTCGAGCAGGCGCAGGCGGCGCGGCGGCGCGCCGACGAGGAGCGGCTGAGGATGGCCCGTGAACTGCACGACGTCCTCGCGCACAGCATCTCCGTGATCAACGTGCAGGCCGGTGTCGGCCTCGCCCTTCTCGACAGCGACCCCGAACAGGCGCGCACCGCGCTCACCACCATCAAGGCCGCCAGCAAGGAGGCGCTCGGCGAGGTCCGCCAGGTCCTCGACACCCTGCGCACCCCCGGGGACGCGCCCCGCGCGCCGGCCCCCGGGCTCGACCGGCTGCCGGAACTGGTGGAGCAGGCCGCGAGCGCCGGACTGACCGTGGAGATCGAGGGGGAGGCCCCGAAGCTCGCACCGGGTACGGACCTCGCCGCGTTCCGTATCGTCCAGGAGGCGCTCACCAATGTCGTACGGCATTCGGGATCACGGCACGCGCGCGTGCACCTCGCTCAGGACGCAGGGACGACGCTACGGCTCCGTATCGACGACGACGGACCGGCGACCGGCGCCGACGCGGGCGGCAGCGGCAACGGGCTGGCCGGAATGCGGGAGCGGGCCGCGGCCCTGGGTGGCACGATCGAGGCCGGGCCGCGTCCCGACGGGGGCTTCCGGGTGCTCGCCGTACTGCCCCTCACAGTGAAGGAGAACCGGTGATCCGCGTACTGCTCGCCGACGACCAGTCACTTGTCCGGGCCGGATTCCGGGCGCTGCTCGACGCGCAGCCGGACATCGAGGTGGCCGGCGAGGCCTCCGACGGCGAGGAGGCGGTGCGCCTGGTGCGCGAACTGCGCCCGGACGTCGTGCTGATGGACATCCGGATGCCGGTGCTCGACGGTCTCGCCGCGACCCGCCGGATCACCGACGACGAGCGGCTGGCGGACGTCAGGGTGGTCATGCTCACCACCTTCGAGCTCGACGAGTACGTCTTCGAGGCGATCCGCTCGGGCGCCTCCGGGTTCCTGGTCAAGGACACCGAGCCGGAGGAACTCCTGCGTGCGGTCAGGGCGGTGGTGGAGGGGGACGCGCTGCTCTCGCCGGGGGTGACCCGGCGGCTGATCGCCGAGTTCGCGGCCCGTTCCAAGGAGCCCGCGACGGCCGACGCGCTGGCCCGGCTCACCGAGCGGGAGCGGGAGGTGATGGCGCTGGTCGGCATCGGACTGTCCAACGAGGAGATCGCCCGGCGCCTGGTGGTCAGCCCGCTCACCGCGAAGACCCACGTCAGCCGCACGATGGTGAAGCTGGGGGCCCGCGACCGGGCCCAACTCGTCGTGCTGGCCTATGAGTCGGGGTTGGTGCGGCCGGGCTGGCTGGGCTGAGCCGAGCCGTCCTCGCGCCCGAAGCGCAGCAGCACACTGATGACGCGGGCCACGAACAGCACCGGTGCCACCGCGAGGGCCACGTGGAGCAGGAGCTTCTCCACCGTCCGCGGCAGGTCGAAGAAGAGCGCCGGACCCGCGAGCGCCCCGAAGACGACCGCCGCCGCGAACGCCGCGCTGAACAGCGCGTATCCGATCTCGACGGTGATCGCGTCCCGCGCGGCCTGATCCCGTCGTCCCCCGTGTCCGGTCATACGACGAGTCTCACAGCGGTGGGGGGGGGGGGGGGGGGGCGCCCCCCGCGGGCGCGCCCGCGCGGGGGGCGCCCCCCCGGAGAGCGCCCGGGCCCCCGCCCGCCCCCCCCGCCCGCGGGGGGGGGGGGCGCACACG
>NZ_JBIAVQ010000038.1:0-15890 GCF_042894505.1 Streptomyces sp. NPDC001536
TCATCGAACTCGCCCACATCACCGGCACCAACGTCCCCACCCTCCAAACCGTCCACGCCATCAGCGACCTCCTCGCCCACCGGACCGCCGCATGAGACGGCCCGACTCGCCGCCACGGGACGGCACTTCCATGAACGTGCACGCGGAAGCGGACCGCATCACCCTGCGGGGCGCGGCCACCCAGGGCTGACCGGCCCTCCGCTGCACGACGGCGGGACCTCTACCGGCGGGGAGCGCCCCCTGCGCCGGAGGGGTCCCGCCTCAGTCGTTTGCGACCTGGATCCTGTATACGATCCTCTGTATGCTGTCTTCCTGTACTCGATCGGCATCCAACGGCCCCGGCTCGGAGGCGACATGGAAGATCTGAACCCCGATGTGGTGCTGGGAATGGCCGCCCAGGCACCCGATGGCATCGTGATCGTCGACGGTGAAGGACTGATCCGCTACTGGAACCGGGGCGCGGAGCGCATCTTCGGGTTCCCGGCGGCCGACGTGGACGGGCGCAGCCTGGACGTCATCATTCCCGAGCGGCACCGCAAGCGGCACCAGGAGGGCTTCGACGAGGCCATGGAGCGGGGGTACAGCAAGTACGGGGACACGGACCTGCTGAACGTTCCCGCGCTGGCCGCGGACGGCCGCAAGCTGTCCATCGAGTTCAGTGTGGTGCTGCTTCCCGGCCCCGACGGCAGCGCATACGTCGGCGCGGTCATCCGGGACGTGACCGCACGCCGGGAGCGGGAGCGGGAGTTGATGCGGCGGCGGGCCGAGGCCTCGGTCTGAGCGCCCGGCGGACCGCATACGGAAGCGGCCGTGGCCTTCGGGCCACGGCCGCTTCCGCGTCGTCCGACTCGGGTCAGACGATGACGCCGCTCTCCTTGAGCCGGCCGATGGTCTCCTCGTCGTAGCCGAGTTCGACCAGGACCTCGGAGCTGTGCTCGCCCAGCAGCGGGGCGCCGGTGACGTCCGGCTTGAAGGAGGAGAACTTCACCGGGCTGCCGACCGTCAGATAGGTGCCGCGCTCCTTCTGCTCGACCTCGACGACGGTGCCGCTGCGGCGCAGGTCCTCGTCGTAGGCGATCTCCTTCATGCTCATCACGGGGGCGCAGGGCACCTCCCACTCACGCAGGATGTTGACGGCCTCGTACTTGGTCTTGTCCGCGAGCCACTTCTCGATCTCCTCGAAGATCTCGAAGATGTGCGACTGACGGGCGCGCGCGGTGGCGTACTCCGGGTCCTCGGCCCACTCGGGGTGGCCGATGACCTCGGCGGTGCGCTTCCAGTTCTGCTCCTGGACGGTGAAGTAGATGTACGCGTTCGGGTCGGTCTCCCAGCCCTTGCACTTCAGGACCCAGCCGGGCTGGCCGCCGCCGCCCGCGTTGCCGCCGCGCGGTACGACGTCGGTGAACTCGCCGTTCGGGTACTGCGGGTACTCCTCCAGGTAGCCGACCCGCTCCAGCCGCTGCTGGTCGCGCAGCTTGACGCGGCAGAGGTTGAGGACGGCGTCCTGCATGGAGACGGACACCTTCTGGCCCTTGCCGGTCTTGTTGCGGTCGATGATCGCGGTGAGGATGCCGATCGCCAGGTGCATACCGGTGTTGGTGTCGCCGAGGGCGGCGCCGGAGATGGTCGGCGGGCCGTCCCAGAAGCCGGTGGTGGAGGCGGCGCCGCCCGCGCACTGGGCGACGTTCTCGTAGACCTTGAGGTCGTTCCAGGACGACTGGTCGTTGAAGCCCTTGACCGAGCCGAAGATCAGGCGCGGGTTGAGCTCCTGGATGCGCTCCCAGGTGAAGCCCATACGGTCCAGGGCGCCCGGGGCGAAGTTCTCCACCAGGACGTCGGCGCCCTCGATGAGCTTCTCCAGGACCTCCTTGCCCTCGGCGGTCTTGGTGTTGATGGCGAGGGAGCGCTTGTTGCTGTTGAGCATCGTGAAGTAGAGCGCGTCGAGGTCCTCGATGTCCCGGAGCTGACGGCGCGTCACGTCGCCGCCGTTGGGGCGCTCCACCTTCAGGACGTCGGCGCCGAACCAGGCGAGCATCTGTGTGCAGGCGGGGCCGGCCTGGACCCCGGTGAAGTCGATCACCTTGATTCCGGCGAGCGGCTTTTCACTCATGTGTGCTTCCTTTTCGTGAACGTACGCGTACGGAGCGGGAGTTCGAGGAGCTCGGAGGGCAGGGCGTGGTCACTTCTTGGCCGGCGTGATGTTGCCGACCGTGATGCCCTTGGGGTTCAGGTGCGAGATGTGGCCGCTCTCGGTGCCGGCCGACGGGTCGATCACACAGTCGATGAGCGCCGGGCGGCCGGAGGCGAGGGCCTCGGTGAGGGCGGCGGTGACCTCGGCGGGGGTGGTGGCGCGGTAGCCCTTGCCGCCGAACGACTCGATGAGCAGGTCGTGGCGGGCCGCCGACATCAGGGTGGTGGGCGAGGGTTCGTCGTCGTACGGATTGACGTCGTCGCCGCGGTAGACCCCGCCGTTGTTCATGATCACGGTGACGACGGGCAGCTGGTAGCGGCAGATCGTCTCGATCTCGATGCCGCTGAACCCGAAGGCGCTGTCGCCCTCGATGGCGACGACCGGCGCACCGCTCTCGACGGCGGCGGCGATGGCGTACCCCATGCCGATGCCCATGACGCCCCAGGTGCCGCTGTCGAGGCGGTGCCGGGGCACGTGCATGTCGATGACGTTGCGCGCGATGTCCAGGGCGTTGGCGCCCTCGTTGACGATGTACGTCTCCGGGTGCTGACGCACGACGTCGCGTACGGCCTTGAGGGCGCCCATGAACTGCATGGGGTGCGGGTCGGCCTCCAGGCGCTTGGCCATCTTGGCGACGTTCTGCGCCGAGCGCTCCCCCAGCTCGGCGCGCCAGGCCGAAGGGGCCTGGATCTGACCGGGCTTGGTGCGTTCGGCGAGGACGTCGAGCACCGACTCGATGTCACCGACGAGCGGGGCGGAGATGGGCTGGTTGCTGTCCATCTCCTTGGGGTCGATGTCGATCTGGACGAACTTGGCGTCCGGGTTCCACCCCGTCTGCCCGTGCCCCAGCAGCCAGTTGAGGCGGGCGCCGATCAGCATCACGACGTCGGCCTTCTTCAGGGCCAGGGAACGGGCGGTGGCGGCCGACTGCGGGTGGTCGTCGGGCAGCAGGCCCTTCGCCATCGACATCGGTACGTAGGGGATGCCCGTCGACTCGATGAACTCCCGTACCTTGGCGTCCGCCTGGGCGTACGCCGCGCCCTTGCCGAGCACGACCAGCGGGCGTTCGGCGGAGGCCAGCAGTTCGATCGCACGGTCCACGGCCTCCGGCGCGGGCAGTTGGCGCGGGGCGGGGTCGACGAGGCGGCTCAGGGTGCGGTCGCCCTCGGCCTTGGGGATGATGGCGCCGAGCACCGCGGCGGGGATGTCGAGGTAGACACCGCCGGGGCGCCCGGAGATCGCGGTGCGCAGCGCGCGGGCGATGCCGCGGCCGATGTCCTCCACGCGGCTGACCCGGTAGGCGGCCTTCACGAAGGGCTGGGCGGCGGCGAGTTGGTCCATCTCCTCGTAGTCGCCCTGCTTGAGGTCGACGAGGTGGCGCTCGCTGGAGCCGGAGATCTGGACCATGGGGAAGCAGTTGGTGGTCGCGTTCGCCAGCGCGACCAGGCCGTTGAGGAAGCCGGGGGCCGACACCGTCAGGGCGACGCCGGGCTTCTTGTTGAGGTAGCCGGCGATGGCCGCCGCGTGTCCGGCGTTGCTCTCGTGACGGAAGCCGATGTAGCGGATGCCCTGGGCCTGGGCGAGGCGGGCCAGGTCGGTGATCGGGATGCCGACCACGCCGTAGATGGTGTCGACGTCGTTCATCTTGAGCGCGTCGACGACCAGGTGGTACCCGTCGGTGAGCTCGGTCGGAACGTCGGCTGCTGCCGCGGTCTCCAGTGGCGAGGGGGCGGTCATGGTCCGAGGTCCTCCTTGGGCAGGTCCTGCCGGAGCGGCTACTGCTCTCACCATCCGCAGCGCGTTCGCCCGCGTCCAAGACCCATCGGCGACCAGCCGATAAACAACTTCTATCGACGGCTGCCGGGGGCCCTCGCAACTCCCTTGATAGACGCCTGCTATCGGCCGTTCGCCAGTAGGTATTGGACGCGCCTGGCAGGTCACCGCAGGCTCGCAGAGGACTGATGCATCGGACCTGGGCGCGAGGGGGTGGGGTCATGGCCGCTGGGGCCGCGGCATCCGTGCGCGACGCGAACCGGTACCCGCCTCCGGCGGTCACGGGCCTCGTCGATCTCCTCGACGCGCAGGTGCGTGAACGCCCTTACGCCCGGGCCCTGGTCGTCTCCGGGGAGCGGGTGCACCTGTCCTACCGGGGTCTCGCGGCCCTGGCGGACGGTGTGGCGGCACGGCTCGGCGGCACGGGGTTGCGCCGCGGTGACGCGGTCGGGCTGATCTGCGCCAACACGGCGGAGTTCGTCGTCGCGCTGCTCGGCGCGGCGAGAGCCGGCCTGGTGGCGGCTCCGCTGGACCCGGCGCTGCCCCCCTCACAACTCTCGGCGCGTATCACGGCGTTGGGGGCGCGGGCGGTCCTGCTGGGGCCGGCCTCGACGGCCGCCCCGCTGTCCGTCCCGGCGTGGCCGCTGCGCGTGGACGTCTCCCGTGCGGGTACGGCGGCCGTCATGTTCGAACCCGGCCCGTGCGGCGCTCCCCAAGCCGGTGGCTCCGCGGGCGAGTTGTCGGACAACGATGCCCTCGTGCTGTTCACCGCCGGCACCACCGATCGGGCGAAGATGGTCCCGCTCACCCACGCCAACGTGGCCGCGTCCGTCCACTCCCTGTGTGCCACCTACGAGTTGGGGCCCGATGACGCCACGGTCGCGGTGATGCCGTTCTTCCACGGTCACGGGCTGTTCGCGGCACTGCTCGCCTCACTCGCCAGCGGGGGCTGTGTGCTGCTGCCGGAGCGGGGACGGTTCGCGGCGGGCACGTTCTGGGACGACATGCGTGCCGTGGGCGCCACCTGGTTCACCGCGGCACCGGCCATCCACGAGATCCTCCTGGACCGGTCGGAGCGGGAGTACCCGGGCCCGCGGGCGCCGGTCCTGAAGTTCGTGCGCAGTGGCAGCGCTCCCCTCAACCCGGCCACGCAGCGGGCACTGGAGCGCACCTACGGCGCGCCGCTGCTGTCCGCGTACGGGATGACCGAGTCCTCGCACCAGGCGACCAGCGAGCCGCTGCCGGGGCGGGGTGCGCTGAAGCACGGTTCGGTGGGCCGGCCGACCGGTGTCGAGGTGCGGGTGCTCGACCGCGGCGGGCGGGCCTGTCCGGTGGGTGTCGAGGGCGAGTTGTGGGTGCACGGGCCCACCGTCGCGCGCGGCTATCTCGGCGACCGGGAGGAGACGGCGTACACCTTCGTCGACGGCTGGCTGCGGACCGGCGATCTGGGCACCCTGGACGCGGACGGGTACCTGTCCCTGACCGGGCGTATCAAGAACCTCATCAACCGCGGCGGCGAGAAGATCTCGCCCGAGCATGTCGAGGACATCCTCGCCGGGTGTCCTGGGGTCGCCGAGGCGGCCGTGTTCGCCGTGCCCGACACGGTGTACGGGCAGCGGGTGGGCGCGGCCGTGGTGGTGCGCGAGGGCGAGAGCGTGGGGCCCGGGGAGATCCTGCGGTACTGCCGTGACCGGCTGGCCGCGTTCGAGGTGCCGGACCGGCTGGAGCTGGTCACCGCGCTGCCGTACACCGCTAAGGGCGGGCTGGATCGGAAGGCGGTGCAGGCGCGGTACGCACCCTGACGGAGGCTCCTGGACGGAGGTTCAGCGCACGCGGTGCTCGCTCGGCAGCGGGCGGGCGAAGAAGTCGTCCAGGGACAGGCCGGTCGCCGCGTTGACGAAGGCACGGGCGGCGACCGAGCCGGGGGTCGCGGCGTGGATCGCCACCGAGACCTGTGCGCCGGCCTCCGGGTCGACCAGGGGGAGCGCTCGGGTCCGGCCGATGACCGGCATCGCTCGCAGCCAGGTGTGCGGCACGATGCTGGCCCACTCGCCGCCGCCGACGTGCGCGTACAGGGAGGCGATGGAGTCGGTCTCGACCTGCGGGGTGACCACGAATCCCTTCTCGGCGAACACGGTGTCCACGATCTGCCGGATCCGCATGTCGGGCGTCAGCAGGGCGAGCGGCAACTGGGCGGCGTCCGCCCAGGTCACGGTCGAGGACTGCGCCACCAGGTGGTCGTCCGACACCAGCAGCATGTAGCGTTCCTGGTAGAGGGGTACGACCTGGAGGCCCTCCTGGTCGCCGGGGTCGAAGTGGGCGATGGCCACGTCGAGTTCGTAGTCGCGCAGCTGGCGGTGGAGCTCCTTCGTGGACAGCCGGGAGCGCACCTGCACCTTGGCGAGGGGGTGGGCGGCGCAGAACGCGGCCACGGGGAGTGCCAGGGTCGTCGACGCCGTGGGGTCCGTGCCGAGCCGCAGCGTGCCCGTGATGCCGGACTGCACGGCGGCCACCTCCGCCTTGAACGCGTCCTGTTCGGCGAGGATCCGTTTGGCCCAGACGACGAGCCGCTCGCCCTCGGGGGTGAGGCCCTGGTAGTTGTGGCCGCGGTTGATGAGCGTGACGTTCAACTCCCGCTCCAGCTTGGCGATCGCCGCCGAGAGCGCGGGCTGGGAGACGTAGCAGGCTTCCGCCGCCCGGGCGAAGTGGCGTTCGCGCGCCACCGCCACGAAGTACTCGAGCTGCCGGAACAGCATGAACGACTCCTCTCTGCCCGAGGCCGCCCCACCTAGCTCCATACTGTATGCAGTATTTGGGATATGTACAGGGGAGGGAGTCGTGCACGTACTGTATGCCGGAAGAAGGTGCGCGATGGCTGGCCAAGCCGGAGCTGCTCACCGACGAACGAGGTCGTCCAGCTGGTGTCGGCGATCGGGGGCTGACGTGATGAGCCCGCCCCGGCGACCCACGTAACAGGCGCCTGCGACCGCCGCACGTCCCCTCGGCGGTCGCAGGCGCGGTCTGTTCAGCGCAGGAGTTTCACCGCGGCGACCACCAGGGGGTCGAGGCCCTCCGCGCCGGCGTCGACGAACTCGTACAGTCTGGTGCGCATGCGCGGGTCCCAGAACCTGCCGATGTGTGACGCGATCTCCTCGGCGGCCCGCTCGCCCGGCAGGTGGCCGAGGTTGCGGGCGATGTCGTTCGCCATCCTGAGCTCGGACGGCACGGTCGCTGTCATGTCAGTCCACCACCGTCACGAGGTCGTTCTCGGCGGCTTCGCCGTCGGCGGCCCGGTCCGGGCGGGCGAGTCCGACCTGGACGGCGGTCACCTTGTACTCGGGGCAGTTGGTGGCCCAGTCGGAGTTCTCCGTGGTGACGACGTTGGCGCCGGTCACGGGGTGGTGGAAGGTGGTGTAGACGACCCCGGTCGGCATCCGGTCGGAGATCTCCGCGCGCAGGGTCGTCTGTCCGACACGGCTGGCCAGGGTGACCATGTCGCCGTTCCTGATGCCGCGGTCCTCGGCGTCGTGCGGGTGCAGTTCGAGGATGTCCTCGGGGTGCCAGGCGACGTTGCCGGTGCGGCGGGTCTGGGCACCGACGTTGTACTGACTGAGGATGCGGCCCGTGGTGAGGACGAGGGGGAAGCGCCGGGTGCTGCGCTCGTTCGTCGGGACGTAGGAGGTGACGACGAACTTGCCCTTGCCGCGCACGAATTCGTCCACGTGCATGATGGGCGTGCCGTCCGGCGCCTCCTCGTTGCACGGCCACTGGACGCTGCCGAGCTTGTCGAGAAGGTCGAAGGAGACGCCGGTGAACGTCGGCGTGACCGAGGCGATCTCGTCCATGATCCGGCTCGGATGGTCGTACGACATCGGATACCCCATGGCCGTGGCGATCTCGCTGACGATCTGCCACTCGTGCTTGCCCGTCTTGGGCTTCATGACCGCGCGGACCCGGTTGATACGGCGTTCGGCGTTGGTGAAGGTGCCGTCCTTCTCCAGGAACGACGCCCCGGGCAGGAAGACGTGGGCGAACTTGGCCGTCTCGTTGAGGAACAGGTCCTGGACGACGACGAGTTCCATGGCCTTGAGCGCGGCGGTGACGTGCTGGAGGTTGGGGTCGGACTGGGCGATGTCCTCGCCGTGGACGAAGAGTCCGCGGAAGGTGCCGTCGATGGCGGCGTCGAACATGTTGGGGATACGAAGTCCCGGCTCCGCGAGGAGAGTGCCGCCCCAGAGGTTCTCGAAGACGGTGCGTACCGCGTCATCCGAGACATGCCGGTAGCCGGGCAGCTCGTGCGGGAACGAGCCCATGTCGCAGGACCCTTGGACGTTGTTCTGGCCGCGCAGGGGGTTCACGCCGACGCCGTCGCGGCCGATGTTGCCGCACGCCATCGCCAGGTTGGCCATTCCCATGACCATGGTGGAGCCCTGGCTGTGCTCGGTGACGCCGAGACCGTAGTAGATGGCGCCGTTGGGAGCCTCGGCGTACAGCCTTGCCGCGGCGCGGAGTTCGGCGGCCGGAACTCCGGTGATCTCCTCGACCGCCTCCGGGCTGTTCTCGGGGCGTGCGATGAACTCCGCCCAGTCGTCGAAGCCTTCGCACCTCGCGTCCACGAAGGAGCGGTCGACGAGGCCCTCGGTGACGACCACGTGGGCCATGGCGTTGACGACGGCGACGTTGGTGCTCGGCCTGAGCTGGAGGTGGTGCTGGGCCTCGATGTGCGGCGAGCGCACCAGGTCGATGCGGCGCGGGTCCACGACGATCAGCTTGGCGCCCTCGCGCAGCCGGCGCTTCATCCGGGAGGCGAACACCGGGTGACCGTCGGTGGGGTTGGCGCCGATCACCACGATGACGTCGGCCTCCGCCACCGAGCGGAAGTCCTGGGTGCCCGCGGACTCACCGAAGGTCTGCTTGAGGCCGTATCCCGTCGGGGAGTGGCAGACACGCGCGCAGGTGTCGACGTTGTTGTTGCCGAAGGCCGCGCGGACCATCTTCTGTACGACGTAGACCTCTTCGTTGGTGCAGCGCGAGGAGGTGATGGCGCCGACGGAGCTCGTGCCGTACCGGTCCTGGAGCTCACGCATCCGCCGGGCGACGGTGCCGATCGCCTCGTCCCACTCGACCTCGCGCCAGGGGTCGGTGATCCTTTCCCGGACCATGGGCTTGAGCTGGCGGTCCGGGTGGGTGGCGTAGCCGAAGGCGAAGCGGCCCTTCACACAGGAGTGCCCCTCGTTGGCGCCGCCGTCCTTGTACGGCACCATGCGCACGAGTTCGTCGCCGCGCAGCTCGGCCTTGAAGGAACAGCCGACCCCGCAGTACGCGCAGGTGGTCACAACCGACCTGGTGGGCATGCCGAGTTCGACGACCGAGCGCTCCTGGAGCGTGGACGTCGGGCAGGCCTGGACGCAGGCGCCGCAGGAGACGCACTCGGAGTCCATGAAGGACTCACCGGCGCCGGGCGAGACCTTGGAGTCGAAGCCGCGGCCCTCGATGGTGAGGGCGAAGGTGCCCTGGACCTCGCCGCAGGCGCGGACACAGCGGGAACAGGCGATGCACTTGGAGGGATCGAAGTCGAAGTAGGGGTTGGAGGTGTCCTTCTCGGCGTCGAGATGGTTCTCCCCCTCGTAGCCGTAGCGCACCTGCCGCAGGCCCACCACGCCTGCCATGTCCTGGAGTTCGCAGTCGCCGTTGGCCGGGCAGGTCAGGCAGTCCAGGGGGTGGTCGGAGATGTAGAGCTCCATGACGCCCTGGCGGAGCTTCTCCACCTTCGGTGTCTGGGTGCTGACCTTCATCCCGTCGGAGCACGGGGTGGTGCAGGACGCCGGGGTGCCGCGCCGGCCGTCGATCTCCACCACGCACAGCCGGCAGGAGCCGAACGCCTCCAGGCTGTCGGTGGCACACAACTTGGGTATCTCGACGCCGGCCTGTGCCGCGGCACGCATCACCGAGGTGCCCTCGGGGACGTTCACCGGCAGGCCGTCGATCTCCACCGACACCGTTGCCGGTCCGGGCCGTTCCGGGGTTCCGTAGTCGGGTTCCTTGAGAAGGCTCATGCTGTCCCCTCCGTCCTCACGCCGGTCGCGTTCACGGGTTGGATCTCCAGGAGTCGACGGCCGCCGTGGAAGTCGTCGGGGAAGTGGGTGAGGGCGCTGCGCACGGGCATCGGGGTCAGTCCGCCCATCGCGCACAGCGATCCGTCGGTCATCAGGTCGCAGAGGTCTTCCAGCAGGGCGAGGTTCTCGTCGCGGTGCGTACCGGCGACGATCTTGTCGATCACCTCGACGCCGCGGACCGAACCGACCCTGCACGGCGTGCACTTGCCGCAGGACTCCTCGGCGCAGAACTCCATCGCGAAGCGGGCCTGGGCCGCCATGTCGACGGTGTCGTCGAAGACCACGATGCCGCCGTGCCCGAGCATCGCACCGGCCTCGGCGAACGCCTCGTAGTCCATCGGCAGATCGAACAGCGACTCCGGCAGATACGCCCCGAGCGGCCCGCCGACCTGCACGGTACGGACCGGGCGGCCGGTGTGGGTGCCGCCGCCGTAGTCCTCGATCAGCTCGCGCAGGGTGATGCCGAAGGCGGTCTCCACGATGCCGCCGCGGGCGATGTTGCCGCCGAGCTGGAAGACCTGGGTGCCGCGGGAGCGGCCGACGCCGAGGTCCTGGTACGCCTTGGCGCCGTTGGCGAGGACCGTGGGGACGGTGGTGAGGGTCAGCACGTTGTTGACCACGGTCGGCTTGCCGAACAGGCCCTCGATCGCCGGGATCGGCGGCTTCGCGCGGACCATGCCGCGCTTGCCCTCCAGGCTCTCCAGCATCGAGGTCTCCTCGCCACAGATGTACGCGCCCGCCCCGACCCGTACATGCAGGTCGAAGTCGAGCGCGGAGCCGAGGATGCCCTTGCCCAACCATCCCTGTTCGCGGGCGAGTTCGATCGCCTCGCGCATCGTGGCGATCGCGTCCGGATACTCGGAGCGGAGGTAGATGTATCCCTCGCTCGCACCGACCGCGTGCGCGGCGATGGTCATGCCCTCGATGAGCAGGAACGGGTCGCCCTCCATGACCATGCGGTCGGCGAAGGTCCCGCTGTCGCCCTCGTCGGCGTTGCAGCAGACGAACTTGAGCTCGTCGGCGCAGTCCAGCACGGTCTTCCACTTGATACCGGCCGGGAATCCGGCGCCGCCGCGCCCGCGCAGTCCGGACTCGGTGACCTCCGCGACCACGTCCGCGGGGGCGAGTGCGAGGGCGGCCCGCAGTCCGGTGAGGCCGCCGTGCTCGACGTAGTCCTGTGGCGAGAGGGGGTCGATGACGCCGACTCTGGCGAAGGTGACCCGGTTCTGGCGGGCCAGCCAGGGCAGTTCGTCGACGAGACCGAGCCGCAGCGGGTGGTCCGCCCCGTCGAGCAGGCCGCCGGCCAGGAGTCCGTCGACCTCCTCGGGGGCCACCGGGCCGTAGCCGACGCGGCCCTCGGGGGTCACGACCTCGATCATCGGCTCCAGCCAGAGCATGCCGCGCGATCCGTTGCGTACGACGTCGATGGCGAAGTCGCCGCGGGTGGCGGCGCGTTGGAGGGCGCCGGCGACCTCGTCGGCGCCGACGGACCGGGCCGCCGAGTCGCGGGGGACGTAGACAGTCACCGCGGAGGGGGAAGAGTGGTTCATGATCAGACCGTCCCGTTGAGGATCGAGCCCAGTCGGGCCGGGCCCACTCGTCCGTACAGCCGTCCGTTCGCCTCCACCGACGGTCCCAGCGCGCAGTTGCCCAGGCAGAAGACCTGCTCGACGGTCACGGAACCGTCGGGTGTCGTCTCGCCCAGGGTGAGTCCGGCCTCGCGGGTGTAGCTCACCAGGCGGTCGGCGCCCAGTGCCTGGCAGGCCTCGGCGCGGCAGATGCGGACCGTGGTGCGGCCCGCGGGCTCACGGCGGAAGTCGTGGTAGAAGGTCACCACTCCATGGACGTCCGCCCTGGAGAGGTTGAGCTCGTCGGCGAGCACCGGGACCGCTTCCTGCGGCACATGGCCCAACTCGGCCTGTACGGCGTGCAGTACGGGCAGCAGCGCGCCGCGCTGACCTCGGTGATCGGCCACCACCCTCCGGACCACGCTCTCGACCGTCACATCGCTACCGCTGGTCGTCATGATCGCTTCGCCTTCCGTCACACGGGTCCCCGGCGAGGGTTGCAGGAGACTGAGACAATACCCCATACAGGCTTCTGTATACAGACGACAGCCGTAAGGACGCCTGCACCGATTCCAGTCCACGAGGGCGCCCGGACCCTCGGTCGAGCCCGAGCTCACAGCCAACAGCCGACACCATGTTGCATACCAAAACCTGTATGCTGAAGCCGCCGTCGGCAACCCTCTCGGCGGCTACCACTTGGCAAAGCCGTCGGCCCGGCGGCAGAACGGGACAACCATGCGCGAGGCACTCACGGCCGCAGCGTCCCGGCGCGTCGCCCGCCCGGCACCACTGCGCCAGGCCGTGTACGACGCCCTGACCGAGCTGATCATCAACGGCTCCCTCAAGCCCGGACAGCACCTGGTCGAGGCCGAGCTCGCCGAGCACCTCGGCGTCAGCCGCCAGCCGGTCCGCGAGGCCCTCCAGCGACTCCAGACCGCCGGCTGGGTCGACCTGCGCCCCGCCCAGGGCGCCTTCGTGCACTCCCCCACCGAGGAGGAGGCCGCCCAACTCCTCGGCGTCCGCTCGGTGTTGGAGACCTACTCGGCCCAGCTCGCCGCCCGGAACGCGCGGCCCGAGGACATCGAACGCCTCGGCGAGCTCCAGCAGGAAGGCGTCGACGCACTCGCCGAGGGCGACGTCGAACGCCTCGTCGCGGCCAACACCGCCCTGCACGCCTTCGTCACCTCCGTGGCGGCCAACGACGTCCTGGCCGAACTGCTCGCGCAGGTGGGCCAGAAGGTGCGCTGGTACTACACCCCCATCGCCAAGCCGCGCGGCAAGGAGGCCTGGAACGAGCACACTCAGCTCATCAAGGCCATCGCCAAGGGCGACGCGGACCGCGCGGGCGAGGTGATGCGCAAGCACACCGAGCGCACGGCCGACTTCTACCGCAAGCAGATCGCGTCCGGCTCGAAGCAGGACTGACCGCCCGGCCGCCTCCGAACAGGCCCCGCCCGGGCGGGAGTTCAGGACGGCGCCAGGGAGTCGGCGGGCCGGCGCACCAGGTCGGCGGCCGCGAGGCGCAGACCCTGTGCGCCGGCGGCGGCCCGCAGCTCCAGCATCCAGGGCAGGACCGTGCGCAGCACGATGTCGAGCCCGCCGCCGTCCGCGCCGAGCATCGCGTCGGCGGGCACCAGCACCGGGTCGGCGAGCACCGTGGAGGTCGCGCTGCCGGGCGGCCCCGCGGCGTCCGGCCGGGCCGGGACGAACAGGTCCGGGGCGTGCGCCGGAACCCCCCACAGACTCAGGCCGTCCGGCACCCCGAGCGGCCGCGAGGACCAGACGTAACTGTCGGCCTCCCCCGCCGCGACCACCCGGCGTTTGCGCGCACGCAGCGCGACCACGCCACCGGAACGGACCGCGGTGCAGCGGGACGTGAGGAGTTGGGCCTCCTCCCCGTACCCACCCGTACCGTCCTCGGCGAGGGCAAGACTGCTGAGATGACGTCCGGCGGCGATCTCCGCACGCACCCAGGGACTGCCGTACGACTCGATGACGGCGACCGCCGTGTAATGGGCCTGGAGCACGGCGGCCGTCGCCGGGCAGACGCGCGCGGTCCGCGCGACCACGTCGGCGGCTTCCGGCAGCCCGAGGCCGTCGCCGCCGAACTCGGTGGCGACGGTGAGCCCCAGCAGTCCGGTGGCCCCGAGGGCGTTCACGGCACCACGGGGGAACCTGCCTTCCGCGCGGGTCAGTTCGGCGCCGGGCGCGACGGCACGGGTGAGGACTTCTGCGAGAGCGGTGCGGTACGACACGGAGTGACCCCCTCGGGAGCGGTGTCCGGTCCGCTGTCAGGCGGCGACAATGATTGCATACAGTATTTTGCATCCCTCAGCCGGTCGACACCAGAGCCAGGGTCGAGGCAATTTCCAGGAGTCCGCACCACAGGCCACACGAGAATGGCTATTGCATACTAAACTCAGTATCCCGTAGTCGATGTTCGCCGTCCGCAGTCGAACGAGGGAGAGGGTCCATGCCCGACACACCCACCGTGGCAGCCCGCGGCCCGATCGCCCGGCCCGCCCCGCTGCGCCAGGCGGTCTACGACGCCCTGACCGAGCTGATCATCAACGGCTCGCTCACACCCGGCCAGCACCTCGTCGAAGCCGACCTCGCCGAGCATCTCGGCGTCAGCCGCCAGCCCATCCGCGAGGCTCTCCAGCGACTGCACACCGCAGGCTGGGTCGACCTTCGCCCCTCGCAGGGCGCCTTCGTGCACTCCCCCACCGCCGAGGAGTGCGCCCAACTCCTCAGCGTCCGGGCCGTCCTGGAGACCCACTCCGCGCGCGGCGCCGCCCAGCACGCCACTCCCATCGACATCGCCCGGCTGTGGGAACTCCAGCAGACCGGCCTCACCGCGCTCGCGGCCGGCGACGCCCGGGCCATCGTGGAGGCGAACGCGGCGCTCCACGCCCACATCACGCACCTCTCACGCAACGCGGTCCTCGCCGAGCTCATCCCCCAGGTGGACCGGCGGGTGCGCTGGTACTACATGCCGATCGCCAAGCCCCGCGGCACGGACGCCTGGAGCGAGCACGCCCTGATCATCGAGGCCATCGCCGGCGGCGACCCCGACGGCGCCGAGGAGCTCATGCGCCGGCACACCGCGAACACGACCGACTTCTACTGCCGGCAGATCGCCGCGATGGCCGGCCGGAGCGTGTGACGACCGGACAGGCGGGCTCTGCCGCCGAGCACCCCTAACCGCGTCCGGCACTCGGTCGGCAACGAGTCGACCAGTCGCCGTCCACGGTCAGCCGCACTCCGCAGGACCGCACGACGACGAGGCCGTCGCCCTCGAACCCGATGCGATCACCGGTGGCGAGGAAGAGCGGGCGCGTCAGCTCGAAGGCGTGGCCCTCGTCGGTCTCGAGTTCCTCCACCAGTACCGACCTCGGGATCGGCGTGGCCCCGTCAGCTGTCAGACGCATGCCGAGATGCTCCCACGGCCCTGGCCCGGCTCAGGCCTCCGGGTCTATCTCCCGCAGCAGACCCGACGTCACGTCGAAGACGAAGCCGCGCACGTCGTCGGTGTGCGGCAGGAACGGCGAGGTGCGCACCCGCTGCATGGACTGCCGTACGTCCTGGTCGACGTCCCGGAAGGCCTCCACCGCCCACGCCGGCCGCTGCCCCACCTCCACCTCCAGCTCGTGCCGGAACTCCTCGGTCAGCGTCTGGAGGCCGCAGCCGGTGTGGTGGATGAGGACGACGCTACGGGTGCCCAGCGCACGCTGACTGATCGTCAGGGAGCGGATGGTGTCGTCGGTGACCACACCGCCGGCGTTGCGGACGGTGTGGCAGTCGCCGAGTTGCAGTCCGAGCGCGGCGTGCAGGTCGATGCGGGCGTCCATGCAGGCGACGACGGCCACGCGCAGGACCGGACGGGCGCCCATGCCCGGGTCCACGAACCCTGCGGCGTAGGCGCGGTTGGACTCGACGAGCCGGTCGATGACGGTGTCGCCGGCGGGCGGGGCGATACGGGATGTGTGTGTCGACATGCTGGGCTACCTCACTCCGGTTCGGGTACTCACGGACACCGTCCCGGGGAGCGGTCGCGGCTCGCCCGGGACGGAGTGGAAGCGGCGTGGTCCGCCGTCGGTCAGATCACGCCCTGTGCCTTGAGGAGCGGCAACTCCTCTTCTTCGACGCCGAGTTCGCCGATGAGGATTTCCTCGGTGTGCTGGCCCAGGAGGGGGGAGGGGGTGATGTGGGTGGGGGAGTCGGAGAGTTTGAGGGGGTTGC
>NZ_JBIAVQ010000039.1:0-15594 GCF_042894505.1 Streptomyces sp. NPDC001536
GCCGGACCTGAATCCGCGACGCTCCGCGTCGCAACCATCAGACTCGCTTCACCACCGGCCTGAAGGCCGATGCACTACGAATGAATTCCGGTAGCAGATGCCGAGGTACCAAGCGTTGTCGATGTCGCTTGTGGAGCCCAGGTGGGTCCCGCCCGGATGCACGCACGCAGCCGGTCTGCTGAGCACGGCGCGTCCGAGCGCAGCCACGGCGACACGTCCACCGCCAGCACCATGCGCCCGCCCTCGAACCGGGGCAACGGCAGCCCGGCGAGCAAGGACCGCAGCTTCTCGACGTCGATCCGGCCCCGGTTGAGAGCTCCGTACAACGCGCCGTGCCCACGCCGGTGCTCGGGCACCATCGTCAGATCCACCGGCGAGGTGACCGGCCCGTCGACGCACAACAGTGCGTCGGCCAGTTCGAACATTTCGTCACGCCGGGCGGTCAGACACTCGTAGAACTCTGCTCGGAAGCGTGACGCTTCCTGCCGGACATCCGGGCACACCACACTCATGACAACGGCCTTCGACTGGTTCTCCTCGTGACGGAGCACAGGATCAGACGAAGGCCTCCTTCATGTCCGGCGAATGCCCAGGTGAGTGACCACGTTCGGGACACCGTTCGAGGCCAGAAGAAAAACAACAAGCTTAGGCTCGGAAGGCCTTCCAGAGGAGCTCGCCGAACTCGGCAGGATGCGTGGTCAGGCCGGTGTGCCCGCCCGGGAAGTGCAGGAGTTCCATACCGAGTTGCTCCGCCAGGAAGGCGGCCGGACGGTAGGGCAGCTCGCCGCGTGAGTCCTGTCCGCAGGCGAGCACGAGTCGGTCCGACTGCGCCTCCAGCCGGTGGACGTCCGGGGCGTAGGACATGAAGCTCGGCACGATGCGTCCGACGAAGTACGGCAGGTTGGCCATCGTCCGCTCGGCCCGTGCTGCTGCCTGCGGTGGCAGCCTGGTCTCGGCCTTCGGCTCGGTGGTGTCGCCGCCCTTCTTCAGACCCGCGGCGAACACGGCCATCGCTGGCATGAGCCCCTCTGTGTGGAACGTTGCCTGTACCCAACTGCCTTGGCCGCTACGGCTTGACGACTTGGGGTTGTGAGGTGTCTTCCTCGGCCGCGCCACCTGCCTCATCACCCACCGACACGTCCAACGCCCTTGTCAGGACCTCTTAACGGGGCCTGAACAAGTCACCTTTCAGTCACCAATCCGCATCAGGGAAACGTCAACTCCTCTTTCAGGCAAAGCATTTGGCCTACAGTCCAGGGGACGAGGGAGCCGCGAGGGGGGAGCCGGACATGGCGGCCGTGAACATCGACGATGTCGTCGACGGCCTTGCCGAGATCGTGCGCGAGGCCGTCCGCACCGGAGACCGGATCGGATACTTCGCCGCGCTGTACCGGCAGGTGACCATCGAGGTCCGCAAGACCATCCATGAAGATCTGTTCGACGACGGTCCCCGCATGGATCGCTTCGACACCCACTTCGGCAACCGCTACTTCGAGGCGTACGACGCCTGGCGTCGCGACCGGAGCGGGCCGCGCTGCTGGCGCGAGACGTTCGGACTGCTGGACGACACCGACACCGTCATCGTCCAGCACCTGCTGCTCGGCGTGAACGCGCACATCAACCTCGACCTGGCCGTCGCCGCCGCACGGACCAGCCCGGGCGCGGACATCCACGGGCTGCGGCGCGACTTCCTGCTGATCAACGACATCCTCGCGCGCGTGGTGCTGGCCGTGCAGGACTCGGTCGACGCCCTGTCGCCCCTGCTGTCGCTGCTGGACAAGGTCGGCGGCCGCACCGACGAGCAGATCCTTGACTTCAGCATCCGCCAGTCCCGCGAGGAGGCCTGGTACAACGCCGTCCTGCTGGCCGGCCAGAGCGAGCGGGAGCGCGAGGCCACCCTCGAACGCCTCGACATCCGGGCCGCTGTGCTCGCCAGGCTGATCGCACGGCCGACCGGTATCGTCCGGCCGGCCCTGGAACTGATCCGGCGGACCGAGAGCGGTGACGTGCCGACCGTCATCGCGCATCTGGACAGGGCGATGGAGCGCTCCTCCACCTGATGGTCAGCTGGAGTCCAGCGCCACCAGACGGCAAGGCAAGGCACGGTGGGCCCCCGGATCGTGGCCCGGCGTCAGCGGTTCGCCGACATACGGATCACCCGGAACCGCCGGGCCGCCTCCCGGTCACTGGCCCCCGCCTCGATCAAGTCAGCTGCCGCGAAACGGACTTGTTCACGCCGATCGCGCTCGTCGGCCGTCAGTCCTCCACCATCGGGATACCTCACACTTCCGGCAGAGCGCAGCCGACACCAACCGCCACGACCCCACGTAACCCGCACCGTTAAAGATCTCTAGCTGACGACCGGCGCCGTCCTGACGCTCCCTGACTGGATCGTCGACGTCATTGCACCCTGCACCAGGCCCCACCCAGAGCGACCGCGACCGGCGTCGACGTTGGCCGGACCGCGCACAACGCGCGCGTTCATCAGTCCCGGTCCAGGAACTGTCAGCGGCGCCAGGGAGCCACGGACAACACGGATACCCCCAGTGGTGTGTGGTGAGCTGGTGGCGGCTCAAGAGGAACCACTCATGAACGTGGTGCGAGCGCTAAATCGGCGAGCGTTCAAGGGCCAGGGCGTGAGAGGGTGCGGTTCGGTCAGAGACCGGGGGAAGCGTGGGGCTGGTCTTCGGCTAAGACATCTATCTGCGTCCTCGGAATGTCGTCAGGGCATTGGCCAATCTGGCCGAGTTGGCGCCACCGGCCCGTGCCGTGCCGCCGCTTGAGATCACGCTGCCTGGCGGTGACCGGCTCGTCCTTCCGTTCACGTCCCAGTTCAAGAGCGATCCGGTCGATTGCTCCATGAGCGGCGAGCTCGAGCTCGACACGTCCCTCATGTTCGACGTCGATGATGCACTGCACGAGTTTGCGCAGACGGGTGGACCTGGCCCCGAGGCGGACGGGCGCATCCAGGTCGGGTACATCTACGCCACGATCCGGTTCGAGTCCTTCCTGCACCCTGGCTCCGCGTCGGTGGAGTGCTGGGCAGCGACGTCGGGGATGAGTCGCTTGTTCGCGCGCTCGGCCAACGTCAGGAAGGTGTTCACCGACCTCGCCGCCGACAGCGGTGGGGTGTGCTGCCTGTTCGATACTGGCGACGGCGCCCCCGAGCAAGTGTGCTGGCTCAACGGTGAACCCACCCAGGAGACAGTCTCCGGTCCCCGCTTTCCAGATCGGCGAGCACTGGTGGCGACTTGGTCTGACGCCGAGCCGTGAGCATCCGTTGGCGCAGCCGCGTCAGGTGACAGGTGACGAGCCGTCACCACGCAGTAGATCGAGACGGGCATCGGCCATGGCGAAGGCCCTCATAAGGCCGGCCACGAGGACGTCGTCGACGCGGTAGCCCCGTGCTCGTTCGTCCCGCTGGAGGAGCGGACCGACGCCGTCCGGGCCGACGCGGCGCTGGACTGCCTTGACGCTGGTCAGCGTTCCGCCGATCCGGCTCAGCGGGATCGGGGTGGTCGGGTGGGTGACGAAGTACTGCTGCACTTCGTCGTACGTGGAGGCGCCGCCCAGCTCGGTGATCCTACGCAGCACTGCCCGCCCCCCGGGGGTCAGCGCCGCGACCATGCGGAACAGTAACTGGTCGGTCCAGCCGTCCCCGAGGTCGTCACTGCCGAGGTCTCCTGGGTCGGGCCGGGGGTCCGGGGCGGGGGCCAGGTACCGGGCACGACAGGCTGCAGCCCGTACGCCGCCCGGACGGCGGCGATCGCCTGCTCGTAGGAGTCCGTCTCCGTGTCGATCGTCAGCCGCACGACGCCCTTCTCGATGATCACTCCCGCCATCCTTTCCCAACCGCACCGGCACCGTCCCTTCGGGGCCGGACCAGGCGCGCCCGGCGGCTCTCGCGATCGGTGGCAGGGTCGTGCTACGCACCGTAAACAGCACGAAGCCCCGGCTGGACGGGGGAGACCAGCCGGGGCGGTAGGTGGTGGCGTGCGGAGGGCGGTCGCCTCGCGGCGGAGGGCTCCATGGGGCTTCAGCCGAACGATCTTCCCCATGGGCTATAGGTGAGGCCCGGGGACACTGTCCCCTCCGCAGCCACATACAGATGAACGGTCAACCACCCCTGGATGTTCCGCCGTTGACGCCACAGGCCCTGTGAGCTGGGGCACCCTGAGGCGCCGCAGACGCGGTCGGCGCGCTTGAGCCCGCCGCGGGCCGGTGAGCTCATTGGGCGTGGTGCAGCCAGCGCTGGAGGGTGTCGTTAACGTCTACTGGCAGGGCGCTGAGCTGGTCGATGACGGCGCGGTCTTCGGGCATCGGGGGGATGCCGGCGACGGTGAGTGCCGCATGCAGGGCGAGGCGTTGCTGGTCGCGTGGGCTGAGCCTGTAGTTGAGGCGGTCGGCGGGGTTGGGCGGCGGCAGGAAGTAGTCGAGGTCGTCGCAGGGCTGGGCAGGAGTGGGCCAGGCATCGTCACAGGGATGGGCGGCGTACGGGTCGACGACGGCGCACGAACCGAGGCTCTCGTAGCTCCAGGCAGTCATTTCTGTCTCCTCACCGGCGAACTGCGGATCACAGGTCCAGAGCACCGCAAGGGCTGCCTCGGTTGCGGTTGAGACCGTACGTCACGCTGACGGCGTCATCGACTGCTGATCACCTGGTGTGACCAGTCGATGGCGGCCGGCGCTGCATTTCAGCGGTGCCCGGCACTGAACGCTAACGGATCGTGACCCCAGGGCGTTGATGTCGACGCAGAACTTGGCCCACAGCGGGACACCAGGAGTACCTCCCCACAGTCTATTGTGTCTAAAAAACAAGTGGGTACCCACTTGCCTGCTGGAGTCCGCCGCGCGTGCCGAGCCGGCCACGGTGAGCGGGTTCGTCGGCCCGATCGACGTTGACGACGGTGCCCGCACCCATGGCCGCGCACTCAATGACAGCGAAGCACACGGCAGCGGCCCAGACTGCGGCCACCCCTGTTACCGCCCCTGCGACAGCGAGCATCGACAACGCGGCAAGCACGACGGCCACCACGACCATCGTGTTCCGCTGCACCACCGGAACGCGCAGCCGTACCCAGGCCAGATAGACCGAGAGCCCAAGCCTCGTCCGCTCGGAGGGATCTCCTGCGGGCAAATACTTGCTCGCCATGCGGATTTGCCGTGGCCGTGCTGCGCAGCTCAGTCAACTCCACACACAGAACGTCCTCGCGGTCGATGAAGCGCATGAAAGCCAAGTGTCCTCCCCACACGCCTTCCACCGCCGCTACCCGAGCCGGCTGCTCTTGCCGGTGATCCGGGTACGGCAGACCATCAATACCGGGGCGGCATCAGGAGGTTGGGCATGACAGCATCCGTCATCACAGGGCTGGTGGCGCTCGTCGGCGTCGCGCTGGGCGGCTGGCTCTCGCTTCGCAACCAGGACCGCCTATCGGAGCGGGAGCACCAACGCCTGTGGCGCGACATCCGCCTGTCCGTGTGCAATGAGTTCCTGGCGGCTAACCGCCGATACGTCGCCTACGCTCTCGATCCCGGCGCCTCCATCACCGCGATACCCCATCCTCGTGAACCCGGCCGGCTGATGCCCTTCTTCAACGAAACCGGAAGGCCCTACAAGGAGGCACTCGAAGCCGGCTTCACCGCCATGCGTCTGGTCACCCACGTCCCAGAAACCGTCCGGGCCGGCGTCGCCTTCGTCAACTGCGCCCGTGAAGTCGCAGCAGCCCGCGCAACGCTCTGCGAGGCCGACATCCCCTCGGACGCCTTCGAACGCCTGTGGAGTGCAGAGCAAGAATTCATCAACGCCGTCCGCGCAGAACTGGGCCTGACAGCGATGCCCCGCCAGCCATGATCCAGACTCACACCCTCCCCCGCAGCCCACCTGGATCCTCTGTCGCTCACGAAAGCTCTACCGGATGACGTCAGTTACAGTAGCCGCGGCATCCGCCGTTTGACGCGCCCTGTACCTGGCATGGCCGCGAGCCCCCTGCGTCGATCTCGTTCCTCCACGGCCGGCGCCGGGGACCCGCGCCCTGTCCCCCAGTACGTCGGTGACCGAGGGACAAGGCCCAACACCCGGGTGTCGGACCGCTTTCCCCCGAGCAGCCCCGGCACCCGGGCCAATCCCCCTGACGACGAAGGGACGGCCGCCTTGCACGAACTGAGTGGGCGGTTCGTGAGTTGATGTCCGTTCCGGCCCATCGGTGGTGACGCGGAGCTTGCCCGACCCGCAGACCGGACACGGATACCGGGAAGCCACGACCTGGCTCATGGCACCGTTGCGGTACTCCGGGGCGATTCGCCCACCGATCTGCCGCACAGCGCCCACCCTGCGTCGCCGACCGGCCGCCATACCCGGCCCCTCTCCCCCAGCTGCCCCCACACCTCACGCCCCGATATGCCCTGACCGGCAGTGCCGTACGCCCACCACGCTGAACTGACGACGCTTCGGCTCAATACGAACGCTGGAACCGAAAGTGCTCCGGCCCGTGGTCGGAGGTGCGGTCAGGGCGTGTCGCCGGAGTAGTAGAAGCGGCACATCACACCCGGGCCGGACTGGCGGGGTTCGTCGGGGTCCGGGTCGTACACGGCGCGGCCGCCGGCCCCCGCGACAGCTCGGTGGGCAGGGCGGCGCCGTCGTCGACTTGCTCCAGCCGCCATCCCGTGATGTCCAGCAGCAGCCCGTCCAGCGGCCCGCCTATGAGCGCGGCATACCTCTGCCCAGAGCGCGGCCCCAGCTCGGCGCTGGACTTCCTCGCCCGCCTCCCTCCCGGTCCCGCGGACGTGTGCTGAGACCACCGCATAGCATGGGCGACTCGGCGTCCACCTGCGCTTGCTCTGTCAGCAGTGCTGTCTCGCTCTGCCCCATGTGGGGAGTGCCGAACCGAACGTGAGTATCTGAGGGGGGAACGTGCCCGACACACCGCAAAGGACGGTGCCGCCGCGGCCGACGCAGATCTCGTCGTGGCAGCAGGCCGAGCTCAACGCGGCCCGCTGGATGCGGCACTGGGGGTACACCGATGCCACCGCGAGCCCTGGAGGCCCGGACTCGGGTATTGATGTCCGGGCCGGGCGCGCACTCGGACAGGTCAAGTACCAGGCCGCCCAGGTCGGGCGTCCGGAGCTGCAACGCTTCGTCGGTGCGCGCCCCCACGAGTCGACCGCGCAGCTGATCTTCTTCACCGGCAGCGACTACACGACCACCGCCGTGGCCTACGCCAGGGAGCGGGACATCGCGCTCTTCACGTACCGCCTGGACGGCACGATGACGCCGGTCAACGACACCGCTCGTCGTATCCACCGAGCCACCCCGTCTCCCGCACCCGCACCCGCCACGGTCCACGGCCCCGAAATGGCGGGGGCGCCCACGTTCTGGCGGCGGAACTGGGGTGTGGTCGTGGGCGTTTCCCTGCTCATGGCTCCGCTGGGATCGATCGGGGACGACAGGACCTACACCGGGCCGCTCGCCCTGGACATCGTGAAGTTCATCGGCATCCTTCTCGGATGCTGGTCGGTCGGCGCGCTCCTGCTGGCCGCGCGGTTCGGGGTCCGGCTCTCCCTTCGGGCCAGGCCCTTCCGGGTGGCCGTCGTACCCCGGCCGCGAACGGACCCGGCAGTCGGCGCGATGGGGGCGCGTGAGCCGCGCCCCGCACGCGACCGGTTCGTGACAGCCTCCGGGGCCTCGCGTGAGGAGCACGTCGCCGAGGCCACGCGGCTTCTCCGCTCCGGCAGCAAGCCGCATCACGTCGACCGCATCCTCAAGGACCGCGGTGTCGGCTTCCTGGACCGAGGCCACATCCTCAACGAAGCAAAGAAGCGCAACAGGCGTTCCTGAGGACCGGCCCGCGGCAGCGTGGACAACGCGGCTGGGCCGCCCGTGTGCACGTGGCTGCTTCGCCGGCCGCCGGCGGCTTCGCACAGCGGAAGACCCCGGCCGTGTTCACGGACCGGGGTCCCAGCAGTCGACGGACGTCCACGGTCGTGCCCCTCCCCCACGCTGCCTCGGCTGCCGCTCCCCGCGAACCGCCCCGCCGCCCGACCTCTCGCCGGGCTGCGGCGGGACATCGAGGCGATCCTCACCGGGTAGCGAGGCGACGGCTCGACCAGCGCGATCGTCTCTCGCTTCGCTCACTCGGCGACGTCGACGCCGTAGCCGCGAGCGAGGTCGGCCAGTCCGTGGTCGTAGCCCTGCCCGACGGCTCGCAGCCGCCACCCGTCGCCCCTGCGGTAGATCTCGGCGAGGATCATGGTGCGCTCGGTGGTGGCGGCGTCGAGAGTGGCCCGGGCGGTCGAGGCCGCGCCGATCCCGCAGGTGACGGTGATCTCGACGGCCCCGACGTCGGCGAAGGTCGCAACACCGTCGATCGCGGCGGCGATCACAACCCGGTGGATCTCCAGGGGCAGCCGCTCCAGGTCCGTGGTGACGGCCTGCTCCGTCGGGCCATCCGTGGCCAGCCGTACGGTGCCGTCTGGGTGCTCGGGTGCGCCGTAGAAGACGAAGTCCTCGTCTCCCGGGACCTGTTCCTGCGCGTCGACCGCGAAGGCGACGACGTCCACGTCGCAGGCGGTCTGCTGGCGCCAGGCGGCGGCCACGGTCCAGGCCGTGCCGGTATCGGGCAGATCGATGACAGCACCTCGGACCAGGACGTCAGCAGTGTCCAGCCGGTTCCCGACCGCGCTCTGCGTCGGCGCGGGGGTGGGTGCGCGGAGCCAGTCGGCGTCGTGCACGCGGAGAGCGAGCGCGGTGATGCGGCCCATGCGCCGGTCCGCTTCACCGCCGGGCAGCACGACGACATCGGAGACGCTGGCCGAGAGGTTGACCGCCGCGGAGGCGCCGAGGGCGACAGCACGAGCGCGCGCCTCGACGGCCTCGTCGTGGGTGCCGCCCAGGACCAGGACACGGCGTCCGGACAGCGTCTGGGCCGCCGTGGCGGTGGACGCGGTCGGCGTGGCAGGGCTCTGGGCCAGGGCGTTCGGCGCGCACGCGGCCGGTACGGCAGGACGCTGAGCCGGCGCACTCAGAGTGGAAGCGGTGAGCGCCGCAGGACGCTGGGCCGGGACGTCCTGCGCCGACACAGGAGATGCAGTGGTCGAGCTCGCGAGCATCTCCGCCGCGGGGCGCTGCCGGGCGGTGCCCTTGGCCTGACCGGCCCTCACACTCTCCAGCAATCGCAGGTACGCGAGCTCGTCCACGAGGGGCACGCCCTCGTCCGCCGCACGACGCAGCTTGGCGGATGAGGCGCTGGATTCGTTGGTGACGACGACGCTGGTCTGGCCGCTGACCGAGGTCATCATGTTCAGCCCGGCCGCCACCGAGCGGGCGACCAGTTCCTCGCGGGAGACCCGGGTATCTCCGGTGATGGCGACCTTCATGCCTTGCACCAGCGGCCCACCCGACGCCAGACGGCCCGGATTGCGGTACGCGCAGGGCGTCTTGGGGACATACGGCTTGTAGTCCTGGCGGGGCGGGCAGTCCAGGAGTGGTAGGGACAGGCCCAGTTGCTCAGCGGCGCCCAGCGAGGCGCGCAGGATGCCGGAGAGTACGCGTACGTCGTCCTGCGCGTCGTGGGCCTTCTCCTGGCCTACGCCGTAGTGGGCGGCCAGCGTGCTTAGCTTGAGATCGGGGGTCGCGGGTCCGACCAGACGGTTGAGGGCCAGCGTGCACAGGCGCCTGCCCACCGGCACCCAGGAACGGACGTGGGCGAACTCGTGGGCCAGGAAGTCGTAGTCGAACTGCGCGTTGTGGGCGACCAGGACGCGGCTACTGAGCAGCGCCCCCACCTGCGGCGCGATCTCCTCAAAGGTGGGAGCGCCGGCGAGACGGTCGGGAGTGAGGCCGTGGACGTGGACCGGGCCGGGGTCACATCCCGGGTTGAGGAGGGTGGAGAACTCCCCGGTCTGGTTGCCGTGCGCGTCCAGCGTGAGGATCGCGAGGGACAGGACACGATCCCGTCCGGGTCTCAATCCTGAGGTCTCCACGTCCACCAGCGCCCAGTCGTGGAAGTAGTCGGGCAGGGTGGGCCACTTCGGGCTCGACGACAGCAGGACCATACGGGGCTCCCCTCCCCGGGGCGCAGCGGGCGGCACACCCTCTCCGCGCCGGTGATCAACTGATGGGATTTTCGCACGCGCCGGGTGCAGCCCGTGGTGCATCCGTGACGGAGAGCCAACGTGAAGGCGGTCAGGCTATTGCTCTGCGGAGTCGGAGTCGGAGTCGGCGTCGGCGTCGGTGCCAGCCGTTTCCTGAGTGAACAAGGGCCGCGTCCACTCAGGAGACACACGCATCGTTTCCTGAGTGGTGAGGCTTTGGCTGGGATGGTTGCGCTACCC
This sequence comes from Streptomyces sp. NPDC001536, assembly GCF_042894505.1. Taxonomy (NCBI): domain Bacteria; kingdom Bacillati; phylum Actinomycetota; class Actinomycetes; order Kitasatosporales; family Streptomycetaceae; genus Streptomyces; species Streptomyces sp. NPDC001536. The sequence continues at coordinate 10,330 of NZ_JBIAVQ010000039.1, forward strand.
CATGCGGCGGGCACCGCAGTCGACCTGGACCGACTACCCCGGACCTCTCCGAGAAGGAGTGCGACCGGCCGGTGCCCGTGGCCCGTGCCACGTCGCCGCCTATGAACCGTCGCCCCATCCATGGACGACGGGTCGAAGGAACGCTTATGCGGCGATGGTCAGCGGAGCATCCAGGCGCTCCCACGCTCCGAGGACAGCCTTGTGGGCGTCCGGCTGCAAGTGGGCGTAACGTCGATGTTGCGGCAGGGGCTCACCGCGAGAATGGCGTCATCCACGGCCGCGCGCTCATCGAGGACGTCAGGTTGTACGCCCTCTTGATTGCGGAGGCTCCCGCGCTCTTACCCACGAGGGCTCGGATCCAGCTCTGGATGTCCATGCGGGTGATGGCCCGCATCTCCCAGCCGCCCCAGTAGCGCAGGACATGGTTCTTTATGGAGGAGGCGTCGCCTCGGAGGGTGTGGGGATGGCCGGTCTGGCGGATGAGCCGCGGCCGGGCAGCAAGCCGCGACCGCCACTTCCTCGCCGTGTCCGTGGTCACTTTCAACTCCGCCGCCACACGCGTATTCGGCTGCCCGTCCGCGCACGCCAAGACGATGCGTGCCCGCTCGACAAGACGGGGCGCCACCGCCCCGCCCACCCAGCGCAGCAACTCGGCGCGCTCCTCATCAGACAGCACAACTTCGACGGCACGAGGACTCCGAGACATGAAAACAGCGGTCCTTCGCACTCGGCTTCCTACCGCCGCCGCCCTGTGCTCCCACGTTGCGCCGCCGTCGTGCCGACCCGTCCCGCTCAGGCTGGCGCTGGCCACCGCGCCGTCGCAGTCCGCTTGGGTGGCAGGGAGCCCGCCAGCCCGGCCCGGTCCAGCGGTTCGAAGCGCCATCGCCAAAGCCCGAGGTGAACGGTGGCGGCAGCCGACACGGCACGGCTGCCAGGTGGCAAACAGACCACTCGGCGGGCACGGGGTCCGAGGGCGTCGAACGGGGATGGGAATCTCTTTGGTCCGAGTCGTCCGGTTGAGTCCCCGCAAGCTGCTAGCCACTGGTATCAGCTGTTAGCTATCGTGGGGCCTATGAGTAAGCAGACCAACATCCGGCTGGACGAGGCCGTGCGGGCGGCGGCCGAGGAGCGGGCCAAGCGGCGCGGGCTGAGCCTGCAGGGGTACGTCGCCGATCTGATCGAGCAGGACGTGAACGAGTCCCGGTCTGCGTTCATGGCCGGTGCCGCCGGCTTCCTGGCCTCCTACGCGGAGCGGTTCGAGGCGGAGTTCGGGGAGGACCGATACCCAGGGCTCCCGGACGGGCTGGCGAAGGACGCGCCGAGGGACGCCGCGTGAACCTGAAGGTCGACCTCGCGTGGATCCTGGCGGTGGCGCAGCAGATCCCGGGGGATCCCCAGGTCGTCGACTACGGCGTGCCGGTCGCCGCCGAGGCCCGCCACCGTGCGGAGATCCTGGGCCAGGAGGTCTACCCCGAGCCGCACCACAAGGCCGCAGCGCTGTTGTGCGAGCTGGCGCGGCAGCCGAGCCTGGAGGTCCGCAACCTGCTGTTCGCTGCCACCGTGACCGCCGCGTATCTGACCGCGTGCGGACTGCCGGTCAGCCCCGGCCTCGACACCGTCATCCCCCTGGCCCGGGCCGCCCGCGACGGACTCCCGGTACGCGAGGTCGCAGCCCAGATCAAGACGTGGACCAGCTGAACCATCTCCGTCTGAGCACTCTGTCTGAGCAGGGGAGACAGCCGTCGTGGACTGGGCCTTTGCCGGCGCAGCGCCAGTGACGGAACACGCCGCCACGGCTTGGGAGCCCCGCTCGACCACCCTCGCCGTCCCGGCGGGGCCCGTCCACCGACGAAGAGACAGACGCATGCGGCTGCGACTACATCCGCTGCCGAACAGACTCAGGGCCGCATTCCATCAGGAACCCACCCTCGATCCGCCACCAAGTGAGCGCCGGCACGCGGGTTCCGCGTCAGAGCCGTCCAAGAATTCGCGAACTCGCGCGCTTCCTCCCGCACCGACGGCCGCGCGTCCTTATTGCTCGCCTTCAACGGGACCGTGCTCACGGGCCTTGCCTCCTGACGACCTGGCCGTCGGGCGGCGGAGGCGGCCGAGCTGCCCGTGCTCCCTGCCTGCTTGCGTCGCAGGAATCGGCGCAGTCGCGGTGCGGCACGGGGCGTGCTGTCCTGAGTATGTACGCAGGAGAGCTCAAGCATGCGCCATCTCCGGATTTCCGTCCTCGCCTCCGCCCGGTCGCCCGCGCCGACCGGAGCGGGCGGAGGACTGCTCCCAGCGCGGGAGCTCGCGGTCGCGTGGTCGCTGATCCTTCTGATCGTTGTGCCGGCGTGGGTGCTGACCGTCGGGCAGGCGCGGGACATGGGGGTCGAGCCGGGCACGATGGGGATGGCGCTGCCGCTGTTCTTGTTGCTCTGGGTAACGATGATGGCGGCCATGATGCTGCCGTCCATGGCGCCGGTGGCCCTCACCTGGGTGCGGGGGATCGGGCGGCAGTCGTCCGGGTGGGGCCGGGCGGTGCGCATGCTGGAGTTCGTGGGTGGATATCTGCTGGTGTGGACGGCCTTCGGGCTGCTCGTCTACGCGGCTCTGGCCCTCACCGGGGACCTCGTGGACGATCATCCGGTGGCAGGACGCTGGATCGGTGCAGTGGCCTTCCTGCTGGCGGGCCTCTATCAGCTCGGGCCCCTCAAGAACGTCTGTCTGCGGCACTGCCGCGACCCCATGAGCCAACTGGTGCGCTACGCCGGGTTCCGGCAGCCGGCCCGCGATCTGCGAGTGGGCATCCACCACGGCGGCTACTGCGTCGGCTGCTGCGCGGGCCTGATGGTGGTCCTCGTGCCGCTCGGGGTGATGAACGTGGCAGCGATGGCCGGGGTGGCGGTGGTGATCTTCGTGGAGAAGCTGTGGTCACGGGGGCCGCTGCTCGCCCGGGCGGTGGGTGTCGTCTGCCTCGTTCTCGCCGTGCTGGCGCCGTTCCAGGACTGGCTGCTGCCGGGGCTGCGGGAATCGGTTCCATCGATGGACGGCATGTGAGCAGCTGCGGCAAGCTGGAAGGGAGGCCGCCTCGCGATCCGCGTGCGGCTCGGGATGCGCGGTCTCGCCACTCCAAGTGAGCTCCCTCGAGCTCGACGGGAGGGAAGCGAGATGACGCAACAGCCCACCCCCGGTACCCGCTGGCACCTGGCCGGCGACTGGTTCGACGTGTGCAAATGCGCTATACCCTGCCCCTGTACGTTCGCGCAGCCCCCGACCTACGGTGACTGCGAAGGCGTACTGGTCTGGCACATCCGTGACGGCAACTACGGCGACGTACGGCTCGACGATCTCAACGTGCTCATGCTCGGCTCCTTTGAAGGCAACCCGTGGGCCGGCACGCACACCGACCCCTACGCCGCGGTCTTCCTCGACGAACGCGCCGACAACGAACAGCGCTCCGCGCTCGGGACTATCTTCGGCGGTGAGGCGGGCGGCTGGCCGGCACAGTTCGGCCAGATGTTCCGGCCCGAGATGCGCGGCACGGACATCGCTCCGATCCGAGTGGAGATCGACGAGGACCTCGCCACCTGGCGCGCCGAGATCCCCGGCCGGGTCACGGCCACCGCCGAGGCACTCACCGGTCCGACGACACCAACGGGCGCACGCGTCCAGGTCCACAACGCCCCCGGCGCCGAGGTCGGACCGGGCCAGATCGCCACCTGGGGCCGGGCTACCACCGACCGCGCCGACGCGTTCGGCTTCTCCTGGGAACGCTCGGGAAAGTCGAGCAAGTACTTCCCCTTCGACTGGACTGGGCCCGACTGACCGCGGGGACGAGAGAGCGCCAGTAGCAAGAGTGGGAAGCAGCGGTCCGAGCACTACACCCGAGACGACGGTCACGTACCCGCCACTCGCAAGTACGCCGAGGCGGCCGGCGACCGCAACTCAAGCTCAGAGGGCTGCCGGCGTAGCGGTTGGAGAACTCGGCGGCCGCGGCGCGGAATCGGTCCGCGGCGGGCCCACTGACCGTCGCCCCGGCGGCGATCCGCTCGCCCGCGTCAGTGAGGGGGTCGGCCAGGGCCAGCCCCTTCTCCAGGTCCAGCACGTCGAGCATGTCGGTGCGGGAGTGGGCTATCGGTGGAGTCGGGTATTGGAACTCTCGGAGTGCCTAGCACGCGCTGCTGGCCACGTGAGACCTGATGCAGGCACAGAGGTGCATCCGCACCCCAGATGACCGTGCTTTGGCCGCCCTACCCCTTACGGGGGGCAGATGCTCCGCAGGCGTGCAAGCTCCCCTCAGCGAAGGGGATCGCGGGTAACGGGGAGGACGGCGCATGTGGAGTTCCTGGGATTCATTGTGGTCCGGTTACGGCGTACTTGAGTGGAGTGTGGCGATGCTCGCTATGCTCGTGGCTTTCGCTGCTGTACGGGTCGCTGTGGTCCGGCTAATCGTCAGACTTCCCGCCCTGTCTCTTTCGCTGGGTGGACGTGTTGTACGGGGCCGTCCGCGTGCCACGGTCCGTGTCCACCGCGCGGCGCTCGCTTCCCGGCGGCGGTACGCGGCGGCATCGGTGCCCGACCGCGTGATGCTGGCCGCGCAGCGCGCGGCGCTTGTTGAGAGCGAACGGACCCGGCGTGTGGCTTTGACCGCCTGCAAGGGGTGGCTGGCGTGTATCGCGCTGTTTTTGCTCTCGGTTGCTGCAGGGATCCTCTGGGTGGCGTGGCCGGAAGACACCTCGCAGACGATCACCCGCAGCGGTTTCGATATCCGCTTCATACCCGATACAGACACCGAGATCGCACCCGCCGCCCTGGGCGCTGCTGCCGGTGTCGTACTCGCCGCGCTTGTGATGGCGTGGCGGGACCGGATCCGCATCGAAGGGCCCCTGCTGGCGTTGCGCCGGGCCCTGGTCACGTACGCGCAACACGGCCACGCTACCCACCGGGAACGTGAAGGCGAACTCGTGGCCCATGCCCAGTCGGCCGGGTCCTCCACGACGCGGGAGGCGCCGTCTGGAGGCAGCCGTCCGCTGGCCTGCCTGAGCTGGTCAGGCTTCTGGGAACCGTCCAGGACCGGGCATACGAGCGAAACTGGCTGTCACTGCTCGACGACCCCGATCTCCCCACGCAGTCCCCCGACCCGCCATCCGGCACGCCCCACTCTCCAGCAGGTCTGCCTGCTACTGAGGTTTTCGGTTCGGGGTGACGTCATGGCGGCGTCGTGATCAGCTGAGTTTCGGCGATGAAGCCGTCGAGCAGGTCGTGCCGGTATTG
>NZ_JBIAVQ010000040.1:0-7312 GCF_042894505.1 Streptomyces sp. NPDC001536
ACAGCAGCAGACTCGCGGCCCTTGCCCCTCACCGCATCAACGACGGTGCAGTCTCATCCGTACGAGGTGGTGCACGATCACTTGTACGCGGACAGGGCTTGCTCGGAGCGTGGCGGCAAGCGGATGCGGGCGGGGTGGTGCTGGTGCTGGCGTGTGTGCCCGATCCGGTGCGGCGCCTTCTTGAGCTGACCGAGGCGGATCAGGTCCTGCGGGTGTTCGACACCGTCGCCGACGCGGAGGCAGTCTTCGGCGGCTAGGTCGCTGTCTCGGCTCCGTGGTCGGCGGTAAGGCCGACGAGGGCGCGCAGGGTGAGGTGGGATGCTGCGGCGGTTGGTCGAGGTCGAGGATGTACCGGTTGCGTCGGCCGATGCGTTGGCGGTGCAGGTGCCCTTCAGATGTTGGCGTGTGGTGGCGTTCAGAAGGTCTTCCACTCGTCCATGGGGATCGAGTCCCAGGTGACTTCCGTCCATTCCCGGATGGTCAGGAGCGGCCTTGTGACGACAGCGTCGCCGGCTCGCTGTACGCGCATCACCAGTCCGAGGTCTGGCACTACCGCGTTGCCCTCGTGTGTGTAGCGAAGTTCCATCGACTGTCGCTGTGTGTAATCGGCTATCCAGTCGTCGGCGGCGGATGGCACTCGTCCCGTCAGGGGTGTGCCATCCAGGATGACCTGCGGACCCCGGCGACCGTCCACCGCCACGCACGTCAGCTCGGTCGCGACGTAGTACGCGGTGACGCCGATCTCGGTGAAGTGATCGCTTGACTGCTGTGGAGGGATTCCCTGGTGCATGCCGGCCGTCGCGCCTCCGAGTGCGGCGGAGACTTCTGCAGGGCTCATGCCGAACCGCAGCGGGCCGACGCATTTGAGTGGGGTGAACGACCACGGGTCACGTTCTGAGTCCGCTTTGACACGCCAAGGATCTTCCATTGCCGTCCCCCTTCATTACTGATCAGCACGACGGTTTCCGGCAGCTTACGCAGCCGGTTACGCAGTTCAGGCCGCTGGTCGGGGGATGCGTGCTGGTATCTGATGGACCGCGCTCAGGCTGGCCCGGCCGGAAGCGCCCCGCCTGCCTGCACTACCTCCTCGAGAGCCTGGGCGTCGACCCCGAGCGCGGACCAGAGCAGCCTGGCGGCGCGGCGGCGTGCGTTGGCGATGAACGACCCCAGCCCGCGCTACGCGCTGGGCTTCGCCCACCCTGACCGCCCTGACCAGCCCTAATGATCGGCGGCTATCGAGCGGCCCGAGCGTGGAACCGCGGAGTATCTCCGTCGCCCCCAAGTAGACGCCTGCGTAGCGGGCACCGCGTCCTGGAGCCGGTCCAACCGTTCGTACAGTGCCCGCAGCGTACGGGTCCGGTCCTGATCCGGAGCAGGCTCCGCGAGGGCCGCGCCAGAGCTCATCGAGTGGGCTCCACCCACTCCTTGCACCACAAGCAGCGCAGCGGCGGGGCGCAACGCAAGAGTTGAGGGGCTCGCTGGTGAAGTCAGGTGAGCCAGCGTGGGGGGATGAGCGCGTTGCGTGTGCCGTCCTCGTCGGGCCTCCAGTTGTCGATCACGGCTTCTTGGAACCAGTCGTCCGGGAGATTTGCATGGTCGCAGACGATGATCTGGAGATCGCCCTGGTTGAGTTCCGAGACGTCATGCAGGAGTCGGAAATATTCGGTGACGGTGGACCAGTCGGCGTCTGGGACGGTGGACGCGTCGCGGGGCTTGGACGGGAAGAACGCCTGCGTAGGTTGGTCCAGGGCGAGGAAGCAAGGGACGGGCCTGTCGTGGTGGCGCAGGTAGGTGTGCAGGGCGAGATGGGCCACGAGGTGGTAGCCGATGTAGTTCTTGGCGCTGCCAACGCGTTCCTGAGGGAGACGGTCCTGGGGCCGCCGGATGACAACGCTGAGTTTCTTGAAGCTGATGCCGGCCTCGTTCGGCTCTTCTGACTGACCAAGCTTGAGCCGGCGCGCCCACGGGGTCATTTGAGCCGCGATGTCAGCGAGACGGCGCTCCGTCTCGGCGGGTACGTCGTCGTTGGCTGTGTGCTCTTCGAGAACGCTGACGACTTCTTGCGCGGATGCCAGCGCATTGCGCAGCTGACCGACGTCGTCGGTGGGCCGGTGGTCATGAGTCAGAGATTGTGCAATGCGTCCTTGGAGGTGCGCTGCTCGCAAATGCTGTTCTTGTAGGCGAGCCATGTTTTCATCGCTCGCCATCAGTTCTTTCAGGAGCACGCCATTGGCCTTGAGCCGCTCGGCCAGGCCATCGCGCTGGACTTGCAGGGCCCGAAGATGCTCTTGGCGGACGGGCTGAACTCCGGCGGCCTGCTCCAGTTCCTCTGAGAGCCGGTTCGTCAGCCTCGAGATGTCCTGGGCTGAAGGGTCCCGGTGTTCAAGGGGCTGGGCGCACATTGGGCAGACGTCGGTGTCGTGATCCCTCTCAGGTCCCAAAAGATTGAGCGTCTTGAGCCGGTCGACCTGGAGGTGCAACTCTCCTGTGAAGTCGAAGCTTCTGCGCTGCCAACGGTCGACGGTGGCCAGGGCAGCATCGAACTCCTGCAGCTGGGCCCGCAGTGTTCGTCGTTCCTCATTCAGTTCCTGACGGCGGTCGCCGACGTCGGAATTGATCGGAGCGAGGGGTGGGACGGCGAGCGCCTTTCGGAGCAGGGCCTGCACCGTGTCGGCGTCAGGGGCCGCGGGAACGTCACTGAGAAGCCCCTCACTCTGCGCGAGCCTGAGCAAGGCGATGCCATTGGTGTCCAAGACCTCGCGCTGTCGCAGGGCGGCGTCGAGCTTGCGCTGCGCGGTGCGTACCTCGCGGCGGGCTTCGCCGAGCCGGTATTGCCGAAGGGCCTGTTCAGGTCCAGCAGCGCCGAGGAAGTAGGGCAGAGTGTCTTTAATGGCTTGCGCGATGCCGTCCTCGGTCTGACGGTGGAACAAAGTTTTGGAGGCAGCGATCTCGTCCTGGTTTTGGAAGCAGAACAAGGCGCCCTGAGCTACAGAGACGTCGAAGGGGTAGCGAGCAGCGTTAGCTGGAGGCTGGAAGCGGAAGTCTTCGATTCCGAGGTGCGCGCTGACTTCGCCGCGCAGCGCGGCGGCGTTCGAGTTGACGTGGAGTTCAGCAGCGCTCGGAAGACTGAGCGTCTGGTTTCCGGAGCGCACGAACGCCTCATTTGTGGACTCGCCGGCCGGGCGAGGCCGTGCGAGAACCATCCGGCGCCCGTCACGAAACTCGGCTAGAAGCGCGTACCAGCCGACGGTACGGTCGATGGGGTTGTCGGGCAGCCCGGGCTTGCTACGACCCAAGCAGAAGTCAATGATGGCGAGGACGCCGGATTTGCCGGTTTCGGACTCTCCGGTCAGGATGTTCAGCCGCCCGGGGTGAAACCGCAGGACCCTGGGGGGCTTCCTGTTGTCTTGGTGATAGAGGGCCAGGGCAAGCAGTTGCATGGCGGTTCTGGGACTCCTTGTTCAGGGACGAACACCAAGAGCGGTGTAGGCGCGATGCGGGTCGGTTGCTGCGAGCCAACGGCCTACCAGAGCCGCAGCGCGCGCACACTCCGCAACCTCTTGTCCGAAGTCAGGGGCTGTCATGGGCTTGCGCGGACAACGCAGGCCAAGCGGTGTGACTTCCACAGCCTGGTGGCGCATCGCCATACGCAGACTCATTCGTGTGAGGTTGGTCAGCGAGACCGCCCGCTCGGCGAAGGCTGCGTGCTGAAGGGGGTTTTTGTCCGCCCACGCCATGAGTGACACCGTCGAATTACCCGGAAGGCTGTCTCGAGCTTTGGCCGGAAGGACGAGCGGCAGGACGAGAAACGCGGACGGCCACGGCATTGGCTGCCCCTTTTTGCGTTGCGCAGCGTAGATGCTGTGGGCCAGCAGGTAGGCGCCGAATGCCGGGTTGAGAAGCGCCTGCGCTTCCGCCGAGCGGTGGAGTGGGTCCGGTGTGGTCACTGGTCCGCGGCCTCGATGTGGTCCTTGCACAGACGCGGGTGGTCGGGGTGCCAGCCCATAGCTCGATCGCTCCCCACGTACTCCGTCCTATCGCAGAGGTCGTGGATGGATCCGCGACCGATCCAGGGGGCCGTGCTGGTGCCTGGCCGAGCCGACTTATCAGCGACCTTCTCCATCGTCCCGTCCAAGACGTCCTGACCGATGTCCTGCCGTGCGGCCTCGCTGGTCGCATCATCGACGCGGCGGGTACGACGCCGGAAGACGCTCTCCCACTCGTAGTGCAGATCACGCTCGTATGCATCCAGCCCATCCGCGGTGACTTTGAAGCTTCTAAGCCACTCGGAGCGCTGCGCTCGCGCGTAGTGGTAGTCGCGTAGATGCATCGCAATCTCGGTGTCGGGGAGACCGATCCACTGCATCTGCGAAACGACCAGCCGGTTCCGGTAGGGGGCCATCTCTGCCTCGGTGAGATTGCGGAGGGTCTCGGTGATCGGCAAGCTCTTGCCGGTGTACCGATCGACGGCTTCATCGCGGCGGCACAGGAGTTCTTCAGCACTGACCGAGGCCAGCATGTAGGCAGGGTCCTTGCGCTCTAGCAGACGCACGGCCACGCGATACCACCAGCCCTTGATCTCGTCTAGCACCGCACCCGCGTGCTCGCTAGGGGTGATCCCCAGCTCCTTGGCGAGACTACGGTCGACGTCTGACATCACTGGTGCGCCGTCATCGACCACCATGGCGGTGACGAGTTTGTGCCTTTGCGCTGTCGTGAGCTCCATGAAGAGTGCGCGGTCGTCAGCCGTGGTTCCGGGTCCGTCTGCGTCGGTGGCAACTTCCTCCATGCGCGCCAGAGCCTGGCCTACGTTCCGGCCAGGGCCTGAACGCAGGAAGTGGAGGAACGTCCCCTCTTTGGCAACCTGTGTCGAGACGAGTCGCAGGATGGGTAGCGGGAGGGCTGATTGGTCGGCGTTGACGTTCAGAGAGTCGATCCAAGAGGTGACTGAGCGCCAGAAGTCTTTCCCAGTCTCGCTGAGCTGCCCGGCCGCCTCTCGGTACTTGGACTGCAGCAGCTCAAGGGGATCCTGCGTCTCGTGGCGCAGGAACTCGATGTCGTCGAGAAGTTCCATGCGCACTTCAACGGTATTGTCGTCCCAGCTGCGGCGTGCGAGTTCAAGAAGGGCTAGCTCGCATTGATAGAGGTAGCCCATCATCTGGCCCGCAGCCGAATGCGATCGCGCTTGCGCCACGTCCCCCACTACTGGTCGAACCGTGCGGCCGCGTGCCGCAGCAAGGTCCCGGCAAGAGGGAACCTTGAAACAACGTAGCACCGGGCGCACACGCTGGTGGAAGCTATGCAGCTTCCGTCTCCGCCCACCGCGCCGCCCGCCCCTAGCTCTCCTCCGCCCGCAGCGAGCACACCCCGATCATCCCGCCTGATCCCGCCCGATCCCGCCCGACGCCGCGCGCGTGCTACATGGAACTCGACCGGCACGGCGCCGAACTCCTCTTCCAGGTCCTCACCGAACGCGAGGAGAAGAACAGTGTCGCCATCGCCTCGAACGAATCCTTCGGCGGCTGGACCAAGACCTTCACCGACCCCCGCCTCTGCGCGGCCATCGTCGATCGCCTCACCTTCAACGGCACCATCATCGAGACCGGCACCGACTCCTACCGCCTCGCCGTGACCAGAGCCCAAGCGGAGCGAGCAGCCGGCTGAAAGACCGCGGAGCTGCGCCATGAGGCGCTGACGGGGTTCCAGCTTCGATCTCCCGCAGCAGTTCCCCGTCATCGTCATAGAGCTCAAGACTGAACCGCAGACCGAACCGGGTCAGCAGCACAGCCAGATCCTCGAACCGTTGAGGATCAACAACTCCGTTCAGGAGCGTGTCCCCGTCGGTCGGGTCGACCTCGATGCGGCACCAGCTGGTCTCGACCTCATACGACTCCCACGACGAGCCTGATCTGGAACTCCAGCCAGCCCCGATGAACCGCTCGGCCACCAACGATGCACTCGGGGCTGCTGCCAGGCCGCCACACACATTGTTGTTGATCTCAAGCCAGACGGAATCGAGCGGCTGACCCTCATCGGATATGTCCACAGCTGGATTATGAAGCAGCCCCGGCAACCTGGGATCGCACACGCTAGCGACATCAAAACTCATCGATGTTGATCATGGCACCCCGGGTCACGCGCCTCCCAAACTCCTCGACAAACGACTCCCCGAGAAGTCGTCATAGCCAGCGAACTGCGCTGTTGCGCCAGGGTGTTGCGCTGGAGGTTGCGCCAGGGTGTTTCGCCAGGGTGTTGCGCTGGAGGTTGCGCAGCCTCATGACGGGCGCTCCCGTCAGCCCTGGTCAGAGTCCCACCGGAGCGTGGTCTGGGTGCTGACATCCCCCTCAGAGCACCCCACGACCGCCCCGGCACAGAAGAAGAAGGGTGGGAGGGAAGCGGGCGGGACGCGGGGAGTACCTCGGGGGATCGGGCGCCGGCCGTACTGCTCGCGCGCGTCAGCGGGGCCGCGCGCGGTCGAGGCGGCGCGATGTCCGCGCAGCACTTCATGGGACCCGGCGGCACCTGGCCGGACTTCTCGGACTGAGGAGGCTCTCCCAGGGAAGTAGTCGGCACGCCCGGGGCCCCTTGACCACCTCCCCTGATCTGCAGTTTCGCCTGCCCGGCCGGTCGGCTGAGGCAAGTTGTAGAGCAAGTTGAGGGGCAAGCTGTAGAGCAACTTGTGGAGCAAGTTGTAGAGCAACTTGTAGGGCAAGCCGCCTTGCCCGGACCGCCGTGGTCCGGGCCTCGCGTTCCGAAGGCTGGTGCTTTGGTTATGTCGTAATCCCGGCTGAATGTGACGCCGGGCCAGCCCTTTCTACCAGCGCATGCCGAGGGCATCGAGATCCGCACGCCGCTCAGCCGGCAGCTTGGCCGCGCGTCGGCGGGTGTTGTCCAGGAAGGACCCGAGTTTGATCTCCTCGCCGTCAACGAGCTCGACATGCTTGCGCGCGGGCTGCAAGTGTCCTTCCCGGGCGTGGAACTGGCGGGCGGCCGCGAGGTTGGCCGCCCACCGGTCGCTCTGCGAACGCCGCACCGGCACCACCACGGCCCCGCCCTCGGGATCCACACCGATCGTCTCCAGCAGGTACTGCTGGGCGGATACGAGCCGGTCCCATCCGGCCACCTGCCCGGCGATCCATACCCCGAGATCCTCGCCCTGGACGATGACGTTCCCCGGCCCGGCCGGGAGCGCCCCGCCCGCCTGCACATGCGCGGGCGCTACTGAGGTTTTCGGCCTAGGGTGACGGTGATCTCGTGGGTGGGTGTATCTCTGTGTGATGCGGTATCCCGATGGGGGTGGCCTGACCGCGAA
>NZ_JBIAVQ010000041.1:0-6828 GCF_042894505.1 Streptomyces sp. NPDC001536
TCGCGGTCAGGCCACCCCCATCGGGATACCGCATCACACAGAGATACACCCACCCACGAGATCACCGTCACCCTAGGCCGAAAACCTCAGTAGCGAGCCCACAAGCTGGTCCGCCAGATGGGGTACAACGCTTCAGCAGACAGCCGTCCTGCTCCCCGCTGTCGCAGCCGTAGGAGCGCTCGTGTTCTCGAGCATCACCGTCCGGCAGGCCAACGACAACTTGCGGATCACCGAACACGATTCCGTCTCCGCACGTTTCAACACCGCCGTCGGCCAGCTGGACTCCCGTTCACTCGATGTTCGGCTCGGCGGCTTGTTCACTCTGGAGAGGATCATCGAGGACTCACCTCGGGACCACGCCATCGTCCTCCAGCTCTGGTGCGCCTACGTACGCGGCCACGCGCGAAAGGGCGGACAACCGGCGGCTGAGGATGCGGAAACGGCAATGCGTCTCCTCGGAGACCATTGGGAAATGGCAGATGGACGGTTCCCCGCATGCGAGTTGAGCGGAACCCACCTCAACGGGATGGTCCTGACGGAGAAGGACTACCGGGAAGCCAACTTCACCGGGTTGGACCTACAAGGAGTCGATCTGACTGCGGCGACTTTGCGCGTGGCCGACTTCACCAATGCCGAACTGCAGCACGCCGTCCTGATGGGAGCCGACCTTTACGAAGCCACCCTCCGCCACGCCGACCTGAGGAATGCTGACCTCAGTGTCGCCAGCCTGCAGCGCGCCAACCTCGCCGGTGCAGATCTCCGGGATGCCGAACTTGAGGGCACCGATCTACGCGAAGCCCTGTACTCCTCAAGCACTAAGTGGCCCCGTGGATACCGGCCTCCAAGCTCCGCCCAGTTGATCAAGGACTAGCTCACGATCTCTGCCGCTGGCTGACGTCTGCATGCCTCGCAGGACCGCGACGAGGTGATCGTGCTGCTGGCCCTGGCCGAGTGGGAAAGGACGCCGGCCGCCATGGCGTTCATCGAGATGGCCGAGGCCGCCGCGCGCCGCGGAGCCTGCCTGATCCCCGAAGAGTAGGCCGGGAGCTGTCAGCGCGGCCGCCGTCGAGAAAACGCTGTGCCGCGAGATCGGTACCTCTATGGCGTCGAGTGCTGCGAGTCCGCGTGCGAGCGGCAGGACGACGATGTCCTGGCCGCCGTTGTATTGCTGCAGGCGCGTGGACCACGTCCCTGCGGCAAGCAGGTCGTCACGGCGCGTTCCTCGGGGCTCGCCGTACAGCGAGGTCCACGTGGGAGGTGCCTTTCGGGACTTGGCCATCCGGACGGTAGGGGCGGTATACCGGTTTCAGCCCACACGGTGTGTGTGGGTTGCCGACTTCGAGACCCTCCTGGACAGCGAGGGAGCGGCCAACATCAACCCCACCGCCACCCGCGACGAGCAGCTCGCCAACATCCGCGCCATCTACCCACCCGACAAAGAACACCTCGGCGCCCTCGCCATCGAAATCGCTCTGCGCAAGGTCGCGAGGGAAGGCCAGCCGGCCGGCCTGGACGGCCCGGCCAGCGCCCCGTCGGGCTGACGCACACGCGGCGGCAGCAACCAGCGAGGCGTTGATCTCCCGGGCTGTGGTCGGTGGTTCTGCTCGTGTGCGAAGAGCAGATACAGGTCGGCGGGCTGCGAGGAACGAAGCCACTTCCGCTCAACACACGAGAGGGCCATGAACGGGCCGGACGTCCTTCGACCATCTCCCAACCCGCATCCTCAGCGGCCAGCAGTCGTGATCTCAAAATGCCGAAGCCCGTGGCCCCGAGCCGTTGTACTGTCAGGCGCCGTGAGTACGGACATCCACGGCGGTATCGAGTTTCGTCATCCCGGCGTCGGCACGGACTACTACGAGGGCGAGCCCTGGGTCGGCGCCATGGATCTGTGGCCCCTGTACGACGAGACCGACTACGCGGCCTTCGGGTGCCTCTTCGGGGTGCGCAACTACGCGGGCTACCCGCCCCTGGCCGCGGAACGCGGCTTGCCCAGCGACTTGTCGAGCGCCCTACGCGAGCAACTGCAGCCTTGGGTGGCAGACGGCCATCTGGCAGGGGCCACCTGGGTCAGCTGGGCTGAGATCGCGGGACTGGATCCAGCAACTGCTCCGGAGCACTACGTTGGCCGGCTCACGTGGTCATCCCTGGCGCAGCCGGCACTTCTGCATCAGCAACTCGTGCCCGCCCAATGGCCCCCGGAGCTTGTCGCAGCGGCGGGTCCACACCCGCACGAACTGGAAGCAGGCGACCACGTCGTCGAGTGGCAGACCGGAGACCTGCACTACCGGTACGAATCCTTGACGGCTGGATCCATCCTGGGCCCCAGGTCCCAGTGGCCACACGTGTTTGCCGTCATGAAGGCGCTGGCTGACCGTTTCGGTGAGGACGCCGTCCGACTCGTCGTGGCCTTCGACTGAACAAGACCTCATCAGCTGATCGATCACGCAACTGCGCACAAAACCAGATTCACAGAGCGCCATCAGCCGCACGCCCCCGCCCCCGCCCCCGCCCCCGCCCCCGCCCCCGCCCCCGAGTGCGACATGCCCGAGCTGAAGGGCCGGAACGACGCCCGCACCACCGACGGAAGCTGCGCGCGTTCGTGGAAGTCGACCGCACCGCCAATAGCAGCGAACGCCTGGCCGTGAAGCTGATCGAGTACGCCAGACTGTTCCCCTACGAAGCCCAGCCGGTCGGACGCCGCCGATCTGTCTCTACCGGCCCGGCGTGGCTGCGCTGGTACCCGGTCTTCCTCCGCATTCGCTTTGTCCTCACCGGCGCCTCCCGGGCCCGGCTGGACGACCGCATCAGCGATCTGCAGGCGATGGTCGCCCAACACCCGCTCGTCACAGCCCTCGCCCGCGAGGTGCAGCCGGCAGCCGCCATCCTCGAGGACATCGAGGAGCACGCTCCCTCCGGACCGGTCTGGGCGCCACTGACCGGGGGCGAACGCCGCCCGTGGACCGATCTGTGATCACGCCGAGCAGGTGCGTGTACCCAGGGGATCCGCCACCCACCGACGCGGCAAATTGATGATGTTGAAGCCTGAGAGCCGATCCGGGCGGCATGGTCTGATGGGGCGTAGTGGCGGTTTGTCCACGAGACGGTATGGCTGCGTCCGATGGGAGGATGATGGAGGAGCCTGAGTTCGACGTGCTCCTGTCCTCCAGCGGCGATCGGGGGATCGACCTTGTCCAAGCAGTTCGCTCAGTCACCGGGCTGAGCGCATGGCGGAGCAAGCAGCTGCTTGAAGCCGCCCCGACGACGGCGGTCGACCGGACATGGTTCGAGGCCGCGACGGAAGCGGTGAGGCGACTCAACGCAGGTGGTGCTCGAGCTGCCTTGTATTGCAGGTGGTGTGAGCGGGTGATGTCCGTTGAGGACTGCCCGGTGGACGCCGGCCCGTGCTCGTCGCCCTTCTGGTCGCCGGACGGATGCCCCGCGAGCCGACCGAGAGCTTGATTCCTGCCCGCCCGGGACACTGGTTTCGCAAGCGAGAGCGGGCAACGTTTATCGCTGGCTTCAGGAGCACTTACCGATCAGAGCACTTACTGGCGCAGAGCACTTGTTCCGTGACTGTCGTATTCCTGAGGAAGAAGGTCCGTCAGGCCCTTCGTGCGTGGCTCTGGGCCGTGCGAATTCGCTGGTCTAAAGAGGGGCCCGTACGGGACGCTGCACGCGTGATTGAGCGAGAAGCCGCCGTTCGGGCTGTCGAAGAGCAGCTGGAGCGCGACTATCAAAAGTGGCGGGCTGCGGGTGTGGACGCGCTACGGATGGCTGTGGTCGACGTCGAGAAGCACGAGCTGGTGTGGATCGTCTACTGGACCTCCCAGGAGTTCGTGCGCACTCGGAACTCGGAGTTCATGCTGGCCGGCAACGGGCCGTACCTGGTCGACCGTGTCGACGGCGGACTGCACCAGATCGGCGTCGTCTCTGCGGCAACCGGAGAGTGGGAGGCCGACTATCGAGCCCGGATACGTGAGCTGCCGGTGCGCACCGCAGTACACGATCTGCACGATGCGCTGTGCGAAGTCGCCGCTACCCGCGGACGCATGCACGCTGTGCGGACACTGCGCCAAAGGCTGCCTGTGCTCTCGCCTGCGGAGGCCATCGAATACGTGAGCGCGTTGCTGGACGGTGACGCACCCGCGCGCCTCGTGGCCGTCGCCACCAAGGAACTCGTGGAGCCTCTCAACCCGGTATGTGCGGTGGAGACCATTTTGAGCGGAGCGGCGATCCGAACCGGTCAGAGACCCGACAGCTGACTGGAAAGCCACTCGGCATGCCGATCGCGCATCCGGTCCCGCTCCTCCGACGTGGCGAGGAAGACGTCGACGCCACCGTCGTAGGTGTAGTGGATGCGCTGCATCCGGGTGACGACGGGAGTGAGCAGCAGAGTTCGCCAGACTGTTTATATCAATCTCCAGTTGCAATTAAGGGGCAGTGGAGTGCACACTCTCCTCATGAGCGACACTCCACGCGTCCGCGCCCGGCAGGCCGAGCTCACCCCGGCTCAGCGCCTGGAGCTCGATGAGCTGCAAGCAGCCATCACTCAGGCGAAGGAAGCATTCGCGCACGCCGCAGGGCGTATCGCCGTGGAGCTGGGCAGAGGAGGTAACTCCGCCGTCGCCCGGCACCTGGATGTCACCCCTCAGCACATCTCCACCCTTGCCCTCGCCTACAAGGCCCAGCAGGCACACACCGCCGGCGAGGAGGAGGTGGCGGCATGACGAGTGCACCCAAGCCATCGGGCGTCCCGCCGATGCCCGAGCGGAACACCAAAGCGCTGCGCGCCGCGATCGCTCAACACACTCCGCAGCTGCTCGCCGACTACGACCGGCACTGGGACGCCGCCATCGGACAGCCCCGCTACACCGCTCCGGTACCGGCCTTTCTCGCCCGCTGGTGGACCGAGTTCGCCCTTGCCCGCGACCCTGACCTCGACCGCCACGTTCGTGAGCTGGAAGCGCGCGCCGCTGACGCCGTCACCAACGAGCAGGCCCTGCAGTTGCTGACCCAGGCCGCCCATCTGCGCCGTGAAGCCGCCAAGGCGGAGCCCGGTCAGTGAACTTCGCCTTCATGGGCCCGCCGTGGCAGATGGACTGGGTCCGCTCGGCGCGCGCCGATCACGATGCGCTGCCCCCGCCTGTGCGCGCCCTGGTAGAAGACGTCCGCGCCGAACTCGTCACGGTCAAAGACCCCTACTTCCGCGGCATCGACAACCTGCCCGATCTACCCGAGGGCTGCTGGGTGGAACCCGCACGCTCAACCGTGCCCGACGGCCCGCACATCGCCTACTTCGACCACGGCCGCGGATGGCTGCGCTACGTCTTCATCCGCCGCACGACCGACCCGCAGATCATCGTCGAAGAAGTCTTCTGGCAGTAACCACTCCTGGTGGGGGCGGATGCCGAGGCCAACTACCTCGACCAGCGCGAGATACCCCGGCTGAAGTCCTGGCGAACCCTGGGAACCTGACCGGCATCTCCAAGATCCCCGACAGAGTCAAGCTGAGTGACCCAGGCCCGGCGGCCTGGCGGGACCACGCACCAGCAGCTGATCGTGACCCTGACATCTGTCAGGGTCGCAACGTCCTGGTGCCGCCCTACAGTTCGAGGCGTCGGCTGGGCGTCCCCTGCAACGCAACGGCGGCTGAAGCGGGAGCCGTTAGCGCTTCGGTCAGGTCACAGCAGTGGCCGACGACTCTACGAACGAGTGGTGGGCCTACCTGCCTCAGTACGAGGGCTATGTCAGCAACATCTACATGAGCAGTCCGGACAACCAACTGCCCGGCGTCGCGCAGTGCTGAGCAGTGCATCACGGTGCTGCGAAGGGCCTGCGGGAAGAGCCGGGAAGGCACCCGGCACCTTTCGGTCGAACTCGAAAACCAGTGAGAAAAGGACAGTGGATGACCAGGACCAGGAAGTATCTCTCCCTCTGGATGGCAGCCCTCGCCCTGACGGCGGGCGGTGTGATCGCCGCCCCTTCGGCCAGTGCCGCTGCCAACGCCGAGTGCGGAGTTCGGGCGAGCGACGGTCGGCTGTGGTGCGGGAACGGAGCCCCCGCCATTCTGCGCTCGGGCGCCTACCACGAAGCAAACATAACGGGGCAGCTCTATTCCACCTTCAGCTGGTTCGACTGCTGGACCTATGGTGGACTGCACGGCGGCGGCAACACTACCTGGTACCACACCAAGGGTGACTGGACCGCTCCTGGCTACGACGGGTGGGGCTACGTCCCTGCGGACTGGGTCAACACACCGTCCTCGTTCGACGCCGATCCGAGCGCGCGCGGTCTGCGGCACTGCTGAGAGCAGCACTGCCGAGCTCGCCGGACCACCTCCTTGATGTCGTCGGTCTCGTCCACGAGACCGACGGCATCGTCGTCGTGGCGCCCCATGTCGGCGACCCATTCCCTCCCGTTACCGGTAGTTCGTTAAACCCGGCGGTAGAGATCAAGGGGTCTGCTGGCGGTGACCGTGTCGAGAAGGGCTTGGAGTTCGGGCGGCGGGTCCTGGTCGGTCCAGGCTCGCCGCCAGCGGGTCAGGGTGATGGCCGGGGTGAGCCAGGAGCGGACGGCCCGTAATGCCTTGGGCCAACAAGGCAGTTGGGGCTGGTGGGGTGTGACGGTGTCCCCTCTCTGGCCGGTCGTCGGGGCAGGGATCCGGTGCGGTGGCGTCCAGTTGTCCGCGTACAAGTGATCGTGGCCCTGGCAAGAATTTCGTGAAACGGGAGCGTGTCCCCGTACTCGTGTGAGTGCACCACCAAGTACGGGGATAGGTGCACCACTCAGGCCACGTCGGTGTCTCGTTCGATGGCTTGGAGTCGGTTC
>NZ_JBIAVQ010000042.1:0-6164 GCF_042894505.1 Streptomyces sp. NPDC001536
GCGCGCGGTCTGCTCCGCAGACACGACGCGCCGCCGCTACGCGGCGGATTCCGCGCTTCGCGCGGAAGAGGCGGAACTCCGTTCCGCCTGCCGGGATCACTCCGTGATCCCGGGGTCCGGCCTCCGGCCGAACCCGTCTCGTACCGGCCTGCTCCGCAGTCCCGTACGAGACCTGACATGCCCTCCGGGCCTGCCAGGAAAGCAGCAGCTACAGGAGGGGCACGGTGCGTCAGCCGCCTTGCGGTGACGTCTGCTTGACGCCCCGTCAAGTCATGCTGCTCCCGCCGAAATCGGCCAGCCCGACCACTTCCGCTCACTTTCGAGCAAGTCTAGTGCGTCACTCTCATGCGCGGCTTGTGTCTGGGATGATGGCAGGGTACCTCTCCCCCGGATCGCCCGGGCGTGGGGGTTGTCATTTTGGAAATCGGATGGAATCTGGATTGACACTGGATTCTCTCTCTATGCGCCCGAGAATGCGAGGCACTGTGGCTCAGATGGAATTGAGGCCGCATCAGGCTGAGGCTGTCGATAATGTGGTCCGTATTCTCGGCATGCCGCCTGGTGGCCATATGCCGCCCGAGGGTCTGCGGACGCAGGTTATCTCCGCTACTGGCTCCGGTAAAAGCCTGATTGGTGCGGAGTCCGCGCGTCGCCTTTCGGCCCGTCGGGTGCTGGTGGTGGTGCCGACGTTGGATCTGCTGACGCAGATGGCCGGCGCGTGGCGTCGGGCGGGTCGGTCGGGCGCGATGATCGGGGTGTGCTCGCTGCGGGCGGAGGAGAGTCAGGGGCTGCCCTGTACGACGGATCCTGACGAGCTGGTGGCGTGGGTGGAGGGGCTGGAGACTGTCACCGTCTTCGCCACTTATGCGTCGGTGGGTCTGCGGATTCTCCAGCGGGCGCACGCGGTGGGCCTGGGGGTGTGGAGCCTGATGGTCGTGGACGAAGCTCATCGGACCAGTGGGGACGGGTTGAAGCCGTGGGCGGCTGTGCACGACCAGGCGCAACTGCCTGCCGAGCGGCGGCTGTACATGACCGCCACCCCGCGCGTGTGGGAGGCCGACGGCGAAGGCGAGCGGCCCCGACTGGTGGCCTCGATGGAGGACGGCTCACCGCAGTTCGGGCCGGTGGCGTACAAACTCACCCTGTCCGAGGCGATCGGGCGTGGCATCGTCGCCCCCTACCAGGTGCTCTGCCTGGACATCCGCGATCCTGATCTGTACGCGGCGTTGAGCAGCGAGGACACCGGATCCGACGCGGTGCGTGGGGCGCGGCTGGCGGCGGTGCAGACGGGGTTGATGCACGCTGCGGTCAAGGAGCGGTTTAGGCGGGTGCTGTCGTTCCACAGCCGGGTGGGCGAGGCGGAGGCGATGGCGGCCGCCGTGCCGGTGACGGCACGCCGGCTCGCCGAGGACGACCCGGACACCTACCCGCCCGCCGAGCAGGTGTGGGCGGACTGGCTGTACGGCGAACACGCCCCCGGACACCGCCGCCAGGTACTCGATGAATTCGCCTCCGATTTCCTCGGAGGACCCGAATTTGAGAATGAAGATGTGCGGGCTGAATTGCGGGTGCTTTCCTCAGTTCGCGTTTTGGGTGAAGGTGTCGATACCGCCGAATGTGATGCAGTACTTTTCGCGGATGCGCGGGGTTCGATGGTCGATATCGTGCAGATGGTCGGGCGCGCACTCAGGTTGCATCCAGGACGCGGGAAACTCGCCACACTAATCGTTCCGGTATTCCTCGGGCCGGACGAAGATCCGGATGAAATGCTCACCTCGGATGCCTACAACAGCCTCACCAAGGTCCTCGGAGCCCTCCGGGCACACGATACCGACACCATCGAGGCGCTTGCCGATCCCCGCCTGCGCAACAGCAGTTGGCAGCCTGAGGACGGCGACGGCGAGGACCTGGCGCAGGACACTGACGGTGAGGACGGCCAGGAGCAGGACCTCGTTCCGGCAGTGGGGGCCGCGGCGGCGGGAGTGCTGCGGTTCACCGAGGAACGCGACCCGGCCGTCCTCACGCAGTTCGTCGGGCTGCGGGTCATCGACCCTGAACGCGCCTACTGGCTGCGCGGCATCGAGGCCGCCACAAGGTGGCTGCGCGAGAGTGGCAACAGCGAGCTGCGCGTGCCCTACACGTTCGTGTGTCCGGAGGACTGGGACAGTAGTGCGGGACATCCACTGGGGGTCTGGGTCGCAGATCAACGCCGCTACTACGCGGCCGGGACCCTGGACGCCAAGCGGGTCACCACGCTGGAGAACCTCGGCATGGTCTGGTCCGTGCACGCCTCCGCGTGGGAGGCCGGCCTCGCCGTGGCCCGCGACTACGCGGCCGTGCACGGCCACTGCCTGCCGGGCAACTCCGTCGTCTGGGACGGGTTCACCCTGGGGACCTGGATGAAGAACATGCGCGCTGCGGCCAGGAAGACCCGTGAGAACGCCGCACGCCGCGCGAACGGGGAAACCGGCATCTCCTACGCCGGGGAGCTGTCCGAGAGCCGCATGGAGGCCCTCAACGAGATCGATCCCGGGTGGGCGCCGGAGTGGGACATCACGTGGCAGCGCTGCTATCGGCTCACCCTCGCGCACGTGACGGCAGGCGGGGCGCTCCCGGCCGGGCCGGGGGACGTCGTCGTCCAGGGCGAGGACCTCGGGGTGTGGATCGCGGGGCAGGTGGCCGGGTGGGACCGGCTCGTGCCCGTCCAGCAGTACCTCCTGGAGACCATCGGCGTGGACCCCGAAAGCGGGGGCGTGGTGGTGGCTCCGGCGCGGCGGTCGCAGGGCGACCGGTGGGCGGCCAACCTCGCGGCCGCCCGCCAGTTCCACACCCGGGAAGGGCACCTACGGCCGACGCGCAAGCACGTCGAGATCGTCGACGGCGAGGAGATCAAGCTCGGGTCCTTCCTGGACAACACCCGGCGCCGTGCGGCCAAGCTGCCAGTCGAGCGGCGTGCGGATCTCGATGCCCTCGGCATGCGCTGGTAGACGATGCAGGCCGGGGCAGCGCAGTCAGAACTTTTCGCCCCCAGCCTGCTGGCGCTTCAGCCACTCCAGCAGATCGACCGCTTTCAGCGTGTCCGGATGCTCCAACCCCAACACCCGACGCCGCGCCTCCAACGTCTCCTCCCCCAACACCACCGCCTCCTCCACCCGACTCACATCCGCCAGATCAACGGCCAGGTTGTACGCCGAGCTCAGCGTGTCCGGATGCTCCACCCCCACCACCCGACGCTGCACCTCCAACGTCTCCTCCCCCAACACCACCGCCTCCCCCACCCGACCCATCGCCGCCAGGTCAATGGCCAGGTTGTACGCCGCGGCCAGCGTGTCCGGATGCTCCACCCCCAACACCCGACGCCGCACCTGCAACGTCTCCTCCCCCAACACCACCGCCCCCTCCACCCGACCCGCAGACGCCAACCGGCTGGCCAGGTCGTACGCCGTACGCAGCGTGTCCGGATGCTCCACCCCCAACACCCGACGCCGCGCCTCCAACGTCTCCTCCCCCAACACCACCGCCTCCTCCACCCGACCCACAGCAGCCAGATCGGCGGCCAGGTTGTACGCCGTACGCAGCGTGTCCGGATGCTCCACCCCCAACACCCGACGCTGCACCTCCAACGTCTCCTGGCCCAACACCACCGCCTCCTCCACTCGACCCACCTCCGCCAACTCGATGGCCAGTCCGGTCGCCGTGAGCAGCGTCTCCGGATGCTCCGACCCCCACACCCGACGCCAGCCGGTCAGGGCTTCTTCGCGAAGGGCCAATGCTTCCTCGTGCCGTCCCAATGCCCAGAGCCGGGCGGCAAGGTTGTGGGCGCTGGCCAGGGTGTCGGGGTGGTCGTCGCCGCAAAGGCGTCGGTGGCGGGCGAGGGTGTCTTCGTCCAGGGCGCGGGCGCGTTCGTGGTCCTGGGTGTCGCCGTAGGCGCGGGCCAGGTTGTTGGCGGCCCGCAAGGTGTCGTCGTGGTCGGGGCCCAGCTGCTGCAGGCAGGTGTCATACAGCCGTTGCAGCCGTTCACGGGCCGGGCTGGCCTGCCCGCGGTCCATCAGATACCAGCACGCCTCCCCCAGCACGTACCGTCCCCGGCTGGTGGTGAGTTGGGTGGGGTCGACGGCCAGGGCGTGCGGGAGCAGGACCTGCCAGGCCGGCCAGAACCGCGGCTCACCGGCCTGTCCTGGGTAGGCCGCGGTCAGGAGTGCTTCGGCATCCGCCATCGCCTGGCCGTGCTCCTGGCTAGTCATCTGTCCCTTGAGCATCTCCTGGGTGAGGCGGTGCAGTTGGAGGGTGCCGTTTTGGACGCGGGCCAGTCCGTGCCGGGCGACCGCCTCCACCGCACCTGCCGCCCCCAGCCGCGAACCGACCGTCTCCCTCAGGAGAGTGGAGGCCTGGTCGGGGAGGTGGCCGGCGCAGGTGGTCAGGGGGAAGGGTTCGGGAGCCAGCAGGGCCAGCGCATCCACCACCGCGGCCGCTGCGGGGTGGTCGGTCTCCAGGCGGGTGCGGGTCAGGCGGACCTGCGCGGCCAACGCGTACGGGTAGCCGGGCAGATGGCCTTGCGCCATCACCTGAACCAGGTTCGCCTCCAGCTCCTCCTTCAGATCCGCCGCCGACAAGCCCCGGGTCAGCAGTGCAGCCGCCTGGGCGAGGGCGAGCGGCAGGTCATCCAGGGTGGCGGCGATGTCGTCGGCGTCCGCGTCGGTCAGGTCCGCACCCTGGGCACGCAGCAAGGCCACGGATTCAGTGCGGGAGAGAGTGTCGATGTCGAGGGGGACGGCGTAGCTGTTCCAGTGCGGGTTGCGGGACGTGATCAGTACGTGGCCCGGACCGCCGGGCAGGAATAGGGCGAGCGCGCCTGGGTCTTCGGCGTTGTCGAACACCAGCAGCCAGCGTGAACGTGTGCGCAGTTCGGCGAGCAGGACGGGGACCACGTCAGCGGACGGTGTCCCCGCGGGCGCGGCACCGGTGTGCAGGGCGAGCGCGGCGAGCTGGTCGGGGATGAGCGCGGGGTCCTCCGATGCCACCCACCACACCAGCTCGTACTCACCCGCGAACCGGTGCGCGTACTCGATCGCCAGCTGTGTCTTGCCCACCCCGCCCCGGCCGTGGAGGGCCTGGACTGCCACTCGCTGACCGGACGCCAACGCCTCCCGCAGGTGCACCAGCATGCCGTCACGGCCGGTGAAAGCCGCGTTGCGGACCGGAACATTCCACACCCGCGGCAGACTCCCCGGCAGCCGCGGACCACTACCGCTCACCTGCGCCAGCATCCCCGGCGGCCGCGACGGCGCCCGGAGTGGCCGGGACGGACCCTCCACCGCCCGCAACAGCTCTTGGCGTGCGGCATGGTCGTCCAGCCCGAACACGTCCGGAGCCAGGAGGGAACTCAGGACCGCCGGCACGGTGGTCTCGGCGATACGGACCGGAGTGATCTTCTCCCGCCGGGCGACCATGGCGGTCCACTCCGGTGTGGTGAACCGCTCCGGCTCGAAGTACGCCGGGGAGAACAACGCCAGGAACCGGCCCCGCTCCAGAGCCGCGTTCATCTTCAGGACGAAGTTGTCGCCCGCACCCCAGTCCCAGTAATCCAGCTCCACCTGGTGCCCGGCGTCCAGGAGCTGCCAGCCCACCCACTCCGCCCACGCCCGATCCGCCCCGGCGTGGCTGATGAACCAGACCGTGTCCGACGTGCCGTCAGACGCCCCCGTATCGCTCATCCGTGCCCCCGCACCGTGCCGCCGTACGTCACCAACCACCCTATGACCAGCGGCCCTTGACCGGCCCCGCGTTCACCAGCATCCATCCCAGGCACCGGGAGGGTTCGGGCGGCCGCGTTGCACGCCGTCAACGCAGGCCCGCCGCGGTGCTCCGCGGAAAGCGCCTCGACAGTGCTGCGCCCGCCAAGACGGGGGAGCCTGGCGGGCGCACCAACAGTATGGCCCGCAACGGCCAACCGTTCCGCCGGAACGAGCGGCACAGCCACGCCGAGACCAAGAACCCATGAAGGCACTGCGGAGATCGACCCCGGATCGGCGCCAGAGGGGCGCGAGATCGGCTGGCCACCCTCGTATCGGCTACTGAGGTTTTCGGTTCGGGGTGACGTCATGGCGGCGTCGTGATCAGCTGAGTTTCGGCGATGAAGCCGTCGAGCAGGTCGTGCCGGTATT
>NZ_JBIAVQ010000043.1:0-4270 GCF_042894505.1 Streptomyces sp. NPDC001536
ATACCGGCACGACCTGCTCGACGGCTTCATCGCCGAAACTCAGCTGATCACGACGCCGCCATGACGTCACCCCGAACCGAAAACCTCAGTAGCGGCGGCCGGGCCGCGTCGTATGCCTGATCTCCGGCGCGTGCTGTGATGTCCTCCGGCCGGCTGCGATTGTTCTGGGGGCAGGCCGCATAATCCTTGCGTGTCCCAGATCCCCGTCCCGATACCGTCGGGATCCGTGCCCGCAGGCGTGCCTGGCTGGCTGACTGCCGACGCCGAGCCGTGGGCGAGGCTGCGTCCGGAGTCCTGGGCGAGGCCGAAGTGGTCCGTTCTGGCCCTGATCGTCGCTGTGGTGTGGGCGATCGTGGTGGAGCCGGAAGCGCCGTGCAGCGAGATGGCGCCATGTGGTCCGGACTGGGGCGGCATGGTCCAGATGGGCCTGGCGGTCGGCCTTTTGTACTGGTTCGCCAAGCTGCCGGAACTGGCTCTGATCACCGCGCCCGTCCTGGCGGTCATCGTGGCGCGGTGGGAACTGTCGGGCGTCGGTTGGGTGTCGCGGGTCGCGAACCTCGCCGTGATCGCGGCGCTGGCCTTCGGCTGGGCCGCGGCATGGTCACGGCTGGCCATGCGACGCGGGCAGCGGCAGATGGCCGAGCGGAGCGCGGGGATGCGGCACCACTTGCCCGAACCCGTCGGTCCGTTGGTACGCGGGAGCATCCCGATCGTCGGTGCGCTGATCCTGTGCGCGGTGGCCATCGGATTCGTCGCCATGGGTCTGCGAGGAATCCGCGCCGACGAAGACCATGCGGACCGCGCCGTGCGGACCACCGGGCGGGTGATCGGCCAGGGCGAGGAGTCGGTACGCCTGCGCACGGCGGACGAACACCGCGTCGTCGTCAGTGCGGCCTTCCCGGAGGACTATCGCATCGGTGGCACGGTGACCGTCCTGGAGGACGGATCCTGGCGGCGCCTGGCCGCCGAGCCGTACGACGCCTTCGGCTGGCAGTTGCTGACGCTGGTCGCCGTACTGCCCGGCCTGTCGCTGCTCACCGTGGGAATCCTGGCCCGTGGGCGAGCCGCGGCACTGCGTCGTGCACCGGTACCGGTTCTGCGGGTGCTGGAGAGTTCCGTCCGCGACGTCGGGACCCTGGTCTACGCGGCCGACGACACCGCCGGGCGTACGCCGTTGCTGGAGTGCTACTGCGTGCCCGTGCTCCCGGAGGGTGAGATCTCGGAGGCGGCGGAGGACGAGGCAGAAGGGGTGTTCGACGACGAGTCCCCTGACTCCGATGAGCGGTTGCATGAAGCCGTGATGTTCGGGACCCCGTACGAAGGGGGCGAGCTGGTCCTCGTCACGACCGATGGGGAAGGGAATCCGCTGGTGATACGGACGGCCAGCCCCGTCCGTCTGCCACAGCCCGACAAGGGCCCGGCAGCGGAGGGCGCCGCGATCACGGATGCGGCCTCCGACTGTGCGGCGAAGGCGCTGCGTCAGGCGCGCGCGGAGCAGATTGCCGAGGGCCTCGATCCCACCGGAGTGCCGATGCACTGGGGGCCGGGTGCGATGGCCCGAGCGGGGGGCCTGGTGTTCGCTGCGGGCATCGTGGCCGCGTGCTGGTTCTTCGTCAGGACACTGGTAACGGAGGGCTTCAGCTGGAACGTGGTCCCGCTGCTCGGGCTGCTCCTGGCGATCGGCCCGGCCGCCACTCTCCTCAACTGGCGCGCCACCGTGGACAGCACAGGTCTCTGGCTGACCCGGGCGTGGAAGGTGCGGCATGTGCCGTGGGAGCGGCTGCGGTCCGTCGAGTACACCGAGGAAGGCAACGTCGAGATCCGCCTGTCCGGCGGGGACATCTGGCAGTTGACCGCGCTCGGCTGGCCGTGGGCCGAGCGACGGCTGCGTATACGGCCGTCGTACGTACGCATGGCGGAGGAAATCACGGCCCTGCGTGACCACCCGGAACTACGCCCAGCCGAGCCCAGCCGACCGGGAAACCAGGGTCGGCCCTTGGCGCCCTTCCTGCTTCTGCTGGTCGGCCTTGCCGCCCTTGTCGCGATCTGGAGGTGATCGAGTCCCCGATTGTCAGTGCGGATCCTTAGCCTGGATGGGACCGCCCGCACCAGCAGGAGACCCTGTGGAGCACGTCTTCAAGGACCTTGGCAACCTCAGAAAGGGGTCCACGGTCGTCGTCACTTTGCGCAATCAAGCCAACGTGCAGGTGATGACTCGCAGCGAGTACGGCAACTGCAAGTCGGGCCGGAGATACCGGTACCTCGGCGGCCATGTCACACGATCCCCGTTCGAGGTAACCGTACCCAGCAATGGCCATTGGGTTGTCGCGATCGACCTCGGCGGCCGCTCCGGACGCATCGCCGCGTCGTTCGCGGTGCAACCGCCACCACGAGGGTTTTTGCCCCCGGCCGGTGGGCAGCAGCGAAATCCCGCGCGGGCAGTCGCCCTGCACGAGCCGGTGGAACCTGTTGGAGACGTACTGGGTGGACAGACCTGGGACGTGTTCATCTCCCACGCTTCCGAAGACAAGGCGGCAGTTGCACGTCCGCTACTTCAAGGACCCAGGTCATGTCACTCTCGGATCGTGCATGACGCGTCTGCCGTACCGTGGCGAAACCCGAAAGTACCAAGGCGATCAGTGAGACGATCAGTGAAGCGGCGTTGTACATGGTGCCACCCGGTTCAGTGTTCGGAGCTCGGAGCGCTGGGAACGCCAGCAAGGCATGTACGGAGAGCAGTTGCTGGCAGCGAACCCAGCGAGGGACTGGCAGCAGTGTGAACCCCGTCGAAACCCTCAACAAGGGGGCCTCGTATGGGCGTTGACTGGGGCGACAGGTGGGTCTCCAGATGTGTTCGGCAGGGCGTTACAGCGAAGCGCCGATGCTGAGGTCCCGTGCGAAGTGCAGCTGCGCCTTGCGATCGTCGGCCGCCCGGACGAAGATCACTTCGCCCCCACTGACCCGCGTTTGGCGAGTTATGCGGCTCCTGCTCGGTGATCCTCGATTCCACATAAAGCAGGAGGTGCAGTACGACTTGGGCCAGTCAGTCTTTTCCAACCTGAGGTTGCAGGTCACAAGGCTGGCGTGGCACGGGGCGGGACGCTCGGGCTGGCTGGGTCCTTGATCGACAGCATGTGATGGTCCGCCGGCGGGAGGGTTGCACCGACATCAGGATCGTGCTGCTCTTCGCGTGTCCTACCAGTACGTGGCCGGTCCCGTGATGACCCAGCCGGCGTCGGTGGGCCTGACCCAGAAGCCCAATGCCACCTCGATCATCTGCGCGCGATAGGTGATCTCAGCGTAGACATGGCTGCCGGTGTGGCCCCAGCGGAAGTCCGCGAGATTCAGTTCGCCGAGCCAGGACAGATCCTGCTCCCACTCGTCGACAGCAGGGCTTCCGCTCGCCTCGTCCCCATCGGCGCTTGCTTCGACAGACCCGGTCCACAGCGACTTGAGCACATGACGGACCGGGTGGTGATCGATGAGCTGTTCGGCCTCAGGGATCCTTCCGGCTCGGAGCAAGCTGACGTAGCGGCGAACGACAGCTTCGACGTCCGCCTTGGCAGGGTGCTCCGTCCAGATCCTCATCGCGAGATCATACGAGTTCGGCAACTGCCTCAGTCTGAGCTGGCCAGTTGGAGGGTGAGGACGGCTTGGACGACGTTCGTGATCCGGGTCGTTGAACAGCGGAGTTTGCGGAGGAGCCGCCAGGACGTGAGGGTGGCGATGGCTTGTTCGACCAGTGCCCGGATCTTGGCCTGAGACCGGTTGACGGCCTGCTGGCCGATGGACACCTTCTCCCACCGGCCTCGGAAAGGGTGACGCACCGTCCCGCCTGCGTCCTGGTAGCCCTTGTCCGCCCAGCAGGTGAAGGCGCGCAGGTTCCAGGAATCCCGGAAGCCGGGCCACGAGAACCCGTACGCGAGTCCCCGAATAATAGGGCCTTGCATACGGGTTTCCGACCGTCGATCAAACATCACCGGGTGCTTCGGGTAGACGGGGCAGGGCCCGAAGCCTGTTCCGTTGTTGGCCGGGTGGGCGTGGCGCTGACCCCGGAGCGTGCAAGCCGCCTCCGTGCCCGGCACAGGACTTCACGCATGTGCAGTCCTGGATCTCATTTGGGAGCCGCCGGTGTGGGCGATCTGAGGTGAGCAACCGACGAATTTCGCCGACCTGCTAGTGTGCTGCGCCTGAAATCCCGGGCTTAAATCTGTCGCGGGTTACCGCTGGCTGGAGGGGTGACCTTGGCGAGGTACTCGGCGAGCGAGTT
>NZ_JBIAVQ010000044.1:0-4188 GCF_042894505.1 Streptomyces sp. NPDC001536
CCCCAGCCACGCCAGCAACTGCGTCGCCGACGGACCCGACTGCACATGCGTCATATCCAGCACACGCACACCCTCAAGAGCCTTCGTCATGATCGCCACCTCACTTCGTACGTCGACGTCTGCACGCGATGTCCCGAGGGCGCGCCCTGCGCGGGCGCCGCCCTCGGCCGCCGGTCATGGCATGAGCTGGTACTCCGGGAAGTTGCCGGGCAGCCGCTCCCCCGCCGGGCCCTGCGTCACCGCGCGCACCAGCAACTCGCCGCCGACGAAGGCACCGCGCCAGGACGCGCCGAATCCGCCGAACAGCTCGTCGCGGTCGCCCCGCGAGCGGGGCTTGCCGTGACCGACCTTGAACGCCCGGATCTGCGGGGCGAGCCGGTCGAAGGCGGAACGGTCGTCCGTGGACAGCGTGGCCACCAGCGCGCCGTTGGAGGCGTTCATCGCGGCCAGCAGTTCTGCCTCGGTGTCGACGAGGACGATGGTGTCGACCGGGCCGAACGGTTCCGCGTGGTGCAGCGGTGAGGACGGGGGCGGGTTGAGGAGGGTGACCGGCTGGACGTACGCCGAGGTGTCCTGGCCGGGCAGGAAGCGGGCGTCGGCCTCACTGGCGCGGTGCAGGGGGACGGCGCCGCGCGCGATGGCCTCGGCGACCTGGTCGTGCAGATCCTTCGCCTTGGCCGCGTTGATCACCGGGCCGAAGTCCAGTGCCGGGTAGGGGTCGTCGGCCTGGGCGACGGCGAGCGGGTGGCCGACCTTGAGGGTGCGCACGGCGGGGAGGTACGCGGCCAGGAAGTCGTCGAACAGCTCCCGCTGGACGACGAAGCGCGGGTACGCGGTGCAGCGCTGCTTGCCGTAGTCGAAGAGCTTGGGGATGACGGCGGTGAGGGCGTCCCAGTCCGAGTAGTTCCAGATGCCCCAGGTGTTCAGCCCCTCCTGTTCGAGGACATGCCGCTTGCCGAGGTCGGCCACGGCCGTGGCCACGGCGGCGCCGGTGTCGCGGCCGCCGACGAAGGAGACACAGCCGATCTCGGGCGCCCGCACCAGCGCCTCGGACAGCTCTCCCCCGCTGCCGCTGACCAGAGTGACGGGGATCCCCTCGCGGGCGGCGAGCGCGCAGGCCAGGGTCAGACAGGCGACACCGCCGTCGGTCGGGGTCTTGGCGATGACCGCGTTGCCCGCCAGGGCCTGTACCAGCATGGCGTGAACGAGCACGCTCATCGGATAGTTCCAGCTGGCGATGTTGGACACCGGGCCGTCCAGCGGGGTCCGCCCGGCGACCATCGGTTCGATGCCGTCGACGTACCAGCGCACCCCGTCGATGGCGCGGTCCACGTCCGCCTGAGCGAGCCGCCACGGCTTGCCGATCTCCCAGACGAGCAGGAGGGCGAGGAGTTCGCGGTGCTGGGTGAGGGCGTCGAGGGTGGCCGCGACGCGGGCGCGGCGCTCGTCGAGCGGGATGTGCCGCCAGGCGCGGTGCTGGTCGAGGGAGGCGCGGACCGCCTGGTGGGCGGCTTCGCGGTCCAGGCGCGGCGGGCCGGCGATCGGGCTGCCGTCGACGGGGCTGGTGGCGGGCAGCGCCCGGCCGTCCGCCCGCCAGGCGGCGTTCCAGAGGTTGAGGACCCGGTCGTCACGGAACGCCTCGGGCGCGGCCGCGAGGCAGCGCCGCCAGGCGTCGTCCCAGGTGGTGCCGGACTTCACCACGAGGGGGGTGGGGTTGAGGGTGGTCGTCATTCGGTGTCTCCGCTCTCGGTGCACAGTCGGGGGCGGGGGGTGCCTGGCGTCCACGGCGCCTTCTGCGGAACCGTGGAGGGCAGGCCCGTGCGACAAGTGGTCGCGTATATAGGGGAGGAGCTCAGTGGCGCCGGGCGGTCACGCCTCGCGGGTCGCGTCGCGGTCGGCGGCCAGCAGGTCGAGCACGAGCCGGGCCGTCTCGGTCGGGGTGTTGCCGACCCTGACACCGACCGCTTCCAGCGCTTCCTTCTTCGCCTGCGCCGTACCCGAGGAACCGGACACGATGGCGCCCGCGTGTCCCATGGTCTTTCCCTCGGGCGCGGTGAAACCGGCGATGTAGCCGACGACGGGTTTGCCGACGTGCCGCTCGATGTAGGCGGCCGCACGTTCCTCGGCGTCGCCGCCGATCTCCCCGATGAGCACGACGAGTTCGGTGTCGGGGTCGTCCTGGAACGCGGCCAGGCAGTCGATGTGGGTGGTGCCGACGACGGGGTCACCGCCGATGCCGACACAGGTCGTGAAGCCGATGTCGCGCAGCTCGTACATGAGTTGGTAGGTGAGCGTGCCCGACTTGGAGACCAGGCCGACGCGTCCGGGTTTGGCGATGTCGGCCGGGATGATGCCCGCGTTGGACTGTCCGGGGGTGATCAGGCCCGGACAGTTGGGGCCGATGATCCTGGTGCCCTTCTCCTTCGCGTACGCGGTGAAGGCGACGGAGTCGTGGACGGGGATGCCCTCGGTGATGACGACGGCGAGCCCGATGCCGGCGTCGGCGGCCTCGATGACGGCCGCCTTGGCGAAGGCGGGCGGTACGAAGACGACGGTGACATCGGCTCCGGTCGACTGTATACCGTCGGCAACCGACCCGAAAACAGGTACGGCACGATCGTCGAAGTCGACGGTCCGGCCGGCCTTGCGCGGGTTGACGCCTCCGACGACGTTCGTGCCGGCCGCGAGCATGCGCCGGGTGTGCTTCATGCCCTCGCCGCCGGTCATGCCCTGGACGAGGACCTTGCTCTCCTTGGTGAGGTAGATCGCCATGTGCCGCCTCCTCAGGCTGTGGTGGCGAGTTGTGCGGCGCGACGGGCGGCGCCGTCCATGGTGGTGGCCTGCTGGACCAGCGGATGGGCGTGCGCGTCGAGCACCGCGCGGCCGCGGGCGGCGTTGTTGCCGTCGAGGCGTACGACGAGCGGCTTGGTCAACTGGACGGTGTCCAGGGCCCGTACGATGCCGTCGGCGACCGCGTCGCACGCGGTGATCCCGCCGAAGACGTTGACGAACACCGACTTCACCGCCGGGTCGGAGAGGATGACGGACAGCCCGTCGGCCATCACCTGGGCGGACGCCCCGCCTCCGATGTCGAGGAAGTTGGCCGGCCGGGCGCCGCAGCCGGCGACCACGTCGAGTGTCGACATGACCAGCCCCGCGCCGTTGCCGATGATGCCGACCTCGCCGTCGAGCTTGACGTAGTTGAGGCCCTTCGCGGCGGCCGCCGCCTCCAGCGCGTCCCCGTGCTCCGCTTCCTCGACACCCCAACGGGCCTGCCGGAAGCGGGCGTTGTCGTCGAGGGTGACCTTGCCGTCGAGGGCGAGGATCTGCCCTTGCCGGGTGCGGACGAGCGGGTTGACCTCGACGAGGACGGCGTCCTCGCGGACCAGTACCCGCCACAGCCGTACGAGGACGTCGACGGTCTGAGGCGGGAGGCCGGCGGCCTCGGCGATCTCTCCCGCCTTGGCGGAGGTGACCCCCTCGGCCGGGTCGATGTGGATACGGGCCACCGCTTCCGGCCGATCGGCGGCGACCTCCTCGATCTCCATGCCGCCCTCGGCGGAGGCGATGGCGAGGAAGCGGCCCGCCGCCCGGTCGAGGACGTAGGAAACGTAGAACTCGGCCTCGATGTCCACTGGTTGGGCCAGCATGACCTTGCCGACGGTGTGGCCCTTGATGTCCATGCCGAGGATCTGACGTGTCGCCAGTTCCGCCGCCGCCGGGTCGGCCGCGAGCCGCACACCGCCGGCCTTGCCGCGCCCTCCGGTCTTGACCTGCGCCTTGACGACGGCGGGGCCGCCCAGCCTGCGCGCGATCTCGCGCGCCTCCTTGGGTGAGTCGGTGACCTCCGCCCGCGGTACGAGGATGCCGTGTTCCTCGAAGAGCCCGCGGGCCTGGTGTTCGTACAGGTCCATGGTTCGGCTCCCGTCTCGATCGAGTCGCGTCTGAAAAGTGGTGCACGACCCCTGGACATCACCCACGGGATGCGGGATAACAATCTTCATACAGTATTCGTCGACTGTATGCAATCTACCGAACACGGCTCAGGAACAGCACCACCAGCACGCTCAAGGCAACGGACAAGCGAGGTGACCTGTGACGACGAAGGCTCTTGAGGGTGTGCGTGTGCTGGATATGACGCATGTGCAGTCGGGTCCGTCGGCGACGCAGTTGCTGGCGTGGCTGGGT
>NZ_JBIAVQ010000045.1:0-2363 GCF_042894505.1 Streptomyces sp. NPDC001536
TGTCCCCGTACTCGTGTGAGTGCACCACCAAGTACGGGGATAGGTGCACCACTCAGGCCACGTCGGTGTCTCGTTCGATGGCTTGGAGTCGGTTCTTGAGCCGGTAGCTGTTGCCGTTGATGGGAACGACTTCGCAGTGGTGCAGGAGGCGGTCGAGGATGGCGGTGGCGAGGACTTCGTCCCCGAAGACCTGGCCCCATTCGCTGAAGGTCTTGTTCGAGGTCAGGATGATCGAGCCCTTCTCGTAACGCTTGGAGATCACCTGGAAGACCAGGTTCGCCTCGGCTCGCTCGAGGGGCTGGTATCCCACTTCATCGACCACAAGGACGCCCGGCCGCAGGTAGGTGCCGAGCTTGCTGGTCAGACGGCCGGCCGCTTCGGCGGCTTTGAGGTTGCGGACCATGTCGTCGAGGCTGGTGAAGTAGATCGAGTAGCCGGCCCGGCAGGCCGCGACGGCCAGGGCGACGGCAATGTGCGTCTTGCCGACGCCGGGCGGACCGAGCAAAGCCACGTTGGCCTTCTCCTCGACGAAGGAGAGGCTGGCGAGATCCTTGACCTTGCGGGGGTCGAGCTCGGGCTGGAAGGAGAAGTCGTAGTCATCCAGCGTCTTGTGGTGCGGCAGCTTCGACAGCCGAAGTCCCTGGCGAAAGCGCCGGTCGTCCTTGACGGCGAGTTCCTCGGACAGCACCAGGTCGAGGAAGTCGAGATAGCCCATCTTGGCCTCGTCACCCCGCTGGACGTACTGGTTGAGGGCATCGGCCAGGTGAGGCAGGCCGAGCTTGACGGCCGTGGTGCGGATGCGGGTGCCGGTCAGCTCGCTCAACGGGCTTCCTTTGTCGCAGTGTTGGACGTGAAGGGGCGGGTGCCGGTCAGCTCGTCGTAGACCGACAGCGGACGGCGGCCGACCTCGACGCGGGCAGCGGCGGCCCGGTTCAGCAGGGCCTGCAGCGGGCCGGCCTCTGGCTCGTGTGAGGGCGCCTGGCGGGGCGACGGCGGACTGTCGCCGGTGGTGACGCGGCGGCCCGCGCCGGTGGGCAGCCCGTCCCAGTGCCTCTCGTCGACGATGCGGGCGCCGCGGCCCACAGCCCGTGGATGGGCGGCCAGCACAGTCTCACCGTCCGGGCCGGGGATCGTGGAGTGCAGCGTGACCTGGGACTTCGTGGCCCGGACTTCGACCAGCTGGCGGGGGCGGACTTTGCGGGCGGGCACCGAGTAGAGGTTCGCGTCGAAGGCCACCAGGCAGTCCTTGCCGACATGCCGCAGATGCCGCTGGGCGACCACATACGGAGTCCCGGGCAAGGGGCGAAGGGCCATGTGGTCACGCTCCGCCCGGTGTCCGATGACCTCGCCATGAGTGCCGTGCACCTTCGCCCGCCGCATCGGGACCCAGGCTGCGAAAGCGGCGTTCATCTCTTCGATGGACGCAAACGCCCGTCCGGCCAGCACGTGGTCACGCACGATGGCGACCTGACGCTCGACGCGGCCCTTGCCCTGCGGCCGGTAGGCGGCCAGCACATCGATGTCGAAGTCGCAGTGCCCGGCGAACGCGACCGCCTCGGGATGCAGCGGGACCGCCTCACCGGGGGCGACGTGCCGGCGCACGACGGTCTTGGTGCGGTCGTAGACGATCGTCATCGGCACCCCGCCGAAGTGCGCGAACGCCTGCCGGTGGCAGTCGAAGAAGGTCGCCAGGTCCTGGCTGGTGGTGAAGCAGCAGAACGGGTCGCGCGAGTACGACAACGTCATGTGGAACGAGTAGACCTTCGGGATCCCGACATGAGCGAGGAGCTTGCCCTCATCACCCCAGTCCACCTGGGCCTGAGCCCCCGGAACCACCTCGAACCTGCGGTGCAGACCAGCCAGTTCACCCGGGCTGATCCCCAGCTCCTCGGCGATCCGGGGCCTGGCCTCCTGCAGGTAGAGCTTCACCCGCTGGTAGTTGATCGTGACCCCGTACTCCTGGACCAGCCGCTCGTGGATCACGGCTCCCTTGAGCAGGATCTCCGCCTTGAGCATCGCATCGATCAGCGGGGCAACCTCGTCCACCACCCGCCGCCGCGGCCGACCGTTCGGCTCCCGCTGCGGCGGCGCAGCCGACACCTCGCTCGACAGGTACTTCGCGACCGTGCGGCGGTTCAGCCCGGTCTCCTTCGCGATCTCCCGCAGGCTCATCGCGCCGGACTCATACAAGCCGCGAAACCGCCGAAGCTCCAGCCAGCGATGCGGATCCAAGACCACCGTCAGCCGCCCCTCTGCCACCCCGAACCGACAGCAGCAGACTCGCGGCCCTTGCCCCTCACCGCATCAACGACGGTGCAGTCTCATCCGTACGAGGTGGTGCACGATCACTTGTACGCGGACAG
>NZ_JBIAVQ010000047.1:0-1537 GCF_042894505.1 Streptomyces sp. NPDC001536
TCGTGACTGCGTGCCTTTTGAAGAATGAGCCTGCGAGTTTGCGGTGTGTTGCGAGGTTAACCCGTGTGGGGAAGCCGTAGCGAAAGCGAGTCCGAACAGGGCGATTCAGTAGCGCGCTCAAGACCCGAAGCGGAGTGATCTAGCCATGGGCAGGTTGAAGCGGAGGTAAGACTTCGTGGAGGACCGAACCCACCAGGGTTGAAAACCTGGGGGATGACCTGTGGTTAGGGGTGAAAGGCCAATCAAACTCCGTGATAGCTGGTTCTCCCCGAAATGCATTTAGGTGCAGCGTCGTGTGTTTCTTGCCGGAGGTAGAGCACTGGATAGGCGATGGGCCCTACCGGGTTACTGACCTTAGCCAAACTCCGAATGCCGGTAAGTGAGAGCACGGCAGTGAGACTGTGGGGGATAAGCTCCATGGTCGAGAGGGAAACAGCCCAGAGCATCGACTAAGGCCCCTAAGCGTACGCTAAGTGGGAAAGGATGTGGAGTCGCAGAGACAACCAGGAGGTTGGCTTAGAAGCAGCCACCCTTGAAAGAGTGCGTAATAGCTCACTGGTCTAGTGATTCCGCGCCGACAATGTAGCGGGGCTCAAGCGTACCGCCGAAGTCGTGTCATTGCAGCGTATAGCCCTAACGGGTGTTGTGATGGGTAGGGGAGCGTCGTGTGCCGGGTGAAGCCGCGCCGGAAGGCAGTGGTGGACGGTTCACGAGTGAGAATGCAGGCATGAGTAGCGATTCACACGTGAGAAACGTGTGCGCCGATTGACTAAGGGTTCCTGGGTCAAGCTGATCTGCCCAGGGTAAGTCGGGACCTAAGGCGAGGCCGACAGGCGTAGTCGATGGATAACCGGTTGATATTCCGGTACCCGCTGTGAAGCGTCAAACATCGAACCAGGCGATGCTAAGGCCGTGAAGCCGCCCCGGAGCCTTCGGGCAAAGGGGAGTGGTGGAGCCGCCGAACCAGACTTGCAGTAGGTGAGTGATGGGGTGACGCAGGAAGGTAGTCCAGCCCGGGCGGTGGTTGTCCCGGGGTAAGGGTGTAGGACGCAAGGTAGGCAAATCCGCCTTGCACATAGTCTGAGACCTGATGCCGAGCCGATTGTGGTGAAGTGGATGATCCTATGCTGTCGAGAAAAGCCTCTAGCGAGTTTCATGGCGGCCCGTACCCTAAACCGACTCAGGTGGTCAGGTAGAGAATACCGAGGCGTTCGGGTGAACTATGGTTAAGGAACTCGGCAAAATGCCCCCGTAACTTCGGGAGAAGGGGGGCCATCACTGGTGAGGAGACTTGCTCTCCGAGCTGGGGGTGGCCGCAGAGACCAGCGAGAAGCGACTGTTTACTAAAAACACAGGTCCGTGCGAAGCCGTAAGGCGATGTATACGGACTGACGCCTGCCCGGTGCTGGAACGTTAAGGGGACCGGTTAGTCATTCTTCGGGGTGGCGAAGCTGAGAACTTAAGCGCCAGTAAACGGCGGTGGTAACTATAACCATCCTAAGGTAGCGAAATTCCTTGTCGGGTAAGTTCCGACCTG
>NZ_JBIAVQ010000048.1:0-1425 GCF_042894505.1 Streptomyces sp. NPDC001536
GCTAGTGTGCTGCGCCTGAAATCCCGGGCTTAAATCTGTCGCGGGTTACCGCTGGCTGGAGGGGTGACCTTGGCGAGGTACTCGGCGAGCGAGTTGAGGATCTCGTCGGCGGTCTTGGTCCAGGTGAAGGGCCTGGGCTTCTCGTTCCACGAGTCGATCCAGGCCCTGATGTCGTCCTCCAGCGCCTTCACCGAGGTGTGGACGCCCCGGCGGATGAGCTTGTCGGTCAGCAGGCCGAACCATCGCTCGACCTGGTTGATCCAGGAGGAGCCGGTCGGAGTGAAGTGGACATGAAAGCGGGGGTGCTTGCCGAGCCAGGTCTTGATCTCGGGGGTGTTGTGGGTGGCGTAGTTGTCACACACCAGGTGCACATCGAGCCCGGCGGGAACCCGCTTGTCTATCGTGACCAGGAACTTTTTGAACTCGACGGCCCGGTGGCGGCGGTGCAGTTCACCGATGACGGTGCCGTCGGCGATGTTGAACGCGGCGAACAGACTGGTGATGCCGTGCCGCAGGTAGTCGTGGGTACGCCGCTCGGGCATGCCCGGCATCATCGGCAGCACCGGCTGCGAGCGGTCCAGCGCCTGGATCTGGCTCTTCTCGTCCACGCACAACACCACCGCCTTCTCGGGCGGGTGGTGATACAGGCCGACGACGTCGACGACCTTCGCGACGAACTGCGGATCGGTGGACAGTTTGAAGGCATCCTGCAGGTGCGGCTTGAGGTCGAACTTCCTCCAGATCCGCCCGATGGTCGACTTCGACAGCCCGGTGCGCTCGGCCATGGAGGCCCGCGACCAGTGCGTGTCCTTACCCGGGGTCGATTCCAGCGTCGCGACGACAACATCCTCGACCTGGTCGAGCAGGATCGAGGGCGGCCTGCCGGGCCGCGGCTCATCGGTCAGCCCGTCCAGCCGCCGCTCGACGAACCGGGCCCGCCAGCGGCTCACCGACTGCTCACGCACCCCGAGTTCGGCCGCCACCTGCCTATTCGTCCCGCCCTCCGCGCACCGCAGCACGATCCGCGCGCGCAGAGCCAGGAACTGAGCGGTCTTGGCGCGCCTGGCCCAACGCGTCAGCTGAGTCCGTTCGTCATCACTGAGCACCAGTTCCGACTTGCGCCGGCCCGGCCGCGGCTCATCCGCAAGTCCGGCCATCCGGCGGGCAGCAAACCGCGACCGCCACTTCCTCACCGTGTCCGCGGTTACCTTTAACTCCGCCGCCACACGCGTATTCGGCTGCCCGTCCGCGCACGCCAAGACGATCCGTGCCCGCTCGACAAGACGAGGCGCCACCGCCCCGCCCACCCAGCGCAGCAACTCGGCGCGCTCCTCATCGGACAACACAACTTCAACGGCACGAGGACCCCGAGACATGAAAACAGGCTACAGATTTAAGCCCGGGATTTCAGGCGCAGCACACTAG
>NZ_JBIAVQ010000049.1:0-1420 GCF_042894505.1 Streptomyces sp. NPDC001536
TAGGTCTTTCCGTTGGGCCTGATCAAGAGCATGTTGGGTGTGTGGACGCACATGAAGTGAACCGCATGCGGGCGATGTTGGCGTTGTTCGTGGCGGATGTGTTCGCCTCGGTCCCGCGCAGGGATCAGCGGGCCAAGGGCGACTGCTATCTGCGAGGGCTGATGCTGGATGGCCGTCGCAAGTCCATCCAGGCCATGGCTGCGCGGCTGCCGGACGGCAATGAGCAGAACCTGCAGCAGTTCGTGAACCAGTCGACGTGGGATCCGGTGCCCGTCCAACGGCGGCTTGTTGAGCGGATGCTGCCGCTGATCAAGCCGACGGCCTGGGTGATCGACGACGTGTCGGTGCCCAAGGACGGGAGGATGTCGGTCGCTGTGGCCCCGCAGTACTGCGGGGCCCTGGGCAAGCGGGCCAACTGCCAGGTCGCGGTCAGTGTCCACGCCGCGACCGATGCCGCGTCCTGCCCGCTGCAGTGGCGGCTGTTCGTGCCCAAGGAGTGGGCCTTGGACACCGGCCGCCGCAGCCTCACCCGCATCCCTCCCGAGGTCACACACCGCGAGAAGTGGCGCCTGGCGCTGGACATGCTCGACACCCTCGCCGAGTGGGGCATGACGCCACCGGTCGTGGTGGCCGATGCCGCCTACGGCACCAACGCACACCTGCGGTCCGGTCTGGCCGACCGGCACCTCGCCTACGTCCTGGCCGTCCGGTCGGACGTGAGCGCCCATCCCTTCGAAGCGCAACCCGTGGCCCCGGCCCGCGACGGGCCGGTCGGCTGCTGGCCCCAGCCCCGCTACCGCCAGACCGCGCCGTCGGTGGCAGTTCTTGCCGCCAGCCTGGGACGGGAGGCCTTCACCCCTCTGACCTGGCGGAATGGCTCGAGAGGGGAGTTACGGTCCCGCTTCGCCGCGGTGCGCGTACGGCCCGCCGGCAAGGCGGTCGAACGCCCGCTCAAGGCCGCGGCCTCGGCCGAACAGGGCTGGTGGGACGGGATCCTGCCCGACTGCTGGCTGCTCATCGAGTGGCCCGCCGATGCCAAAGCACCGACCGACTACTGGCTGTCCAACCTGCCCACGGACACCCCGATCACCGACCTGGTGCGTCTGGCCAAAATCCGCTGGCGCATCGAGCATGACTACCGCGAACTCAAGCATGGCCTGGGACTTGACCACTTCGAAGGCCGTTCCTGGCCCGGCTGGCACCACCACGTCACCCTGGTGACCGCCGCCCACGCCTTCCTCACCGAACAGCGCCTGGCCCCAAAAGTCCCCGGGCCGGCCTCACCCTCTACCAGGTCCTCGACACCCTCCAGAACACCCTGAGGTGCTGGACCGGCATCTGCACCACCTGCCATCAAGCTCTACCAGCCAGGGCACACACGACACCAAGATCGAGAACGACCTAACGGAGTCCTACTAGG
>NZ_JBIAVQ010000050.1:0-1211 GCF_042894505.1 Streptomyces sp. NPDC001536
CCGGCGAGCTTCGTGCCGTCGGCCACGGACACCTGGCCGGCGTGGATGGAGCGGCCCATGCCCACGCCGCCGCCGTGGTGGATGGACACCCAGGACGCGCCGGACGCCACATTGACCATGGCGTTGAGCAGCGGCCAGTCGGCGATCGCGTCGGAGCCGTCGAGCATGGCCTCGGTCTCGCGGTAGGGGGAGGCGACGGAGCCGGAGTCGAGGTGGTCGCGGCCGATCGCCAGCGGGGCCGCCAGCTCGCCCGAGGCGACCATGTCGTTGAAGCGTTCGCCGGCCTTGTCGCGTTCGCCGTAGCCGAGCCAGCAGATCCGGGCGGGCAGGCCCTGGAAGTGGACCCGCTCCCCCGCCATCTTGATCCAGCGGGCGAGGGACTCGTTCTCCGGGAACAGCTCCAGGATCGCCTTGTCGGTCTTCGCGATGTCGGACGCCTCACCGGACAGGGCCGCCCAGCGGAACGGGCCCTTGCCCTCGCTGAACAGCGGCCGGATATAGGCAGGGACGAAGCCGGGGAAGGCGAACGCCCGCTCGTACCCGGCGAGCTGGGCCTCGCCGCGGATGGAGTTGCCGTAGTCGAAGACCTCCGCGCCGGCGTCCATGAAGCCGACCATCGCCTCGACGTGCTGGGCCATGGACTCACGGGCGCGGGTGGTGAAGCCCGCCGGGTCCTTGGCGGCGGCATCGGCCATGTCGTCGAAGTCGACGCCGACGGGAAGGTAGGCGAGGGGGTCGTGGGCCGAGGTCTGGTCGGTGACGATGTCGATGGGGGCGCCCTCGGCCAGCATCTGCGGGAGCAGTTCGGCCGCGTTGCCGAGCAGGCCGATCGACAGAGGCCGGCGGGCGTCGCGCGCCTCCACCGCCAGTTCCAGCGCGTGCCGCAGGTTGTCGGCCTTCACGTCCAGGTAGCGGTGCTCGATCCGGCGCTCGATCGCGCGCGGGTCGACGTCGATGCAGATCGCGACACCGTCGTTCATGGTGACCGCGAGGGGCTGGGCGCCGCCCATGCCGCCGAGGCCGGCGGTGAGGGTGATGGTCCCGGCGAGGGTGCCGTTGAACTTCTTCGCGGCGACGGCGGAGAAGGTCTCGTAGGTGCCCTGGAGGATGCCCTGCGTACCGATGTAGATCCAGGAAC
This sequence comes from Streptomyces sp. NPDC001536, assembly GCF_042894505.1. Lineage (NCBI taxonomy): Bacteria > Bacillati > Actinomycetota > Actinomycetes > Kitasatosporales > Streptomycetaceae > Streptomyces > Streptomyces sp. NPDC001536. The sequence continues at coordinate 1,139 of NZ_JBIAVQ010000050.1, forward strand.
CGGCGGTCATCTGCCCGTACATGGTCAGGCCCAGGGCCTCCAGACGGCGGAACTCCTCCCAGTTCGCCCAGTC
>NZ_JBIAVQ010000051.1:0-1159 GCF_042894505.1 Streptomyces sp. NPDC001536
TACTGACTTCCTCGGGTTGTTGTCGGCTGCTGGATGAGGGGCAGTCTGGTGCCTGCCAGGCAGCCGTCGATGAGGTCGGGCTGGAGCTGGATATGACGTAAGCCTCGGCGGAGGGTGCGTTCGAGGTGCTCGTCGTCGGTGAAGGCGGTGTTGGCCAGCGGCCCGCGCCGTAACAGCGACCAGACACCCTCGACCGGATTCAAGTCCGGTGCATAGGAGGGCAGTTGGATGATGGTGAGCCAGTCGTGTGCGGCGGCGTACTCACGCATCCCGGCTGCCCGGTGGGTGTTGAGATTGTCCCAGATCAGCACGATAGGCGCCTGGAGTTGGATGTGAGCACGGACAACCAGGTCGCGGTAGTCGCTCCAGGCAAAGGTGTCGCGTCCCTTGCCCTTGTGCTTGCGGTGGCGGCGCGGCCGGTAGATCAGCCGGGATTTCTCGCCCGGCTTGTAGCAGCACATCGCGGCGATCGACCAGCGGCGCCAGGAGCGGCCCCGCACTCGCACCACCGGCGTGTGTCCACGCCGGCCCCAGGTGCGAGCGCGCGGCGGCGTCATCGAGAACCCGGCCTCGTCCTCGAAGACGATGTACGCGCCCAGCGCCGCCGCAGTCATTCCGCCTGCGGCCACACATCCTTCTTCCACAGGCTCACCGCCTGCTCGTCACGCTCCAGTGCCCGGCGGGCCGGCGACTGCCAGGACCAGCCGTGCCGGTGCAGCAGCCGCCACACCCCCGCCGACGAGCAATCCAGCGAGAACTTCCAGGCGATCAACGCTCTGATCCGGGCCAGGGTCCAGCGCTGGTCCTCCCAGCCATGCACGGCCGGCCCCAGCGCCAGTTCCTCCTCCAACTCGGTGAACTGCTCATCGGACAGCTTGGGCAGCTTCGGCGGCCCAGTAGAAGCGAGCGCATCCATCCCGCCCTCTCGCCAGGCACGCCGCCAGCGTTCCACCGACCGCTCACTCACCCGCAGATCCCTCGCGATCACCGCAGTGCTCTCACTACGGCCGAACCGCTCACCCGCCTCATACCGGATCCGCTCACGAAACTCTCGCCGCTCGGCGGTCAGCCCGCCACCCTGCGCGTACCGCATACCACCGGCCTACCGCAGGGATCACCACCCGTCACCACCCCCGACAACACCCCGAGGAAGTCAGTA
>NZ_JBIAVQ010000052.1:0-1052 GCF_042894505.1 Streptomyces sp. NPDC001536
GTGGCGAAGCTGAGAACTTAAGCGCCAGTAAACGGCGGTGGTAACTATAACCATCCTAAGGTAGCGAAATTCCTTGTCGGGTAAGTTCCGACCTGCACGAATGGCGTAACGACTTCTCGACTGTCTCAACCATAGGCCCGGTGAAATTGCACTACGAGTAAAGATGCTCGTTTCGCGCAGCAGGACGGAAAGACCCCGGGACCTTTACTACAGTTTGATATTGGTGTTCGGTTCGGCTTGTGTAGGATAGCTGGGAGACTGTGAACTCTGGACGCCAGTTCAGGGGGAGTCGTCGTTGAAATACCAGTCTGGTCGTGCTGGATGTCTAACCTGGGTCCGTGATCCGGATCAGGGACAGTGTCTGATGGGTAGTTTAACTGGGGCGGTTGCCTCCTAAAGAGTAACGGAGGCGCCCAAAGGTTCCCTCAGCCTGGTTGGCAATCAGGTGTTGAGTGTAAGTGCACAAGGGAGCTTGACTGTGAGACCGACGGGTCGAGCAGGGACGAAAGTCGGGACTAGTGATCCGGCGGTGGCTTGTGGAAGCGCCGTCGCTCAACGGATAAAAGGTACCCCGGGGATAACAGGCTGATCTTCCCCAAGAGTCCATATCGACGGGATGGTTTGGCACCTCGATGTCGGCTCGTCGCATCCTGGGGCTGGAGTCGGTCCCAAGGGTTGGGCTGTTCGCCCATTAAAGCGGTACGCGAGCTGGGTTTAGAACGTCGTGAGACAGTTCGGTCCCTATCCGCTGCGCGCGCAGGAATATTGAGAAGGGCTGTCCCTAGTACGAGAGGACCGGGACGGACGAACCTCTGGTGTGCCAGTTGTTCTGCCAAGGGCATGGCTGGTTGGCTACGTTCGGGAGGGATAACCGCTGAAAGCATCTAAGCGGGAAGCCTGCTTCGAGATGAGTATTCCCACCCACTTGATGGGGTAAGGCTCCCAGTAGACGACTGGGTTGATAGGCCGGATCTGGAAGCCCAGTAATGGGTGGAGGTGACCGGTACTAATAGGCCGAGGGCTTGTCCTCAGTTGCTCGCGTCCACTGTGTT
>NZ_JBIAVQ010000053.1:0-1013 GCF_042894505.1 Streptomyces sp. NPDC001536
GAGGTCACCATCGGGGGGCGCGGGTCGTTGGGGACGGCGTTGCGGTTGACCGTGATGCCGACCTCGTGGAGACGGTCCTCGGCCTGCTGCCCGTCCAGCTCCGACTCTCGCAGGTCGACGAGGATCAGGTGCACGTCGGTGCCGCCGGACAGCACGTTCACGCCGGCCTCCCGGGCGTCCGCGGCCGTCAGACGCTCCGCGAGGATCCGCGCGCCTTCCACCGTCCGCGCCTGGCGCTCCTTGAACTCCTCGCTCGCGGCGACCTTGAAGGAGACCGCCTTCGCCGCGATCACGTGCTCCAGCGGACCACCCTGGAAGCCCGGGAACACGGACGAGTTCAGCTTCTTCGCGAACGCCTGCTTGGCCAGGATGATCCCGCCGCGCGGGCCGCCCAGGGTCTTGTGGGTGGTGGAGGTGACGACGTCGGCGTGCTCGACCGGGTTGGGGTGCAGCCCGGCGGCGACCAGACCGGCGAAGTGCGCCATGTCCACCCACAGGTAGGCCTCGACCTCGTCCGCGATGCGGCGGAACTCGGCGAAGTCGAGCTGGCGCGGGTAGGCGGACCAGCCCGCGATGATGACCTTGGGGCGGTGTTCCTTGGCGAGGCGTTCGACCTCGGCCATGTCGACGAGTCCGGCGTCGTCGACGTGGTAGGCGACCACGTTGAACTGCTTGCCGGAGAAGTTCAGCCGCATTCCGTGGGTGAGGTGGCCGCCGTGGGCGAGGTCCAGGCCCAGGATGGTGTCGCCGGGGGAGGCCAGGGCGAACAGCGCGGCCTGGTTGGCGGAGGCGCCGGAGTGCGGCTGGACGTTGGCGTACTCGGCGCCGAACAGGGCCTTGACCCGGTCGATGGCGATCTGCTCGGCGACGTCGACGTGCTCGCAGCCGCCGTAGTAGCGGCGGCCCGGGTAGCCCTCGGCGTACTTGTTGGTCAGGACCGAGCCCTGGGCCTCCATGACCGCGAGCGGCGCGAAGTTCTCGGAGGCGATCATCTCCAGGGTGGACTGCTGACG
>NZ_JBIAVQ010000054.1:0-1002 GCF_042894505.1 Streptomyces sp. NPDC001536
TCCGAGGGCACGCCGGAGCGTCCGCACGGCACGTTCCGCACGGCCGCGCGGCGGTTCGAGGCGATCGCGGCGATGGGCTTCGACGTGGTCTATCTGCCGCCGATCCATCCGATCGGGACGACCTTCCGCAAGGGCCCGAACAACACCCTGTCGGCCGCCGCGCAGGACGTGGGCGTGCCGTGGGCGATCGGCTCGCCGGAGGGCGGCCACGACGCGGTCCACCCGGATCTGGGCACCATCGAGGACTTCGACTGGTTCGTGGCCGAGGCCCGCCGTCACGATCTCGAAATCGCCCTGGACTTCGCGTTGCAGTGCTCCCCGGACCACCCGTGGGTGCAGAAACACCCCGAGTGGTTCCACCACCGTGCGGACGGCACCATCGCGTACGCGGAGAACCCGCCGAAGAAGTACCAGGACATCTACCCGATCGCGTTCGACGCCGACATGGACGGCCTGATCGCCGAGACCCTGCGGGTGCTGCGGCACTGGATGGACCACGGGGTGCGGATCTTCCGGGTCGACAACCCGCACACCAAGCCGGTCGTGTTCTGGCAGCGGGTGATCGCGGACATCAACGCCTGCGACCCGGACGTGATCTTCCTGGCCGAGGCGTTCACCCGCCCGGCGATGATGCACACCCTGGGCCAGATCGGCTTCCAGCAGTCCTACACCTACTTCACCTGGCGCAACACCAAGGAAGAACTCACCGACTACCTGACCGAGCTCTCCGGTGAGGCGGCCGCCTACATGCGGCCCAACTTCTTCGCCAACACCCCCGACATCCTGCACGCCTACCTCCAGCACGGCGGACGGCCCGCCTTCGAGGTCCGCGCGGTCCTGGCCGCCACCCTGTCCCCCACCTGGGGCATCTACAGCGGCTACGAACTGTGCGAGAACACCCCCCTGCGCGCCGGCAGCGAGGAATACCTCGACTCGGAGAAATACCAGCTCCGCCCCCGCGACTGGGACACCACCGACACCATCGCCCCCCTGATCACCCGG